>JAJTGR010000069.1 GCA_021299375.1 Gemmatimonadota bacterium
ACGAGATCGCCCGGGCCGTTGCACGCCACCCACACCGTGCGGTCATCGGGGCTCGGCTGCGCCCACGTGGGCGAGCACTGCGTGCTGCCCGCTGCCGGCTGCGCCAGACCGTGGCCGCCCATCTCGTGGCCGGTATGCGCGGCATCGGCGGCGCCTCGAATCGGCGGCGCACCACTCATGCCCTGCTCCATGCCCTTCGTGAGGAGGAAGTGCCGCGCCACCTGCAGGCCATCGAGATCGATCTCCACCAACTGCTCGTCCATCATGCAGACGCTGTAGTGCCTGGTGCCCGCCCGGTTCACGCGCGAACCGTGCGGCATGGCGCAGGTGGTGATGCGGGCGATCTCCTGCAGCGTGTCGGTGCGCACGACACTCACGTCGCTCGCCACCATGTCGCCGTGCAGGTTGAAGTTCACCACCACCACCCGGCGGCCGTCGGGCGTGACCTGCGCAGTAGCGGGGAAGTTGCCCAGCATCACCTGGTCCACGTAGGCATTGGTGCGGCTGTCGAACTTCCAGAGGACGCCATAGGGTGTGCCGTGCGCGGTGGTCACGTAGTAGTATCCACCGCCGGGCTCCACGGCGACCCCATGCGGCCCGTCGGGATCGGCGAGCATCACGCCCACGTCGTGCTGCCGCACGACCCGTGCGCCCTGCGGCCCAAGCTCGACCACCGCCACCCGGTCCACCGACTCCGAGGCCACGAGCGCGGTGTACGTCTTCGCCGGCCACTGTGGCGCCGCAGGCACCGCACGCGACAACGCGGGTGCCGCCTGGGCACCCGCGTCGAGGGAGGCCACCACCGAAGCGGTGACCAGGATGGCGAAGCGCTGGATGACGCGCTCGCTGATGCGGGACTTCTTCATCGGCACCTCACGGCCATCAGGGAACGATCGCGGTCTTCTTCGGCTCGGGCTTGGGTTCCATGCGCACGATCCACAGCCCGTTGTACATGTCATTCACGTACGCAAGACCGTTGCGGACCACCACCCCCCACGTCATGGCCGCATTCTTCACGTACCCGTCGAGGTCGGCGGTGTTCACGTGCACCATCTCGCGCTGCTGGGCGCGCAGGTCGCCGCGCAGTTCACCGGAGATGTCGAAGGCCCGGAAGCCCGCGTTGTAGGCGCCCATGTACAGCGTGTCACCGGCCACCCACACGTTGTGCACGCCGCCGTACTCCGGCTCGTAAAAGGCCACGCTCTTCGGCTTCGCGATGTCGCTCACGTCGACGACCTGCAGGCGGCCGTAGGCGCGCCCCGCCGCAGCGTCCTTGGCGCCCTTCACCGGCGCGGCCGGGAACACCTCGTCGGCAATGAAGACGTAGTTCTTGTGGCGCCACGCGGTGTGGGTACCGCGAATGAAGCCCGGGCCGCCCGACGCCTCCACCTGCCGGTACAGGTCGTTGAGGTCGTACTTGTACTGCGACACCACCTGCGGGTTGCTCGGCGAGCCACCCTTGATGCCATTGCCGATGTCGAGGATGACCAGCCCATCGTTCCAGTAGCTCAGGTAGGCAAGACCATCCTGCACGTCGATATCATGCAGCGAGCGGCCGGCATCGGGGCGCGGGGTCTTCCACACGGCCGCGGTCTTTGGCTGGCAGGGCGTGTTCCAGTCGATGATGTGAATGGCCCCGGTGCCGTCGTTCGTGAGATAGATGTGCGTGCCGTATTTCTCCTGGCGGTACACGAAGGTGCTGTGCACCCCGCCGGTGAGCCCCTCGGTGAAATCGGCACACTTCTTCGGGTGCAGCGGATCGTCGAGGGTGGCGATCACGATGCCGTTCTTGCGGTCGCTCGCGCCCTCGCGCGTGAACACCATGTGCGTGCCGTCGGGCGACGTCATGATGTCGTTCACGCGGCGCGTGTTTTCGACGATCGAGTCGGTCACCACCGGCTTCGACTTGTCGCTGATGTCGATGGTGTACATCCGATCGCCCCCCGAGCCGGTGCCGAGGTAGGCGATCTCGCGCGTGGGGTGCAGCCACACCTCCTCGGTGGTGAAGCCCGTGCGCGGCAGACGGCCGATGACGGTGGCTGGCCGACGCACGTCGCGCGGCGTGAGTCGCACCACGGCCTGCGCGCTCTGGGTGCCAAGCGTGGCGGTGACCACGTAGGTGCCGCCCTCGTAGCCGGTGAAGGCGCCGTCTGCATCGATGACGCCCTGCCCCGGGCTGAAGCTCCAGCTGGGCGCGACGCCGGTGATCGGCTTGCCGGCCGCGTCACGCGCCGCCACGCTGAAGCGGATCACGTCACCCGTGCGCGCGTCCTTGGCCGACGGCGTGAGCGCCAGCGACGCCACGCGCGAGGCCACCACCTGCACCGCCTGCGTCACGGTGGCCCGGTCGGCCCGCCCGGTGATGGTGGCGCGGCCGAGGGCCCTGGCTTCCACCAGACCGTCGGCACTCACACCGATCACGGCGGGGTTGCTGCTGCTCCACGCCACACGATCCGTGCGCGTGTCTCCCGCCGCACTCCGGACCGTGGGCACCAGCACCACACGCTGGCCGGTGACCATACGGGATGGCGCGCCGTCGAGCGTGATGCTGGCGGCCGGCCCGGGCACCATGCGCACTTCGACGCGCCGGGTCATGGTCGGCTGGCCAGGGATCTGCGCGACGACGGTGACCGGCATGGTGCCGGTCGAGCCGGACCGCACGAGACCATCGGGGTCGATGCTCCCTTCGAAGCGCCCGCCGGCGGCAATGAAACGCACCTGGGCGCCACTCACCGGCTGCCCCGAGGCGTCGAGCACCCGCGCGCGCAGCCGGAGGGTGTCTTCGGCGATCACCACCGGGTCAGCGGGTGAAACTTCGAGTCGCGCCTGCGCGGAAGCCGCGGGCTGCGCCTGGCTCAGCGCCGCCAAAACGAACCACGAAACCATGCCACTCCCTCCCTTGGGTCAGCCCTGCTCGAGGCCGAAGGCGGCCTGTTCGAGTTCATCCACGATCGGCGCCGTGAAGCCGATCTCGCGCAGCCGATCGACCACGCGGCGATACCAGCGCACCGTGCCCTCGCGGCCGGCGGAGAAGCGCCCCCAGACCGTCTCGGGGAATGCCGTGCGCCGCAGATCGGAAAGGATCGAGTTGGCGTTGTGCACCTTGTCCGCCGCGCACACCCATCGGGCCGGCTCACTCGCCAGCGAGAGCCGCGCGAGGTAGTCCTCCTTGCGGTCGTCCCACGACATCTCGATCCCGTCGTCATCGAGCTTGCGCTGCGTCACCGCCAGCACCGTCTCCAGGACGCCGTTTCCGAACTTCCGGCCGATGCGCTCCTCCAGCATCTCGCGCGTCATTCCCTCGCGGACGCAGTCCTCGACCACGTCATGCAGAATGCCGGCCACGACGACATCATCGGGGCAGCCGTAGCGGGTGAGGATGACGGCCACATTCGCCGGGTGCGTGAGATACGGCAGCCGGGTTCCCTTCCGCACCTGCTGGTCGTGGTGCTTGGCCGCGAAGGCGAAGGCGTGATTGATCCGATCGGAGTATCCGGTCATGGATCCGGTCATGGGCGGGAGATCGGCATTGGAGCGGGCAGCGCGCCGACAGGCCGATCGGCCTCAGGCGGGAAGGGGAACATACGTCGTGCGGGCGAACCAAGCCACCAACGACTCGAGGCCGGCGACGTCGGCCTCGCCGAACGCCGCCTTCTGCGGCGAATCGATATCGAGCACCGCCATGAGGGTGCCCTCACGATCGAACACCGGCACGACGATCTCACTCTGCGACCGGGCATCGCAGGCGATGTGCCCCGGGAACGCATGCACGTCGGGGACCACCACCGTCCGCCGTTCGGCCGCCGCGGTACCGCACACCCCGCGCCCGAAGGCAATGTCCTGGCAGCCAAGCGATCCCTGGTACGGCCCCACGCGCAGCAGGCGCCCGGGTTCGACCACCCGATAGAACCCCGTCCACAGATGACCGAAGGCGTGGTGCAGCAGGGCGCTCACGGTTGCCATGCCGGCAATGGCATCGGCATGGTCGTCGAGCAGCAGGCGCTGCATCGCCAGCAACTGCGCGTAGGCCTCGGCGCGGGGGACGGCGCGCAGATCGGGAATGACGGGTTCCATACGAGCATCCGAAGGTGAGTCGGCGGTTGGCGGGGCGCTTACTTCACGGGTCCGATGAGCGCGATGAGCCGGTAATCGAGCAGGGCCAGCACGAGTCCCTGCACCACCACGGCCAGCCCCGCGCCCACGGCGCCGAGACGTAGCCCCCACCGCCAGCCCGCAATGGCCAGCGTGACGCCGACGGCGGCATACCCCACGTCGAGACCGGTGTTCAGCCACAGGATGTTGAGCAGGCGCTGGGTGCCGGCGAAGTCGCGCAGTGTGAGGCCGCGCCACGCCCAGTAGGCGATCATGCCGTTCACGACCCCCCAGGCGGCCATCTGGATGCCGAAATGCCGCACCATGGGCGCCGTGGCATGGCGCACCGCCAGCCACGCCAGCAACGCCGTGCCGCTCAATGACGAAAGCATCGCCCAGGCCCCGAGACGCAGGAGATGGCCCTGCTCGAGTGACAACAGCGTATCCGCCCACATGGTGCGGAGACTAGCCGGACGACCGTCCGCCGGCCAGCGGGAGTACGTCTGGGCCCATCGGGACACGCCACCACCGCCTCACCGGCCTGCAGGACCGCGCTCCCCACGCCGGCCAGACGCTCTGCGCGTCTCGTCAACGCTTCCCGCGCGCCCGCATCCAGCAGCACACCCAGTCCCCGCTGCGTACACACCCGCCCCGAACGCAACACGGGGGCTGGCGTCGAAACGCCAGCCCCCGCCGTCCTGCCGAACGCGATCCGGCTTACTGGACCGTGATCTTGCCCTTCATGCCCATCGCGAGGTGCGGCGTGCAGTGGTAGTCGTACGTACCAGCCGGGACGCCGGCAAAGGAGATCGTGTAGTCCTCGTTGGCGTTGAGCAGCATCTTGCCCGAGAGCTCACCCGCCTGCTCCGGCATGTTCGCCAGGAGGGCCGACTTGGCTCCGGCCGAAAGCGTGGCCGGGTCGAACGCCACGTTGTGCGGGCCGCCCGAGACCATCACAAACTTGATGCCGTCGCCGGCCTTGATCGTGATCTCGGCGGGCTCGAACCGATAGCCCTGCCCGTCACCCACCATGTTCACCGTGTGCGTGGTGCCCGTGATCGGGGCCATCGCACCGGCGGCCGGAGCCGCCGCAGGAGCCGGCGCCGCTTCCGCGGCCGGCGCGGCCGCCGAATCCGTCGTCGCCGCCTTGTCACCACCACCGCACGCGCCGAGCAGGATCGCCGCGCCCGTCACCACCGCAAAGCCGAGAAACCGCATGTCGAGAGGCCTCCAGAGCCTATTCGAGTATTTCTATCGACAGGACTGTCCTGTGCTCGCAGGGCCCTGCGAGCATTGTGAACTTATTCACAAGCGATCGGATCGCCAAGGCCCTCGTGGCAATTTTCTCTCTTGACGCCTACCGGAGCGGCGACTACCGTTTTCCCCCATGCCGACGTTCTGCTCCGCCCACCACCACACGCATTATGGCCACGGCCCGACGGGTCGGGGCGCGGTGTGCATGGCGGCGTAAGGCGCGAGCAGCGCTCCCGGCACTCCAGCGACCTGCGGCCCGTCCTTCGGACGGGCTTTTTTTGTTTCCCGGTGCTTCGTATCCCGTTTCCCGAGTTTCCATGCTGCGCATTGCCCTGCCCAACAAAGGCCGTCTGAGCGACGAGACCCGCGAGCTGTTCAACGACGCCGGCCTCGAGGTCCGGTCGTCGGGGGACCGCGCCCTGACGGCGTCTCTCGGCGGTGAGTTCGAGGCCATCTTCGTCCGCGCCCAGGACATCCCGGAGTTCGTGGCCGACGGTGCCGCCGACGCCGGCGTGACCGGCTGGGACCTGGTCAGCGAATCGGGCCGGTCGCTCGCCTCGCATCTCGACCTGGGGTTCGGCAAGTGCCGGCTGGTGGTCGCAGCCAAGGACGATTCGGGCATTCGGCAGATCGACGACATGGGACGCGATGGCCAGCCGGTTCGGGTGGCCACGGTGTTCCCGAACATCACCCGCGCGTTCTTCGCCGAGCGTGGCCGGCCGGTGGACGTGGTCCCGGTGTCGGGTGCCGCCGAGATCGCCCCGCACCTCGGCATCGCCGACGTGGTGGTCGACCTCACCTCCACCGGCAGCACGCTGCGCGTGAACGGCCTGCGTGAGCTTGAAACGGTGCTGCGCTCAAGCGCGCACCTGATTACCAGCACGGGTGGCCCACGCGGGGGTGACCCGGCGCGGGGCCGGGAGCTGGAGGACCTGGTGACCGCACTGGCGTCGGTGATCCGCGCCCGCGGCCAGCGGTACCTCATGGCCAATGTGCCGCGCACGGCGCTGGCACAGGTGCGCGAGGTGCTCCCGGGACTCAACGGCCCCACCGTCATCGAGATCGCCGAATCGAGTCAGTATGTGGCGGTACACGCGGTGGTGAGCGCCAGCGCCATCTACCGCACCATCTCGCAGCTGCGCGCCTTGGGCGGCGAAGGCATTCTGGTCACGCGCATCGAGAGGCTGGTGCCGTGAGTGCCTCCACGTCTGTGGCGTTGCGCGCGCGCGGGCCGCTGGCGGCGCTCGATGCCGACACGCGCCGGGCGCTCGTCGACCGTGCCTCCACCACCGAGGCCACGGTGCGCACCCGCACGGCCGCCATCATCGAGCAGGTGCGCACGCGCGGTGACGCCGCGCTGAGGGATTTCGCGCGCGACTTCGACCACGTGACGCTCACGGCCCTCGAGGTTCCGCGTGCCGAGTGGGACGCGGCGCTGGCCACGCTCGACAGCGGGCTGCGGCAGTCGCTGGAGCGCGCGGCGCGCAACATCGCCACGGTGCACGCGGCCTTCCGCCCCACCGAGACGGTGTGCTCGCCCGAACCCGGCATCACGGTCGGGCGCCGCCCCGACCCGCTGCAGCGTGTGGGCATCTACGCCCCCGGCGGCCGCGCCGCCTATCCCAGCTCGCTGCTCATGGGCGCCATCCCGGCCCGCGTGGCCGGTGTGCACGAGGTGATCGTCTGCTCGCCGCCGGGGCCAGGCGGGCGTCCGTCGGCGGTCGTGCTCGCCGCGGCCGCGCTGGCGGGTGTCGATCGCGTGTTCGCCCTCGGTGGCGCCGGCGCGATTGCCGCCATGGCGCTGGGCACCGCGACCGTACCGCGCGTGGACCGCATCATGGGCCCGGGCAACGCGTATGTGGCCGAGGCGAAGCTGCAGCTGGTGTCGGCGGTGGCGATCGACGCGCCGGCCGGCCCCAGCGAGCTGCTGGTGCTGGCCGATGACAGCGCCGACGCCGACGCGATCGCCCGTGAGATGATGGCGCAGGCCGAGCATGATCCCGATGCCGCGGTGGTGACCGTGCTGGCCGGCGACGACGTGGGTGTGGCCGCCCTGGCCGACGCCGTGGTGGCCGCGCTCGATGCGCAGCTGGCCACGGCGCCGCGCGCCGACGTGGTGCGCACCTCGCTGGCGGCGCGCGGGGGCATCGTCACGGCGCCGACGCTCGCCGAGGGCATCGCCTTCGCGAGCGAGTGGGCCGCCGAACATCTGCTGCTGGTGGTGCGCGACGACGTCCGCGACGAAACGCTGGCGGCGCTGCGCAGCGCCGGCACCATTTTCGTGGGGGCATCGAGTTCGGTGGCGTACGGTGACTACATGACCGGCGCCAACCATGTGCTCCCCACCGCCGGCGCGGGGCGCAGCTACTCGGGGCTGTCCACGCTCGACTTCGTGCGCTGGACGACCTGGCAGGAGGTCACGCCCGACGCTGCCGCCCGACTCGCCGACGATGTGGGCCGCTTTGCCGACGCCGAAGGGCTTCCCGCGCACGCCGCCGCCGCGCGCGCGTGGCGTATCGCGGAGGGCACCCGATGACCGTTCCCATGGAAGCACGGGACCGACTCGCTTTCGCCCGCGCGCTGTACGACGACGTACCCCTGTACGACCCCAAGCGGAGTCCGGTGGCGCTCGACCTCACCGACAACACGAATCTCTGGGGTATGCCGCCGGTGGCGGAGCGCACGCTGCGGGAGTTGCCGGTGGCCCGCATCACACGCTATCCGTCGCTCTATGCCGCAGAGCTCAAGGAGGCGTTGGCGGCATTCGTGGGCGCCACGCCCGACCGACTCGTGACAGGGTGCGGCTCGGATGACATTCTCGACAGCGCCATGCGCGCGTTCGGGGAGCCAGGCAGTGTGGTGGCGAGCAGCGAGCCGAGCTTCGCGATGATCCCCATCTTCGCCCGCATGAACGGACTGCAGTACGTGGGCATCACCGAGTTGCCCGACCACCAGCCCGACATCGATGCGCTGCTGGCGACGAAGCCGCGCATCCTGTACCTGTGTTCACCCAACAACCCTACCGGCGCGCTGCTCTCGCGCTCGGCGATCGAACGGGTGGTGCGCGAAGCGCCGGGCGTGGTCTTCCTCGACGAGGCGTATGCCGAGTTCGCGGGCGTGTCGGCGGTGGACCTCGCCATGCAGGTGGACAACCTGCTGGTCATCCGCACCATGTCCAAGGCGTTCGGTCTGGCGGGGCTGCGCGTGGGGTACGCCATCGGCGCACCGTCGCTGGTGCGCGACGTGGAGAAGTCGCGCGGGCCGTACAAGCTGAACGCGATGGCCGAACAGGTGGCACTGGCGGCACTGCGGCACGACATGGCGTGGGTGAAGGCCCACGTGGCGTTGGCGGTGACCAACCGTGACCGGCTCGCGGCGGCGCTGCGCGATCGTGGCTATGCCCCGCTACCTTCGCACGCGAACTACCTGTGCGTACCCCTTGCGCGTGCGGTCGAGGTGGGCCAGGCGCTGCGGGCGCACGGCGTGGCGGCCCGTCCGTTCCCGGGGCTGCCGCACGTGGGCGATGCGCTGCGCATCAGTGTGGGGCCGTGGGAGCTGCTGACGCAGTTCCTTGCGGCATTCGACGACGCCACCGCCGACGTGTACGGGTGGGCCTCATGAGCGACCGGACTCGGGTTCGGGTGACGGTATTCGACTACGGCGCCGGCAATCTGCACTCGCTCGTCAAGGCGCTGGAAGCTGGCGGCGCCGTGGTGCACGTGGAGACCGACGCCGCGAGGGCCGTGCGGGACACCGACGCGTTGATTCTTCCCGGCGTGGGGGCCTTCGCTCCGGCCGCCGAGCGACTGGCCGGGGGACGCGATGCCATGCGCGACGCGCTGCTCGGCGGGCTGCCCGCGCTGGGCATCTGCCTCGGCATGCAGCTCCTCTTCGACGCCAGCGACGAAGGCCCGGGCGCTGGCCTCGGCATCGTGCCGGGCCGCGTGACGAAGCTGACCGCCGAACGGGTGCCGCAGATCGGATGGAACCGCCTCGAAGCCGTGCGTGAGCCACTGCTGCAGGCGGCGCAGCTCTCCACGGCGTACTATGCCAATTCGTTCGTTTGCCGTCCCACGTTGGAAGGCGAGGGGTTCGTGTCTGCCTGGAGTGAACACGAGGGCGACCGCTTCCCGGCGAGTGTGCGGCGCGGCAACGTGATCGGCACCCAGTTCCACCCCGAGAAGTCGAGCGCGCCCGGTGTGGCGTTCGTACGCGAGTTCCTCTCCTTCGCCTCATCACTCCGGAGCACGTCATGATCGCCATTCCCGCCGTCGACCTGCGTGGGGGCAAGTGCGTGCAGCTCGTGGGTGGCGACTACGACGCCCAGAAGGTGCAGCTCGACGATCCGCCCTCGGTGGCGCGCGACTGGATCCGCACCGGCTTCAACCGGCTGCACATCGTCGACCTCGACGCGGCCACCGGGCGCGGGCACAACACCGAGGTCATTCGCGACCTGCTCCGCGACGCGGGGGTGCCGGTGCAGGTGGGCGGTGGCGTGCGTCACGAGGCGCGCATTGAACAGCTGCTGGACGAAGGCGCCGACTGGGTGGTGGTGGGCACCCGCGCCGTGGAAGACGAAGACTGGCGCGGGGAGATGGCGCATCGCTATCCGGGGCGCCTCATCATCGCCGCCGACGTGCGCGAGCGCGCCGTGGTGACCAAGGGGTGGGCGGAGACGTCGCGCCTGAACGTCATCGACTTCGTGGAAGAGTTGAACGGCTTGCCGCTGGGCGGCGTACTGGTGACCGCCGTGCACCTCGAGGGCAGAATGGAAGGCACCGACCTGCCGCTCATGGAAGACGTGGCTGAGGCGAGCGCGTGGCCGGTGTATGCGTCGGGCGGCGTGACGACGTTGGATGATATGCGAGCGCTCGAGCATCGCGGCCTGGCCGGCGCGGTGCTGGGCATGGCCCTGTACACCGGCACGCTCGATGCGCGCCGCCTGGCTGAGGAGTTCGGCGCATGACCGTCGTGGTGAGAGAATCGAAGGAAACGCAGATCCGCATCGCACTGGGGGAGGTGGGGCAGAGCGACCACGGAACGTCGATCGAAACGACGGAGCCCTTCCTCGACCACATGCTCGTGGCGCTGTCCAAGTACTCGGGGGTCACGCTCGACATCCAGGCCAGGGGCGACCTGCGCCACCACCTCATCGAGGATGTGGCCATCGCGCTCGGCCAGGCGTTCGCCGCGCACACGCCGGCCACCTGTGCACGCTACGGCGAGCGCACCGTGCCCATGGACGACGCGCTGGTGCAGGTGGTGCTCGACCTGGGGGGCCGCCCGTACTACCGCGGGCCGTTGCCGTCGCACCTGTACGACCACGTCTTCCGCTCCTTCGCCGACAACGCCAAGGCCACACTGCACGTGCGTGTGCTGCGCGGCACCGATCGGCACCACATCATCGAGGCGGCCTTCAAGGCGCTCGGCTTCGCGCTGCGCGAGGCGCTGGTGGAGTCGGGCACGGTGTTCAGTACCAAGGGCTCCGTGAAACTCGAGATCAATCCCTGATGCTGACGCGACGCGTGATCGTCTGCCTCGATGTAAAGGGCGGACGCGTAGTGAAGGGCGTGAACTTCGTCGGGCTGCGCGATGTCGGCGATCCGGTCTCGCTCTCCGAGCGCTACGAAGCCGAAGGCGCCGACGAGATCACCTTCCTCGACATCTCGGCCAGTTCCGAGGAGCGGGCCACGCTGCTGGAGGTGGCGCGGCGCACGGCCGAGCGGCTGTTCATTCCACTCACCATCGGCGGCGGCGTGCGTACGCCTGACGATGTCGCGCGGGCGCTGCGCGCTGGTGCCGACAAGGTGTCGCTCAACTCGGCGGCGGTGACCAGTCCCGAGGTGCTCACGGCGGCCGCCGATCGCTTCGGTGCCCAGTGCGTGGTGGCCAGCATCGACGCCAAGCAGAACGCCGAGGGCATCTACAAGGTGTGGGTCAAGGGCGGCCGTGAGGAAACGCCACTCGAAGCCGTGGCGTGGGCGCAGGAGTGCGTGGCGCGCGGTGCGGGGGAGATCCTGCTCACCAGCATCGACCGCGACGGCGTGCGCACCGGCTACGACCTGGCCATTACGCGGGCGGTGGCCGATGCGGTGAACGTGCCGGTGATTGCGTCGGGGGGCGCCGGCAACGCGCAGCATCTGGTGGACGCCGTGGTGCAGGGGCACGCCGACGCGGTGCTGGTGGCGGGCATGCTGCATGACGGGCTCACCACGGTGCACGACCTCAAGCAGGTGATGCGCGATGCCGGGCTGCCGGTGCGCGAGCTGGTGGGGGTCTCATGAGCCGTGAGTCACTCAGCACGCTGCTGCAGGCGGCGGCCGATGTGGCCGAGTATGCGGCCAGCGTCGCCATGCGCTGGTATCGCACGAACGTGCAGGTGGAGACCAAAGGCGACGGCTCGCCCGTGACCATCGCCGACCGGGAGGCCGAGCGGGCGGCGCGCACGTGGCTGGAGGAGCGGTTTCCCGACGACGGCTTGTTCGGCGAGGAATTCGACCACGTGCGCCCCAACGCGAAGCGCCGGTGGATTCTCGACCCCATTGATGGCACCAAGGCGTTCGTGCGCGGCGTACCGCTGTGGGGTACGCTGGTGGCCTGCTGCGAGGGCGACACGGTGCTCGCCGGTGCGGCGTGCTATCCGGTGGTGAAGGAGCTGGTGGCCGCTGCCCCGGGTGAAGGGTGCTGGTGGAATGGCTCGCGGGCCACGGTGTCCACCGTGAGCGCGCTGCGCGAGGCCACGGCCCTCATTACCGACGAGCGCTTTCTCGAGCGACCGCATCGTCGCGAACCGTGGTTCACCCTCGCTTCGCAGGTGGCGGTGGCCCGCACGTGGGGCGACTGCTATGGCTACCTGCTCGTGGCGACGGGCCGCGCCGAGATCATGGTGGATGACATCGTGAATCCGTGGGATGCTGCCGCCGTGTATCCCCTCATCACCGAAGCCGGGGGGCGCTTCAGCGATTGGCGCGGGCGTGACACGGCGTTCGGCGGCGACATCATCGCCACCAATGCGGCGCTGGCCAACGCAGCGCGGCGCCCCTTGCTGGAAGGCTCCGGAGTACAACCATGACCGCCCCGTTGCTCGACCTCGACACGCTCAACTTCACCAAGGGCAACGGGCTCGTCACCGTGGTCACGCAGGACGCCCACACCGGTGCCGTGCTCATGGTGGCCCACGCCGACCGCGAGGCGCTGGAGTACACGCTGCGCACCGGCGAGATGCACTACCACTCGCGCAGCCGCGGGCGGTGGCACAAAGGTGGCACCAGCGGCAACGTGCAGCGGGTGGTATCGCTCACCACCGACTGCGACCGCGACGCGGTGCTGGCGCGTGTGCTGCCGGCCGGTCCGGCGTGTCACGAAGGGACCACCTCGTGCTTCCGCGACGAGGCGCTGCGCGCCGATGTCCTGAGCGCGCTCGACGCGACCATCGCGTCGCGGTCGGTGCTCGCGGTGGCCGAGGGCGAGAAGCCCAGCTACACCCAGACGCTGCTCGGCGACCGGAACCTGCGCCTCAAGAAGCTCGGCGAGGAGGCGGTGGAGCTGGCCACGGCGTGTGTGGACGGTGACCGCGAGCGGGCCACCGAGGAGACGGCGGACCTGATCTATCACGCGCTGGTGGCGCTGCGCGCGGTGGGCGGGTCGTTGGATGATGTGCGGGCGGTGCTGGCGGGGCGGGCGCGGTAGGCGCAACGCGCGCACGCCGCGTGGTGATGGCGGCGCGTTACCGCGCCGTCATCCGCTGCGTCCCCACCCATTGCTGGCCTGGTTCGAGCGCGACGGGAGTGCGCACCACCGCCGCCTCCACGCAGAGCATGTGCTGCTCGTCGCCGGGCGTAAAGTCGCTCCGCGAGGCGGTGCCGGCCGGCCCGGGATTCCACACCACGGCGTCGGGAAAGCCCGCCTTCTCGATGCGCAGCATCCGATGCGGCTCACGCAGTTCGAGCACGTCGGGCGCGTTGTAGTAGCAGCGGTCGAGCGGGCCGGCGATGGTGAGCGCCGGCTCGGTTTCGGCCAACTCGGCGCCACCGGCCAGCGCGTCACGATAGGTGAGCCCCGTGAGGCCGGTGACGGCACAGGCGAACGCATCGCGCACGGCGAAGTACGGATGCAGCGCCACCGTGAACGCGAACGGCGCGTCACCGGTGTTGGTCACCACCAGGGTCACGGCCAGCGTATCGCCACCCACCGCCACATGCAGGTCGGCGGCAAAGGGATGCGGCCATGCATGGCGTGCCAACTCGGCGGTCGCCGGCGTGAGATCCCGCTCGGTGAGGCTCAGCATCACGAGCCCTTCGTCCAGCCGCAGGTCGTCAGTGACGCGCCAGCGGGCGGTGCGCGCGAAGCCATGCTGCGGCAGCGCGCCGAATGGCCCGAACTGCGGAAAGCAGAGCGGAATGCCACCGCGAATGGAAACGCCGGGTCCGTAGTGTGCCGAGGCGCTCACGAACAGGCGGTCGTCCGCCGACTCGGCGGGAACCCACTGCGCGACCTGCGCACCGTCCACGTACACGCGGGCGAACGCGCCGTCGGGGGCGCGCAGGTCGAGATGCGGAGCGTCAACCATACCGCGCGTTACAGCTCCCAGCCTTTGCGGTAGGCACGCGTGAGGTACTGGTTGGCATCGGGGGCGTTGGTGAACTGCATCGCCGAGCCATCGTACAGCACCTTGCGCCCCTGCCCGGCGCGCAGCGCGGCGATGCCGAGCAACATGGTCTCCGTGAGCGGCGCCGCCTGCGAGAACGGCGAGCTGGCCGTGGTCTCGCCCTTGGAGGCCTGGATCCAGTTCTGCTCGTGCGACACGGTGATGCGCGGGATGCTCTTGGCCACGGCTTCCGCCTTCTTGGCCGTGCCGTCCGGGTAGATGCGCGGCCGATTGCCGTACGTCTCGTGAATGAGCATGCCCTTCTCGCCGATGATCATCGCGCCGCCGCCGTCGCTGCCCGGCATGGCGAAGGGCGCGTCGTCGGGCATCATCGCCGGACGGGGCGGCAGCAGCCCGCCGTCGTACCAGTACAGCTTCACGGGGCCACGCTTGCCCACCGCGGGATACTCGAACTGCGCGGTCATGGCCAGCGGATACGTGGCCGGGTTCTGCGCGCCACCGCCCCACGGGCTGGAGCTCGCCGTGATGCTCGTGGGATACGTGAGCTCCAGCGCGGTGAACGCCTGGTCGATGAGGTGCGCGCCCATGTCGCCGATGGAGCCCACCCCGAAGTCCAACCAGCCACGCCACGCAAACGGATGATACGCCGGATGATAGGGAATCTCCGGCGCGGGGCCGAGGTAGAGATCCCAGTTGAAGCCTTCGGGTGGCGTATGGTCGTTGATCGCCATGAAGTTGCGCACCGCATTGTCCACCGTCCCCATGTTCCACTGCGGACGCGGATTGCTGTTGATCACGGCAGCGCCGGCCGGGCGCGGCCGCGGGATGCCCTGCGCCCAGTAACGCACCGGGCGATCGGTCCACACGTGCACGTCGGTGACCTTGCCGAGCACCCCCGAGCGCACGATCTCGATGACGCGGTGCGAGCCGTCCATGGAGTGCCCCTGGTTGCCCATCTGCGTCACGACCTTGGGGTTGGCTGCGGCCGCCTTGGCCAGCAGGCGCGATTCATGCACCGAGTAGGCGAGCGGCTTCTGCACGTACACGTGCTTGCCGAGCTGCATCGCGGCGAGGGCGATGGTGGCGTGCAAGTGGTCGGGGGTGGCAATCATCACCGCATCGATGTCCTTCTGCTTCTCGAGCATCACGCGGAAGTCGGCATACTTGGCGGCCTTGGTGTAGACCTCACCAAGCTGCACGTTCTGCGGCGTGGGCTGCCCTTCGCGTGGCTTGAGCCGGCCCTGCAGCGATCGCTCCACGTACGGGAAGTCGACGTCGCACACGGCCACGATGTTCTCGGTGAGCATCTGCGACATGTTGCTCATCCCCATGCCGCCGATGCCGACACAGGCGATGTTGAGCTTGTCGCTGGGCGCGCGGTAGCCGGGTCCACCGAGCACGACACGCGGCACGACCATGATGCCGGCGGCGAGGGTGGCAGTGCTGGAGACGAAGTCGCGGCGGGACACGGAATCGGACATGGCGGCGGGAGGCGGGAAGCGGTTCAGCGAGGAGTCGCGGGGCGTGCTGCAGGAATCATGATATAGCCCTCGCACCAGCGGTCGTCGAGGCGGAACGGCGGCGCGCCGGCCAGTTGCACACGGTCATGGGCGCCGCACGCCCAGTCGAGCGGGGCAAGCCCGCCCACCACGGCCTGCAGCTGGTCGTGCGTCGGCAGTCCGTCGAGCACGATCGCCGTGGCGTGTTCCAGCCGACGGACTGCCTCGGCCACATCGGCCGGCGTCGCCCGGCTCTTCCCTGGCAGTGGGGCCAGCCCGAGGGCGCGCCACGCCGCCGTGGGAAACGTCTCGGTGACGAATCGAGCACCACGAGTGCCCGGGTGTCCGGGCAGCCCGAACGCGTGCACCTCAATGAGCCGCTCGAACAGGGCGATGGAGAACTGCGTGAACGGCAGATAGCCACGCGGCTTGACCCCGTCGGGGGGCAGGCCGGTCTTGCCCGGGGCCCGCACCGCCTTCTCGCTCAAGCGGCAGTGCGCCGCCTCGGTATCGGGACCCTTCCAACCGAGTGGTCCATCGATGCACAGCCCCGCCACGAGGTGCCGGTCGGCCTGGTCGGCGAGCCAGTCGGCCAGCCCCTCCGGATCGGGCGCACCGGTGAGGGAGAGCTCGAGCAGCCGCGCATGCGGGGCGCCCTCACGCTGCGACAGCAGGGCGACGCCGCAGTCGCGGTAATGCTTGTAGGCGAGGTCGACGGACAGGACGCGCATGCAGAGATGAGAAGGTCGGATGGCTGACGGCAGCGCGGAGACCGACGTGAGACGCCACACGCGTGTCGAGGTGGGAGCACGGAGGGTGCCGTCGACGAGGCCACCCTTCGGTGCGCCCAATGTCAGAAGCGCAGCAGCCGCGCTGGCGTGACCTTGGCCGGATCACCAACGTACGCCCACCGCACCTGCTTCAGGTACGTGCGCGCCGCACGCTGGATATCCTGGGGCGTCACCGCGCGCAGTTCCTGCACGAAGCGCGACGCACGCCGGAAGTCGCCCTGATAGAGCTCGGCGCGCGCGAGCATATTGGCCTGATCGGCGTTCGTTTCGTTGTCGAGGAAGTACGTGACGATGAACTGCTGGCGCAGGAGGTCGAGCCCTTCGTCGGTGATGATGCCCTCCTGCAGCGCCCGTACCTGCTGCTGCATGATGGCCAGCACGTCGTCGGGCTGGGTGGTGGTCACGTACAGCCCACCGAGCGAGAAGGCGCGCTCCACGAACGGGGCGTTCACCGAGTAGCTGAGATTGCGCCGCTGCCGCACTTCGCCGAACAGGCGCCCCGACAGCACCGCGCACGCCAACCGCAGCGCCGTGTAGTCGGCGCTCGTGGCCTTGGGGCCATGGAAGTAGCCCTGCAGGTAGTTGGTGGGCAGCTGCCGCTTCTCCACCACGTATGCCCCGGGCAGGTCGGCCGGCGGCTCGGGGAGTGACCACGCATAGCTGCCGCGTGGCAGCCGCCCGATGCTCTCGCGTACCAGACGCTCCACCTTGCTGCGCGACACGTTGCCCACCACGACCAGCAGCATGCGCGACGTCACCATCTGTGCGGTGTGGTACGCCTTGAGATCGGCCACGGTGAGCGCCGACAGTGTGGCCTCGGTACCGGTGGGCTCGAGGGCATACGGATGTCCCGAAAAGGCGATGCTGTCAGCGAGGAAATCGAGCAACGCGTCAGGGCTGTCCTTGCGCTGCCGCACCCCGGTCACGAATTGCTCACGGACCAGTTCCACCTCGGCTGGGTCGAGGCGCGGCGCCATGAGGCGGTCGGCGAGAATGGCCCAGGTGCTGTCGAACCCGGTGGTGGTGGCGCGCAACCCCACCGACGTCCAGTCCACGCCGGCACCCACGCCGATGGCGCTACCCAGCGCTGCCATGCGGGTGCGCAGCAGGTCGCGCGGATACTTGCGGGTGCCACGCTCACTGGCCTCGAGCAGCATGAGCTCGATGCCCTGCGTCTGCGGCGTGAGCTGCCGCACGCCGCCGAGCAGGTAGAGGTTCGCGGCGACGACGTTATTGGCCGTGACGCGACGCAGAATGACCGGAATGCCGCTCACCTCGAACTTCATGGTCAGCGAGTCGTCGCCCATGATGGCCGGACTGGCCGGTGGCGCGGCGGCAGGGCGTGCCGCGGGCCCCGAGGGAGCCGGACGCCGCGGCGGCGCCGTGCGGGTCGTCTGGGCATCGGCCGTGGCACCCATGGTGAGTGTCGTGAGGCCCAACAGTCCACACCCCATCGCCAATGCCCGCCGCCGCGAGCGCGCGCCGCCCCCCCGCCGCCGTGAATCCACAGCCCACCACCGCCCCATCATGGCCGCACCACCGGCCGGGTGACCGGCGTCAGGAGTTCCTTCTCGGTGAGACCGATTTCGCGCCGCGACTCGCTCGAGAGCAGCACGTTCGTGACCCGCGGCTTGCCCGCGATGTACGTACGCGTGTAGCGCAGCAGATCGGTGATGCGCTGCTGCGCCATGGCGTCGGTGTAGCGCATGAAGTAATCAAGATTGGACACGCTCCACCAGAAGCCGATGGTGTGCGCGATCTCCGAGGCCTTCTCGATGCCGAAGGCGCTGGAGACGGCACGCTGCGCCTTCACCGCTTCGAGTTCGCGGGGCGTGATGTAGGTGGGGTCGGTGAAGCGGGCAATCTCGCGTTCGAGCGCGGCCATCGCGGCGCGGTACTTGTCGGGGGTGGTCTGCCCGCTGATGGAGATGGGCCCGACCTGATTGAGCGTGTAGTAGTTCACCCCCACGCCCTGCCACAGCCCGGTGTCGACGAGATTCTTCTGGAAGGTGGACCCGGGCGTGTTGAGCACGTCGCTGAATACGTCGGCCGCGAACGTTGCCTCGGGGTCCTTGCCCACGCTCGGGCCCTGCCACTGCATGAGCACGGCGACGGCGTTGATGGGCTCCTCGCTGATGTGCCCCTTGTTGCCGTCGAGCGGCGGAATCGGTGGAATGGGATCGGCCTTGAACGGGTCCTCCCCGCGCGGCCAGCTGCCAAACACCTGCTCGGCGAGTGCGAAGATCTGCTCGGCGTTCACGTCGCCGGTGACGATGAGTGCGCAGTTGTTGGGCACGTAGTACTTGCGCTGAATCTCACGCATCTGAGCCGGCGTGACGTTGGCCAGCACCGTGCGGTCGCCGATGGTGTTCTTGCGGCTGAACTGTCCAGGGTACAACAACTCGGTGGCCTTCTGCTGCCAGTTGAACCCCGGCTGCGCCTCGTTGCGGTCGTACTCGCCGAGCACCACCTCCTTCTCGCGCTTGAGCTCCTCCTCGAGGAAGAGCGGGTTGATGAGCGCACTGGCCAGGAAGCGCAGCCCGCCCGCCACCGAATCGGCCGGGAGCGTGAGGTAGTAGTTGACGCGCTCTTCCTGCGTGGTGCCGTTGAACACCGCTCCCAGTTCGCCGGCGCGATCGGTGAACGCCTCGGCCGACGGCAAGTCCTTGTTGGCCTTGAAGAACATGTGCTCGTACATGTGCGCGAGCCCGGCGTACTCCGGCGTCTGCGTGAAGGCACCGTTGCGCACATTGATTTCGAGCGTGGCGATGGGCACGCCGTGGTTCTCGACGACGATCACTTCCATGCCGTTGGCCAGCACCTTGCGGCGCAGGACCTTTTCGAGTTCAGCGCGGGATTGGGCGGGCAGTGGCGCGGGCAGGATGGCCGGAAGCGCCAAGGCGAGGGAGGCGGCGAGTCCGAGTCGCCGGAGAAGTGACAACCGTAACGGCATGAACGGGCGGGAAGAGTGCGATGGCGACAGTCGGGACTGCCTACCCCGGGATGAATCAATGGGGTCCCCGGCGGGAAGGAAAGGCACCCGTCTTGTTGTCTGCGGTTGGTCATGGCAGACTCGGTGCGGGGGGCGGGCAACCGCCTACCCGATCACGCAGAGACAAGGAGGCAGGGAGGCAACGACGTCGCGGGTTTGGACGCGAGCGTCTGGACGCCTTCAGGGGGCTGACGCGGTCATGTCGGCCAGAAACTCCGACCCGGGACGTACTGCGGTGATGAGCAGATGGTCCCGCGCTCGCGTGCAGGCCACGTACAGCAGATGCCGCTCGGTATCGTACACCTCGCGCAGGTCCGACTTATCGGCGGCAATCACCCCAGCACGCGGTGCGGGGAGAGCGACTCTACGGTGAAGGGACCGGCCACGCGCACCTTCTTCTTGCCCTCGTAGGGCTTTGGGAAGAGGTACTCGGTGTCGGCCTTGGCGGCGATGCTGGTGTCGATCTCACGCTGCCGAGCGATGCGCGCCTCCTACCACTTGGCGTGAGCGTCGTTTACGATTTCGGGCTACGTCGAGCTGCGGCGAGCTTCTTGTCAAAGCTTATCGTACTTGGTTGCCGTCCCGCGAGCCTTTTCGATGGGATAGCGCTGAGCGTTCAGCGAAAGCTTGCGTTTGACTACTTCGTCGATGTTGACATTGAGGTCATTCGCGAGATACGCAAGAAGGATTGCGATGTCAGCGACCTCGTGCTCGATCGATATCCCCTTCACGTCGGATGGCCTTGCATCAGATGTAAGCATCCATTGAAACTGCTCCAGCAGTTCTGCCGCTTCGACTGAGATTGCAATCGCCAAGTTTTTTGGGGGGGTGTGGAACTGCTCCCACTCTTGCGCTCGGCGAAAGTCGAGCGCCATCTGCAGCGTCGAAGCGCTAAGCACTACGAGTTTCTCGCTCAAAGATGTTGTCGTTGTGCCAGCGCAGAAAATCAGCGCGTGGATGATCGTCCGCTGCTTGCGGCAGAGATGCCAGCCGTTCGCCGTGAAGCCGATTGTACGCCTTTCCGTTGAACCACTGTTCCTTGATCTTGCTACTGACGAGCACTCGATGTTCGGGCGTCACCGTGACGAGGCCGATGTCAAAGAGCTTGTGAAAGTCTGATCGGAGTAGAAGGCCATTGTACGTGTTGTGCAGCCCTTCTGCGGAGACCGGCTTGATGTGCGCCGCCTCGAGCACGGGAAGTGTGCTCTCGCCGGTGATAGCACAGCGTCGCCCGTAAGCGTTCGTCACCAATGCGCGGAACGTTGCCTGTCCTCGACGGGGTCGCAAGAGAATTGGAGCTCCAAACTCAACCGGTCGTTCGGCCGCGCGCGTCTCGAAGTACAGCTGCGCACTCAGTCGGCTCTGAACCGCATCCCAGATTCCGCGACCATGCGGTTCCGAAGTATCGAAGTACTTCCCCGTGACGGGCCCACTCCGGGGAAATTCATCTTCGACAGGAATCCAGCTCTCACGTGGGAAGAAGAATGGTGCGGAAATCAGGCTGCACCCAATGTCTCTATCCTTGGTTTCGTGCCTCGCTCTCGCCGCCATGATCAATGCCTCGAACTCGCGAAATGTCGCCGCGCCATTCTTCTGACCAAAAACGTCCCACGCGAGACGGAGCGGCAATGAGGTGAATTTGATGAAAAAGCCGCCACCCGCGATGTGGTGGTGAGGACTCTTCAGCTTGAAGAGTACTGGTGCGCCTTCCGGTAACTTCGCAAATGGGGATTTCCCACTCGGATGCCAGAAGTTCACTTCGTCAATGCTGCCCTGCTGCGCGAGGAATGAGTACCACGAGTTGTCAGTTACGCCGGCATACATCTTCATCGTGCCATCACCTGCAGCGAGTCCCCCAGAATCATCCGGTTGGTCCAGTTCTGGTCGTGCTGGTAGAACTCCGTCTTGTCGGCGTCCTTCGAAATACCGTTGAAGTCCGAGAACAGGTCGGGCGCAATCTCCCCCTTGTCGTGCTTCGCCTCGCGCGTCTGCCGGAGCAGGTCGTCCACCAGCGCCTTGGGGTGCACCTTCTCCTGGATGTAGAGCGGCGGCGCGTTCACCACGAGGTCGCCCGCGTCCTGCTCGTCCTTGCCGCGCCACACCAACTGCGGGTCGAGGTCGCGGTTGCGGCGCTCGTAGGCCACACGGATCTGCTCGTCGGCCTTGGCCAGCATGGCCTGATACTCGGCGGTGGGGATGTTCTTCCGCCGGGACTCGGGGTACGTCAATGCCTCAACCGCCTTGTTGGCCGGCGGGGACTTGGGGGCTTTGGGATTCTTAGCCACAGCGAGCTCGGGGCATCGGGAGAGCGAAAATCGGGGTGACCAGGACGACGGGCCGCCATGGCACGAATGACCACCGCGCCGAACGCCGGCGTGGCAGAATGCCGGAGGCGTGCTTACTTTGTGAGTACACCACAGGAGGCACCATGAAGGCACGACTGGTTCGCATCGGCAACTCACGCGGCGTCAGGTTGGCCAAGCCGCTCATCGAGCAGGCGGGGCTCACCGACGACGTCGAGATCACCGTCCGCGAGGGCGCGCTGGTCATCACCTCGGCGTCCTCCCCCCGCGCCGGCTGGGCCGAGGCCGCCGCGCGTGTGCAACCGCCGGGCCTGCTCGACGCGCCGTCCAGCACCCGCTTCGATGAAGAGGAGTGGACGTGGTAGCCACGTCGGCCTCCACCCCGCCCGTTCGACGGGGCGAGGTCTACCTTGTGGCGCTCAATCCCACGCGCGGACGCGAGATCCGAAAGACGCGTCCCTGCGTAGTCGTCTCGCCCGACGAGCTGAACGCGCACATGGGTACCTTCATCGTCGCGCCGCTGACCACCGGCAGTCATCCGTACCCGTTTCGGGTGGCGTGTCGGTTTGCCGGCAAGGATGGGCATGTTGTGCTCGATCAATTGCGCACCGTCGACGGAGAGCATCTCGAGAAACGACTGGGTGCCCTCACCGCGACGACCGAGGCGAAGGTTCTGGGAGTATTGCAGGCCATGTTCGCACCGTAGGCCGAGTCCATCATGCAAGCGCTGGCTCCGTGGCCGAGGCCAGTGCCAGCAGATCGTCTACCGCCGCCTCCAGCGTGGCCATGAAATCCGCCTCCATGGCGTACACGTCGGTGAACTCGGCCACCGCCCAGCGACCGAAGCCACCGTCGTTGTTGACCGCCGGCACCCAGTACTGCCGGATAGTGTTGGCCTTCTCCTTGGCATTCTCGCCCCGGCGCCCCTTGATCTCCACCACCAGGCGCAGCAGGTCGTCGTCACCGCGGCCATCGTCCACCAGCACGATGAAGTCCGGGCGGTACCGACGCGATTCGGCACCGCTGCGATAGGGCACCTCGAAGCCGAGGTTGTGGTTCTTCAGGTAGGCGCGTACGCGTGGGTGTTTCTCCACCACCCGGCAGAACTCCGCTTCCCAGTTGCTGTCGCAGATCACCCAGTTGAGGTGACAGCGGTCGGCCCGCGTCTGCCAGCGCAGCGTCTTGCTGGTGGTGAAGTTCACATGGCGCGTGGAACCCACCGGGTTGTACGGGTCGAACATGGGCATCACCGTGCGCGCGTCCCCCATCTTCGCCACGATCCCGTCCGTGATGCGCTCGCAGGCGTCGTCGGCCAGCTGGAGGTACATGAGCTGCGCCGGGTAGGTGCCGCCCGAGCACACCAGGTGATGATCCAGCCAGTGCCTCACGATGGCCTTGAGCTGCCCGAACAGGTGCAGCTTGGGCTGACCATTGGGGTCGCGCCAGTGCGTGTGCAGCAGGCGGTTGGTCAGATGGAAGATGAGACTCGACTGACGGAACTCGCGCGAGTGGACGAGCGAGAGGTCCACTCCTTCGCCGATGATCCCCTCGTTGCGGGTCTCGGTAGGCCCGACCGAGGCCGGCGTGAGGTGCATGGTGTGATCATCGGTGAACTCCGCCACCAGCCGCTCCTCCGGCAGCCTGACGATGTAGCCGTCGAGCCGCGGGAAGCGGATCTCGAGACCATCGCGCTCCGGTGACACGGCGCGCACCTGCACCGTGGGCTTCACGGGCTGCGGCTTGGATGGTACCGGCTTGGCCGTGAAATCGAACGGGATGCCGAGCACGTCGGCGTACTCCACATCGAACAGCCCCTTGTCGTTCAATTCGTACGACTGCCGACGCAACGCCCGCCCAATCACCTGCTCGCACAACAATTGCGTACCGAAGGCGCGCACGCCGAGCACGTGGGTGACCGTATTGGCATCCCACCCTTCGGTAAGCATGGCCACGGACACGACACAGCGAATGGACTCGCCGAGCCGGTCCTTCTTGCCCACGGTGTTCATCACTTCCCGCAGGATGTCCTGATCGGGGATGTCGTCGGTGCTTTCCTGGACTCCCGAGCGTTCCCGGCGCTCGCGCTTGAACTGCTCGAGTTCGGCCGCCGCGATCTTGCGGAAGTTGTCGTCGAGTGCCTCCCCCGACTCGAGCTGGGCACTGTCGATGAGCAGCGTGCGGGGCCGCGCATGCGGATTCCCGTGCTCATCGAAGTTGTCGAAGAGGGGAAGGCGCCCGTTGTGGGTGCGGGTCGAGCCATCTTCCTGCGCGCGCGTGAAGCCCGAGATGTACTCGTAGACAAGCTTCGAGGTGGCCGTGTTGTTGCACACCACGATGAAGCAGGGTGGCACATCGACACCGGGTGTGGCCTCCCACTGCGCAAACGTCCTGGCGTAGTGGCCGTAGAGCGCCTCGAGCGCCGTCTGCAGCTCGGCCGGAATGAGGTGCGGATCGAGGACGCCGCTCTTGCCGGCGCCCTTCTTCGGCATCCTGGACGCGATATGCGACCACAGCTCCCGGAAAACCGGGACCTCGGCTTCGGGGATGTTGTCGGCCACCGGCACCCGTGGAAGCTTCACGATGCCGCACTCAATGGCATCCATGAGCGAAAAATCGCTCATCGTCCACGGGAACAGCGTGCCCTCGGCATAGCCCGACCCACTCAGGAAGAACGGCGTTGCCGAGAGATCGAGCACGCGCGCCAGCCCCAGCTTGCGGCTGACCGCTTCGAGGCCGGAAATCCAGAGTCGCGCAGCCTCCCTGTTGGCTTCGGCTTCCTTGCGCTCGTCGCCTTTGAGCGTGGCATCGTCGTCGGTGCCCGGCTTCTCGCGATAGCAGTGGTGGGCTTCGTCGTTGAGGGCGAGGATGTTCTTCATCCCCATCAGCTCCGGCATCACCCGCTGGAGCATCTGCCCTTCGGTCTCCAGCGTTTCCAATACCGGGCCGTGACCCTGCAGCAGCGCCCGCCCCCCCCTTGGAGATCTCCAGCCGTTCCCGCCGCTTGAAGGCGTGGTAGTTGGAAATGACGATCCTGGCCTTGTTGAGCTCCGCCACCATGTCACCGGGCACGAGTTCGCGCGCGGCGTAGTACGCATTGGGGTCGTTGGGCTGCAGGACCTGCAGTCGGTCGCGAATGGTGATGCCCGGCGTCACCACCAGGAAGCCGCGGGTGAACCGCCTGGACGACGGGTGGCGCACGGCGTTGATCGTCTGCCAGGCGATGATCATGGCCATCACGGTGGTCTTGCCGGCACCGGTGGCCAGCTTGAGCGCGAGGCGCAGCAGCTCGGGGTTGGCCTCGGCGTTGACGGCCGTGAGGTGATCGAGGAATCGCCGTCCCTCCTTGCCGATCTCGGGCGCCACCTCGGTCAGCCAGATCACCGTCTCCACCGCTTCCACCTGGCAGAAGAACGGACGCACCCCGCTGAATGCGTGCGTTCGCCAATGCTGCAGCAGACGCCGGGTCTCGGGCGTGACCCGCCAGTCGTTCGGGTTCTTGAGGCTGCGCCAGCGGTCAACCTGTTCACGCAGCTCGTTGATGAGCGACCGGATGTCGTACTGCTGGTCCGCCGTCGACAAGCCCAGCCCCTCATCGAGCACCAGGGCCGTTTGCGCCTTGGTCTGCTTCCTGGACTTGGGGATCGGGGTCACGAACGACGCCTTCCGCCGACCGGCCACCTTGCGCTGCGTCGGCTGGCCCGATTCGTCCAACTCCCAATGCCGCGTCGGCGCCGCGTACGGGGAGTTCAGAATTGGTGAAGCGAAGAATTCGTCGGTCATTCGTGACGTCGATCGGTCGGCGGAAAGGCGAGCGCGCAGCGCTGTATCAGAAGCTACCGCGCGGGTCTGACATCGTCACCCCTCGCCATTTCCGGGCGGCTCGACTCGTCCCTCCGTCTGACCCACGAGGGTATACTCGCGCCAAGGGCGCTGTGCGCCTCCACCATATCGAACCCCGTCCTACCCATCGATGTCGTTGCCTCCCTGCCCCTGCGTGATCAGGCAGGCTGTTGTCGCCATGCACAGGCCGTGCGTGACCACCGCAGCCCAGGCCCGACCGGCGGCGATAGATTGCCGCATGGCCTCACCCCCCATCGTTCCCCCGGCGCTCTCCGCCGCCCTCGATCCGACGCGCCTCGTCACCGACGTACCGCTGGCGCCCTTCACCACGTTCCGCATCGGCGGCCCGGCCGAGTTCTTCTACGAAGCCACGAGCGCCGACGACCTGGCCGCCGCCATCACCGCCGCCCGCGCGGCCAACATTCCGTGGTTCGTGCTGGGGTTGGGCGCCAACATCCTGGTGGGCGACCACGGGGTACGCGGTCTGGTGATCCGGAACCGGGCCACAGCCCACACAGTCAGCGATGCCGGCGTGCTCTGGTCCGAAAGCGGCGCCATCGTACAGGACCTCGTGCTCGAGACGGTACGCGCCGGCTGGTCGGGGCTCGAGCACTACATCGGCATCCCCAGCACGGTGGGCGGGGCGCTCTGGCAGAACCTGCACTTCCTCTCGCCGGCCCCCGAGCGCGAGCGCACGATGTTCATCAGCGAGGTGTTCACCTCGTGCGACATCTTGAGCGCCGAGGGCGAACGCAAGACGGTGGACGCCGACTACATCCGGTTCGGCTATGACGATACCGTGTTCCACCATCGTCGGGATGTCGTGCTCAGCGCACGCTTCCAGCTCACCAGAGACGACCCGGCCCGCCTGCACCGCATCCTGCAGGAGAACCTGTCGTGGCGTGGCTCGCGGCACCCGTGGCTGCAGGTGCACCCGAGCGCGGGGTCGATCTTCAAGAAGATCGAGGGGATCGGCGCCGGCCGGCTCATCGATCAGTGCGGCCTCAAGGGGTTCCGCGTGGGCGACGCCCAGATCTCCCATATCCACGCCAACATTCTGGTGAACCTTGGCCGCGCCACCGCCGCCGATGTGCGGGCCCTCATCGCCCATGCTCAGGCCGCCGTGAAGGAACAGTTCGGCCACGACCTCGAGCCCGAGATCGGCTTCATCGGCGAATTCTGACCGGAGCGGTGCTCGGCGCGGCGAGGCCGCCGGGGCGTCGGGGTACACGCCCATCGCACCAGCTCGCGAGGCAACGCTCTGGCCAGGACCCGGTGTCGAAACGTCTGAGGTGGGTGTCGCGTAGCCTACACGAACCACCGCCCACTCCCCTTCGCCTGATCCGACGTGTCCCGTCGCCTTTGCCCTTTCGTCTTGCTCATCGCCGCCCTGTGCGCGGCGCAGTTCGTGTTTCTCGCCCCGCCGGCGCTCGCCCAGACCGTCGATGTCATCCGCGGGCGCATCACCGGCACCGACAACGAGCCCCTCGAGGGCGTGGCCATCATGGTCACGTCCATTTCGGGCAATGTGAACCGCACCGCGCGCACCGACCGGGCCGGCCGGTTCACCGTCACCTTCCCCAATGGCGACGGTGACTACATGGTCACCGTGACCGCCGTGGGGTACGCGCTCAGGCGCTTCGAGGTCAAGCGCGTGGCCGACGAAGACGTGCTGCTGGCCGACGCGAAGCTGAGCAAGGTGGGCACCGTGCTCGACGCCATGCGCGTCACCGCCGACCGCCAGCGTGTTTCCCGCAACGAAACGCAGCAGGATGTGGGTGGCACCGAGCGCACCATCAGCAACATGGCGGCGCTCCCGCCTGACCAGATGGGCGACCTCGCAGCCCTCGCCGCCACGCTGCCCGGGGTGCAGCTCGTGCCCGGACAGGACGGCGGGGCCAACGGCTTCTCGGTGCTCGGCCTTGGCGCCGACCAGAACAACACCACCCTCAACGGCATGCTGTTCGGCGGCGCCGGACTACCGCGCGACGCCGGGGTCATCAGCTCGCTCATCACGTCGCCGTACGATGTGTCACGGGGCGGCTTCAGCGGCGGGCAGTTCACCCTGCGCACCCGATCCGGCAGCAACTTCCGCAGCCGGGGCCTCAGCTTCGTGGGTGACGCGCCGCCGCTGCAGTGGATGGACGCCGCCGCCCGCGCCACCGGCCAGGCCTACACCAATGGCTCCCTCGGCGGCACCGTCTCCGGGCCCGTCGTGTACGACAAGGCGTTCTACAACATCTCCTATCAGCTGGGGCGCCGCAGCAGCGACCTGCAGACGCTGCTCAACACCTCCGCCACCGGCCTGCAGGCCTCGGGGGTCGCCGTCGATTCCGTGCAGCGCCTGGTGGGCATCCTGGGCAGCAACCGCGTGCCCATCACCGGCAGCGGCATTCCCGGCAGCCGCCTCGCCGACCAGGGCTCGGTGGTGGGTGCGTTCGACTTCGCGCCCCCATCCAGCACCAGCGGGGCGGCGTACAACCTCACGTTCAACGGAGCGTGGAACACGCAGAATCCAGCCACGCCGCTGACCACGTCCCTTCCCAACGCCGGCGGTGACCGCACGGGGTGGAATGCCGGCGTGCAGGGGCGGCACAGCGGCTACGTCATGCTCGGCGGCATCGGCGTGCTCACCGAGACGTCGGTGGGCTTCAGCGCATCGAACAACGAGGGATCCCCCTTCCTCGACCTGCCGGGTGGCCGGGTGCGCGTGAACAGCACCTTTGCCGACGGCAGCAACGGCGTGCAGAACCTGGCCTTCGGCGGCAACCAGTTTCTGGGCACGTCGCAGGGCGCGACCAGCCTGATGGCCATGAACACCCTCTCGTGGTTCAGCGCCAACAACAAGCACCGTCTCAAGCTGGCCACCGAGTTCCGCCGCGACGGCTCCGCGCAGGACCAGACGCTCAACCGCCTCGGCACCTACAGCTACAACTCGCTGGGCGACCTGCAGGCCGGCCGAGCGGTGTCGTTCACGCGCACGCTGTCGCCGCGCGAGCGCGAGGCGGACATGATGATCGGCGCCATCTCGCTCGGGGATTCGTACCGGCACTCGCCCACGCTGCAGATCCAGTATGGCCTGCGCCTCGATGCCAACCGCTTCCTCGATACGCCGACGCGCAACGCCGATCTCGAGCAGCGGCTCGGTGTGCGCAATGACCGTGTACCCAACGGCCTGTTCCTGAGCCCGCGCGTGGGCTTCTCGTGGCAGTATGGCACCGGCCCCCAGATCGGCGCGTTCGAGGGCGCGTTCCGCGGCCCGCGCGCCGTGGTGCGTGGCGGTATCGGCATGTTCCAGAACATGCCGCAGGCCCTGCTCATTGGCGGCGCCATCGACAACACGGGGCTCGCGAGCGCTATCCAGCAGCTGGTCTGCGTGGGCGCCGCGGTACCCACGCCCGACTGGAGTGCGTTCGGCACGCCGGGCGGCATCCCCTCACGCTGCGCCGACGGCACCACCGGCACGCTGTTCGCCAACGCCGTGCCGAACGTGTCGCTGTTTGCCAATGGCTTTGCCCCATCCCGCAGCCTGCGCTCGAACCTGAGCTGGAGCGGACCCGTACTGTGGAACCGGCTCAACGCCTCGTTCGACGGGACATTCTCGCTGAACCTCAACCAGGCCAGCTTCGTCGATCGCAACTTCGCCGGCGTCACGCGCTTCACCCTGGCCAACGAAGGCGGGCGCCCGGTGTACGTGCTCCCCACCAGCATCGTGCCGGTCACCGGCGGCATCGCGGCCGGCGACGGCCGAGTGGCCACCCAGTACCAGCGTGTCACGGAGCAGCTCAGCGACCTGCGCTCACGGAGCGCCCAGTTCAGTGTGCGGGTCTCGCCGGTGCAGTTCAACTCCAACATCAGCTGGAACGCGAGCTACACGTACGGCACCATCCGCGAACAGTTCCGCGGCTTCCAGAGCACGGTGGGCGACCCGTTCGCCGTGGACTGGTCGCGCGCCTCGTTCGACTCGCGCCACCAGTTCACGTACAGCCTGAACTGGAACGCCTTCGACCTCATTCGCATCGGCTGGTTCGGGCAGCTGCGCTCGGGCACGCCGTTCACACCCGGAACAGGCGGTGACGTGAACGGCGACGGCTTCGGCAACGACCGGGCGTTCGTGTTCAATCCGGCGAGCACCACCGACGCCACGCTCGCCGCCGACATGCGGACGCTGCTGGACAATGGCTCAGCTGTCGCCCGCCGTTGCCTCCAGCGGCAGCTCGGGGCACTTGCCGGCCGCAACAGCTGCCAGGGCCCGTGGGTGAGCTCGGCAAACCTCAGCATCTCCTTCAACCCGCTCAAGCTGCGGCTTCCACAGCGCGCCAACCTGTCGTTCAACGTGGCCAACCCGCTCGGCGCGGCCGACCTGCTGCTGCACGGCGAGAACAACCTGCGCGGCTGGGGGCAGCAGATCTTCCCCGACGCCTCGCTGCTGTACGTGCGCGGCTTCGACCCGGTCACGCGCCAGTACAAGTACGAGGTGAATCAGCGCTTCGGGGCCACCAACCCGCAGTTCCAGCAGTTCCGGGCCCCGGTCACCGTCAGCGCGATGCTGCGCTACGACATCGGCCCCACGCGCGAGCGGCAGGTACTTACGCAGGCGCTCGATCGCGGCCGGCGTACCGAGGGCACCAAAGCCACCGCCGCGCTCATCAAGGCGCAGTTTGGCAACGGCGGTGTGCCCAATCCGCTGGCCACCATCCTGCGCGATCAGGACACGCTCAAGCTCAACGCCGATCAGGCCGACGCGATCGCCACCATGAACCGGCGTTTCCTGGTGCGGCTCGATTCCATCTGGTCGCCGATCGCCACACAGTTTGCCGGGCTCCCCGATGGTTACGACCGCGACCGCATCTACTGGCAGTACGTGAAGGCCCGCGAGGCCAGCATCGACATCCTGCGGGGCTACGCCCCGCAGGTGAAGCAGCTGCTCACCGCCGAACAGCGCCGGAAGCTGCCGCCGTTCATCGCCACCGCGCTCGACGACCGGTACCTCAAGACGATTCGTTCCGGCACCGCCGGCGGCGGTGGCAACATGATGTTCCCCGGTGCCATGATGGGCGCTGGCGGCATGGGCGCCGGCGGCGGCCAAACGATCATCATGCGACAGTAGGCGAATAGCTCTCGGATTTCCGACCTCGGCACTCGATCCGGATTCCGACTTCGGGTGCCGACCACGGGTGTCATCGGAACCGGAAGCGGGACCACAGCCCGGATTCCGAGGTCCGATGTCAGACTCTTCTCACCATCACCCCATCCCCACCATGATGCACTCACTCCGCACCGCTGGCTTCACCGGCGCCTTTCTGGCGACGGGGGCCATCGCCCACGCCCAGGCCCCCGCGCCATCTGCGAGCCGCCCGCCCATCCGTGCCCTCGGCGCGGTGGCCGCCACCAACAAGGACCCGCTCGGTCAGGTCGCCAACATCCGTGCCCTGCCCGGCGGCAAGCTGCTGGTCAACGACGTCTCGGCGCGGCGCGTGCTGCTGCTGGATTCCACGCTGACCGTGCTCAAGGTCGTGGCCGATACCACGCCGGGTAATCCGAATGCGTATGGCCAGGGCTTCGCCAGCCTCATTGCCTTCCGCGGCGACTCCACGCTGTTCGTGGATGCCCAGTCACTCTCCATGCTCGTCATCGATGCCAACGGCGAGGTGGGGCGTGTGATGTCCGTGCCGCGCGCCCAGGACGCCATGATGCTGGCCGCCGGTGGCGTGGGTGCGGGGGCATTCTACAGCAACGGCCATCTGGTGTACCGCGGCATGCCCGGCATGCGCATGCAGACGCTGAACGGCGCGCCGCAGATGCCCAGCCTGCCCGACACCATGGCCATCACGCGGGTGAATTTGCAGACCCGCGTGGTCGACACACTGGGCTTCGTGAAGATCCCCAAGACCAACACCAACATTCAGCAAACCGACGATGGCAAGATGACCATCTCCATCGAGGTGAACCCGCTGCCCATGGTGGACGAGTGGGCCGTACTCCCCAACGGCGACGTGGCCTTCGTGCGCGGCCGCGACTACCACGTGGACTGGGTGAGTCCCGACGGTTCGCGCCGGTCGACGCCGAAGATGGCATTCGACTGGAAACGACTCACCGACGAGGACAAGACCAAGCTCGTCGACTCCGTGAAGACCATTCTCGACAACCAGGCCGCGGCCAATCCGAACAACGGGCAGGCCATGGCGGCCGCGTTTGGAGCCGCCATGGGCGGCGGTGGTGGTGGCGCGGGGCGCCCGCAGGTGATCATGCGCTTCGAGGCGGGCGGCGGGGCGGGCGGCGCCCCACCGACGCGCGCCCCGCAGATCCAGCCGCCCAAGATCGGCGTGGTGGCGGCGAGTGAACTGCCCGACTATCAGCCCCCATTCTTCGCCACCAGCACCCGGGCCGACGCCGACGGCAACTTGTGGGTGCTCACCATTCCCACCAAGCCGCAGCCAGCGGGCTCGGTGTACGACGTGATCAACGCCAAGGGTGAGGTCACCGAGCGGGTGCTCGTGCCCGAGGGCCGCACCGTGCTCGGATTCGGGCCGGGCGGCGTGGTGTATCTCGCGCGGCGCGAAGGAACTGCGCCCAACGTCGTCACCCACATCGAACGGGCCAGTGTGCGCTGACGCCGTCGCTGGCGAAGCGGACGTCGCACAGCACGCGTGAGACGGCGCGTCCGGGGGCGCGTCAGGGAACGCGCACCGTCCGCTTCGCAATGCGACACAGCTTCTCCCCGGCACGGCAGTAGCTGGTGGTCAGCGTCCCCTCGACGGGGCGCGCGCTGTCAGGCAGCGTCGCCGTCACGTCACCCACGAAATAGGCGCTGTCTCCGGTCACGGCCGACGCACCGAACAGGATGCGCCGGCCGTTCGTCATGTGCAGCGCAGGTGGCTGCAGCGCGTTGATCTGGTCGCCGGGGTTGGGCACCATCACGAGGCGCACGGCGTTCGCGCGCGCCTCCACCCGCACGGCCGGCCCGCTGTCGATCTCGACCGGCCCGACGCTGGGCAGGCGCGGCAGCGCGGAGCGCACATCCAGCCCGAGGGTATCGACCGGCACGGCCACACGTTCTCCAGGCGGCGCGTCGACCGCGCAGGCAAGCAGCACCGCGCCGGCGGTCGCACATAGCAGCAGGGTTGAAGTCGGGCGCATCATCGAAAGCTAGTGGTGCAAGTCAAGCACGCCGCCGCTCACCGCCCGATCCAGCGCGCGAACTTCACCAGGAACACATGGCGCCCCGGATCGGCGAACGCTCGACCCACCTGACGGGCCACGCCGAAGTCGGCGTCGTCGGTCGCGAACTCCCGCTGCTGGGACCACACCAGGAACAGCGACGACCCTGGTCGGTACTCCCAACGCAGCACGGCGTTACCGCGCAGTGCGCGCACGGTGAAGTCCTGCGTGGGAATCAGGAACGCCGGCGCCCCCCCCGCGCCATCGGGATCGACGCGCAGCCCCGACGCTGCGGCGTCCACCGTGCCACGGTCCACGCCGTACTCGGCGAAATCGAAACGACGCGGCGTCGTGAACTCCTTGAAGCGTGAGAAGCGCCCCGTCGACGTGAACGGCTGCAGGAACACCTGCAGCGACAGCCATGGGGAAAACGTCCAGTCGAGGCGCGTATCGAGGCGGGCCTCACGCTGCGCCACATTGGCGAACACATAGCGCTGGCCGAATGTCGCCGGCACGAGCGGATCGGCGACGGCCTGCACGTACTGATCCACCGCCGTGGCGGCGTCGTATGCCGGACCGACTCGCAGGCGGGCCTGCGGCAACGGGCGCCAGTCGATCTCGAGCGAGACTGACTGGCGGCGACCACCGGCCACATCCGTCGTCCGCGCCAGGTCGAGACTGGCGATCAGCAGCCGCCGGCTGTCGGTACTCAACTCGAACCCCTGGTTCATGCTGCGCGGGCGCTGCGCCAGCGGGCCACCGCGCAGCAGGCGGTCATTCATCGTCTGCGGCGACACGCTCGTGAACGTCGACAGCTCCCAGAAGTTGAGCAGCGTCGTTTCGGCGAACAGGGCGAATCGCTGCTCCACCCGGTCGCCGGCGTAATTGTCGCTGTGCGTGCTGAACAGCGACACCGACCACTCCCGCGACCACGCCGACAGGAACGGATTGCGATACTGCAGCGCCGTGGAAACCGATCGGAAATCGGAGCGGACCTGGAAGCCGAGATCGTTGACCTCGAATCCGGGACTCGTCTCTTCGTAGGTCACGCTGCCCAGCAGACGCTCGCCGGCCGTCTTGGCCAACGACACCGCGCCGTAGTGCCCGGTGAGGCGACGGCGCGCCGGATCGAATGCCAGATGCGGCGCATCGGGACGCTGGTAGCTTCGGTAGTTGGCGCGCTGCAGCCGCTGCAGCACCGCCGTGCTCCCGCGCACGTCGCTGGCCGACAGCACACCGCTCACGGCGTACGTGCGATCGCGCCAGGCATGCTCCCAGTCCAGCCCCGCCACCGACGCCGAGCGGGCCACACGGTCGGCCAGTAGCGGATCGTCCACGGCCCGGCGCGTGTCGGCGAGGAACACGCCCACGCCCGTCTGACCGCCGCGCAGCAACCGCCGCACACGGGAGACATGGTAGTTGGAGCGCGGCTCCACGCTCTCCCGGGAGGTCACGCCGGTGGTGCGCAGCACCTCGGCATCTTCGTGCGGCGTGGTGGCGTTCACGACGCCCACCTGCCAGCCAGAGGGGGTGGTACCCGACAGCTTGAGCGCGGCCGCGATCGGTGTCTGCGTATTGATGCCGATCGCCACGATGTCGTCGCCGCTCGGCCGGCGCTGGGGCGCGCGCCCGATGCGGCGGCTGTAGAAGAAGCGCGGCGGGTCACTGGAGTTGAGCGTGCGCGTGTCCCCAAACGCGAACGCGTCGGCATTCTCGAGGAAGAACGGGCGGCGCTCGGGAAAGAACACCTCGAACGCGGAGAGATTGACGACCGCCGGGTCTGCCTCCACCTGCCCGAAATCAGGGTTGATGCTGGCCGTGAGCGTCAGCGACTGGGGCAGCTTGAGGCGCACGTCGCCGCCCACGGCCCCGGCCAGCTCACTGGGCGGCGTGAAGCGGTTGCGCGCGGCCGGTGGCTGTGTCTCCAGCTGCGTCCGCACGTACGGCACGAACTCGGCACGGGACGCCGGTCGCAGCGAATCCAGGCCACTGAGCGTCCCGAAACGCGACACGAACCCCGGGGCATCGGCCGGCGTGGGGGACCAGAGCGACTCCTCGCCGTGACGAGCGATGATGCGGGAGAAGTTGAGCCCCCACGGACGCACGGCCCCCACCGCCCCGTTCACATCGTAGCGCAGCTGCGACAGCGGAATCCGGAACTCGGCGGTCCACCCGGCGCTGTCGACCCTCGCGGCCACGTTCCAGACGGCGTCCCACGAGTCGTCCTCGTCGGTGTCGTTGAACAGGTAGCTGTCGCGCAGCACCCCTCTCGGATTGACGCCGAACACGAACGCCGTACGCCGATCACCGTAGCTGTCGAACCCCACGAAGAACCAGTCGGAGTAGATGTCGTCGGCATCGCGGCGCCCGAGCTGCTGGGCGATGGAGTCGGGGGCGGTGTCGACGTTGCGCACCCCCACGTATAGCGCATGGGCATCGTACGCCACGCGCACCTCGCTGGGCTGCGACGCCGGGGCCCCGTTGCGCGGTTGGCGCTGCACGAAGCCGCTGGCCACCGGCGCGGTGCGCCACACCGCTTCGTCGAGCCGGCCGTCGAGGGTGACCGGCTGCGTCAGCCACACGGCCGAAAGACCGGGGCGCGTCGCCGACGGCTGACCGGCGGCCTGGGCCGAGGGCTGGGCCGCCGCGGGGACCCCGACCATTACCACCAGCGCGGCGGCTGGAAACAGAAAGCGCGTCACCATCCCGGAAGGATAGCGACGCGCTCGAGCCGGCCGGAACCGCGATCAGCCGCCCGTACGACGCGGCGGCGCCGGCAGCGTACCCTTGTTGGCAATCGCCTTGTTGATCGCCTCCACGGTCACGGTGGCGCGAAACGCCACCACCTGCTTCGCCCACTCGGTGGCCTGCTTGCGATTGGCCAGCGAGACGCCGTTGATGCTGGCCTTGCCGGCCTTCACCCGCTCGTCGTACCGAATGCTCTTCGGGTCGTCGATCATCATGTTGAGCGAGATCACGGGGTCGTCATGCAGGTTGTCCGACGCCCCTTCCACGAGGCCGTGCTGCTTCATGTACTCGGCCACCCGCGCGTAGTCGTAGTACTCCTGCACATGCGCCACGATGGGCGCGCCCTTCCAGAGCGCGGTGAGTGAATCGGCCACGGCACGCTGGCCGTTCTGGTTGCCGCCGCTGTCGCCGATGAGGATGATCTTCTCGAAGCCGTGCGCCTTGAGGCTGGTCACGATGTCGGTGAGCAGGGCGCGGAACGTGCCCTCGCGCATGCTGATGGTGCCGGGCGAGGTCATGTGTCCGCTGGGTGGCTCGACGTTGCCTTCGGGCACGAACTTCACGATCGGGGCGCACAGGGCGTTGCCCAGCTTGCGGGCAATGGCATCGCAGTTGGTGTGCAGCACGTAGTTGTGCTTGCCCGTCACGAGCCACGGGCCGTTGGGCTCCATGCCGCCGGTGGTGATGATGACGGTGGTCTTGCCCGCCTTGATGGCGTCGCGCACGTCCATCCACGTCATCTCTTCCATCCACACCGTGTTCGGTGCCGGCAGGGGATTCGGCGTGTCGTTGCAGTTGTACGGGTTGGCGCTGCAGTTGCCGCCGCCCATGCTGCGGGGGTCGCGCGCGGCACCGCCCTGTGCCTCGACCAGGCCGGCGGTGGTAATGGAGAGCGTGAGAGCGACGAGTGAGCGGCGAACCAGGGGGGCAAACGTCGGGGACATGCAGTGCGCTCCCGGAAGGTGGGGGATGATCGTGGGGTCGCCTACGATGTTGTCCGTGTCGCCACCGCGCCAGAGTCGGAAGGGATGGATTCCCCATTTGCGTCGGCGGCCGTTTTGCACGACTCTTCTGTATGCTCCGATTCCCGCCTTTCGCCCGGCGATGGCCGCCCCGCCTGCCGCAGGCTGTTGCAGCCCTCGCGCTCTGCGCCCTCCCCGCTGGAACGTCCGCGCAGTCCACCGGCGGTACCACGTCCGGTGCCACCAGCGCGTCGCAGCCCGCGGCGAAGCTGACCGCTGCGGAGATCCGGACACTGGCCGAGACCCATGTGGCCGTCAGCGTGGTGAATGATTCCGCCGATGCGCGGGCCGCCCAGTCGAAGAACAAGACCAGGGACGCCCAGCTCGAATTGGCGCACCAGAAGCGCACGCTGGTCGCGAATGCCATCAAGGCCAAGGGGCTGACCGAGGCCGAGTACCAGCGTCAACGCTTTCTGGTCAGCACCGACGCCGACCTGCGGGCGCAATTCGATAGTGTGGTGGCCAAGATCACGGGGGCCCCATTGCCGGGTCGCGTAGTGGCGGCCGCCGCCCCGGGGTTCACGCCGGCCAGTGCGCTGCCGCCCGGCCTCGTGGGCACCCACATCGGCCATGTGACCACCAGTTACGTGGACACCCCCGACAAGTCCGGGTTGTTGCCGATGGCCTTCGCCGAGGCGCAGATCGCCATGCAGCACGCCAACCTGGCGCTGCGCACCCCCATGGATCTCGCGGCCATGCAGCTGCACGCGGGGCACGTGCTGCACGCGCTCGATCCCGCCCTCGTGCCCATGGGCCCCGGCAAGGGGTACGGTTTCCGCAAGGCCGCCGGCGGTGTGGCGCAGCACATCGAACTGGCCGCCAAGGAGCCGTCGGCCTCGGGGAACGTCAAGATTCACACCACGCACATCGCCGGCGCCGCGCGCAGCGCCTTGGCGCGCATGGAGCTCGCCATCGATCTGGCCAGGAAGATCCGCGAGGCCAAGGACGCCGCAGCCGCGGCCAGCCTGCTCGGGCAGCTGGTGTCGATGTGCGGCCAGCTCATCTCGGGCGCCGACGTGAACGCCGACGGCCGCATTGCGTGGGGCGATGGCGAGGGTGGCCTTCAGCAGGCGCAGGAGCACCTGCAGTTGCTGCTCGCCGGTGAGAAGAAGTAGGGCGGCGTCCGGGCGCCCTCACCGAGCGCCTCACACCCACGGAGCGACACAACGCAAGAAGCCCGCGCCGGACGTCCGGCGCGGGCTTTCTGCGTTCAGGGCACGTCAGCGCTGCGTCAGCAGCTCACGCACCGGTGGTTGTTGCGCGCCCCGAGCTTCTCGAGCAGTTGGATCGTCTCCGGGAACGGCCGCAGTCGCTGTACGGGCCCGTTGGCGAGGTCCACCGTCGTGCGATAGTCGCGGCCGACCGCCTTGGGGTCTGCCCCCTTGCTCACCAGATAGAGGATCATCTCGTTGTCGCCGCGGGCGGCCGCGTGGTGCAGCGGCGTGTAGCCATTGAGGTCGCGCTTGTTCACGTCGTGACCCAGCTCTTCAACCAGGTACTTCATGACCGGCAACCAGCCATCCGGTGCATGCCGATGTGCGTTGCCGGCGAAGCCGTTGCCGTAGCCCACGCCGGCGGCGGAGTGAATGGGGTAGGTCCCGATCCCGGCCGGCACGGCCTTGGCGGCTGAGTCGAGCCACTTGTCGACGCCCGGCGGTGTCATGCCCTCGGCAAACCCGGTGGGCGCGCGGCGACGGCCGAGCTGCGGTGGGCGGTACGACGGCATGGTGTCGATCGCCCCGGCGGCCTTGAGCATCTTCATGGCTTCGAGGTCCACCGCGTACGTCGCCCGCCAGAAGGGGGTGGTGCCGTCGAGCAACTCGAGCCCGCAATTGGCGTTGCCGCAGTTGCTGTAGCCGAAGAACCAGATGTTTTTCGTGAGCCGCGCATTCACGTCGGCGCCCGCCGTGATGAGCGCCTGCATGAGTTCATAATGCGTGGTCTTCTGCAGCTGCACGGACTGCGGCTGCGGATAGCGTGACCGCGGGTACCAGTACGTGTTGATCGCCGCGTACAGCGGCGTGAGGCCATGGATGCTCGCGAGCTTCACATTGGCGCCGCGCTGCACCAGCGCCATGGCGAGGTCGAAGTGCCCGTTGATGGTGGCGTGCAGCACCGGCGAGGTGCTGTCGCTGACGGAGACCTCGTTGATGTTCGCGCCACCGTCGAGCAGGGCCATGGTGGCGGCCACATGGCCCTGGCGAACAGCATGGTGCAGCGCAGTCAAGCCGCCGACGTTGCCGACCGTCGCCTCGTAATTGGCCTGGAACCCATTGGTGGTGTCGCGGGGGATCACCGTCTCGGTGGTCTTGCCGACATCCTTGCTGGCATACATCGCGCGGCCGGCGAGAATGGCCTCCTCGATCTGCTTCGGCGTGAGCGACTGCACCGGCGGCGCGGCGAGCCCGACACGGGGGCCGCGGGCGCTGTCGGCGCGGGGCGCTGTGGCCGGCGCGGCCGAAGGCTTGGTCGAGTCAGGGCGCGGCGGTGGTGCCGCTGGGCCATCGCCGCCCCCGCCGAACAGACGGCGCTGCGCCGCCTGCTCCGCCTCGGTCTTGGCCTGCGCCTTCATGACCGAGTCGCGCACCGTTGCCGGCAGGTACGAGAACAGCACCTCGTTGCGCTTGCGGGCCGCGGCCTGCTGGCGCGCCAGCTCCTCGGTGAGGTTCTGCGTGTTGGTCTTGAGCGAAGGATTGGCGCCCGCCTTGAGGAGCGCGGCGATGACCGCCGGCCGGTCTGCGGATGCCGCGAACATCAGCGGCGTCTGTCCCCACTCTGTCTCACGCGCATTGGGGTCGGCCTTCTTCGCCAGCAGCGCCTTCACCGCCACCACGTCGCCGGCTTGCGCGGCAAGGTGCAGCGCGGTGGCGCCGGTGGCGGTCATGATCGTGGGGTCGGCGCCAGCCGCGAGCAGCGCCTGCACCACCGCCCCGCTTCCCGCGCGCGCCGCGACGTGCAGCGGCGTGTAGGCGCCGTTGCGGGTGACCGGCGTGACCTTGGCGCCGGCCTTGAGCAGCAGGTGCGCCATGGCGGCATCGCCGCGCTCGGCCGCCCAGTGAAGCGCCGTCATGCCATCGCCCAGGGCCGCATTGACGTCGGCCCTGGCGGCAATCAACGCCCGCACCGTGGTCAGGTCCCCGCGACTCGCCGCCTCCGGCAGCGACGCCGTGGCCACTGTCACCATCACCCCGGCCAACGCGACCGCGGCGGTCCCTCGCCAGCTCCCAATCATGATCGTGCCCTCGGTGAGTTCGTGACGGAGGTTCAGGCGTTCGTGTACAGCGCGAACGGTGCCACGCTGTCGCCGAAGCTCGGGGCATCCACGCCGAATTGGTGCAGCAGCGACAGGAAGACGTCGGCCATGGGCGTGCCGTCGGGCGCCTTGAGGTGCGTGCCGCCGGGGATCATGCCGTTCGCGCCGCCGAGCAGAATGAGCGGGCACCGGCGATGGTTGTGCACGTTGCCGTCGGCCATCGGCGAGCCGTACATGATCAGCGTATTGTCGAGCAGGCTGCCCTCGCCATCCTTCGTTGCCTTGAGGCGCTCGAGGAAGTACGGCAGCATCGACACGTGGTACTTGTTGATCAGGTTGAACTCGAGGATCGCCGCCTCGCGGCCGCCATGGTGCGATGCGGGGTGGAATCCCTTGTTCGTGCCGCTTTCGGGGAAGGTGCGGCTCGAGGCGTCACGTCCGGTCTTGAACGAGAACACGCGGGTCATGTCCGACTGGAACGCCAGCACCTGGATGTCGAACATGAGCTTCATGTGCTCCTCGAACGAGTCCGGCACGCCCACCGGCGCCTCGGGGAGGAGTCGTTCGTCGCCGCTCTGGTTCTTGGCCTCGACCTTCTGGATGCGGCGCTCGAGCTCGCGCACGTTCTCGAGGTACTGGTCGACACGCCGGCGGTCGGTGGGGCCGAGCTGCCGCTTGAGGGTCGACATCTCCCCGACCACCCAGTCGAGAATGCTGCCGTTGTCCTTGCGGCGCGCCGAGCGGTCGGCATTGTTGGCGCCCGCACCGAAGAGCAGGTCGAAGGCTGCCCGGGGATTGCGGATCATCGGCAGGGGCTCGTTCGGCGAGGCCCAGCTGATGGTGTCCGTGTAGGCGCACGAGTAGTTGTACGTGCAGCCGCCGGCCTGGTCGAGGTTCTCGATGCACAGCTGCATCGAGGGGATCGGCGTGTCCTGCCCGATCTTGCGCGCCACGATCTGGTCGAACGACGTGCCGACAAACAGGTCGGAACCCTGCGTCTGTTTCGGGTGCGACTGGGTGAGGAACACCGCGCTCGACCGGAAGTGATCGCCGCCGATCTCCGGGGCGTCGAAGGCCTCGGCCATGCGCACGTCGGTGTTGCTCACGATCGTGAGGTGGTTGCGCCAGTTCGCGAGCGGCGAGAGCGCACTGTCGGCGTTGAAGGCAAACTGCCGGCCGACCCCTTCGGGCGCCCACAGGTGCCGCGACGCCCCCCAGGTGTTGCTGCCGGCCGCGCCATGCACCGACTCGATGCACACCAGCCGAGTATGGCCGGCGGCCGACGGCCGCCCAGCCCCGGCGAGGAAGCGCCCCGCGGGGTCCATCGCGTCGAGATACGGCAGCGCGATCGTCGCGCTGAGCCCCTTCAGGAACGTACGGCGCTCGAGCGTCTTCTGGGTCAGAAACTGCATCGGAGGTGCTCCTGTCTGGGTATCAGTTGTGCGACGCGTCGGCCGACACCGGCTCGGCGCGCTTGCTCTGGAAGGCCTTGCTGTTCACCACGCCCATCACGAACGCCGACATCCGGTAGTTCTGCTTCTCGGCATCCCGCACGATCCGGCGGATCGTGGGCATGTCGTAATCCTCCATCCGGCGCCCGAGGGCGTAGGCCATCAGGTTCTCGGTGAAGTTCCGCATCAGCGGCACCGGCCGCTTGAGCAGCGCCCTGGTCAGGTCCGCCGAGGTGTTGAGGGGCGTCCCGTCGTACAGGTTGCCACGGGTGTCGAGCTTCGCCCCGTTCTCACGATAGCGCAGCTTTCCCGTCACATCGAAGTTGTCGAGCGCGAGTCCGATCGGATCGATGAAGTTGTGGCACGACTTGCAGGTGGGGTTGGCCCGGTGCATCTCCATGCGCTCGCGCGTGGTGAGCTGGCGCCCCTCGACCGCACCGGCGGTCTGCTCGAGGTCGGGCACGTTGGGCGGCGGCGGTGGCGGCGGCGCGCCCAACAGCACTTCCATGACCCACTTGCCGCGCAGCACCGGCGACGTGCGGTTGCCCAGCGACGTCTGCACCAGGACACTGCCATGGCCAAGAACGCCGCGACGCTGGTCGTCGGCGTACGCCACCTTCCGGAAGTACGGGCCGGTCACGTTCGGAATGCCGTAGTGCCGCGCCAGCTGCTCGTTCACGAACGTGGAGTCGGCAGAGAAGATCGACAGCACACTGCGATCCTTGCGCACCACGTCCTCGAAGAACAGTTCCGTCTCCTTCTGCATGGCGTTGGCGAGCTGCAGGTCGAAGTCGGGGAAGAGGAACGCATCCGGCTTGACCTTGTCGAGGTCCTGCAGCCGCAGCCACTGCGCCGCGAAGCGCGTGGAGAGCGCTTCGGCGCGCGGGTCGGCGAGCATGCGCTTCACCTCCGCCGTGAACACGACCGGCTGGGACAGCCGCCGTGTCCGGGCCAGCGTCAGCAGGCGCTCGTCGGGAATGGTGCTCCACAAGAAGAACGACAGGCGCGTGGCCAGCTCGAGGTCGTCGATGCGGAAGTCGGTGCCTTCGGCCACACCGGTGGGCGTCCGCTCGAAGCGGAAGATGAAGAACGGGCTCGCCAGCAGGGCCTGGATACCGAGGCGCACACCGTCCTCGAAGCCGTTCTCGGCGCCCGGCGCCGAGGCGCCCTGATCGTAGAACTTCATCAGGGCGGCCCGGTCGGTGTCGGTGAGCGGCCGACGATACGCGCGGGTGGCGAGCCGCTCCAGGATCGTCTGCGCGCAGGCCCGCTGGGCCGCCTTGGCGGTGGGCGCACAGGTGAAGATCGCACGGCGGCTCGGCGAGTCGGAGAGGCCGGTGATCTTGTACGGCCCGGAGACGAGCACATCCATGAGGTACGCCGGCTCGGTGGTGCCGGCCGACCCGTTCCCCTGCGATGCCCGTGACCACTCATGCGGCTTGATGAGGTCTTCGTACGGCCCCTCGGCGCGCTTGACGAACGCCACCGACAAGGTACGCTGGCCCCCCTTGATCCGGAGCGGCTCGGTCAGGAGGTAGTCGGCGCCGAGCGGCAGGTCGGCGGACTCGTTGTTGCGATGCACGCCCCGGTCATAGCGCAGCAGGGCCACGCGCTCGCCGTCGATGGAGACGTCCACGTCTTCGACCGGGCGGCCCACGCCGCCACCGACATTCACGCGGATCTGGTACTCGCCATCGGCCGGGAAGGTGTGCTTGACCACCATGCCACCGCGGGTGCCGTACGGCGTCCCTTCGACCCGGTCCCAGGGGTGCTGCGAGGCGAACGGTGACGTCTTGTAGAGCACCTGCGCGAGGCCGGCCTTGCGATCACCGACTGCCATGCGACTGACCGCCGAGGCGGCATTGAGGTACCCCTCGAGCAGCATCGGCGAAAGCGCCTGTGCGTCGGAGATGTTGTCGAAGTTGGCGCTCTTGGTGTCGAGCGGGAGCCAGTCACCGGCGTTGACCGCGAGGGCGAACAGGTCGCGCACGACGCGCTCATACTCCGGGCGGTTGAGGCGCTGGAAGCTGCGCGTCCCCGGGTTGACCGGGGCGGCGTCCATGGTCTGCTCGAGCGTCTCGGCCAGCGCCAGCAGCGTGTCCCCGCCGGGGCGCTTCGAGCCCGGCGGCGGCATCATTTCGGCCCGCAGCTTGCGAATGATCTTCTCGGTCACGTCGGCGGCGTCCGGGGCCTTGGTGACGCTGTAGCCGCGCAAGTTGAGATTGCCGCGGCGCATGGTGGGATTGTGGCACGAGCCACAATACCGCTGCACCGTACTGTCCAGCGCTGCCACGGCCATGCCGCGGGCGCCGAACTTCATCGGGGCCCGCGGTACGCGCAACGGCTTGGCGAGCACGGCGTGAACGCCGGACACCGGCGCTCTCGGCGGATCGGCGGACCGGGTGTGCGCAACGGGCGCCGACGACGAGGCGACCGTCATCAGCGACGTCGCCACAGTGATCGAAGCGGGAATAGCGGACCACGCGAACAAGACCTTCATACGGCCACTCCACGAGTGTGACTGCCCGCACCCGGGCGGGTGCATGCACGACGTCGTGCTGCTCGAAGCGGGTGTTGCGTTCACCCGGCCGGTAGGGAGGAGGCCGGCGGGCTGCCTGCGTGATGCCTGATGCGTGATGCGCGTGGCACCGGCACGGTGCAGAGACCACGTACACCGGCACGGCTCCGGTACCATATAACATACGCACCAGGCGCCCAGGATGCTGCGGCTGGGCGCCGCGCCGCTCACGTCGCGGGCAGCGCGCTTGGCAGCAACACGGCGTACAGCAGATCGTGGGCCGGCGTGGCTACCGCGTGGGTCCGCGCCAGGCGAACCACGGCTGCCGTTTGGGCGTCGAACTCGCTTGGGCGTCGGGCCATGAGGTCACGCGCCAGCGACGTGAAGCCGTCCGCCGGCAAACCATCGTAGCGCCTCCAGACGTGCGCCTTGGCGCCGTGGGGCCACGCCACACCGCACGCGCTCCCCACCGCCATGACCTCGTCGAGGGCCACGTCGATAAGGTGGCGCGTCTCCGGGATCGTCCGTACGACACCGAACGGTGCCTGGGCTGCCGCGCCCACCGCGCCGATGGGCTCGATGAACAGGAACTTCTCCCAGAGCGCGACGGCCATGTCGGTGGGGGTCACGACGTGCATGCCGGCACCCTCGATGGCCCGCGCGACCCGGTGCGCGGTGTCCTGCACCGCCTCCGCCAGCGGCGAACCTCCACGGGGCCCGAACTCGAGCAGCGGCGTGACCGCCGAGTGCCGCAGATGTCCCGGCGCCACCTGTTCGACGATGACCCGGCACAGCCCTTCGAGCACGTGATCGGGCCCCAGTTCGGCCGCCAACTGACTGCTGGCCTCGACGCCGTTCTGGAGCGGAATGACCACCGTGTGCGGCGCCAACAGGGCCCGTAGCGCGGGGGCCAGCGCCGCCACCTGCGTCGCCTTGACGGCCACGAGCACGAGATCGACCGGGCCGATGGTTCGGGGGTCGTCGGTCGCCGCGACGGGCGGGAGTCGGAGGTCACCGTCCACGCTGTCGAGCCGCAGGCCGTGGGCGATGAGGGCGGCCAGGGTGGCGCCGCGGGCGACAAAGTGCACCGCATGGCCGGCTTGGGCCAAGCGGGCGCCGAACACGCCACCGACCGCTCCCGCGCCGACGACGGCGACGCGAAGGCGGTCGGCGGTGGACGGCCGGGCCGACGCCGCGGCGCCGCTCATGGACGCCATGCGGTTCGGTACCGAATCAGCAACCCCTCAGGGCTTGCCAAGCGAGAACCCGGCGATGTGGGCGTCGGTATTGTGGCCCATGCGGACGCCGACCACCCCATCGGTACTCTTGAGCTTCCCGGCGCCGATCACCTCGCTCTTGCTGTAGCTGGCGACCTCCTTGCCGTTGATGCTGCAGGACACCTTGTCCCCCTTCACGGCCATGGCGATCTCCTGCGTCACCGGCTTGCCCTTCGCTTCAGCCTTGCTGACCGCCGGGTCGGCCCCCCCCCGCGGGCCATTCATCTGGAAGGGCGCTGGGCCGAAGCCGCGGACGATGAAGTTGCCGTTGCCGTAGGCCGCGCAGTACAGATAGCTGGCGGTCGGGGTGCCCATGTCGTTGCCCGCCATGACGAGACCGTACGGATGGGGGTGGTTGTTGAGCCCCATGTACTCACGCTCGGTGAAGGTGGCCTTCACCACGTAGTCGCCCTTCCCCTGCATGGACGGGTTCCAGTACGTGATGGCCGGTCCGGTGGTGGCATGCAGATCCTTGCCCATGGCGAAGAACTTGGCATCGTTCTCGGTCAGCCCGGCCTTGGCCTCCTTGTCGTCCACCTTGCCCATCCACCCCTTCACCTCCACGCCACCCTTCACGGCGATCGACTTCTCGGTATCCTGGGCCGACGCCAGCTGAGGGATGAGGGCGATCGCGAGCATCGTCGCGGCGCCGTGTACTAGTCGCTTCATGGTCTGAGTCCTCGGTACGGTGAGTGGATCACGCACTACGGCCAGGCGGTCCGATCCGAAGCCGGCGGCGCATCGGGGCGGTGGGATTCCCGTGCCCCGCTGAATGTGCGCGACGGGCCCCGTCGGGCGATAGAGCCGGCCGCGGATTGCGGAGCCGGCTCACGGGGAAGCGGGCCGCTGCCCATACACGGATGCCCGTCCGGACTAGTCGGTGCCGCTCGGCAGCTGCGGCACGCCGGACGCCGCACCACCACGCAGAAGCCCGGACGCGGCGTACACCGCGAGCTTCTCACGCGTGTCGATGATGTCGAGGTTGCGCATCGTGAGCTGGCCGATGCGGTCGAGCGGCGAGAAATACTCCTGCCCCTTCTCCATCGTCAGCCGCTCGGGCTTGTAGGTGAGGTTCGGGCTCGTCGTATCCAGAATGCTGTAGTCGTTGCCACGGCGCAGCTCGAGCGTGACCTCGCCCGTGACCGCCTTGGCCACCCACCGCTGCGCACTCTCGCGCAACATGAGCGACTGCGGGTCGAGCCAGCGCCCCTGGTACAGCAGGCGCCCGAGCTTCCTCCCGTTGATGCGGTACTGCTCGATGGTGTCCTCGTTGTGAATGCCCGTCACGAGACGCTCGTAGGCGACAAAGAGCAGCGCGAGCCCCGGTGCCTCGTAGATGCCGCGGCTCTTGGCCTCGATGATGCGATTCTCGATCTGGTCGGTCATGCCAAGCCCGTGGCGCCCGCCGATGGTGTTGGCCTCCATGAACAGTTCGAGCGCACTCCCGAACTCCTGTCCGTTGAGCGCCACCGGATAGCCCTCGTGGAAGCGAATGCTGACCGTCTCGCGCGCGACCTCGACATCGTCACGCCAGAACGCCACGCCCATGATGGGCTGCACGATGTGCAGGCCCTTGTTGAGGAACTCGAGATCCTTCGCCTCGTGCGTGGCGCCAAGGATGTTGGAGTCGGTGGAGTACGCCTTCTCCACCGACATCTTGTACTCGAAGCCGGCCGTGATGAGATACTCGGCCATCTCCGTCCGCCCGCCCAGTTCGTCGATGAACTGCTGGTCGAGCCACGGCTTGTACACACGGAGGTGCGGATTGGTGAGCAGGCCGTACCGGTAGAACCGTTCGATGTCGTTGCCCTTGAACGTGCTGCCGTCACCCCAGATGTCGACGCCATCCTCGCGCATGGCGGCCACCAGCATGGTGCCGGTCACGGCGCGGCCGAGCGGCGTGGTGTTGAAGTACGTCTGCCCGGCGGTGCTGATGTGGAACGCACCACACTGGAGGGCCGCGAGTCCTTCGGCCACCAGCTGCGCGCGGCACTCGATCAGGCGCGCCTTCTCGGCGCCATACGCCATCGCCTTGCGCGGGATCTCCTCGTAGTCCGACTCGTCGGGCTGACCGAGGTTCGCGGTGTAGGCATAGGGAACGGCGCCCTTGGCGCGCATCCAATGCAGCGCGGCACTGGTATCGAGGCCGCCGGAGAAGGCGATGCCAACCTTCTCACCGACGGGAAGATGCTGGAGGATAGAGGCCACGGTGACTCTCGGGAGCGTTCGGGGTGAGGGACAGCCGTGTAAACTACATCCAGCCGGTCCACGGACGAACCAGCTTCCCCCCGCCCGCTCCGGAGCGTGACCCGACGTCGACGCCTGCTGTTCCTGAGCGGCGCCCTGCTGCTGGCAGGGACGGCCGCCGCCTACACCCCGGACCTCGATCGCGGGCTGCTGGAGTCGCGCTACCTCGCCGCGCGCCGCGACCTGCGCGTCGTCGACGACATTACGCGGCATGTCCGTGATACGGGGCCGCGCGGCGCGCCGGCGCTCGTTTTCCTGCATGGGCTGGGATCGAGCCTGCACACCTGGGAGCCATGGGTCGAGGCCCTCGACTCCACCTTCCGGACGGATCGCCTGGTCGTTCGCTGCCGAATTTCCCGAGCGCGTCGACAGACTCGTACTCAACGCCCCCGATGGCTTCGCCAGCCCCGGCTTCGAGTACGACACGCCCGCCGAGGTGCCTGCCGCCCTGGGCCTGATGCAATGGGTGCTGCCGAAGCCGATGCTGGGTGCCAACCTCGCCCCCGCGTATGCCAAGGCGGAGCAGCTCACCGACTCGGTCGTCGGGCGCGACCACGACCTGCTTCGTGCGCCCGGGAACCGCCACGCCCTGCTCCCACGCATGCGCCAGACCGTGCTGACGGACCCGCTGCCGCGGCTCCGCCGGATTGCCGTGCCCACGCTCCTGCTGTGGGGTGAGCGAGACCAGATGATCCCGGTGACCAACGCCGACGACTCTCTGCGCGCCATGCCCTAGGCGACACTCGTTCGCCTGCCGGAGGTGGGGCTCCTGCCATTCGAGGAAGCCCCCGCCGCAGCCCTGCCTCCTCTCAGGGGTTTCCTCGCCCGATAGCCGATCGAGCCGTACGGGGTCGATGACGGGGTACCAGGCGCCGGCTCCGTCACGAGCCGGCGTGACTTCACCCGCCTGGCACAGCCGACGCTGACCGTTCCTGATTCCGCTCGGGACGTGAAATCGGCGCGGCCGTGGCGATGGCGGTCGAAGTGCGCGCGATACCGAGCAAGACCCCGACCTCATCAGGAGCCTTGCGTCCTGCGCAGCATCGTGGTGGGTCTGGTGTTCCCCGACCTGGTGCTGCCCGGAGGCACGATCGGCCCCGACGTCGCGGGCACACCATGCGCATCAGGCCGTTCGTGCGGCGGGAGCTTGTCGATGGCCTTTCCCGCACCCCGACCCCGGAACCCGAGGAGCGGGTATGCGGGTGAGCAGGTCGGTTGGGACGGGGACTGAAGAAGTGGGGAGGACGGGACGAAACTGATGATCTGGAAGAGGAGCGGCACCGGCGCCGCTCCGTCGCCCACGACTCCCGGCCCCTCTCGATGATGCGTGCGTTCATTCACAGGCGCTTTCCCATGGCGTGCCGCCGTGCCTGCCCGCCCGTCGTGGCGGGCGTGAGCATCGGGGCATCCTGACCATGACGAGAGCGACGTTGGATCAGGACCCGATGCCGAACGTCTCGCCCGAGGCGCAGGCGTTCGTACGCGCCATTGGGGCCGGCGGTGACCTGCCAGCGTTCGTGAAGCATGTCCGCACGATCATTCAGGTCGCATCAGACCTGAAGGTGCGCGTCCAGATGCTCGAGGACGCCATTGTGAAGGATGTGGCGCTGACCGCCAAGGTGCTGCGGATTGCCAATGCCACACTGTGGAACGCCGGGGTCCGGGTGAATTCGGTGAAGCAGTCGATCATGCTGCTGGGGTTCGACCGGGTGCAGCACCTGTCGAGCGCCGCGAGTGTCTTCGACCATCTGCAGAAGAAGGCGCCGGCGGTCGAGGAGTTGCTCGCGCTGTCGGTGCTGACGGCCAACCAGAGCATCGAACTGGCGGCAGCGGTGGGGTTCGGCAAGGGAGAAGTCGCGTATCTGTGCGGGCTGTTCCGCAACCTCGGCGAGGTGACGGTGGCGGTGCACCGCGTATCGCAGTACGGCCAGTGGCTGCGTCGGTGCGAGCAGGCGCCGCCCCCCCCTCCCGGTACGGAGCAGGCCATCCTGGGCTTCACGTTCGAGGATGTTGGTGTGGCCCTGGCGCACCAGTGGAAGCTGCCCCGCGAGGTGGTGAACAGTCTGCGCCGCCTCGACCCGAGCTTGGTGGACGCGTCCACGCCGCTGCATACCATCACGCAGCTGAGCGCCGACATGACCAATGCCGTCTATCGTGACGCCGCGCCAGGATCCACACACTTCGAGCAGTCCCTCAAGGCCTTCGCCCACCCACTCAACCTGTCGACCGAGACGGTCATGGAAGTGGCACAGGCCGCGTGGTTGACCAGCAAGGGCACAATCCGCACGATGGAGCTCGGCGGCAAGTCGGCGAAGATGGAAGGACGCCTGCGGGGGGCAGCCGCACGGATGGCACCGGTCAAGGAGAAGCAGGAGCCTGTGGACCGGGCTCGCAAGGATGGCGCGAGCTCGGACGGCGCGAGCGGGGATGGCGCGAGCTCGGACGGCGCGAGCGTGGGGGGCGCGAGCGGGGACGGCGCGAGCGTGGGGGGCGCGAGCGGGGACGGCGCGAGCGTGGACGGCGCGAGCGGGGACGGCGCGAGCGTGGGGGGCGCGAGCGTGGACGGCGCGAGCGTGGACGGCGCGAGCTCGGACGGCGCGAGCGTGGACGGCGCGAGCCTCGACGGCGCGGAGGCGTTGGACGCCGAGGGGTTCGAGGTCAGGCACGATCACGCCGAACGTGAGGAGGGAGCGGAGCGCCGCCGTCGGGTCGGCGGCGAACGGCGTGAGGAGACGACCCGGGCGCGGAGCGCGCTCACCCGTGAGCGCGAGGACGAACCGGACGAGCCCGCGTGGCGGCCGAACCACGAGCGGTACGCCGAGCGGGCGGGAGACTCGAAAGAGGAAGCCGATGCCCGCACGGTCCTGCGGGAGATCGTCGATCAGCGACTGAGCGGCACGGGCTTCGATCTCGGCACGGTCACGCGGTCGGCCATGGCGGCGATTGCGGCGGCCGGCTACGAACGCGTCCTGCTGGCACTCAGCAGCGAGGACTTCCTGACGGTGCGCGGCCGAGTTGGCATCGGCGCCGGACACGAACACCTGCTGCGGCACTTCCTCGTACGCCCCATCGCCTCAGCGGGACCGCTCGGTGCCGTGCTGCATGGGCGCACCGACACCTTCGCGAGCTGTGAAGGCACCGCCGGCAAGACGTGGCGCCGCGACCGCACCCTGTACGAGCTGGCACCGCGCAACTTCGGCGTACTGCCACTGGTGCTGGAAGAGAAGTTGCTGGGGTGCGTCTACTTCGACACGCGCAGCAAGTCGCTGGAGATGTCGGATGCCCTGCGCGAGATGCTGCTGGAGATTCGCGACCATCTGGTGGCGGCCTTCGCCAACCATCGGCGGGGCGCCGCTCGGGACGCGGCCTGAGTGCTATCTTTTTCGGCATGGCCCCATCCCGCCGTGATGCTCTGGCCCAACTCGGTGCCCTGCTGGCGCTGCCACTCGTGCGGTGGCCAAGGCTCGCGACCGACCCGCTGACCGATACCATTGCCGGCTTTCAGGCCGGCCGCCTCCGCGGTGAGTACACCGCTGAGGAAGTCACACGGCGGGCGCTCGAGCGATGCCGAGAGCGCGGCACGGCGCTGCGGGCGGTGGACCTGCTGGCCGACTCCGCCTTGACGGAGGCCACCCGGTCGGATGGGCGTCTCCGGCGCGGGGGCCTGCGGGGCCCGCTCGACGGCGTGCCGCTGTTCGCCAAGAGCATCTACGACATGGCGGGGCTACCGACCACGGCCTCGAGCGCCGAGTGGGCGCGGCTGTTTCCAGGACCGGTGCGACGGGATGCCCTGGAAGTGCAGCGCCTGCGCGAGGCCGGCGCCGTGCTGCTGGGCAAGACAGCGGCCGATGACTTCGCGTACCGCGGCAACGGTACCAGCTCGCTCACGGGCCAGGTGCTGAACCCCTACGATCCCTCCGGGGTGCGCACCCCCGGCGGCTCAAGCGCCGGCGCGGCCGTCGTGGTGGCCACCGGCATGGCGTTCGCCGCCCTGGGCACCGACGATGGCGGATCGAATCGCATTCCCGCGCAGTTCACGGGCGTGGTGGGGATGAAGCCGACGTTCGGGCTGGTGCCACGCACCGGCGTGATTCCCACGTGGCCCTATCTCGATACGCACGGGCCGTTGGCGCGCACCGTGGCCGATGCGGCGCTGATGCTCGACGCGATAGCCGGGCCGCACGCCTCCGACGGGCTGGCGATGCGTGCGCCATGGCCCCGCGGCGTCCTGGCCCGCCTGCGCGATGATGCGCTCGCCGGGGCACGACTCGGTCTGGTGGCCCTCCACGTCCCGCGGACGCAGATGTCGGCGGAATCGCTGACCGTGTTCGACCGCGCGATTGCCGACTGCGTGGCAGCGGGGGCCGTGGTGGAGTCGTTCGACGCGCCGGTTACGCGGGCGACGGTGCGCGCGCAGTTCGCCGAGGCGGCGGCGGCGCGTGGCGACGTCGCGCCAGACCCCAACTCGCCCGCCGCCACGGCCAACGCCCTGCAGCGCTACTTTGCCGGCCAGGGCGGGGATGCCGTCGCGCACGTGCAGCGCGGCATCGCCGCGTATCGCGCCTTCTACGACGTGCTGCCGAGCGACTGGGAGGCCGTGGCGGCGCTCCTCAGGCGGCCGTACGAACAGGATGCGGCGGGCGTCTCGTTCGCGCGTTCGCGCGCCGAGACCGTGGCCCAACTGACGAACGCGTTTCGCGCCCAGCGGCTGGATGCGATGGTCTATCCCACCATGCCGTTCCCCGCACCGGCGGCCACGTCATCCTGGCCCGATGTACGCACGACGCTGGGCTACGGCAACTGGCTGGGCCTCCCGGAGGTCTCCGTGCCGGCGGGCCACGGCACCGATGGCATGCCGGCGGGGAACCTGAGCTTCGTGGGGCTGCCAGGCAGTGACGGGCAGCTGCTGGCGCTGGCGCACGCCTACGAGCGTCAATCGCAGCGCTTCGTCCTGCCGCCAGGCTGACGTTCGGCCGCGGTGTCCGAACGGCGCCAACGCGCACGCTTGACACGGTCGCGCTTCCCATCGCAACCTCGGCCACCGGCGGCGCCACGTGGGCGCCGCGAACCACGCGCCAGCCCCCGAGCCGCCGCGAGGCCCCTGCAATGCAGCGCCCATACTACCCCATCATCTACGTGCGCGGTTACGCCATGACGAGCGGCGAGGTGGAGAACACCGTCGCCGATCCGTACATGGGATTCAACCTCGGCTCCACCAAGCTGCGGCAGCAGTATCCCAAGTCCGTCGTGCGGCACGTCTTCGAGTCGCCGCTGGTCCGCCTCATGAAGGACGAAGGCTACACCGACACTTACATCGACGGTGCCGAGGTTCCGGTCGGCCGCCCCCTCTCACCCAAGTCGGTGTGGATCTACCGCTACTACGAGGAGGCCTCGAAGGCGCTGGGCACCGGCCAAGCCTCCGAGATCGAGGTGTACGCGAAGGGACTGCTCGATCTCATCAACCAGCTGCACGACCGGTATGTGCCGGGAGATCGCGCCCGATTCGGTACGAACTCCGAGCAGTTCCGCGTCTATCTCGTCGCGCACTCCATGGGAGGGCTCATCTGCCGCTGCCTGCTGCAGAACTTTTCCCGCAACGATCAACGGGTGGACAAGGTATTCACCTACGCCACGCCCCACGGGGGCATCGACCTGCGCGGCGTCGGGAACGTGCCGGGATTCCTCGGCGTCGCGAACGTGGACACGTTCAACGAGGGACGCATGCGCGAGTACCTCATGCTCGATCGCACCAGGCCGGTGAACTCGCTGGATGGGGCTTTCCCCGAGGAGCGATTCTTCAGTCTCGTCGGGACCAACCATGACGACTACGGCATGGCCCGGTTTGCCGTCGGCCCGATGAGCGACGGGCTCGTGCGCATCGCGAACGCGTACGCCGCGGACACGCCGCGAGCCTTCGTGCACCGGTCGCACTCCGGCCATTACGGTATCGTCAACTCCGAGGACGGCTACCAGAACCTGCGCCGGTTCCTCTTCGGCAATGTGCGCGTCGATGCGTTCCTCGACATCGAGGAGATCATGCTGCCACCGGCCGTCGACCACGCCAAGGCCGAAGGCCACGCGATCCGCGCCGACTATCTGGTGGACCTCATCGTTCGCGTACGTGGCGGGCGTTGGGACCTGCACCGACGGACCAGTAGCGAGGGCTCGGCGATCCTGGTGGACTACGCGAAGCACGTCGAGGCGAAGCGCCCGGTGCATCTGGCCAGCGTCTTCCTGTCGAACACGGCGCGCGTCGACGCAACACGTCCCACCCTGGGCTTCAGCCTCGACCTGGGCGTGCAGGTGCCCGAGTACCAGCTCGACGGACAGCCGTTCTGGCGAAAGGACCACTACGATGGTGGCTTTCTCTTCCGCGACAAGCTCAATCTCGAAGCCACCACCGACGATGGTGGCCGATGGCAGGTGCGCTACGGCTGGGATACGGCGTCGCCCAATGCCGTCGGGCACGAGGCGCGTGGTGAGACCCTCATTCCGGGTAGCTGGGTGTTCGAGGTTCCGGTGCTGCAGAACACGAAGCCCGGGCTCAAGGCGACGCTGCGGCTGGAGACACGGCCGTGGAATGAGTGAACGCGGAGACGTGACGGCCTGGCGCGACGAACACGGCAGGCCTCCGCGTTGGCAGCGGCAGGAGTCGTGAGCGGGAGCTGGCACCGACTGCGCCCGACGCCACCACCCGAATCAGAACACCGCGTGCTCTCCGCGATCGTCAGCCGTCTCGCCGCGCAGCATGCGCGCGTAGTGCTCGGCGAGTGTATCCCGACCGAAGGACGGCGTGGCGTCGGCATCGTAGCGGTTCGCCGCGTCGTCCCACACCAGCATCGACTCCGTGGCGTAGTACCGGCCGATTCGCGCGAATTCGGCCTTGCTGGCAAGCGGGGGGATGACCTTGCCAAGCGTACCGAGCACCGCGACGAGCATGTCCAAGAGTGCGACCGGGACGTGCGTGAACGTCGGGGGCTTGCCGGCCAGCGAGAACAGCAATTCACCCTGCTGGCGCAAGGTCATGGCCTTGCCCGGACCACCGATCGGCAGCACACGGTTCTGCCGCGCCGGATCGTCGAGGCAGCCGGCGAGGTACTCGGCTACGTCGTCGTCACTGATGGGTTTGCACGCGGTGAGCGTCCCGTCGCCGAAGAGCAGGAACGACTTGCCTTGCTGCACGCGCGCCACCTGTCCCGAGATCGACTTGAAGAACGCCGTGGGCCGCACGATGGACCAGACGAGGCCGGATGCCTGCAGCGCCTGCTCGAAGGCCAGCTTGGCATGCTGGAAGGCCAGCCGTGGCTTCTGGACACAGATGGCCGAGAGCAGCACGAAGTGCGAGACCCCGGCGGCCCTGGCGGCGGCCAGCAGGTTGAGATGGGCATCGTGATCGATGGCCCAGGCATCGCGCGGTGCCCCGGTGCGCGACGCCATGCAGGAAACGACCGCGTCGAAGTGTTCACCGCGGAAACCGTCGCCGGCGAGTGACGCCAGGTCGGTGACCTGGCCCTCTCGCACGATGACACCGGCCGGTAGCGCCAGCGTGTCGTGCGATGGCCGCGTGCGGACGAAGCACACCACCTCATGGCCTTGGCGCACCAGCGCGCGCACCGTGGCGCGCCCAATGGTGCCGGTGGCGCCGACCATGAAGATGCGACGCCGGGTGTCTGCGGGGGGCATCATAGGCGGCCAAAATTACCCGGGGCATCGGCCGACGCCCACCCCACTCGCCAACGACGCCATCCGGACGCGGGGGATGTTCCTGTCGGCACTCCACCCTCGTCGCCTCGGCACTGCGGCGTGCCCCGATGACGGCCCGCCGCAGTGCTGGGCCATGCTGGCGTGGCTCGGCATCGGGTTTCGCCGGAGCCGGGGGCTCCACCACGCACTGGCCGGCACGCCTTGGCCGGCACGCCTTGGCCGGCACGCCTTGGCCGGCACGAGGGAGTGCCGGCCACCGACGTGGGTGCCTGAGGAGCGACGTTGCTGAGTCGCGGCCATTCCGCGCGCAGCGCAACCGGCGCATGTTGGGCGGGCTGTTCAATCGATCCCTCGCTCCCGTGAGACCCCGATGCGTCGTTTCCGCTGGCTGGCGGTGCTGCCGCTCCTCACCACGTTCACCGCGCCGACCGCGACGGCGCAGGGCACCGCACTCTCCCTCTGGAAGTCCGGCGCGCCCGCGTTCGGCATGTTCGTGCCCAGTGAACGCGCACCGGGCGCCACCGACGCCACCGGCCGGCGGTTGCCGCCGTTGTACACCGCCGATGGCGCGAAGGCGCTCGCTGCCAACCCGCTGCTCGACTACCTGTTCCTCAACCTCGAAGGGGCCTATGATGCCGACGCCGTGCGGGCCATGGTCGCCGGCCTCAGGGCCAGCAGCGCGCCGACGCGCCCCACGCTGCTCGTGCGTATCCCCACCATCGAGGCGGCGGGCGCCGATTCCACGCGCGCACGGGTGAAGCAGGCGCTTGCCCTCGGCGCCGATGGCGTGGTCATCCCGCACGTGCGCAGCGCCGACGAAGCGCGGCTGGCGGCCCGCTTCTTCCGGGAGGCAGGGGCCAACGTGTGGACGCCGGCAAACGCCACGGGCACCGTGATTGCCATGCTCATGATCGAGGACAAGGGCGCCGTCGCCGCGATGCAGGACATCGCCGCCGTTCCGGGCTACAGCCTGCTCTCGTGCGGCATCGGGAGCCTCACGCGCGACATGGGCGGCGACGGGCCCGGCGCCGAGGCGGCGTGCAAGCAGGTGCGCGACATCGGCGCCACGGTCGGCATGCCGAGCATGATGACGGCAACCGCCACCACCATCCGCGACCGCCTCGACAAGGGCTATCGCGGGTTGCTCATGTCTGGCTCGGCGGAGCAGGCGTCCGCCGTCATTCGCGCCGGCCACGAGATCATCGGACGTCGCTGACCACCGTCGCTGACACGATCGAGTCGAGCGCCGGGAACCAACGCTGCAGATAGCGGTTCCCCTGCCGCACGATGCGCGAGAAGTTGGGCTCCTCGCCGTACTCGGCGTTCAGCTGGTCGACGACGTCCAGCCCTTCCACCACGGTGGCGAAGGGCATGAACAACCGCTGGCCATCCAGCTTGCGCACGTTGTCGCCGGTGCTCACGAAGAGCTGCGTGGCGCGCGTGTTCGGCCCCGACGCGGCGAAGGCCATCGTCCCGCGCGTGTTCCGGCCCTTGATGGGATCATCGGGGATGGTGGCGTTGTTCCACAGGTCGTTCACCGTCGGATCCCCGTGAATGCCGAACTGCACGATGAACCCCGGCACCATGCGGAAGAAGCGTACACCGCTGAAGTACCCCATGGTCACCAGCTCGTAGAAGCGATCCGATCCGCGCGGCGCCAGAGCACGCTGCACATCGACCACGAAGGGGCCCTTGCTGGTCTCGAAGCGTACTCGATAGCGGTCGGGGCTGCGCAGCGGCGCGGCGGCCGGTGCCGGGATCGTGGCCGCGGGCGCAATCGTGCTGTCATCGGCGGGCGATGGGCGCGGTTCGCCGGCGCAGGCGGCCAGCAGGAGCAGGGTGCTGGCCAGGGGTCCCGCTGAACGAAACAGCGGGAGCCGGGAGGAGGGTGTCAGGAAGGAGGACACAGCGCGCATGATGCAAGCTACCGCACGCCGGGATTGGACGTTCCGCCGCTGGCGATGGAGATTGCGATAGCGCCCCTATGGTACGCCATCGCCCACCCTCCGAGCTCCCCATGCATCGCACCGTGCTCTCCAACGCCTTGGCGTTGGCCGTCCTCGCGGCACCGCTGGCGGCCCAGTCACCACAGGAGATTCCCGCGAGGTACCGCGAGGTGGCCAACCGCATCATCGCCGCCGCGCAGGCCGATTCAGCCGGCGCGTGGAACCGCATCGCCGAACTGAGCGACCGCTTCGGTCATCGGCTCTCGGGGTCGGCGGCACTCGAACAGGCGATCGACTGGACGGCCGCCACCATGCGCGCCGATGGCCTGGACAACGTGCGCAAGGACAAAGTCATGGTGCCGCACTGGGTGCGCGGCGCCGAGTCGCTGGAACTGGTCGCGCCGCGGCGGCAGCAGCTCCCCATGCTCGGCCTCGGCGGCAGCATCGCCACGCCGCCGGAGGGCATCACCGCCGAGGTCATGGTGGTGGCGAGCTTTGAGGAACTCACGCAGCGCGCGAGTGACGCGAAGGGCAGGATCGTACTCTACGACGCCGAGTGGCGCGACTACGGCTACAACGGGGCGTTCCGGCGACAGGGGGCGATTGCGGCCGCCAAGGCCGGCGCCGTGGCCTCGCTCGCGCGCAGCGCGGGCCCGTACAGCATGCGTACGCCACACACCGGCAACATGAGCTACGACCCGGCCGTGCCGAAGATCCCGCACGCGAGCGTGACCGCCGAGGACGCCATGATGATGCGGCGCATGATCGGCCGCGGCGAGACGGTGCGCGTGACGCTCACGATGAACGCGCAGATGCTCCCCGACGCCGAAAGCGCCAACGTGATGGGCGAGCTGCGCGGGCGTGAGAAGCCGAACGAAATCGTGGTGATGGGCGGCCACATCGACTCGTGGGATGTGGGCCAGGGCGCGATGGACGACGCCGGCGGCGTGGTGGTGGCGTGGGAGGCCGTGCGTCTGCTCAAGAAGCTCGGCCTCACGCCACGTCGCACCATTCGCGTGGTGGGGTGGACCAACGAGGAGAACGGCGGGCGGGGCGGCTCGGCGTATCGCGACATGCACCAGCAGGAGCCGCATCAACTGGCGATCGAGTCCGACGGCGGGGTGTTCTCGCCGCTGGGCTTCGGCTTCACCGGATCGCCGGCAGCACGCGCCATCGTCGAGGCCATTGGTTCGCTGCTGGCACCGATCAAGGCCAGCACCATCGGTCCGTCGGGGGGCGGGGCCGACATCGCGGCCATCATGTCCACCGGCGTGCCCGGCATGGGGCTCACCGTGGACGGCGCGCGGTACTTCTGGTTCCACCACACCGACGCCGACACGCCGGACAAGCTGGACCCCGCCGAGGTGCAGCGGTGCGTGGCCGTGATGGCGGTGATGGCGTACATCGCCGCGGACATCGAGCAGTCACTGCCGCGCTGACGGGATTGGTGGGGTGGCTATCATTCAGCATGGACACCCTGGCGCGGCGTTACACCCTCATCGGCCCCGACGGCACACGCTACAGCAGCCCCACCAAGGGCACACTGGGCGGCTACCGCAAGGAACGGCGCTACGGGCGCCTCGACTGCAAGGCCGCCCGGCGCGCGCTGGCCACCGGGCGGGGCTACGAACAGCAGCGGGTCTTCTTTGCCGATGAAGCCACGGCGATCGCGGCCGGGTACCGCCCCTGCTCGGTATGCATGCCGGCCGAGTACGCGGCCTGGAAGGCACGGGGCGGGAAGTAGCCCTACTTCACGATCACGGTGATCGTGTCGCGCTTCACCGTCGTCAATGGCACGTGGTCGCCGGTGGCAAAGATCGCGATGATGCGATGCGGGCCCACCGAGAGCGAATCGATCACCCGCTCACTGGCGCCGTTGCCCATGTGAATGACCACGGGCGGGGCCGGCAGCGGCAGGGAATCGGCCGGCGCGTCACCGTCGATCACGAGATGGTGATGCCCCTTGCCCGGCTCGGCGGTGCCGGTGGCGGCGATCACCTCCACGCCGGTGGCCTCGAGTCGCACGGTGAACGGCAGGGTCACGGTATCACCATCGGCCGGCGAGACGATGCGCACCGCGGCCTCGGTGGCCGGCGCCGCCTGCGCGGTTGCCGTGGCACTGTCGGCGGCGGGCGCCTTGTCGGAGGCGGTGCAGGCGGTCACGGTCAGGGCGACCGTGGCGGCGGCGACGAACGGGGGCAGACGCACGGGCAGGTTCTCACTGCTGAGGGTGACGCGACCACGAGCCGACCTCACGCAGACGCCGGCGGAGCGAAGGGAAATCTAGAAGCCGGCGCGCCGGCGCGAAGTGTCCTGCTGGCGCATTCGCCCGCCGCACGGGACATTGGGACGACCCTCGTCACCGATCCCATGTCCCTCGCGCTTCCCACTCCCCTCGTCGCCACCGACTGGCTGGCCGCGCACCTCGGCCACCCGCTGCTTCGGCTGATCGACGCCAGTTCGTACCTTGCCACCGCCGGCCGGAACGGACGTGCCGAATACGAAGCGGCGCACATCCCGGGGGCGGTCTTCGCCGATGTCGACAGCCTGAGCGACGAGCAGGCGCCGTTTCCCCACACGCTGCCGGCCCCTGCCGTGCTCGCGGCACGCCTGGGGGCACTGGGCGTGGGCAGCGAACAGGCGGTGGTGGTGTACGACGGTTCGGGGCAGAACTTCAGCGCGCCGCGCGTCTGGTGGATGCTGCGCACGCTGGGGCACGCGCGGGTGGCGGTGCTCGACGGCGGCTTCCCGAAGTGGCAGCGCGAAGGGCGGCCGGTGACCACCGAGGTGCCGGTGCCGGTACCGGCCACCTTCACGCCGCAGCTCGATGCGTCACGCTGGCGGGACCTGGCGGCCGTGCGGGCCAATCTCGAGGCGCGCCGCGAGCAGGTGGTGGATGCACGGTCGCCTGGGCGATTCGCGGCGCAGGAACCCGAGCCGCGGGCGGGCCTGCGCGGCGGGCACATTCCGGGCGCGCGCAACGTGCACTACGCCTCGCTGGTGGGTCCGGACGGGACGGTGCTGCCGCCCGATGCCCTGCGCCGGCGCTTCGAGGAGGCCGGCGTGGATCTCGCCGCGCCGCTCGTGGGCAGCTGCGGCAGCGGGCTCACGGCGTGTGCCGTGCTGCTGGCGGCGGAGGTGGCCGGGGCAACGCGGACCGCGCTGTACGATGGGAGCTGGACCGAGTGGGGAAGCCAGCCGGATACGCCGGTGGAGACAGGACCGGCAACGTAACCTGCGTGGCCGGCCATTGGTCGCGTTCGCGTTCGCGTCACGGATGCCGGGGGCGCGGGCCGGACCGCCGCATCGGTCGACGTTGTGCATGACGACATCGCGCATGCCGACGTCGCGCAGCTGGGTGCTGCGCCGGTTTGCCGACGTGCAGGCGGCGCTTGCGGCTCCGGAGCTCGTGCCGCCCGGCACACGCGCGCTGGCCGATCCGGCGCACCGCGACGTACAGCGGAGCGTGGTCAACCTGCTGCCCGTGTCGGTGGTGCGCGCGGCCATGCCGGCATTACGCGAGGAGGCGCAGCGACTGCTCGTGGCCTTGCCGGCGACGTCGGTTCGGGACTTCGTGGGCGACGTCGCCGTGCCGTGGAGCGAGGCCGTCACGTCACGCCTCCTGGGACTCGACCGGGCGACCCTCGCGAGCGCCCTGCCGCTGGCGCAGGGGGTCTTCGATGCCGCGTCGATGTCGGATGACGGCGAGACGACCGAGGACGCCCGCCACGCGGCGGCGATGCTCGCGGCCCTGTTGGGTGGGCGCACATCGCCAGCCGTGGTGCAGACATTCGTGGCGCTGTCGCAGTCGCTGCCGGGTGTAGTGAGCGGCATGATGCTGGCGCTCCTTGAGCATCCGGCGCAGCTGGGGTGGTTGCGGGCGGCGTGTCGACGGGACGCCGCCGACGCGCTGACGACCGACGCGCTGACCGCCGACGCGCTGACCGCCGACGCGCTGACCGCCGACGCGCTGACCGCGACGGCGCTGACCGTCGCCGCACACGAGCTGCTTCGCTACGCCACGCCCACCACCGCGGTGTATCGGCGAGCGCTGGCGCCGGTGCGCCTCGGCGGCTGCGACATCGCGGCGGGAGACCTCGTGGTGGTGCGCCTCGCCGAGGCCAACCGCGACGGCACCGCGTTTCCGGATCCGGACCGTCTCGACCTGTCGCGCGGCGCACCGGGGCACGTGGCCTTCGGTGCCGGCGTGCACCGGTGTAGCGGCGCGGTGATCGTACGGCTGCTGGTGGAGTGTATGCTGGAGGTGCTGGTGACCTGCGACGTGACGCTGGCCCCGCCGCCCGATGTCGGCGTGACGTGGAACGAGGGGCTGTCGCTGCGGACGCCGAAGGCGCTGCCGGTGTGCGCGAGCGACGCGCGCTGAATCACTCGCGCCGCGCTTCGAGGCGCACGACGCGCTCGGCCAGCGCCGAGACCTCGGCGGCGAGCGTGGTCAGCGTAGGGGCTTCGCTGGTTGGGACGGCGGGTGCGACGGTGGGCGGTACCGCGCCACCATACGGCGGCGATGCCGGTGGTCCCGCCCGCGTCGGCGGCGCGGGCTCCCCCCGCCGTCTGCTCGCCAGCGAGAGCAACGCCCGCCCCGCGCGCCCCAGCCACACGGTGCTGAAGCACTGCTCCACGAACGGCCTGCGGAAGGGACTGCTCACCAGCACCGTGACCACAAGGGCGACAACCAGCAGGGCGGCGAAGAAGAGCAGCACCGTCGCGCGGTCTTCGATGTTCGCGTCGCCGTCCTTGATACGCCCTTGCAGCAGTTGCACGATCGTGACGACCTGCCACACCAGCAGGCCACTGGCCAGCGCGACCCGCAGGCGGCGACGCTTGACCAGCACCGGATCGAGTCGTCGCATGGCACGCACGCCATCCCGCTCGGCCTGCACCAGCAACAGGAGCCGCTGCAGCTCAGGCACGGTGAACCCGGCGCGACACAGGCGGCGAACCTCCTGCGCCGTGCTCAGGAGTCGCACCCACATCATGGCCAGCGCGATGAGCCCGAAGGAAAAGACGCTGGCGTTGCCGTATCCCACGAGGCGGTCATTGCCGTAGGCCAGCAAGCCGAGCGCGACCATCGCGCGCGTCAGCACCGCGGTCAGGTCGGGCACGAGCAGTCGCACCGCGACCGGAACCTCGGGGGTCGCGAGTTGCGTGGCGTCGAGGGCCTCGACCAGCGCTTCCGCCGTGCGGAACCGGTCGGTGGGTTCCTTGGCGCAACCGCGGTCGATGACCGCCCCGAGCGCCGGCGGCAGATCGGGACGCACCGACGCCACCGACGGGACCGGCTCGGTGAGCTACCGTACGAGGATGCGCTGCGTCGAGTCCCCGTCCATCGCGATCCGTCCGGTCAGGGCGAACCACGCGACCAGCCCGAGCGAGTAGAGGTCGGCGCGTCCATCGAGCGGTTCGCCCGTGGCCTGCTCGGGGCTCATGTACTCGGGCGTCCCGACGACTTCCCCCACCCGGGTGAGCCCGCGGGCCTCACTGACCGGCGTGATCGCGCGGGCAATGCCGAAGTCCATCACCAGCGCGCGGCCCGTTGCCCGCTCGATCATGATGTTGTCCGGCTTGATGTCGCGGTGCACCACACCGCGACCGTGCGCATAGGCAAGCGCGTAGGCGACGTCCTGCAGCAACCGCACCAGCTCCCGCTGCGGCAGCGGCCCTTCGCGCGCCACGCGCGCCGCGAGCGATTCGCCCTCCACGAAGCCCATCGCGAACGCGAGCACGTCCTCGCCCTCTTCGACGGCGAACACGGGAACGATATTCGGGTGTGAGAAGCCGGCGGCGAGGCGGGTCTCGCGCAGGAACCGCTCGCGCAGATCGGGCACCGCCGCGAACTCCGGCGGCAGGACCTTGAGCGCGACCGGGCGGTCCAGCCGCATGTCATGAGCGAGATACACCGTGCCCATGCCCCCACGTCCGAGGACGCGGTCGAGGCGATAGCGGTGCGCCAACGTTCGGGTGAGGGCGGCGACGTCGCTCAGGGAGGACCGTCCGGGGAGAGGGTGGGGAAGCAAAGGGAACGCGTGGCCCCGCCATCCGCCACCCTCGTGTCATCGGGCGCCGGGGTTTGGTGCAGCGACCGACCCCCTCATGGGCAGGGCGCGGACGCCGTCGGGGCACGGGAACATCGCCGTGCAGGACGTCCTCGCACGTCCCCAGCGAGGCGTACAACGCAAGGGCCGGATCGTCACCGTGATCCGCCCGCACGACGATCACCCAGGCACCACGCGTGGATGAGCGCGGTGGCGATCCCCTGACGTCAGTGCGCGACATCGCCCGCGAGGTCGTACATGGAGAAGTCGCTGCGCGCCTGTTCGAGCTTGCGCGGCGCATGGGCCGCGAGGGCGCCGACCGCGGCGCCGTCGACGAGGGTGACCAGCGCGACGGTGGATGACCATGAATGGCCTATGGATCGCCAAGGATGGCCTGGGAATTCCCGAGGACGGGTATTGACACGGCCCCGGCGTAAGTGAACTCGCAGGCATGCCCAACACCGTCTCGGCCTCCGGAGAGGCCCTACCCCTCGCCGCGCTGCGCTTCCTGCAGGCGGTGCGCGACGATGACACCACGGCCGCGCTGGCACTGCTGACGGCGCACACGGACATCACGGGCCTGAGCATTCGCACCGCGGCGGCCGCGGGCGACCTGGCGGCAGTGCACCGGCACCTGGCGGCCAACCCCGACTGCGCCGGGCAGACCATACCGCCCGATCATGCGCCACCGCTGGTGTATGCCGTGCTGACCGACATCAAGCAGGCCCGCGGGGTGAGCAGCGACGAGCACGTGGCGCTGGTGCGTGCGCTGCTCGACGCCGGCGCCGATGCCAACACCAGCGTCGCACTCCCCGATACCGCCGGACGCATTCCGGTACTGTACTTCCCGAGTGTGGCGGGGAACGTGCCGGTGGCGCGGCTGCTGCTCGAACGCGGCGCAGCGCCGACCGATGGAGAGAGCGTGTACCACGCCGCGCAGCACGACCGTCGGGACGTGCTGGCCCTGCTGCAGGCGTTCGGTGCCGACCTGAGTCGCGGCCCGGCGGGCACCGGGAGTTCGCCACTGTACTTTCTGGCGTCGCAGCGGGTGTCGAACCCGGTGAGCGCGTCGGCCGTGCGCGGGATGGAATGGCTGCTGGAGCACGGCGCCGACCCCACCGTGCCGCTCACCACCATCGGCGACGGGCAGCTTCCCTCGCAGCTCGGCGAGACGCCGCTGCACCGGGCCGTGGTGTCGGGGCATGGGGCCGCGGTGCTCAGCATGCTCGTGCAACACGGCGCCGCGTTCGATGCCACCCGCAGCGACGGGGCCACGCCGTTTGTGCTGGCGCTGCGCAGCGGGAACGTGGACGCTCAGCGCTGGCTGGCGGAAGCCGGGGCGGACACCACGCGCCCCACCGCGACCGACCGACTGCTGGGCGCGTGCCTGACGGCCGACGACCTGGCGGCACGGGACCTCGTCGCCGCGCAACCACAGCTGATGGCGCACCTGGGCGACGATGCCGCCCGCGCGATCTTCGTCGCGATGCTCGACGAGCGCCACGAGGCGCTCCAGCTCATGCTGTCGCTTGGCTGGCCACTTGGGTGCGAGAGTGCGTGGGGCGGCACGCCGCTCCATTGGGCCGCCTGGAACGGGCAGGCTGCACTGGTTGGACAGCTGCTCGACGCCGGCGCCCCCGTTAATCGGCGGGACTCGCGTTATGGCAGCTCACCGATCGCGTGGGCGGCGCACGGGTCGCGTTTCAGTGCCCGCGAGAAGGGTGCCGAGGCTGACCGGGACTCTCGGGCACTCGTGACGCAGCTGCTCGACGCCGGAGCCACACGCGAGGAAGCGATCAACCGGTGGGGAGAGCCGCCGGAGGCGATGGGGAGCGAGGCGGTGGTGGCGGTGCTGCGGGAGCGGGGGTGGGCGGGGTAGCACACGGTGTCGCCAGTCGCGCTTCCGCGATGGGCGCCGCGCGCGGGCGAGCTTGGCGCCTGACTCCCCGCGCGCCCCCGTGTCGCGTGCTATCCTTGGGCGTGTCGATGCCTCGCCGCCTCCGTGCCGCCCTGGTCGCGTTGGCGACGCTGCCCGGCACCGCACCGGCACAGGACGCGGTGCGTGGCGTGATCGTGGACGAGCACGGCGCGCCCGTGGCGGGTGCCGAGGTGCGCGATGCTGCCGGCCGGCGCGTGGTGAGTTCGGCGGGCGGGGCGTTTGCGGCGCTCGCGGCCGGGCGGATCGCCGTGCGGCGACTCGGGTTTACCCCCCTCGACACCGTGCTGGGGGCGGGCACCGGGTATCGGCTCGTGCTCCAGCCGTCGGCGCCGATGCTGGCGCGCCTCGTCATTCATCCGGGATTTGCCGGATCCGGCCCGAGCGTGCAGGCCCCCACGGTCACGCTGAGCCGCCGCGACCTTGAGCGCCTGCCACAGCCGGGTGAGGATCTGTTCCGCGCGCTGGCCCGAATGCCGGGGGTGGCCGCGGGTGAGGTGAGCGCCCGACTCCGGGTGCGCGGCGGAGCCGCCGATGAGTTGCTGTACCAGTTCGACGGCGCGGAGCTACCTGATCCCTTTCATCTGCCGGACCTGGACGCCGCGCTGTCGATGATCGACCTGCGCCTCGTAGGCGGCGTGGACCTGCACGCCGGCACGCTGCCGCTGGAACTGGGCCAGCGCAGTGCCGGCGCGCTGGTGTTTCCCCTCCCCGCCTTCGATGGGACACCAAGCACGACCAGCGCGGCGCTTTCCCTGACCGGTGTGCGCGTCGCGCAGCACCTGCGCCTCGGGGCGCGCACCGACGCCGACATGATCGTGCGCCGAGGGTATCTCGACCTCGTGCTCAATGCGCTCGGGGAGTCGGACGGACTCACGCCCCGCTACGGCGATGCGTATGCGCGCGTACGGTGGTACGGCGCGCGCGACCGCATGAGCGCGCACCTGCTGCATGGCGACGACTACCTGCGTTACGCGCAGGACGACGACCTGCAGAGTACCGCCCGCTACCGCACGGCCGTGGGCTGGCTCACCACCGAGCACGAGCGGGGCGCGTGGAACGTGACCGGCACGTTGTCGCTCACCCGGCGCGCCAGCCGGCGCGACGTCACCGACGAGCCCCGGTCGGCTGCCAGAGGCCGTTTCCTCGATGACCGGCGGGCACACACGATCGGGGTGCGTGTGGACACCCGACGGGCGCTGGGCTCGCGGCACGTCCTTCGCATCGGCGGCGAATGGCGACCGGCCGAGAGCCGCTTCGACCTGCTGCGGCTGCGCGACACGCTGACCGTGGTGCGAGGGGCGCTCCAGCGGCGCACCGATACGACGCGCCTGCTGGACGCGCTGGAGACGCACCGGTCGGGTGGGTGGGTGGGTGTGCGGAGCGCACTGCCGCACCGCCTTACCCAGGAGGTCGGCGCGCGTTTCGATGCAACGCGCTGGACCGGTGAGGCGCTGCTCGCACCGCGCGCGGCCTGGCTGCTGCCATTGCGCGGCGCGACCACCCTGCGGGTCGGCGTCGGCGTCACGACGCAGGCAACGCTCCCCGAGGAGCGGCCCCTCGCCGACGGCGACACCACCACGTACCGGGCCACACAAGCGCTGCAGCGCGCCATTGGGGTGGGGGGCACCGGTCCGCAGCTGCGCTGGCGCGCCGATGTGTACTGGCGTAGCACACGGCATGAACGTCCGCAGTGGGTGAACGCGCGCAACGGCGCCATCATTGCGCCCGAGCTGTTCGACGATCGCATCCGGCTCGAGGCGTCGCGTGGTGATGCCAGCGGCGTCGAGCTGTCGCTGCGCGACGACGGCCGCTCGGTGTGGACGTGGTCCACCAGCTGGACCGTCGCCCGTTCGCGCGTATGGGCCGGCGGCCGCTGGGTAGCGCGCCCCTGGGACCGCCGACAAACGCTGGCGGTCGATGTCGGTCGTGCGGTGGGCGCATGGCGGTTCGCCGGGGGATGGGTGTACCACAGTGGTGATCCGACCTCGAGCAGCGTGGTCCTGCGCACCTCCACACCAACGGGCACACTGACGCGCACCATGTACCCGTACCCATTCGATCTCCGCCTGCCGGCGTACCATCGCCTCGATGTCCGCGTGGAGCGCGGCTGGCAGCGCGGTAGCAGCACGGGCCGGGTGTTCGTGGACGTGCTGAACGCGTACGCGCGTCGTAATGTGCGGCGCATGTCCACCAGCATTCAGCGCAACGCCAGTGGCCAGGAAACGCGGGTCGTGCGTCGCGAGACCGGCCTGCCGTTCCTCCCCTCGGTGGGCATCACGCTGGACTGGCGATGAACCTCTCTCCCTGCAGTGTGAAGACACGCGATGTTCGCTGACGCCATGCACCGACGCCCCTGCACGACCGTGGCACACGCGGTGGCACTACTCGTGGTGGTGGCATGCGGCGGTGGCGGTGATCCGGTGGCCCCGCCTGCACCGCCGACCGGCGCGCTGCCGACGGGCTACACGGCGTATGTCACGGGCATCCCCAACGCCACCACCACGCCGGCGAGTGGCGTCTATCTGGCGGGGGGCGGCACCGACGATGCCACCGGCATGACGTGGCTCCTGACCCAAGGGGGCATCGCGGGCAGTCGCGCGGGCCAGCCGGTCTACGGCGATGTGGTCGTGTTGCGCACCAGCGGCAGCGACGGCTACAACCGCTTCCTTGAACAGTTGGGGGCCAATTCGGTCGCGACGTTCGTCATCACCTCGATCGACGGGGCCAACAGTGACAGCGTGGCGGCCGCCATCGCACGTGCCGAGGTGATCTTCGTGGCTGGCGGAGACCAGTCCACCTATGTGAATCTCTGGTCTGGCACCCGCCTGCAGCGCGCGGTCAACACGCGGATTGCCCAGGGGTATCCGATCGGGGGCACCAGCGCCGGGCTGAATGTGCTCGCGCCGTACATCTACTCTGCGCAGCTGACATCCACCACCTCTGCGGTGGCCCTCGCCAACCCGTACGACCCCTCGATCACCTTCGCGACGAACCTGTTCGAGGTCCCGCTGCTGCGCGACCTGATGACCGAGCCGCATTTCGTGGCCCGCGATCGCATGGGGCGGTTCTACACCTTTCTCGTTCGACTGCAGGCCGACGATGCCGCCCGGGCACCGCGGGGCCTGGCCGTTGACGAGGGCTCCGGGGTTGGCATCGCCGCGACCCGGCGGGCGACCGTGTTCGGAGTGGGGGCTGGTGCGTACCTGCTGTCGCCGCCGTCGCTGTCGAGGAGCACGCTCCCGGCACCGCTCACCTCCCTCGCCATGACCGTGACGCGGGTGCCGGTGGGCAGCACCTTCGATGCCGCCTCATGGACCGCCCCCGGCCTCGTGTACACCGTCACGGCAACAGCCGGCGTTCTCACGTCATCGACCGGGGTGATGTACTGAACGCGATCGGCGGCACGGTTGGTGGCCGATCGTGATGCGCCGGCGGTGTGCCGTGACAGGAACCACGCGACGACGAGCGAGCGTCGGCCGGCGGACGGCAGCGCGGAGCCCGATTGGGGACGCCTGACGGGCGTCCCATCTCCGGCACCGCCTTGCCGTCAGCGCTTCGCTACTGCTGCGGAGCTGCCGTACCTCGCCGCGCCATCTCCCGCTTCACGGCCCCCAGCTGCCGCAGCACGGGGAGCAGCGCCAGTGCCGGCAACATCAGGAGCGGTGCCAGCGGCAGCGCGTGCCGCGGCGACTTCGTGATCAGCACCACGGCGAAGCCGGTGAGCAGCACGAGATCGAGCGCCACGATGCCCACAAGCCAGTTCGTGAGGCGCCGTTTCATGGCGTCGAGGGAGGAGGTTGGGCGAGTGGTGAGGTCGGTCATGCAGTCCGATCCGGGGAGTCCGATGTGTGGTGCAACAGGCAGCGGGTGCCCGACGGTGGCCCAGAGAAACCCACCGGGTGTTCGCTCGTATTGAACGCCGAGCGTGTTTGAGGTCCCACTCCACCCCATCCCGATGCTGACCGTCGAACATGTACACCGCCGGTTCGCCCGCGTGCACGCGGTGAACGATATCTCCTTTCACGTCGACGCCGGCGAGATCTTTGCGCTCCTCGGCCCCAACGGCGCCGGCAAGTCCACGCTGTTGCGCATGCTCGTGGGCATCACCCGCCCCGACAGCGGACGCATCGTCTGGCGGTCAGGCAACGCGACCGCCTCGCGCCTGCCCGCCGAGGCGATCGGGTACCTGCCGGAGGATCGTGGCCTGTACCAGGACCAGCCACTCATCGCCGTGCTCGAGTACTTCGGCACCCTGCGCGGCCTCTCGCGCCAGGGCGCACGAGCGGCAGCCACCGCATGGCTCGAGCGGCTGGAGTTGGGACACCGGTTGCGCGACAAGGTCGGTTCCCTCTCCAAGGGCAATCAGCAGAAGGTCCAGTTCGCCGCCGCGGTACTGCATCGCCCGCGATTCGTGATTCTCGACGAACCCTTCAGCGGACTCGATCCGCTCAATCAGGAAGGGTTTCTCGGGCTGGTGCGTGCACTGCGCGACGAGGGCACGACCGTGCTGTTCAGCGCCCACCAGATGGCACTGGTGGAGCGGCTGGCCGACCGGCTGTTCGTGATGCAGCACGGGCGCGAGGTGCTGTCGGGCACCATACCCGCCGTGCGCGAACGATGGGGCGGCGGGCGCCGCCTGCTGCTGCACGTCGAGCAGGCCACCGACGAGGCGCTGCAGGCCGTTCGTGCACACCCGGCCGCAGACCGTGTGCATCGGCACGACGACGGCACCATCGAAATCACGCTCACCGGCGCGACACCCGTGGGGGCCCTGCTCACGCACTGTGCGGCGCACGTCACGATCGTCGACGTGCGCACGGAGCAGCCGTCGCTCCATGAGGTCTACATCAACACGGTGGGTGCGGTGACCGCGCCCGCCCCAACCGAGGTGGCCGCATGACACGGGGACAACAGGTGCGCCGCATCGCGGCGTGGGAGTTCAATCGCTTCGTGAAGTGGCGACAGCAGGTCATCGGCATCGTGACCATGCTGGTGGTCGGCAGCCTCGCCGGCGGTCTGGGCAAGTTGGTCAAGAATGCCCGCACCAGAGACGTGCGCGTGGCGGTCGTGGGGGCGACGGCGCTGGGGTTCGCCCTGCCGGCGGTCGAGGGCGTGCAGTGGGTACCCGAGGGCTACACCAGCGACCGCGGTGCCCGGGCGGCGGTGGCCGCCGATTCGGTGGCCGGGGCGCTGCTGGTACGCGACGGTACGACCGCCGAAATCCTGGTCCGCGAGCGTGCGGCGTGGACGGCGTCGGTGGAGCAGGCCTTCACCGGCGCACGGCAGGCCGCCGCGTTCTCGGCGCTCCCCATCGACGCCGCGCAGCGCGCCGCGCTGCTTGCGCCCTTCACCGTGCGCGTGAGCACTGTCACGCTGCGGAATGGCAGCACCGATACCGCCACGCGTATCGTCACGGGCGCCATCCTGATGTTCGGCATGTTCGTCCTCTTCAATGGCTTTGCGTCACTCTTCACCGGCATCACCGGGGAGAAGCAGCAGCGCATCACTGAGCAGGTCATTGCCATCGTCACGCCGCAAACGTGGATGGACGGCAAGATCCTGGGGCTCGTGGGGGCAGCGCTGGTGGGTTCACTGCTGCTCGCGGCCACGGGCCTGCTGCTCATCGCGGTACTCCCGCGGCTGCTGGGAAACAGCACGTTCACCCTGCCGGCCGCGCCCGCCGAGCTGGGGACGCTCCTGCTGGTGGCGGGTGTCACGCTGCTCGGCGTCGTGATGTGGTTCTCGTTCATGGCCGCGATCGCCGCCACTATTGACGACCCCAATTCGTCGCCGCGCTCGGCGCTGCTGCTGGTGCCGCTGCTGCCGCTCGGGCTGGCGTTCACGCTGCTGTCACGCCCCGACACCGCCATCGCCCAAATCCTGTCGGTGATCCCGCTCACCTCGATGGCGGTGCTGCCGGTACGCCTGCTGCTCACGAGTGTGCCGTGGTGGGAGCCAACGCTGGCGCTCGTGCTGCTGGCCATGGCAACGTGGGCCTTCCGCCGGGCCGCCGGTACCATCTTCGCCGTCGGCATCCTGATGCACGGCAAGGAGCCGTCGCTGGCCGAAACGTGGCGGTGGGTGCGGAACCCCGAGTGAGCGGCGGCGCACCCTGCGGGTTCGGCCGTGAGCGAGGGTCACCACACACGGCCCGCCCCCCGCGAGCCATCAGAAGAAGAAGAACGAGAACCGCCCACCGCTCGAGCCGAGGCTGCTGAAGCGCTGGTTGACGATGGTGTTGTAGATCGAGCCGAACGTGTAGCGGATGCCGATGTTGGTCGTGATGCGGAAGCCCGTCTGCAACGCCTGGCGCTGCAGGAGGATTTCCTCTTCGGTGTTGCCGGCGCGCGGCAGGTAGATCTGGTCGTTGATGCGCGCCGCCGATCCACCCACGTTGAGCGAGAAGCCGCGGCCGAGGCGCAGGTCCACGTTGCCGCTCAGGGTGAGCGCGTGCCGGTTGAAGTCGTGCAGGTAGTTGAGCCAGTCGAGCGACACATTGCTGGAGCCCCACGACTGCCGCGCCACGTACGACGCCGTGGCCTGCTGGCTGATGCGCGTTTCGTTGTCCCGGTTGAACACCGTGGTGCGCTGGTAGTCGTAGTAGTTGGGCCCCACGTTGTACAGGAAGGTGAGCTGCCGGCGCGTCTGCTCCGTCCACGGGAACAGGTTGTACTCGATGGCCGGCTGCGCGCGCAGGGCGAGATCCTGATTGAGGAAGTCGGAGTAGCCGGCACCGAGCTTCATGCCCGCTGACCAGTGCGACGACAGCGAGCGCACGATCAGCGCATTGGCGTTGTAGGTGCGCTGCTCATTGGTGACCGTGAACGCCGGGCGCGTGGTGGTGGCCGGAATCTCGAAGCGCTGTTCGTTCACGTTGCCGCTGAGCGAGAAGTTCATCTTCCACTTCTCGGTGGCCCGGTTGGCCGACAGCGACAGTGAGCCATTGATGGACTGCTGGCGATCCTCGGCCCGCACGAAGGCGTTGAAGTTGGTGGTGTAGGTCCAGAGGTTCCACTTGTCCTTCAGGTTGGCCGCCGACGCCTGCTGCTGGTTCTGGCCGAACGGCGCGATGTAGGCCAGCTGGATGCGCGAGGCGATCGGCGACTTGGCCACGAACCGCGCGAGTCCGAGCTTGAAGGTGCGCGCCAGTTCGCGGCGGATGCGATCGTCGGGATCGTTGGGGAGCGTGTTGAGCACGAGGGTATCGGCCATCCCCTCGAAGCGGCGCCGCCCGATGAAGGTGATGGTGTTCTCGGTGCCGCCGCCGCCGTTGGTGAGGCCGGACACCAGAATCTGCACGTCGGCGTCGAACCGGTCGCGCATCCAGTTCACGAAGTTCACGTCGGTGACAATGAAGTCGCGGTCGCAGCCGCGGATGCGCCCCTGACAGTCCAGAAAGACGCGAATGGCCTGGGACTGCAGCGTGGCCGAGTCGGGGGCGGCGGCCACGGGGCGCGACATCCCCGGGGGGCCGCCCGGGGGGCGACCGGTCGGCGGGCCGCCCGGGGGGCCACCTTGCGCGGTCAGGGTGGAGGCGCCAAGACCAACGGCGAGAAGAACGGACAAGACGGAACGCAGTCGCGTGAGCATGGAGGAAGAGATCGTCGAAGACAGCAGTGGGCGGCGGCCGACATCGGCGCCTGCCATTCGGTGGCCGGTCCTAGGCCGGGCGAGGGCTCTTGGCACAGACCGTTGGAACGCACCAGCGGCCTGAACGGTTGCCACAGGATTCGCGTTCCACTTCACGGAATACAGTGCCATGCGCTGGCGTGCCATCATGCCGACCCATCAGGCGCCGTGGACCCCCGCCCCATCGGGCACGGTGCCACCGTCGTTTCCCGCACGCTCCCCCCGCTGAGGATCGATCCGATGGCGTTGCCCCCCCGTTCATCCGTTTCCTGGCGTACGATGCTGCGTACGCTGATGTCGGCGGCCCCGCCCGCCGCCCTGCTGGGTCCCCTCTCGCTCACGGCCCCGCTGGCGGCGCCTCTCGCCGCCCAGGGCGCTCCAGTCATCGAGACGCTCGTGCCCTTCGACGCCGCCGGGCGCATCGCCATCATGACTCCGACTTTGGTGGCGCGTCTGCGATTGGTGGCGCCTGACTGGCCCGTCGGTGACGCGTTCCGTGAAGCTCGGCTCTATCGCACCGACGCCGGCGGCAACGTGCTCGCCGTGCTGCGCGCCGATGGGACGGTGGCCCGCTATCCGCTCACCGACGATGCCATGGCCTCCATCCGCCGGGTGGTGGACGCCGGGCTGCTGGCGCAGGGGCGGGGCGGCGAGCGGCTGGTCGGGGGCGGCACCGGCCTTGGCACCAGCCTCGAGGTGTCGCAGCCGGCCGGCAACGCCTTCGTGCGCAACCAGGCGTTGCTTGGGCTCGTGGCCTACGGCCCGTCGGCGGCGGCGCTGCTCAGCGAAAGCGGTGGGGCGGCGGCGGCGGGCGCGTACTTCCTGGCCGCCGGCACGTCGTACTTCGTGGCCGCCAACACGGTGAAGCACCGGACGGTGACGCGCGCCCAGGCCAGCCGCGCCGCCCACGGCGGCACGCGCGGCGCCCTCACCGGTGTCGCCGTGGCGGCCATGGCCGATGCCGACGGGGGCCCGGCGTGGGGCGCGCCCATCCTCGTCGGCGCCATCGGCGGGACCATCGTGGGCTACCACCAGGCGCGCGGGCTCAGCGACGGCGAGGCCGCCAGCGCCGGCCTCTTTGCCGATCTGGGGGCGCTGACCACGCTCGGCATCGGCGGGACCGCCAGCGTCTTCAAGGGGCGCGAATACCAGGAGCCCTTCGAGCCCGGTTTCCCGGAGCGCGGCACCTACACCCGCACGGACAACAGCCTGCGCGGCCCCGGCAAGGCCACGATCGGTGCCGCCATCGGCGCCCTGGTGGTAGGCTACGCGCTGGGCCCGCGCTACGCCCGGCGGGCGGCGTACAACGTGACGCAGGGCGACGCGAGCATGGTCTTCACCGGCGCCGTGCTCGGGGCGGGCGCGTTTTCGGCCATGCGCAGCGAACGGGCGGACCAGTCCGTCGCCTATGGCATGGCCACCGCCGGTGTACTGGCCGGCGCGCTGTTCGCCGACCGCGTGTTCGTCCGCAAGGCGGACCGTACCGGCGCCGACGGGACGCTGGCCCAGCTCGGGGCCTTCGCCGGCGCCCTCATGGGGGCCGGCGTCGGGGCCATGGCCGACGCCAACGGGCAGGCCACCCTCGGACTCGCGTCCGCCGGCGGCCTGCTCGGCCTGCTGGCCGCCGACGGCATCATCGGCCCGGCCAAGGATGCCGGCCCGCTGCGCGGCGTCATGCAGACGGGGGCTCGCGCCAACGACGGCCGCGTGTTTGTGTCCCTCGGACCGGTGTCGTCGGTGCGCATCACGTTCTGAGGGACTTCCACGCCATGCCGCAGCTCGCCGCGTATTTCGACCAGATCCCTTCGTCGCACCGCGCCCTCATCCTGGCGGGTGGCATCGCGGCGTTCTGGCTGTGGGAGAGCGCCGCGCCGCTGGTGCGCGTCCGCTACGACAAGTGGTCGCACGCGCTGGTGAACTTCTTCTTCACCGCGACCACGATCGTGGTGAACTTCGCGCTCGCGTTCGTGCTGGTGGGCACCGCCGACCTCGTGGCGCGTGAGCAGATCGGGTTGCTGTTCCTGCTGCCGCCGTTGCCGCTCGCCGCGCAGGCGCTGATCGGCCTGCTGGTGCTCGACCTGGTGGGCGCCTGGCTGCCGCATTTCGTGCAGCACCGCACGCCCCTCCTGTGGCGGCTGCACCTCGTGCATCACTCCGACACCAGCGTCGACACCACCTCGGCCAACCGGCACCACCCCGGCGAGAGCGTGGTGCGGCTGGTGTTCACGGCGCTCGCGGTGGCGGTGAGCGGGGCCCCCATCTGGATGGTGTTCCTGTATCAGTCGGTGAGCGTGGTACTCAGCCAGTTCAACCACGCCAACATCGCGCTGCCGGCGGGGCTCGACCGCATGCTGAGCTGGGTGATCGTGTCACCGGACATGCACAAGGTGCACCACCACTACGTGCTGCCCCATACCGACTCCAACTACGGCAACGTGTTCTCGGTGTGGGACCGGCTCTTTCGCACCTTCAGCCACCTGCCGCGCACACAGATCGTGTACGGCGTGGACACTCACATGGACCCGCGCGAGCACAGCACGATCGGGGCGCTGCTCACGATGCCGTTCCGCAGGTACCGGCGGCCCGGCCAGTAGCCGCGCGCGCCACACGGGCATTACGTCGGTGGCATCACGCCGCCGGGAGCTTGCGGCGCAGCATCGCCGCCGACACCCCGCTGAAGAGCAGCAGCACCGGCAACGGCTCGAGCGCGGTGAACGCGATGTTCACCAGCGGGTTCTTGTACATCGCCGCGAACTCCGCCATCCGCTTGACCTCGGCGGCCAACTCGGCCTCGCTGGCCCCCCTGGCCCGCAGGCGCTCCACGGCCGTTTCGGCGAACTTCTCGGCGAAGTCCGGATAGAACCCGTAGTAGATGACCTGCCAGGTGAGCACGTAGCACACCACCGCCACCGCCGAAATGAGCAGGCCGACCTTGGCCGCCGGCCAGAAGTCGATTGCGCCGTTGCCCACCGTGTCCCGGTACTGCCGAACGCCGAAGTAGATCATCAGCGAGGCCAGGATCATCGAGGTGTACCCGATGATCATGCCGGTATTGCCGGCCATCTGGTCCTGGAATGGCATGGTGAGCGCCAGCATCACCGACATGACGGCACCAGCGATCAGGCCGAACGTCCAGACGATCTTCCGCATCAGGTCTCCTGAGGTGTGAGGGAGCGGCATACTGGCTGGTCCGGCCCCGTCGGCGCGTCACCGGAAAGGGTGATCTTCGCCTGGCGGCCGTAGATATCACTCCATCGGGTGACGACGGGATGAGCCGCAGCCCCTTGGCGCGCTGGATGGCCTGCGTGCGGCGGGCCGCCCCGAGCTTGTCGAGCACCCGTCTGGCGCTCGTCTTCACGGTGTTCTCGCTCACCGACGCCCGTTCGGCGATCTCCCGGTTGCTCAGGCCGTCGGCCATGAACTCGAGGATCTCCAGTTCGCGAGGGGTGAGACCGAGCGCCGCGACCTGCGTCAGGTCGCGCTCGAAGTGGGCCGGCGCGGGCACGGGGACCGGAACGGGCACCTGCACGGGCACCGGAACGGGGACCTGCACGGGGACCGGGACCTCGCGCACGACCACCTCCCTGCGCGTCAGGCGCAGGCCAAGCCAGAGGCCGACGGCCGCGAAGATCGCCGCGACCAGCCCGCCGTAGATCTCCAGCGAGTGCTCGAGCACCAGCCAGCGGTACTCCACGGGCCGGAGGAGCGCCACGAGGGCCCCGGCAATGAGACCTATAGAGGAGAGGCTGGCGACGCATGGGGAACACCAACGTATCCCTGCGGGTCGCCGTCGCGCTCGGTGCGGATGCGCGCCAGCTGTCGCTGATGGGTGGTCAGGTGGGCCGAGAGCAGCCGGAGCGCCTGCGGCACATCGAGCGGCCCGGCGATGGGATGACGGAACACCCGTCGGCGAAGCCCTGCCGCGTCGAGGCCGCCAACGAACGCCTGGAGGGCGCGGTGTTGGGCGTCCCATTGCTCGCGGAGCACCTCGAACGACGCCGAACCTGTTGGGCGCATGGCCTCCGCGGGCACCGCAACGCGCACCCCGAGGCGCAGTACCAGCCAGACGAGCACCGCCCGCACGCGATGCACGAAGCGCCGCGGCGTATCGGCCCGATTCGCCGCCGTGGCGAGGTCGCCCAGTACCACCTGTTCCGCCAGCACCAGATGCTCGATCACGTCCACAGCCGACCAGGCATGGGGCGCGCTGCGCCACGTGCGCTGCGCCGGCGTGAGCGCGGCGACGTCGGCCAGCAGGGTGGTGCGCTGGGCGGTGATGGCTTCGAGCAGGGGCCCGATCGTTCGATCACGCGCCGGCATCGCGCCCTTTGCACCAATCGGCGCACGGCGTGCGCTGGTCGGGCATCGGAACGAACGTCGGACTCCCGAGTAGCACGCTCGGTCCCGCCGTGCATGGCATGCCTCGAATATTGCGCGAATGCGAACCGACCGCACCTCACTCGTCGATCTTGGCCTGCTCCCCGATGCGTCCGGGACGTGGCCGCTGGCGACGTGGCTCGACCAGACGCATGCCCCGGCGGGGCACGAGGCGTTGAAGCGACTCATCGCCGAGCCCCTCGAGGATCTCGAGGCGATTCGCGCCCGGCAGCGGCTGCTGCCACAACTGACGTCGATGACGACGCAGGTGCCATGGGCCGATCTGTACGTCCTCGCCACGCAGGTCGAGCGCTTCCTGGCCTCCAACTACGTCGTGGTCCCGAGTGCACGTACCCGTCGCCTGCTCTTCATGGCGCAGTATCGCGAGATCGCGGCACACGTCGCCGCGCAGCTCCGCTCCGTGGAGGCGCTGCTCGCACGCTGCGAGCCACTGCTGGCACGGCTGCTGTCGCTTCCGGACGACGCCGCCACGCTCGCGATGGTGTCGACGTTCGATGCCGCCGTCCGGCATGCCCAGCGCGAGCGCCTGCGCGCCGCCGTCGATCGTGGGAGCCACGAGGCACTGCTTGCCGTGGATGTGGCCGTGCGTGGTGAGATGCCGAGCGACCGTTCGACAGAGAGCCGATCGGAGGTGCATGCGCCCATGAGGCCCGCGCTCGAGGCGCTGATCGGTGCCATCCCCCGGTTGGACGCGCTGTGTTCGTTGGCCACGGCCTCGGCGAACGCATCGGGGACAGTGCCGCGCATGGTGCCACCGACCGGCGGGACCCTGTCGTTCGACGACCTGCGGCATCCGCTGTTGCCGCGTGGGGTCGGCAACGACGTGCACCTCGCCGATGGTGACCAGGTGCTGTTTCTGACCGGCCCGAACATGGCGGGCAAGAGCACCGTGCTTCGCGCCATCGGCATCGCCGTGCACTGCGCACACCTCGGCATGGCCGTGACGGCGCGGCGCGCCGACATTCCCGTATACGACCAGCTGCTCGCGTCGATCACCGTGCGCGACAACCTCGCGCGTGGCGAAAGCCTCTATCTCTCCGAGATTCGCCGGGTTCGCCTGATCGTCGATGCCGTCGACCGAGGCCATGCGGTGCTGGCGCTCTTCGATGAAGTATTCCGGGGCACGAACATCATGGACGCCACGGACGCCACCGTGCTGCTGGTCGATGGCCTTTCGCGGGCCGCGCATGGGACCTTCTTCATCGCGTCGCATCTGGCGGAAGTTGCCAGAGCGAGAGGCCAGGCACGTGGTGTCACCTGCTGGTGCATGGGGATCGACACGAGCGGCAACACCCCGCAGTTCACGTATCGCATGGAGCGAGGCATCAGCGAGGTGCGCCTGGGGATGATGCTTCTTGATGCGGAAGGGGTCGGACAGATCCTTCGGCGACTGGCCGTCCAGTAGGCACACCGGCTCTGTGTCTCGGGCGCAGCGGCGCTGGGCGGACCCTACACCCGCACCATCCCCCGAAACCCGCGCACGGCGTAGTACGACTGCGCGCCGTTGTGGTAGATGAACACCCGGCCGTAGCGGCGATCGCCGAACAGTGCACCGCCGAGGGCGCGCAGCGCCGGCGGTGTGGCCAGCCAGCTCGACGTCCTGGTGTCGAACGGCCCGTGCGCCTGCAGGGCGTGATATTCGGCCTCACCGAGCAGGGTGATGCCCATGTCAGCGGCCATGCCCAGCGCGCTGCCCGCCGGCTTGTTCTCCTTGCGGGCGTCGAGTGCGGCCGGATCGTAGCAGAGACTGCGGCGCCCGATCGGGGTTTCGGCGCTGCAGTCCACGATGAGCAGCGCGCCCGTGGCCGGGTCCTGCCCGATCACATCGGGTTCGCCGCCGGTGCGCTCCATCTCGGCGATGCTGCGGAGCGCGTCGGGCGAGGTCTGCAGCCGTTCCTGCACGGCCGCCCACGAGATGCCGACGTGTCGGGAGGGGTTGGCGGCGAAGCGGTGCTGCAGCGTGGCAAGGAGCGCGTCGGTAGACGAGGTGGGCATGGGGCGTCTCTTGGGAATGGCCACGGTCTGTCCCGGGAACGTACGACCGCGGCGCGTCGGCCGGCGCCGCGCCCCCGTGTGGCGCCCCGCGTCACGCGTCACGCGTCACGCGTCACGCGTCAACCGCGCTGCACGTACCGATCGAGAAGCGTGTGCGCGTACGTCTGGTCGCCGGTCAGCTCGCCTTCACCCCAGAGCCCGAAGAGATCAAGGGGTTCACCACGGGCCATGACGCGCGCCAGATGCTCGGCGAGGAACAGCGTTTCCGCCAGCGGGTGTCGCTCGGCGGGCGAATCGCGCCGGTGGTGCGTACCGATCGCGTCGGCGGCATCGATGCCAAGTCCCCAGCGATGGGCTGCCACCGCGCCGAGCGGCTCGTGCAGTTCGGTAAGCAACGTGTCGAGCCACCCGTCGGGGAGGGTGACGGCACGCCGGTTGGCCGATCGTAGCGTGGAGATGCGATCGAAGATGATGAGCAGCCCCACGTCGTGCAGCAGTGCGATGGCGAACGCCTCCTCGCCGTCGGCGCCGAATGCCGGCGCGAAGGCGCGCGCGAGCGGCCCGGTGTTCACCATGTGCTGCCAGGCCGCCGCGAGCAGCGCATCGTACGGGCTGCCCGGCTTGCTCAACAGGCCGTCCACGGAGGCCGCCACCACGACCGCGCGCGTCCCCACCAGCCCGATACGATCGATGGCGGCATCGACACGGAGGATCGGCGCGAGCCCCGCCCCGTACGACGCGCTGTTGGCCTGCCGCAGGAGCGCCTGCACCAGCGACGGATCCTGACTCAGGCGGTCGATAAGCCGCGAGCGTGGCAAGTCGTCTCGCTCGCACAACGCCATCGCCTCTCGCGCAGCGGCCGGGAGTTGGCGAATGACCGCCTCGGGCGGCAGCGAGAGCTGGTCGAGCAGGCTGGTGACGTCTGGCCACTTCGCCGCCTCAGGGGTCTGTTCCCAATCGGCGCGAAGGCGCGCCAGCGCCGTCTCGGTCCGTTGAGCCCAGTACGATGCATCGCGGGCGATCCACACCAGCGCGCTCCCCGTCGACAGCTCGGCCGCGGCCTCGATCGCCTGCAGGATCTCCTCCGGCCGCCGGGGCGCGCCCGCAGGTGGCGCGGGCATCGGCTTGGTGGCAGACGAACCGAGCAGCTTGGAGAAGAATCCGGCCATTGGACGCCTGAGTGGAGGACGGGGACATCGCGCCCACGCCGCGGCGGACAGTATCGGCCGGTCGGCGCCCTGACTTCAGCGCTCTCGGCGATCGCGTCGAGCCGGCCACCCTACAGGCACGAACACGTTCCGCCACGCCGATCCTTCTCAACTGCCCATCGGACGCTCTCGGCACCGCCAACGCCCTCGGTTGTCCGTTGGGCGGCCCGCAACGGGGGCCGCGGCAGCAGGCCGCTCGACTGGGCTGCGGCGACGAGCGTTGCTGGCTAGGACGCGTTCGACACCGTGCCCGACGCGGCCGCTGCCGGGCGACGGCGGGCGCCTCTGGTAGCACCGATGGCAGCGCCGATGGCAAACCCAATCGGCGACGCTAGCACGGCGAGCATGGGGATCAGCCCGGCGTCGTGCTTCGCCACCACCGCCGCCCAGGCAAGGATGCCGGCCACTCCCAGGAACGACCAGAGGAACCCGCCAATGCTCCCCCAGCGAACGGCGCGCAGCCATGCCGGTTCGGGGTGGCGCGTCCATCCGACCACGGCATACCACGCCAGCACCGCGGCGATCGCTCCCGGCACGACCGCCACCAGCAGGACCCCGGCCGGACTGCGCACCTCGACCGGCTGCCCAAGCCCACTGATCACGAACGAGCCAAGGCTCATCGCCAGAACGGCGGCAACGACGCGAGCGACGAGCGGCGACGAGTGGGACATGGCGGAGCGTGCAAGAGAGGCGGCGTGTCGCAGTCATGAGCACCCGGGCGGCGTGCGAAGAGGCCCGAAAGGAGCTCGCCACCGCCGAGCATAGCCGTGGCGCCCGTTCGGCGTCAAGATTCCGGGGAGGCGGCTGACCGGGGTGGCCCGCCGACGCTGAGCCGCTTCCTCCATCGGTGCGCCTCACCAAGCCCGCGCCGCCCCCATTCCCTCCGAGGTCGACCATGCCCCCCTTCACGCCGTCCCCGCTTTCGCGCCGCCAGTGGCTCAAGTCGTCCGGTCTCGTGGCTGGGGGTGCGCTCGCCAGCGGCGCGCTCGCGCCAGCGCCGTTGCTGGCGGCCGACGCCAGCATCACGTCCGTCGTGGACGGGCAGACGACCGCCGCCGGCTTCGCGGCGCACGAACGCATGATCGCCGCGCTGCGCCGCGCCGAGGGGCCCATCCGGCTGGCGTCGAACGAGAACCCCTACGGCATGGCGCCGAGTGCGCGCCAGGCCATCGAGAACGGCTGGAAGCAGCACGCGTGGTACAGCGCGCCCGCCGTGCCGAACCTCCGAAAGATCTACGCTCAGTCGGTGGGTGTGCCCGAGGATCACATCATGATCACCGCCGGCTCGGGCGAACTGCTCTCCATCGCGGTGCTCGCCTTCGGCCTCAATGGGGAGATCGTGTCGGCGTGGCCCACCTACGAGGGGCTGCCGCGCTACGCCGAGTCGATGGGGCTCCGCGTGCACAAGGTGCCGCTCGACGCCGGCTTCGCGCACGACCTCGAGGCCATGGACCGCCGCCTCGTGCAGGCAGTGGACCTCGTGTTCGTGTGCAACCCGAACAATCCCACCGGCACGCTCACCGACACGGCGCGGCTCACGCAGTTCGTCAGCAACGCCGCGCGGCGCGCCATGGTGCTGGTGGACGAGGCCTATCACGACTTCGTGACCGACCCGGGCTACGCATCGTGCATCGACCTCGTGAAGAAGGGCGAGAATGTGATTATCTCGCGCACCGCGTCCAAGATTCACGGCCTCGCCGGCCTTCGCACCGGGTTCGTAATTGCCCGACCTGACATCATCGCCCGCCTGCAGCCGGCCAGCCCGAGCTTCCCGGGCGTCTTCGGTGCGCTCGGCGCCGCGGCGTCCATTCAGGACACGGCGTACCAGGCCATGTGCAAGCAGCGCAACGTGGAGGGGCGCGAGATCATGCGGGCGGCGCTGGCGAAGCTCGGTCGTACGATGACCGACACGCAGACCAACTTCGTCTTCTTCAACGCCGGCCTGCCCGTGGAGCAGATCCAGAAAGCCCTGCTTGCCAAGGGTTTTCAGATTGGGCGGGCGTTCCCGCCGTACACCACGTGGGCGCGCATCTCGATCGGGACGCCCGACGAAATGCGGGCGGTGGCTGCCGCGCTGCCTGAGGTGTTGGCCGGCACCCCGCGCTCGATGGGCAGCGGCGACTGACCTCCCTGCGGCGCCAGCCGGGGCGGGTGCCCCCTCGCCCCCGGCGCCGATCAGTAGGCGTAGCCGAATATGATGTTCATCTCGTCGGTGCTGAGCAGGCCGAAGCCCACGCTGCGGTCGGTGACGTTGTTGTAGGTGACCACGGAGACGAGCGCATCGCCGGGCTCGAGCACCAGCGGCGTGGGAAAGTTGGTGAACGCCGGATGTTCCCAGTCGGTGTTCACGTACACGGTGCTCTCGCTGCCGTTGGCGCGGCGCAGCCGGATCTCGAAGCGCTCGCCAAGGGCGTGCATGTGGGAGGTGAGGGCGAGCACCGTGAGCCGGGTCGGGTTGCGAAACTCCGTGCGCACCGTGGTCCGCTGGCGGGGAGGCAGCGTGAAGGAGGTGTTGCCCAGGTTGAGCGTGGTGGCGACCGTCTGCACCTGCGCGCGCGGCACTGTGTACAGGTTCGCCATGGCCTGCCCCGGAAAGGTCGCCGGGGAGCGATTCACGTAGTGCGCATTCAGGTCGAGCGCGGCATTGGGCGGCAGACGCAGGGCCACGCCCGGGGGGAAGCGGTAGTCGAACTCGGAGGTCATGGCGCCGGCGAAGAAGACGTGGCACGCCATGGGCAGCAGGTTGATGGCGATGGGTACACCGTCGGCCGTCCGCAGGTCACGCACGAGGTTCGGCGCGGGACGCACATTGCACGGGAATGTCGTGCGCGACGCGTCAAAGGAATACAGCAGGAAATGATGGCTGCCCGGCCGCATGCGCGACTCGATCCGGTTCACGAACAGCTCGCTGGTGTTGCCCAGCGGGCGATAGACGAACAGCTCCCGCTCGTTGCGCGGCGGCACGGGAAAGCTGTCCACCACGAGCTGGAGGCCCGCGCCAGCTGGCGGTGGAGCGAGGGGCGAGAAACTCGCGACCTGCGTACGCACGTCGCGCAGGACGAGGGTGTCGACCACGTGGCCGGTGCGCGGCGCGCCCGCTTCGATCCACCGCCGCACATACTCAAGCTGCCCCATGGAGAGCCCCTGCAGGGTCCCCATGGGCATCACGTTGCCGTAATCACGGCTGTGATGACCCGGAATCCACGCGAGCTTGTGGTAGAGCAGCGAGCTGTCGGCGCGGAAGGGCTTCACGCGCAGCAGGCCATCGGCGCGCGCGAGGGGCTGCACCGAAACGACGCCGACCAGCTGCTGCCAGCTGGAGTCGGCGGAGAGCACGAGCCCCGACTGGCGGGCGTCGCTGCTGCCGCTGCGGTGGCACCCGGCACATCCGGGCTCGATGATGCTGCGCTGGATGCGCGCGAAAGTGCCGTCGGCGAGCGGCTCGGCGCCACCCGCGGGCAGGTCACTCCCCCCGCAGGCGGCGAGCAGGCTGGTGGCGGCCAGACCGACGTGGTGCAGGCGGGCGGCGAAGCGCCTCCGGGCCATGACGGTCGCCCTCACTTGCGCAGCGGCACGGGCTGCATGCGCCGTACCGGGCTCACGTAGGCGTTCACCAGGCTCTCGTGTCCGTCGGCGCTCACGGCGGCCACGCCGAACACATGGTCGTCGATCGATACGTCGGGAAAGGTGAACCGGGTCACATGACCCACGTACTGTGACTTTTCCCAGTCGTTGCTCCACGCGGGACGCCAATAGACGCGGTACCCGGCCGCCCCCGCCGACGGCTGCCACTGCAGCGCGGCATCGTATCCGGTGAGCCCGCGGCTCAGCGTGACCACACCGCGGTCGGTGGTGACCTGCGGCACGGGCGGTGCCAGCGCGATGGACGCTGCAGCCGCCGCATTCACGCGCGCGTTCTGTGCGAGGTAGCGGAAGTCCATGCCCTCCACCTTGTCCTCGCTGTTGTGCTGGCGATTGTAGTTCTCGTTGGCTTCACGGAACACCACCGCCGGAAAATCGAAGGCGGTGAAGCTCGAGTGGTCGCTGCCGCGCCCGAAGCGATCCTCGCGCGCCATGAGGCGGATGGTGTGTGACGGCACGTACAGGCCGGCCACGCGCTGGATGTAGCGGGCCAGCGACCGGTGGGGCGAGTCCTCAGGGCCCAGCGAGTAGATGCGCACACTCTCGGCGTCGATGATGCCATTGCCGCCGAGGCTGGAGCCGACGATGTCATTGTTGAAGTTGGCGGTGACCTCGGTCTTTGCGGCGGCGATGGTCTGGGCATGCGCCATTGAGCCCACCAGCCCCTGTTCTTCTCCCGCCCATGTCACGAACACCAGCGTGGCATCGAAGTCCACGCCGCTGGTGGCGAAGACGCGGGCCAGTTCCATGGTGAGCGCCGTGCCGCTGCCGTCGTCGTTGGCGCCCGGCGCATCGGCGTCGTGGTTCATGTCCGGGCGCATCTGCGCATCGCCGCCTGCGGCGCGCGCCGCACCGCCCGTGTTGTTCACGCCGGCGCCCGCCGTGCCGCGCGGATTCACCGTGTCATAGTGCCCCGTGATGTACACGCGCCGCGGAGTGCGCCCCGGCAGGATGGCGACCACGTTCACCAGATCGATGTCGCGGGTGATGCGGCCGTGCTGGGCAACCGGGTGGCGGTCGTACGACACCTGGAGCTTGGGCGAAAACGACCGAAACTGGTCGTGAATCCACCGGCGGGCGGCGCCGATGCCTCGCGTGGTGCTCACGGTGTCGGAGAGCGTCGAGCGTGTGCCGAAGCCTGCCAGCTTCGTGACGATGGCCTGCAGGCGCTCCTGCGATACGCCGGCCACGAGGGCCGACACCCGCGGGTCGGCGTCGACACGGATGGCGTCGGCACGGACGGCCGGCGTGGCGGGCGCACCACTCTGGGCGGACAGCACGGTGGGCAGCACAGCGAACGGCAGCAGCGTAGCCGCGAGCGCGCACGGAGCAAGGCGGGAGCCGGACATCGTGACCAGGGCGAGGGTGGGCGAGGGCAACGGCTGATGAAAGATGCGACAAGCGGGAGACTGCGCTACCGGCAGGCCTCCACCACCGCGGGGTGCGCGAGCAACGCGGCCCGCCGCTGGGCCGCAAAGATCCGCAGGCTACCTGCCGCCGCACTCGTGGCATCCACGCCCTCACGAAAGGCGGCTTCAGTGCCAAGCGTGCGGGTATCACGCGCCACATCGGCCTCGATCAGCCGCACATGGCGCGCCACGCGTTCGCCGAATCGGTGTTCGTCGAGTTCGCGCTCGGCGATCGCACCGACATACTGCAGGTAGCGGGCGCGCAACGCCGGCACCGCCAGCAGACGGCTGCGCAGCGCCTTGTTGGTGTCGGCGAGAGCCACCAGCGGATCGGGCGCCGCCCCGTTGCTGCGGGACCGGAACGCCTCGTTGGCCTCGTGCGGCAAGGCGCGAAAGCGGTTGTCGGCGCCGCGCAACACATTGAAGTCGCTGCCGTCGTTCCAGTAGCCATCGCCATTCACGAGGGCGAGGTCGAGGGCGAGAAAGCGCGGAACTTCGTCGAGGTCCATGAGCGGCGCGAGCGCCGCCTCGAGCTCCTCGGGGGGTGTGCGCGTGAGCACCCGCGTGACGTTGACGAGCGCCCGCCAGGCCATCGTGTCGTCCTTCCCCTTCATCTCGTACCAGCGCCGATAGGCGGCAAGGTCGTCGCCCAGGCAGTTGAAGCCGCCACCGAGCGAGTTGTTGGGTGACTTCCAACGCGTACCGGCCTCGGTGCCGAGTTGTTCGCGCAGGAGGGCATTGCTGAAGGTCTGCTGATTGACGTAGAGCCCCCACGACTCGCCGTTCACCACCACGCGCACGAAGTTGGCCTTGGGGGCCGGGAGGTACTCCCGGGCGACCTCCAGGTACAGCACCGAGCGCAGGAAGGTGGGGTCCTGATTGGCATTGAGCAGGTTGAGCGACGTGTGGCCGAGCAGTGCCTGTGTGCGCCACGTCTCCACATTGCTGGAAAACGAGCGCTTGCGCCCATCGGGCACCATGTGGAACGAGTTGTTGCCGCGGAAGCTCACGCCCACGTCCCGGAGCGCCGTCCCGTCCACCTCGAGCGTCGCCGGCAGCTCCACATCGGTATGCCAGAAGTCGGCGAGATACGCGCGTGCGGCATCGCGCTCGCCCCGCTCCAGGCGACCGGTGCGGTTCGCATCGAAACGGGCCAGCAGCGGCACATCGGGTTCGGCGCCCTGCACCGGCACGCCGCCCGTCTGGCGAGTGGGTGGCGTAGCGGGCGCAGTCTGCGCGGACACCGTGGGCGCGAGGGCCACCACGAGCGTGGTGAAGGCGAGAGCGTAACGTCTATCGGTTTTGGCTCTTCCTGGTTCGGCGTGGGTTGGCCTGGCCACATCGCGCTCCCCTGGATATCTGGCCAGGCGGGCGCCGTGAGGCGGGCGCCGTGAGGCGGGCGCCGTGAGGCGGGCACCGTGAGGCGGGCACCGTGAGGCGGGCGCCGTGAGGCGGGCGCCGCCTTCGGCGTCGCGATCAACAGCGAGAGAACGGCAGGATCGCCCTGTGCAGCAGGCCACCCATGCGCCCTCCGCGGGTGGAGCACCCGGGGTGATCCGGTGGGGCCTCCCGTCGTGGATCGCCCGCCGAAGGGGGGACAGTCTGACCATCCGCCGCCGCGTGAGAGGGGGGCAGATGGCTGACGGCAGCGCGGAGACCGACGTGAGACGCCACACGCGTGTCGAGGTGGGAGCACGAAGGGTGCCGTCGACGAGGCCATCCCTCGGTGCTGATGCCCTCCTGCTGCGCCAGCGCCGCGACCCATCAGGCCATCATGGTCCCCCAGAGCGCATCACCGAGTACGTCCTGCGCCGTGGGGCCCAGCACCGTGCCCTGCCGATGCACCAGCAGCCCGGCGGCGATGGCGGCAATCGCCGACGCCACGTACGCGCGACGGGCGTGTGTCACGCCGGAGTGGGGTCCGCCGCGCGCGTCACGACGCCCCGCACGAACGCCGCCACACGCTCGGGCGCCGTGAGGGGCAGCATGTGTCCGGCGCCATCAACCCATTCCAGGTGTACGGCGGGCAGCTGCGCCCGGAGGCCTTCACCGTGCAGCTTGGGCGAAAGCACGCGATCCTTCGTGCCATAGAGCACGCTGACGGGGACGGTCAGCTGCGGATACTGCGCCGTCATCTCGTGGAGGTCACGGGGAACGGCCATGAGATCGGCAGCGGCTGAAATGAACGTGCCGGGGCGCACGCCGAGCAGGCCACCACCGGCGATCGCGAAGTCACCGGGCACCGGGTCGGGGCCGAACACCACCCGCAGCACGGTGTCGCGGCGGGCGATGGACAGCGGCACGGCCAGCGTCCACCCCACCACCCAGCGTACGACCGCGTTCGGAATGGCGAGCGCGGCAAACACGTCGGGCACCGTCGGCGGCACCTGGGTGAGTGGCGCCAGCAGGGCGAGGGCGCGCGCCCGCGCGGGATGCTGCAGGGCCAGCGCCAGCGCAATCGCCCCGCCCAGCGAATGCCCCACGATGACGGGGCGATCGAGTCCCTTGGCGTCGATGAACCCCGCCAGCAGCGCCGCCTGCGCCTGCGGGCCGGACTCATTCCGCAAGGGCGCCGAGTACCCTGAGCCCGGCCGATCGATGGCAATCACATGATGATCACGCGCGAGGGCATCGAGCAGGTACGCGGTGAAGTGCCGCGCGTTGCCCGCGAGGCCGTGCACCAGCAGCAGCGTCACCGGCCCGCTCCCGCGCTCCACGTAGTGCAGCCGCACGCCGTCGACATCGACAAAGTCACCCTGCGGCGGCACGAGCCGCTCCACCTGGCGCGTGGTCGCCCGAGCAAAGAGCACGAGGCCGACATACACGGCCGACAGCGCGAAGAACGCGCTCAGCACCCACGGATTCATGTGAACTCCAGCGCCGGGTGATCGACACGGGCATGGCGCAGCATCAGCAGATCCTCGATGTGGTGCTGGCACAGCCGCCACAGCGCCGTGGTGCCCTGCTTCGGCCGTTGCGCCTGCGCGCGCTGCACATACCCCGAGGTGAACGCGAAGACCGATGTGCCGGGCATGGCCGGGTCACGACGGGGCGTGACCCGGGTGTACCCACGGGTGCCCAGGAACGTGAGCAGGCGACACACGTGCTGCGCGATGAGGTCGCTCTTGAGCGTCCATGACGCGTTGCGGTGCGCAGCACGGCGGTGACAGCAGCATGCGACGGCCGCGTGCGACGGCCGCGTGCGAGGGCAGCGTGCGACGTACGACGGGGAGCGCTGCCGCATCGTGACGTGCGTGGCGGCGCCGGGCCCGGTGGCCATCGCCGGTACGAGCGTGACCGCCGTGGCGCCGCTCCCGATCACGAGTACGCGCTGCCCCGCATAGTCGAGATCCGCCGGCCAGTGCTGCGGGTGCACCACCCGGCCGTGAAACGTGGACAGCCCGTCCCAATCGGGCGTGTACCCCTGCGCATAGTCGGAGTAGCCGGTGCAGTCGTTCAGGACGCCGCACGTCATCCGCTCCCGCCGGCGCTCGGCGCCCACTTCCATCGTGACGGTCCAGCGCGCATCGGCCGACGACCATGCGGCGGCGACCAGGCGATGCTGGTCGCGGATGCGGCGGTCGATGCCATGCTCGCGCGCCGTGTCCGCGATGTACGCCTTGATCGCCGGCCCGTCGGCGATGGCCTTGGCGTTGCGCCACGGCCGGAAGCGAGAGCCGAGCGTGTACAGGTCGGAGTCGGAGCGCACGCCGGGATACCGGAACAGGTTCCAGGTACCGCCGAGCTGTTCACGCGCCTTGCGAATGACGTACGGGCGCGCCGGGCACTCGTGCTGCAGGTGCGAGGCGGCACTGATGCCAGAGAGCCCGGCGCCGACGATGAGGACGTCCACATGGTCCATGCGAGGCAATGTAGACGCCGTGACGGGTTACGGGATTGTCCCACGCGCCATCGGGCAAGCGCCGACACCGTCCGTGTCGTGGAACGGCGAGCGTGGGGAGCGGTCGTACGGCGACCGTGTCCTGGAACGCGGGGATCGTGCATGCACACCATCGGTGGCGACCAACGACGGGTGAGACGCGGCGGCTGGCCACGCTGGGTGTCGAGCTGCTCGCGTGCACGCGCCATTGCGGCGGCGCTGGTGCTGCCGCTTGTCGTGGCGTGCGGTCCGCCCCCAACAGTTCCGCCGAAGCCGGACTTCGGCGTCCGGGCCGGCGATTTCTCTCCGCAGCAGGTACATCCCGGCGACACGACATGGCTGGTGGTCTCCTCGGCGTTCCGCAACGGCTTCAGCCAGCCGGTCACCTTCAGCCTGCGGGAGCCGGTCGGCTTCTCCGCGGCGTTCGGCGACTGCCAGACGGTGTTCACCCAGACGTTCTTCGGGCCGCCTCCCGGGGCGCAGTGCACGGCGGTAGTGCGGGTGGACAGCAGGGTCGCCGCCGGCAGTTACGGACTTGTCTTCGAGGGTGGCGCGAGTGGCTACCCGCCCAAACGCACGACGGTGCCGCTTGCCGTGCTGCCGCCTCGGCCGCTGCCACCGACTTTCGCCGTGGTGCCCAGCACGCGGAGCCTCACCCTCGTGCGCGGCGACAGCGCCGACGTGGTGCTGGCTCTCACCCCGCGACCGACGGGCGCGGCAAACGTGACGTTCACGTACATGGGGTCGTACGTCGGCGTCGGACTCACCTGGTTTCCATCGACGGTGATCCCCGCCGGCGTCGACACCGTGCGCATCCGGGTGAAGACCACCATGAGCGCGGTCAGCCGCTCGCATGTGTACGTCGTCACCGCCCAGCTGCCGGGACTCCGGCCGTACACGATCGTGCTGAGCGTGGACGTACTGGACCCGCCCGTCATCGCCCGAAACGCAGCAGCACCCGAGAGCGATCGCCGAGGAACAGCCGCGCATCCTGCCCTGTGAAGGCACTGGTGCCCTTCATGGCCGGATCACCGAGGGCCTGCACGTACCAGCTGGCTTCGGGCGCGTTGGGCAAGTCCTGCAGCCGCCACGGCGCGCGCGGCGCAGGCGCCGGCGACGCCATGTCGGGGATGTAGGTGAGGTAATTGCCCTCGGCGTCGAACGCGCGCGCCCCCGACACGTTGTTGAGCAGCAGCACGAACGCGCCGACGTGTGTGTTCCACGACAGCGACGGCCCCCAGAAACCGCCACCCTCCGGGTCCTGCCAGGAGCGCGCCGGTGGCAGGAGGGGCGTGGCCTGCCCGATGGGCGTGGGCGTCCACGACTGGCCCACGCGCGGCGAACTCGCGCCCTGCAGCCCCGGGCCGGTCCAGTCGCCGTTGTACCAGCGCATCGCCTTGCTGCGCCCGTCGGGGTGCAGCGGCGCATCGAGATCGGTGAGGGCGATGCGGGCCACCTGGATGCCCTGCGTGGCCGGGTTGGGCCCCGAGTAGTCGGTGAAGACGATGTACGCGTAGGTGCTGTCCGGCCCGACGGCCATGCTCGGGTCACCCACCCCGCCGGCGAAGAAGCGGATGGGCAGGTCGCACGAGATGGGAAAGCTGCCGTCGCTGAGAATGAGCCCGAGGTCGCGCCAGCTACGCCCGTCGTCGGTGGACGTCGCCAGGCCGATGTGCGGCACCGAGAGGTAGGGCCGCTCGAACGGCGCACCGCAGCGCACGTACGGGCCCTCTTCCATGTGGTACAACCCGAAGAGCTGTCCCGTGGTCGGGCGGCGATAGACCGACTCCATCCAGCGCATCTTCGTGTCCGTCGGCGCGTCGGCGCTGTTGATGTCGTGCGCGTACCAGCGTCGCGTGGAGTCCCACGCGAAGGTGGGGTGATCATCGGCAAAGCGGGTGAGCGAGAATTGTTGCGCACTGGCCGCATCGCGCCCGCCCTCGCTGCGCCACACGTGCTGGTTGGAGACGAGCTGGTGGAACGTGTCGCCGATCCAGAACGACGGGCGGTTGCAGTCGCTGCCCACCGGGCTTTCAATGCGCAGCTCGGTGGTGAGGACCAGCGTGAGCGACGGGGGCACGAACGGCGGCGGCGCCGACTCGGCGGGGCGGCAGGCGGCGAGCGTGCCGAAGATGACGACGCGAAGGATGGTGCGCGCGCTGAGTGCCAACCGCGGTGGGCACCCGAGCGCGTCACGACGCTGTTGTCTGACTAAGTCCATTGCACGAAGCTGATCCGATGCCCACGGTGAACATGCATGACGCGAAGACTCACCTCTCCCGCCTGGTCGAGCAAGCCGTAGCGGGCGAGACGGTGATCATTGCGCGAGCCGGCACGCCGATCATCAAGGTCTCGGCGTTGGACGCGCCGCCCGAGCCGCGCCGCCGTGGCTTCATGGCAGGCGAGTACACCGTCCCGCGCGACGTCGATCGGATGGGGGAGGCCGAGATCGCAGCACTCTTCGGCCTGGCGGACTGACCGCGAAGCGGCTTCGTGATCCCTTTGACCGTCTGCTTGTCGCGCAGGCTCAGGTGGCGGGCAGTACACGGTTGACGGCCGACGCCACGGTCGCGCGCTATCCCGGACCGATTCGGCGCGTGTAGACCGCACAACATCCCCCCCGTGCGCGCCGTAACGTTGGCAGATGGCCTGCGGCCCGTCGGCGCGGCCGTCCCTTCGCCGTAGTGCCCTTTCACGACTTCCGGGCTGGCTGCTCATGTCGATGCGCGTGCGTCATTCCCTCCGGATCGCCACATGGGCGCTCCGGCACTTTGCCAGCGTGGTCACCACCATCGCGGTGGCGGCGCTGCCCGCCGGTGCCGGCGCCCAGCGCGCCCCGCTGCTCGAGTGGCCCAGCGGGAAGGCGCGAGCCCGCTTCGAGATCACGATCCCCGCCGCCGCGCGCTCCGGCCCCACCACGGGGCGCGTGTTCGTCATCCTCGCGCGCACCAACGACCGCGAACCACGCCTGCAGATCGGGCGAGTCGGGGCACCGATGTTCGGGCGCGACTTCTCGGCGGTGGCGCCGGGCAGGCCGATCGTGGTGGACGGCACCGACCTCGGCACACCGGTGGCCGACATGGCCGATCTTCCCGCCGGTGACTACTGGGTGCAGGCCGTGGTGAACGTGTACAGCGAGTTCAGGCGCGCCGACGGCCACACCGTGTGGATGCACGACGACCAGTGGGAGGGGCAGGCGTGGAACCGCTCACCGGGAAACCTGTACAGTGTGCCGCGCCAGGTGCGCATCGATCCGCGCGTGGCCTCGACGACGCGCCTGATTGTGAGCGAGGCCGTCCCGCCGGTGGTCGTGCCCGCCGACAACGAGTACGTCCAGCGCTTCAAGTTCCAGTCGCCGTTGCTCACGAAGTTCTGGGGGCGCCCCATCTATCTTGGTGCCACGGTGCTGCTCCCCAAGGGCTACGCCACCAGCACCATCCGCTATCCCGTCAACCATGTGCAGGGGCACTTCTCGCTCGTGGCCCCCTACGGCTTCGATCGCGACTCGACGTTTCGCGCCTGGTGGCTGGCGGAGGACACGCCGCGCCTGATCGCGGCGACGTTCCAGCACCCCACGCCGTACTTCGACGACTCGTACGCCGTGAACTCGGTGAATGTCGGGCCGTACGGCGACGCGTTCATGCAGGAGCTCATCCCCGAGCTGGAGAAGCGCTACCGCGTGATCGCCGAGCCGTGGGCGCGCTGGCTTTCGGGCGGCTCGACGGGTGGGTGGGAGGCGCTGGCGCTGCAGGTGTGGCACCCCGACTTCTTCGGCGGCACGTGGGCGTACTGCCCCGATCCGGTCACGTTCACCGACGTGGAGGGGATGCACCTCTACCGCGACGACAACGCGTTCTACAAGCAGGTGACCGAGTGGCACCGCACCCCCACGATCAACTCGCGCGAGATCAACGGCGAGGTGCGTCAGACCGCGCAGCAACGCGCGTGGATGGAGCTCGTGAATGGCACCAAGGGGCGGAGCGGCGGGCAGCTCGACATCTGGAGCGCCGTGTTCGGCCCGCTCGGCCCCGACGGATACTTCAAGGCGGTGTTCGATCCGAAGACGGGCGTCATCGACCGGTCGGTGGCGATGTACTGGAAGGAGCACTTCGACATTCTCGAGTATCTCAAGCGCACCTGGCCCGCCAACGGCCCCAAGCTCGTGGACAAGTTGCACATCTACATGGGCGATGCCGACAACTTCTTCCTCGACCGCGCCACGCGGGAGCTCGAGGCGTGGATGAAGACCACCGCCAACCCGCACGACGAGGGCTACTTCGTGTGGGGCGATCAGCGCGGACACTGCTATGCGGGGCCCGGCGGCAACGTGGCGCGCCTGATGGACATGGCGGAGTACGGGCTGCGCCACAAGCCCGAGGGGACCACGACGCCGTGGTGGCCAAAGCACTGAGCCGGCGGTGAGCCGCCACTTCGCGTCGCGTCGGCGCACGTCGGTGCCGGTCAGCAGCCTCGTGCTGCTGCTCGGCGCGTGTACCGGTGCCAGGCCTGTCGCCACCCCGCATCCGTCCGGCGCGCCCTTGCGCGTGATGAGCTTCAACCTGCGGTACGACAACCCCGGCGACGGCCTGAACGCCTGGCCCAACCGCAAGGACCGCGTCGCGCAGCTCATGCGCGTCCACGAGGCGGACGTGATCGGCGTACAGGAGGCGCTGCAGCATCAGCTTACGGACCTCGACGCGCGTCTGCCCGGTTTCGCGCGCGTCGGTGTGGGGCGCGCCGACGGCCGCACACGCGGCGAGTTCAGCGCCATCCTGTATCGCGCCGATCGCCTGACGCTGCGTGACAGCGGGACCTTCTGGTTGTCGGAGACGCCGACGGTGGTAGGCAGCAAGGGGTGGGATACCGCCATCGAGCGCATCGCCACCTGGGCGCGCTTCAGCGATCGGGCCACCGGGTGCACCTTCGTGCACCTCAACACGCACTTCGATCACATCGGTGAACGGGCTCGGCAGGAGAGTGCGCGGCTTGTTCGCCGCCAGCTCCTCGCGCTGTCACAGGGCCAGCCGTACGTGCTGACCGGCGACCTGAACGCCGATCCGACGAGCGTGCCGTATCGCGTACTCACCCGCGACAGCGTGGAGGCAGGCGGGCCACCGCTGCGCGATGCCTTCGCCATCAGCGACGCAGGCCACTACGGGCCCACCTCGAGCTGGAACGCGTTCACGGCGATCGAGCCAGAGCGGCGCATCGACTACGTGCTGGTGTCGCCCGGTGTGCGCGTGGGGACGCACGCCATTCTCCCCGACATGTGGGATGGGCGGTTTCCCTCGGATCATCTGCCGGTGGTGGCGTCGCTGACACGACTGTGTCGGTGAGGGCAGGGTTCAGCCACGAGTCGGGCGGTGCTTCACATCGCCCCACTCCGACCCGCCGTGTCAGTCCGGCAACCGACGGAACGACACGGGAACGACTCGGCGTTCCCCCGCGCGCCAGACCAGCAGTTCCACCGCGCCACCCGCCCCTGCCGCCGTCGTGGCCTCGGCCAGCGCCCGCGCCCCCGGCTGCGAGCGCCCCCACACACGACCGTTCACCGCCAATAACACATCCCCCGCGCGCAGCCCCGCGGCGGCCCCCGGCAACCCTTCGGCCACGGCGTTGATCTTGAGCGCCCCGGCACTGTCGGCCACGGTCGCCGCCGCATATTCCGCCGGCGTGAGCGCGGTGACCGTGAGGCCGAGATCGGCGGGATGACGCCAGTCGGCTCGCGGTCGCGCCGACACGTCGGCGACGAGCCGGGTGAGCGTCAAGGCATGCCACGCGCGCCGCCCGAGCGCGTCGTAGGCAATGCGGTCCTCGGTGTCGGTCACCGCGTGGTAGTGCTCGCGCGACCCTGGCACCCCATAGTGGACCACCGGCACCCCGCGCACACCGAAGCCGTAGTGATCGGTGTCGTTGGTCAGCGCTGGCATACTGCGCGTGGTCGTCACCCCGGTGCGCGCCGTGGCACTGTCGAGCAGAGCGCCCCAGTCGCCGCTGGTCGCGGTGGCCCGGACGTTGACGTCTCGCTCGGCCTCCCACCCGATCATCTCGAGGTTGATCATGGCCACGTGGTGCGCCCACGGCCTTACCGGATGCGCCGCGTAGTGCAGCGAACCGACCAGCCCATGCTCCTCGGCACCGAAAGCCACGAACAGCACCGAGCGGCGTGGCCGTGAGGGCGCCCTCGCCATGGTCTCGGCCATGACGAGCAGCACGGCCACCGCTGCGGCATTGTCGTTGGCGCTCGCGTAGACGGTTGGCGAGGCGGCCGCGGCGCCCTCGACGGGCTTGCGTCCCATGTTGGCCTGCCCGTCCATCCCCTGCCCGTCGTAGTGCGCTCCGATCACCACCACCTCGTCACGAAGGCGCGAATCCGCACCGGGCAGCAGCGCCACGACGTTTTGCGTCTGCCGCACATCGAACGGCACCGTGGGACGCCGCGGATGCAGCGTCAGCGCCTGCAGGTAGCCGTTCCCGTCACCGGCCGGCCGCAGTCCCGCCGCGCGGAATTGCCTCGAGATGTAGTGCGCCGCCCGCAGATCACCGGGATAGCCGGCACCACGCCCTTCCATGGCTGGCGCCGTCAACGCCTGCAAGTGGGTCCGCAGTCGCGCAGTATCGAGCGGCTGCACCCGTTCGGCCACAGCGGAGGTGCGTGCGGCGCGCGGTGCGCGCAGCGACGCCCGCGGGTGTGACGGCACTGCGAGGAGCAGCGCGCTCAGGGCCAGCGCGAATGACTGGGTCATGACCGCGTGGTCGGACGTTCAGCGCACAGTACCCAGCAGCGCTGCGGCTTCCTGCTTCCGCTGCTCGTCTCCCGGCTCCTGGTTCACCAGTGACGGGAGTTGCTGCAGGACCGCACGCGCCTCGGCCGTTCGATCGTTGGCCAGCAAAGCGCGCGCGTATTCAAGCTGGAACATCACGAAGCCGGGGCGCAGCTCCGTGGCGCGTCGCAGATGGGTGAGCGCGTCGGCCGCGTTGCCGAAGCCGAGGCCGAGCGGCATGCGCAGCGGCCGCGGGGTCTCGGTAAGCTTGAGGTGAGTGCGCCCCAGGATGTAATGCGCACTGGCCAGTGTGAGCGGCGGCACGCCGCGCATGGCTGTGACCTTCTCGGCGTCATCGCGCGCCTGCACCACGTAGTCGGCGGCGTCGAGGACACCAGAGAACAGGGCGACTTTACCGTTCGCCGCGGCGCGCCGGAGGTAGCCGTCGGGCGCCGTTGGATTGGCCTTGATGGCGCGCTCAGCCAGCGCCAACGCCTCGCGATAGAGCTTGTCCTGCGCCTTGCTCTTCTCCGGTTGGATGTCGCCCTGCAGAAGCCGGAGGCGCGAAGCGCGCCAGAGCACCTCGAAGTCGCGGGGGGCGACCGCAAGCGCCTGGTCTATTTGGGTCACGGCAGCCACCACCTGCCCCGCGGCCACGAGGGAATCAACCCGAGCGATGGGCGCCGACTGGGCGGCGAGGGGCGCGGCAGCGGTGAGGAGTCCGGCGAACAGCAGTCGAAGACGCATGGGGGAGGCGGGCGAAATTGCCGAACGAATGATTCCGGATTATATCGTTCGCGTTCACCCGAGGTCCACTCCCGTCGGTTCTGCACCTCCCCGTCGCCCCGTGTCCATGCCGGCTCCCTGCGTTCCCCCCCGGACTGCCGTCGCCCGTGGCAGCGTCGCGCTCGCCGCCCTCGTCGCCGCGTCGGCCGGCGTGACCGCGCCGCTCGCGGCCCAACGAGAGCGGGCGACGGTACGTGTGGAGCACTTCGCCGGTACGAGCACGGCATTACCGCCGGGGAGTGTGGCAGGAGAGGACGTCTCCCAGCAAATGCTGCAGATCACGGCGGCGCACCGGCTTGTCCGGCAGCATGGCAACACGATCCTGTTGCTCGGCGGGCAGTGGCGTGGGGTCCGCGCCGAGCTCCCGCGAGCCTCTGCCCAGGCACGAGTGCGAGTGCAGCCCGGCGTCAGCACGCTGCACGTGGCCGCGGCGGAGCTCATGCTGCTGCGGACGTTCGACGACCGTCACACGCTGGTGAGCGTCCTGCGCCCGGGGCTCTATGGCGAGGCGGTCCGCGTGGAAGGCGCCGCGTTCGTCGACCGGATCGTGTCGGCGCGCACCACGATCGGCGCCGGGCTGTCGTATGCTTCCAGCTTCGGCCAGCTGCTCCCCATTCCCGTGGTGCACGTGGTGTCGCGCCCGTCGCGTCGTTTGCTGGTGGACGCGCTGCTGCCGGCACGCGGCGACTTGTGGTGGATGCCACGCAAGGGGCTCGACCTCGGGCTCAGCGCTTCGCTGGTTGGCGCGCAGTACGGCCTGTCGACGGCGCAGCACGTGGCCGAGGGCACCGACCTCTGGCTCGCCAACGCCACCCTCGGGCCGCAGGTGCGTTGGGCACCGTGGGGCGGCAAGTGGCAACTCTCAGGCGAAGGGGGCCTGACGGTGCTCCGCCGGCTCGAGTACGCACGCGATGGCCGGAGCGTCGCCGACCTCGCGCCGGGCAACGTGCCATACCTGCGGCTTGGTGCACAGCGGCTCTTCTGACACCGACGAGCGTGATCGCGCTACGTGTTCGCCAGCTCCAACATCCCGAGCAACCCGTTGGCCTTGTTCAGCAGCTCCTTGCGATGCGCGAGGCCGTTCGTGCCGCCGTTGATCTTCTTCGTCACCCCCACCACGTCGTCCTGGTCGGCGAGTGTGTTCAGCTGGCGGGTGTCCCAGAAGTACACGGCCGAGTGCACCGCGTAGTCCGTCGCGACGAGGTCCGGGCTCTCCATCACGCGCGGGTCGTTGATCCACGTCGCAAACGCCGCATAGTTGCTGCGTCCCGTCAGCTGGATGAGGCCGCGGCCACGGTACCGCCAGCCATCGCCGCTGGCTTCATCGCCATTACCCATGCGGCTGGCATACACGCGATTGGCGATGCGCTCGGGCTGCCGGGCGTATGACTCCGCCAGTTGACGGGTCGGGAAGTACTTGGGGAAGGTCTTCAGCAGGCCGTCCGCCGAGTAGTTCAGGTTCTCCATGTCGAAGCGCAGGCTGCCCGACTCGTGCAGGATCTGCGCGAAGAAGTGGGCGAGGCGCTGACGCGAATCGGCAATGCCGTACTGCGGCAGCGTCTCTTCGAACTCGTGAACGTACTGCTCGGCATCCTCGTCGCGTACCCCCATCTCCTTCAGCAACTCGACCCGCGTTTTCATCGGTCCTCCGGCAACAGGTGTGATCAATTGGCCGTCATGGGCCGGGAGCGCGTAACGGCGAAGCCTCGGGACCGCACGGGGCGATCGGCGACGCGGATGCCCGCGATGGAGCGTGGACTATTGCCTGGCCGGCGCCACCGCGTCGTTCCAGGATGCGGTCACCGTGATGCGCATCCCCTCGGGCGTGCGGACGAACACCCGCGTGGACACACCGGTCAGGGTATCGCCGGGCGTGGGCACGCCGATGTAGCGGTAGTAGCCGTACACGACGCCGGGCGCGATGGGCGCCACGCGCATCTCCTTCACGATGAGCGTGTCGGGCCAGGCGTTGTCGGTGATGGCCGGCCACCCGGCGTAGCCGGTCTCCAGCGCCGTCGGTGAGTGGCGCACGAGCCGCTCGGTGTGTACATAGGTCGCCAGATAGCGCGCCTTGTCGCGCGTGTGGATGGCGTCGAGGTTCTCGCGAAAGGTGGCCAGGGCGTCGGCGGAGTCACGGGCGGCAGCCTGCGCGTTCCATGGCGTGGGCTGCGCACTGGTGTCGAACATCCCCAGGACCGCCCCCATCACCGCGTTGGCGACGGGTCGCGACTCCGCCTGCTCCGTTACCGCGACCGCCACCGTGATCCCGGCACCCGGGAAGACCATGGCCGTTGTCCCCCAGAAGCCGCCATGGCCGTGTCCGCGCTGTCCACGGGCTTCCGTGCCGTAGATGCCCAGGCCGTACCCCGCCAATTCGCTGCTGCGCGGCGCCAGCATGGTATCGAGCGTGGCGCGCTGCGCCAGTACGCGGCCGTCGAGCAGCGCGGTCAGGAAATGCGCGAGGTCACCCATGGTCGCCACGATGCCACCGCCGCCATACAGGTCGAACGACGGATCGATGCCGTAGCTGTCGTATCCGCCAAGGTACTGATGCGCCCGGTCGGCGATGCCGCGCGGCGCCGGCTCCATGGTCTCCCACCACGTCTGCTTCAGCCCGAGCTTGTCATAGCCCACGAGCTCGCGCACCGCCGGCCCCAGCGGCTTGCCGGTGTATCGCTCGACGATCGCGCCGAGCAGCGTATAGCCCGTGTCGGAGTAGCGGAACTGCGCCCCCGGCGGCCCCACCGGCGCGAGGCTGTCCACCAACCAGGTGACCTGTTCCTCGCGGGTCCAGTGGTACCGCGGCTGCGTGCGCAGCCGCGCCACGTAGCTTGGCACCGCGGGATGTTCGTTGAACCCGGCGCGATGGCTCAGCACCTGCTCGATGGTGATGACATCGGTGCGGTAGCCGTCGCGGCGCAGCAGCGTGTCGAGCGCCGGCGGCAGATGGCGCGCCAGCGGATCGCGCAGCGACAGGCGCCCCTGCTCCACGAGACGCAGCACGGCCGCTGCCAGGTACGTCTTGGTGTTGCTGGCGATGCGCACGGGCTGGTCCGGTCGCAACGGACTCTTGCGCGCCGTGTCGGCCAGGCCGGCAGCCACGGTCCACGTGCGCCCGTGGCGCTTGGACTCCACGGCAATGAGGAGGCCGGGCAGGCGCGGGCGGGCCGCGACGAGGCTGTCGGCGAGTCGCTGGAGGGCGAGGCCGAGCGAGTCGGCCTGGCGGGCGTCGGCGCGGCGAGACGTGCGCAGCGAAGACGGGTCGCCGGTGAGCAGCGCACCGGCGAGCATGGCAAGAAGGGGAAGACGGAGCATGCCGGAAGGTACGACAAGAAGCGCGCGGGTGCCGCGGCCGCACCGTGGCGCTCCTCGGCGTGCCACAGGCCAAGGAGCGCCGCGGTGCCCGCGGGCGATGCAGCCTGCCTTACTTCGACGCCGCCGCCAGCCGCCGGATCTCGCCGGCCATGGTGCGCACGCGGGCCGCGTCCTTCGCCCCGGCGACATCCTTGTCCACCTGCGCCGCCAGCGCGGTAAGCGCCGTGGCCCGTGCCAGGCCGCTCTTCATCTCGGCCACGTCGAGTGCCTGTGCGATCGCGGTCGTGCGCTCGGCGGCCAGCCCGCTGCCGCGCACCAGCTGGTCGAGATACGACCGCACCACCACGAACGCCGGCGGCCACACGTACCTGGGCTGACTCTGCGGGTTGAACTGCTCGAAGGTGACCAGCTTGGCCGCGGCGATCTCGTTGGCCGAGAGCTGCGCGGTGGGCGTCAGCTCGAGGATGTCGAGACCGCGATCGAGCTCGGAGGAGACGATGAGGCCGTTCCAGTAGTACGCGCCCCACGAGCCGCCGATGGTGTTGCCACCGCCACGCACCGTGGGATCGGAGGCCGCAGCCGACGGCACGTCCACCGGACGCGGCGGGTTGATCGAGCCGCGATCGAAGTACGCGATTTCGAAGGCGCTGTCGGCGTTGGTGAAGTCCATGATGTTCACGCCGCCCTGGTACCACCCCTGCACGTAGAGGTCGCGCCCGGGCACCGGGATGATGCCGCCATTGTGCGCCACGCAGTTCTCTTCCGCCGCCTGCGCCGACGGCAGCTTGAAGTACGCGCGCTGCTTCTGCCGCTTCTGCGCGTCGAGGGTGATGATCGTGTTCCCGCCGAGCTGCTGCATGCTCGAGGCCTGGCACATCGGGCCCGTGCCACCGCCCCACTCCTCGGTCTGGATCAACTTCTTGGCGTCGTTGCTGAAGGCCGCCGTGTGACGCCCCTGGAAGTTGTTCGTGTCCATGATCGCGTTGATGCGGAACGGCTTCTCGGGGTTCTTGATGTCCACGAGAATCGAGTGCGTCGAGCAGGACGCGAGCAGCATGTTCATCTCGGGGTATGCCGTCACGTCATGGCAGTTGCGCGGCCCGGTCGGCATGTCGGCCGCGGGCTGCGGACGTCCGGCGCGCCCCCCCGTGCGCGCCGGCAGGCAGTACCGCTGGCACTCGCCAGCGCCTTCGAGGTCGGCAAAGATGCGCGCACCCGGAATGACCTCCGACTTCTCCGGGTCGTTGAGATACACCTTCACGATGTCGAGCTGGTACAGCGAGTTCGTCGGATCCTTCGGATCGTTGCCGTTCTTGCACCCGGCGAGCTCGGTGTCCGGACGCGCGCCCTGCTGCCCCGACACATAGAGATAAATGATGTTCTTGTTCGTCGGGCTCGTCACCAGCGTGTGCGTGTGCGAGCCTTTGCACGTCTCGACGTTCTTGACCAGCTTGGGCGCCTTCGGGTTGGACAC
>JAJTGR010000048.1 GCA_021299375.1 Gemmatimonadota bacterium
AGGCGCGCATCAAGATGGCAAGCAGGGATCTCGCATTCCGCGATGCACTCCACGTGCAACTACAGGAGTACATCTCGCCTCTCAAGCGCGAGGAATACGAGCGATTTCTCGGCGAGCGTAGCAAGGAATTCGAGAAGCGCCTTGAGGAGGCACAGGATGTCATGCGGCGCCTGAAGGATCGCTGATTCATGGCCATCGTATACCTGACGCTCGAGCAAGCCATTGCTACACATGAACGGACAGTTGAGGTCAGTGGTGGGGGATCCCTCGGTCACCTTGATCTGGGCAAGCTCGATTCAATTCTTGGCCACATCCAAAAATGACGACTACTACCCGACCTTCGCCGAGAAGCTGACGCACCTGTTCTTCAGCACGTGCAGGTTCCACTGCTTCGTGGACGGTAACAAGCGCATCGCCATCGTGCTCTGTGCGCAGATGCTGCGCTACAACGGATATCTGGTATGTGCTGAGACATTCCTGCGCGATACGGAAAACATCGCGTATCACGTCGCTGCCGGGAAAATCGACAAGGAGCTTTTGCGCGACTACCTCACCGCCCTGCTGAATGGTACGTCTGATGATGAGGAGCTCAAACTGCGGATCATTCACGCCATCTCCGATTATCTGCCCGGCCAATAAACACGTGCCATTCGAGCGGCGATGTGGTACGTTGTTCGGGTGACGCACATCGATGCGCCGACCCTGCCCCAAGCCGCCCAAGAGGAGAAGCGGCGCACGGCCGTGCGGCTGCGTGAGCAAGGGCTAACCTTCGTGGCGATCGCCGCGACGTTGGGCGTGAGTCGGGCAATCGTCGCGACGTGGTGGAAGCGATACGAGGCCGGCGGGAAAGAGGCGTTGGCGTCCGGCACGCGCGGGCGTCGCATTGGGGCGCAGCGGCGGTTGACGGCGCGCCAGGAAGCGGCGATCCAGCGCGCGATTACGGAGACGACGCCCGATCAGTTGACGCTGCCGTTCGCGCTGTGGACGCGCGCGGCGAATGCGCAGCGCATTCAGCGGCGCACCGGCATCGCGCTGCCGGTGCGGACCATGGGCCATTATCGCGCGCTGGGGCTTCACCGCGCAGAAGCCGCTCAAGCGGGCCTACGAGCGCAGCCCGAGGCGATCGCGCACTGGCTCAAGACGGCGTATCCGCGGATCAAGCGCCAGGCCGCGGTCGAGGGCGCCGAGATCTACTGGGGGGACGAGACCAGCCTGAGCACGGGCGATCCGCGCGGGCGGGGCGTAGGACTGCGGGGCCGCACGCCGGTGCGGCCGATCCGCTCCCGCCGCCAGTCGGTGCGCTACGTCTCGGCGATCAGCCACACCGGCCTGCTGCGCTTCATGGTGCTCACGAAGGCCATCGATGTGCCCACGCGCATCACGTTCTGCACGCGCGTGTGCAAGGATGCCGCGCGCAAGGTGTACCTGATCCTGGACCATCGCAACGTCCACATGGCGGCCACCGTCAAGGCGTGGCTCGCCGCCAACGCGGCGCAGATCGCGGTGTTCTCCCTGCCGTCGTACTCGCCGGCATTGAACCCCGACGAGTACCTCACTGGCGATCTGAAGGTGCAAGTGGCGCAGCGCGTGCCCGCGCGGGATCGCACGGCCGTGGAGCGTACCGCGACCGGACACCTGCGATCGCTGCAGCGCCGCCCCGCGCAGGTCCAGAAGTTCTTCCGTCACCCGCGCCCATCCTTCCCCTTCCCCTTCCCCTTCGCCGGACGCTTGGGCGCCACCGTCCGCACCACGTCGGCTGCCCACCCGATCGCGTCGCCGGCACTGAGCCAGCCGGCAAAGGCCGCGTGTACGTACAGCGCCGCCTCGTCCTCGCCGCCAAGCGCATACGTGTCCGGGAGCTCGGCCGGCATGCGCACTTTGCCGGAGAGCATGGGGACGACGTGCCGATTGCCGGCAACGGCTGCCCGCAACGCCTTCTCGGCCACCGGGCCGGGCCCCTGGCTACGGAACCGGTGCAGGGCCTCCGCGAACTGCCACGCCGCCGACGCGTCATCAAACGCGGCCAGCAGCGCGTCGATCTCGGCCACCGAGCCTGCCTGCATGAGCCACTCCAGCAGAATGTAGCGCATGCCCTGGTTGTCGCCGGGGTTGCGCTCAAGAATGGCGTGGCCTTCGGCGATGGCCTGCTGCCGGTCACCCCGTTGCCAGAGGATTTCGGCCAGCACGGCCCGCGCCTGCAGCCAACTGCGCCCGACCGGCTGGTACCAGAGGTGCGTGTCCCCGTCCGCGATAGCCTCGGCGAGGGCCCGCTCACCCGCTGCCACCGCGTCGCGAGCATGGGCGAGCGCCTCGGCGGGTCCGTCAGCCACCTCAGCGAGCAACAAGTGCGCGATGATGCAGTCGGGGTCGAGCCTCAGCGCCTCGGCCACGCGGCGACGCAATGCCGGGAGGGATCGCTCGTCGCGAGCGGCCAACACCAGGTCTTCGGCCCGTTCGCGGTCGCGCATCATGTCGTCGGGGCTGGACACCGAGGGCAACGGATCAGAGGGCGGGGACTGCGGGCGATGCGTGGGCATGGGCGCTGGATTGGGGTGAGGATACGCTGAGAGTACCCGGGCGACCGCGAGGGCGCGAGCGGTTGCGCGCGCGCCGGCTGCAAGACCCCCCCGTGGCCCCGTTATCTTCCCGCCCATGTCCATTACGCTCAACCGCTTGCGGGTCGCGATCGTCGGATCGGGCCCGGCCGGATTCTACGCCGCCGAGGCGCTGCAGAAGGCGGCCCCCGGTATTGCCATCGACCTCATCGACCGCCTGCCCACGCCCTTCGGCCTGGTGCGCGGCGGAGTGGCCCCCGATCACCCCAAGATCAAGTCGGTCACCCGCATCTTCGACCGCATCGCCTCGCAGCCGGGCTTCCGGTTCCTCGGGCACGTGCGGGTGGGGCAGGATGTCACCGTGGACGAACTGCGGGCCCGCTACCACGTGCTGCTGCTCTGTCACGGCGCCGATGCTGACCGGTCGCTGGGCATTCCGGGGGAGACGCTGCCGGGCAGCCACGCGGCCACCGAGTTCGTGGCCTGGTACAACGGCAACCCGGACCATGCGGCGGCGCACTTCGACCTCACGCAGCGTGAGGTGGCGATCGTCGGCATCGGGAACGTGGCCATGGACGTGGCCCGCATTCTCGCCAAGCCCACGAGCGAGCTGGCCAAGACGGACCTCGCCGACCACGCGCTGCAGGCGCTGGCGGCGTCTCAGGTGCAGGTCATTCACCTGGTGGCGCGCCGTGGGCCCGTGCAGGCGGCGTGCACCACACCGGAGCTGCGCGAGCTGGGCGAGCTGGAGGGCGTGGAGGTGATCGTCGACCCGCGCGATCTCGAACTCGACCCGGCCAGTGCCGCGGAGCTGGCCGCCATGGACGACCGCAACCCGGCCAAGAACCTCGAGGTGCTGCGCGAGTGGGCAGCCCGTCCGCGCACCGGCGCGCCGCGCCAGATGGTGCTGCACTTCAACGCCTCACCGGTGGCGCTCACCGGCACCGACCGCGTGGAGGGCATGACCCTCGTGCACAACCGCCTCGAGGGGGACGGCCGCGGCGGGGTGCGGGCGGTGCCCACCGACGAGACGCGCACGCTGCCGGTGGGGCTGGTGTTCCGTTCGGTGGGCTACAAGGGACGCGCGCTTGCAGGCGTGCCGTTCGACGAGCGCAAGGGCGTGGTGCCCAATGTGGGCGGCCGCGTGGTGGACGCCCCGGGGAGCGAGACGCCGATTCCGGGTCTGTATGTGGCCGGATGGATCAAGCGCGGGCCACAGGGCATCATCGGCACCAACAAGCTGTGCGCGACGGACACCGTCACGCAGCTGCTGGCCGATGTGGCGGCGGGCGCGATGCCGACCATCGCCGATGAGGTATTGCCGATCGACACGTTGCTGGCCGAGCGTGGCGTGGTGGTGACGAGCTGGGCGGACTGGCAGCGACTCGATCAGGCGGAACAGGCACGAGGGGCGGCCGCCGGTCGGCCGCGGGCCAAGATCACGGCCATCGACGAGATGCTCACGATCGTTCGCGCCTGAGTGGGCGCCCTCGGCGCGGGACTCGCGACGGGCCTCTCGTCGTGGGGTCCCCGGCCGGGCGCGGGGTGTGGGGTGTGGGGTGTGGGGTGCAAAAATGTCTGTTTCAAACAGACATTATCCGGATGGACACCCGCTTCGCCACCGCCATCCACATCCTCGTCCTGCTCCACACCGAACGCCGCGGACTCGCGTCGGAGGTGATCGCGCGCAGCGTGCAGAGCAATCCGACGCGCGTACGCGCACTCCTCGCGCAGCTCGGCGCGGCCGGGATGACCACCGGCGTTCGCGGCCGGCAGGGCGGTACGTTTCTCAACCGGGCGCTCGACACGATGTCCCTGCGCGACGTGTACCACGCCATCTACGACGAGCCGGTGCTCCTGCCGATGCATGAGCCGGACCCCCACTGCCCCGTCGGGCGACAGGTCCCACTCGCCCTGTTCGCGCCGTTTCACATGGCGGAGTGCGTGCTCGAAACGTCGCTGTCGGAAACGACGGTGGCAGAGGTCGCGGCCGCAGTCGCAGGCGCGAACACGCGTGAGCGCGAGCGTGAGCGCGAGCGTGAGCGCGAGCGTGAGCGTGAGCGGGAGCGGGAGCGGGAGCGGGAGCGGGAGCGCGCACACCGGCAGCGCCGATGACGCCACCCGGTCAGTGCGTCAGCCCGTACACCACGTAGTTGGTCGCGAACTTGTAGGCGTCGTTGGAGAGGTTCACGGGATACCACCCCTCGCCCGACCACTCCATGTAGTCGCCGATGTCGTTGTTGTAGTTGATCACCACCTGCAGCCGCTTCGCTGGGTCGTTGTCCTCGTGAATGCCGAGGTACACGGCCCGGGCGGCGGGCGTGGCGGGATGCGTCATCCCGTCGAGCGTGGCGATCGAGAAGAACGAGTTGAACACCGGATGTGAACGTTCGAGTGGCACGATCCGCGCGTTCGGCAGCACCTTCTGCATGCCGGCCTCGAACACGGCCCACTGTTGTGCGAAGTAGAAGTCGTCGACGATCAGGAAGCCGCCCTTCAGGATCCAGTTGCGCAAGCCGGCGGCTTCCGCATCGGTGGGATACCAGTAGCCGGGCTCCGTGAGATACGCGACAGGGTAGTGCGCCAGCGCCGGATCATCGAGCGTGTGCACATTGCTGCCCGTGCGGTGCAGGCGCAGCGTCGACAGGTCGCCCAGGATGGCCATGAAGTTGCGTTCCATCTGCGGATAGTCGGCGCTCCACGCCATGCGATACCCCTGCGTGTAGCGGAGCCGCACGAAGGTGTAGCGGCCATCGTACGGTACGTTGGGCAGCACCAGAGCACGTCGCTGCGACCACGCCAGCGGCGCGGCCATCACGACCAGGGCCAGGGTGAGCAGCAGGGGACGGCGCATGGCCGGAGTATGAGAGCCGATCCGTGATCACACAACCACGGTGCGACCTGTGGGGGCGTGACGCACAACGCCCCGCTGTCCGATCTGGCGGAACGGCGTCCCCCGCGTGCGAGGGGTAGGGCGCGTGGAGCGCATGGGGCGGCGACCACGATCGACGTGGCTGCCACGTAGGCTGGGGCGCTCACCCTCCCATGCCATCCTCGATCAGCTCGCGCGCCACGACGGCCTCGCCAGCCAGCTCGAGTGCGTGGAGCGCGATGGCACCGTCCACCGGCTGCTTGTGAATGCCGGTGCGCCCAGCGGGACGGTCGACGGCCAGTGGCTGCGGGGGCGTGACGTTGACGGAGTGACGGCGAACCGTGGTGAGCAGCCGGCACGTGTGGCGGGAGGCGTGGGGGCGACGTACGATTGCTCCACGTCATCGTCCTGATGGACGCCCTTCCGGCGCTTTCGTCATGTTCGCCACTCCTGCCTCGCGTCGCCCCATGTCCGGACTGTCCCTCCCGATGCCCTGCGTGTTGCTGCGCCGCCTTCTCTTCATGCTGCTCGCGCTCATGCCGAGCGCGCTGCCTGCACAAGGTGGGCCGCAGACCGGCCCCTTCACGCTCGATCAGGTGATGAGCGCTCCGTTTGCCACCAACCTGGTCGCTGCGGCACGAGGCGAGCGGCTGGCGTGGACGCTCAACGAACGCGGCGCGCGCAATGTGTGGGTGGCCGAAGGGCCGGCGTTCACCGCGCGCCGGCTGACGACCTACGATCGGGACGACGGGCAGGAGTTGAGTGCGCTTCGGCTGTCGCCCGATGGCCACCGTGTGATCTATGTGCGCGGCGGCGATTTCAGCTCCAACTGGGACGATGCCCTGCCGGTCAACCCGGTCGGGATGCCGACCCCCACGAAGGTGGAGATCTGGTCGGTGCCGTTCGAGGGCGGCACCCCGGTGTCGTTGGGGGAGGGCGTCAATCCCGTGATCTCGCCGAAGGGCGATATGGTGGTGTTCGAACGCGGCCGGCAGCTCTGGCAGGTCCCCATCGATGGGTCGGGGCCAGCGAAGCGCCTGTTCGACCAGCGCGGCACGGCCAGCGACGCGCAGTTTTCCCCCGATGGGTCGCGCCTCGCGTTCGTGTCGGGACGTGGTGACCACGCGTTCATCGGCATCTACACCAACGAGCAAACCCCCATGCTGTACGTGGCGCCGAGCACGAACCGGGACTGGGCCCCGCGCTGGTCGCCCGATGGCCGTTCGCTGGTGTTCGCGCGGCGGGCGGGGAGTGGCGGGCCACCGGCGCCGAACCTCGAACCGCAGCCGGCACCCTGGAGCCTGTGGGTGGCCGATGCCGTCACGGGGGAGGCGACGCCGCGCTGGAACAGCGAGGTGTCGCTCAAGGGTGGCGTGCCGTCGACACACGGTGGCATCAACCTGCACTGGGCCGCCGCCGATCGCCTCGTCTTCCTGTCGTACCACGATGGTTGGCCGCATCTGTACTCCATGACGGCGCGTGGCACCGAGCCGCCGGTGCTGCTCACTCCGGGGGCGCACATGGCGGAGCACGTCACGCTCTCGCCGGACGGGCGCATGCTGTACTACGCGGGCAACCTCGGAACGACACCGGGTGATATCGATCGCCGGCACGTGGTTCGCGCGCCGGTGGATCGCGCTGCGCCTGAGGTGCTGACGCCGGGCACCGGCGTGGAGTTCATGCCGGTGGTGATGGGCAGCGGTCGTGTGGCGGCCATTGGCGGCGGTGCACAGCGGCCGCCGGTGCCGTTCGTGCTGAACGCCGCGGGTGAGGCGCGCGCGGCTGCCAACACGCCCCGCATCTCCCTCGGCGAGGCACAGGTGCCCACGGACTTTCCCACGGCACGCCTGGTGGTGCCGACGCAGGTGGTGTACACCAGCAGTGACGGCGTGAGGGTGCACGGGCAGCTTTTCGAGCCGCCTGCCGGCGGACCGTCGCGCAAGGCCGCCGTGATCTACGTGCACGGCGGCCCGCCGCGGCAGATGCTGCTCGGGTGGCATTACGGCGACTACTACTGGAACGCCTACGCGATGAACCAGTATCTGGCGAGCCGCGGCTTCGTGGTGCTGTCGGTCAACTATCGGCTGGGGATCGGCTACGGCCACGACTTCCATCGACCACCGCGAGCGGGCATCGCCGGCGCGTCGGAGTATCTGGACGTGAAGGCGGCTGCCGAGTGGCTTCGTGCGCAGCCGAATGTGGATGGGGCGCGCATCGGCATTTATGGTGGCAGCTATGGCGGCTATCTGACGGCGCTCGCGCTCGGCCGCAATTCCGACCTGTTCGCGGCGGGCGTGGACGTGCATGGAGTGCACGACATGACGAGTGACGGTGGCTCCCGCCTTGGCGCAAACACGTGGCGGTTCGAGCGTCCCCCGGCCGAACTCGAGGCGCTGGCGCGTACGGCATGGGAGTCGAGCCCGGTGAGTGCCGTATCAACCTGGCGCTCACCGGTGCTGTTCATTCACGCCGACGACGACCGCAACGTGCGATTCAGTCAGACGGTGGATCTCGTGCAGCGGCTTCGGGCGAAGGGGGTGCCGCTGGAGGAGATCACGATCGTCGACGACACGCACCACTTCCTGCGGCACGCGAACCAGCAGCGCGTGAACGCTGCGATTGCCGAGTACCTGGTGCGGATGCTCAAGCCGTAGGATTGCCCTGCCATCCGTGGCCCTGCAGCCCGCGGCTACGGCACGATCTTCGCCGGCGGCACCGTCCTGATGCCGTCGGCGAAGGTGGCGGTCAGCAGGTACAGCAGCTTGGTGGAGGGCAGCGCGGTCGATGCCAGTGCGTACTCGGTGAGCTGGTGGGCGCCGTTGGACTTCGATCCGCCGATCGCGATGCTCGGGATCTTGCGGACCACGCCGGGGTTGGCGTCGGTGGCCCCAGTGGCCACGGCTTCCTGAGCGCCGGGCATACCGGCACTGATGCCGAGTGTGCGGTTGATGTCGATGGCCGTCTGCACGAGCGGGTGCGCTCGCGCACCGGCGAGCTGCTTCTCGGTGCCGCCGGCGCCGCTCTTCTGCTCGATCTCCACGCGCAGCCCCACCTTCTGGCGGTCGGCAACGTCCCGCGTGATGCGCGTGATGGTGCGGTCGAGTGAATCGAGCAGGACCGGGTCGGGGCTGCGGAGGTCGACGGTGAAATACAGCTCCTGCGGCACCGCATTGAAAATGTTGCCACCGTGGATCTGCCCGATGTTCATCACCGCGCCGTCCGGCAGCGGGCCGAACTGCAGCGCGTACAGCTTGTCGATGGCCTCGGCCACCGCCTTCACCGGTGTCGGACGACCCCGCGACGCCAACGTGTGGGCACCAGGGCTCGTGAACACGTACCTCGTCCAGTAGATGCCCAATGCGCCATAGGCCACGCTACCGTACGCCCCGTCGGGAGCGATGAGCAGGTCGGGGCGCGGGTTGTTCGCCAGCCAGTAGTCGGCGCCCTTGAGCCCCAGCTCCTCCTGCACGGTGCCGATGAAGACAATGTCGCCCGTGTGCCTGAACTTCGTGGCGTTCATGGTACGCAGCGTGGCCAGCATGTTCGCCACCGACGCCGTGTTGTCACCCACGCCCGGGGCGTACAGCGTGTCACCACTGCGGCGCACCTTGGTGGTGGCTTCTGGCGGAAACACCACGTCCATGTGCGCCATGATCACGATGGTCGGGCCGCCGCCGGTGCCCTTGCGCACCCCGATCACGTTGCCGATGGAGTCGACGGTGGGCTTGAGCCCTTCCTGTTCGAAGACGCGCTTCACGTATGCAGCGCGCTGCTGCTCGAGCTTCGACTTGCCGGGCATCTCCGTCAAGCGGATCCACTCGTCCACCTGCTTCGGGAAGTTCTGCTCGAGCAGCGTCATGGCCGACTTGACGTCGGTGCGCTGCAGGAGGGCCGGGTCCCAGCTGGTGGGATAGGGCTGGGCACCGAGCGGGGCGGCAAGGACCGCGAGGAGAGCCAAGGTGGCGGTGGTCCGAAGCAACATGGGAATGGTCGGGGCAGGGGGGGACACGAGGCGTGCTGGTGCACGAGGGGGTCAGGGAAACAGCGGCGGCGCCACGCGCTTCTTCGTGGCCTGCTCGAGTGCATACGCCAGCCCGATCAATGTGGGCTCCGCGTACGCCGACGCGGTGAATGTCACGCCGAATGGTGCCGGGCGCGGCGTGAAGCCCGGCGGAAACGCCAGCCCGCCGGTTCCCTGCGCAACCGGCAGCAGCGCATACGGAACCGTGACCGACGGATAGCCAGGGCGGGCGCCGATGTTGGCGCTGCTCACCCCGGGAAAGAGCAGCGCGTCGAGTTGGTGCGCCGCGAGTGCGGCGTCGATGCCGTTGGTGGCCGACAACAGGATATCCTTGGGCCGGCCGGCGTCGAGGAAGTGCGTGTTGTCATTGCCCGCCGGCGGTGTGCACGCCCTGGTGGCGGTGTCCTTGGGATCGGGCACCGGCCGGCCGTCGAAGACCAACTCGCGCGGATCGCGGCGCGGGTCCCACGGGTTCATGCCGTAGCCGGTGAGGCCGGTGTCGTTGAGCGCGATCGGTGTGCCGCGCAGCGGGCCACGTACACGGCCCGCCGCGCGCTCGCGGTCGAGCGAGTCGGCGATGGCGAGTGCATGCGGGTTTACCGTGATCACGGCGTTGAGCTGGTCTTCGGACATCGCGATCCGTGCGAGGTACTGCTGCACGATCGCGCGCGATGTGATGCGACGCTGCTTGAGCGCGGTGCGCAGGTCGGCGAGGCTCGTCTCGGCGACCGATATCGGGCGGGCGGTCCGGCGTGTCTGCGCGGCTGCGGGGCGCGTACCGGTCACCAGCGCGAGCACAGCAAGCGCGAGCGTGACACGCGCGAGCCGATTGGCGCGAGAACGTGGCGGCATCGTGAGGGCGGGGAGGGGCGGGTCGTGGTCACCCCCAGAGGGCAGGGCCACGGAGCACACGGAACGGGGCGGAAACTTCAGGATAACGTCATGGCAAACCATCCGTGTGGTTTCCGCCCGCTTGCGTCCACGCCGTGGCCCTGCCGTCTGGGGCCACCGAGTCGCGTCCAGCTAGGCCAGCACCGGCAGCCCCTTCGCGATCTTGTCCCGCCACATGGCCGGCCCGCTCTCGTGCACATTGTGCCCGGCGCTGTCCACGGCGACGGTCACCGGCATGTCCTGCACCTCGAACTCGTAGATGGCCTCCATGCCGAGGTCCTCGAAGGCGACGACGCGTGACGACCGGATCGCCTTCGATACGAGGTACGCAGCCCCACCGACCGCCATGAGGTACGCCGCCTTGTGCTTGCGAATGGCCTCGAGCCCCGTTGGGCCACGCTCGGCCTTGCCGACCATGGCGATGAGGCCGGTCTTCTCGAGCATCATCTCGGTGAACTTATCCATACGCGTGGCTGTCGTCGGACCGGCGGGGCCCACGGCTTCGTCGCGCACGGGGTCAACAGGGCCGACGTAGTAGATCACGCGGTTGGTGAAGTCCACCCCCGCCGGGAGCCCCTGCCCGCTGGCGTAGAGGTCGGCGATGCGCTTGTGCGCGGCGTCGCGCCCCGTGAGCATCTTGCCATTCAGCAGCAGGCGGTCGCCCGCCTGCCAGGTGGCCACGATCGCCGGCGTGAGCGTGTCGAGGTCGACACGCTTCGCGTTCACGTCGGGGCGCCAGGTGACCTTGGGCCAGTCTTCGAGGCGCGGCACGGGGAGCTGCGCCACGCCGCTACCGTCGAGCACGAAGTGCGCATGCCGGGTGGCCGCACAGTTGGGGATCATCGCGATCGGCTTCGATGCCGCGTGCGTGGGATAATCCCAGATCTTCACGTCGAGCACCGTGCTCAGGCCGCCGAGGCCCTGCGCGCCGATTCCCAGCGCGTTGATCTTGTCGTGCAGCTCGATGCGCAGCTCCTCGAGCTTGGTCTGCGGGCCGCGCTGCTTGAGCTGCGCCATGTCGATGTGCTCCATGAGCGATTCCTTCGCCATGAGCATCGCCTTCTCGGCGCTGCCGCCGATGCCGATGCCGAGCATACCGGGCGGGCACCAGCCCGCGCCCATGAGCGGCACCGTCTTGATGACCCAGTCGACGATGCTGTCGCTGGGGTTGAGCATGGCGAACTTGGCCTTGTTTTCCGAGCCACCGCCCTTGGCCGCCAGCTTCACATCCACCGTGTCACCAGGGACGAGCTCCACGTGCACCACCGCCGGCGTGTTGTCGCGCGTGTTCTTGCGGCTGAAGGCCGGGTCGGCCACGATGCTCGCACGCAGGATGTTGTCGGGGAGCAGGTAGGCGCGTCGGACACCGTCGTCCACCATCTCCTGGATGCTCATGGTGGCGTCCCAGCGCACGTTCATGCCCACCTTGAGGAACACCACGACGCTGCCCGTGTCCTGGCAGATCGGGCGGTGTCCCTCGGCGCACATGCGCGAGTTGGTGAGGATCTGGGCGATGGCGTCCTTCGCGGCCGGCGACTGCTCCTTGTCGTAGGCGTCGGCGAGCGCATGGATGTAGTCCAGCGGGTGGTAGTACGAAATGTGCTGGAGCGCGTCCGCGATGGACTGAATGAAATCGGCCTGTGTGATGGTGGTCATGGCTGGAAAATAGTGGGAACGGGCATCCTGGGGCTCCGGGCCGCCGGCCGCCCACGGTCATGCTAGATTGCGCGGGCCACACCGCTCCCTCTACCCTGGTGATGTCGCTGCCCGCTTCCCAGCCCGCGTCCCAGCTCCTCCAGGCTGGCCGGCCGACCCTGATCGGCGTCCCGTACGATGCGGGGTCCTCATACCTGCGGGGGGCAGCCGACGCCCCCGCGCACATTCGCGAGGCGCTCCGGTCGCCCTCGGCCAACCGCTGGACCGAGGATCTGCAGCACCTCGAGGGCGATGGGGATGTGGCCGATGCGGGGGATCTCGCGCTGGCGGCCGACGCCTCGGCGCGGGTGGCCATCCAGCACGCCATCGCGTCATTGCTCGCTGCCGGTGCCGCGCCGCTCGTGCTCGGGGGAGATCATTCCATCACGTATCCGGTGCTGCGTGCCATGGCGGCGGCGCACGGGCCGCTCACCGTGCTGCACCTGGACGCCCATGCCGACCTGTACGATACCTTCGACGGCGACCGGTTCTCACACGCCTGTCCCTTCGCTCGCATCATGGAGGAGGGGCTGGCCCGGCGCCTCGTGCAGGTGGGCATCCGGACGCTGACCGGGCATCAGCGGGCGCAAGCGGATCGCTTCGGAGTGGAGATCATCGACATGCGAGCGTGGACCGCCGGTACCCGACCACAGGTCACCGGACCGATGTACCTCTCGGTCGACCTCGATGTGCTCGACCCGGCTTGTGCGCCCGGTGTCTCGCACTGGGAGCCGGGCGGCCTGTCCACGCGCGACCTGCTGGCGCTCATCCAGTCGGTGGGAGGCCCCGTCGTGGGGGCGGATGTGGTGGAGTTCAATCCGCGTCGCGACCCGACCGGGATGACGGCGATGGTGGCGGCGAAGGTGGTCAAGGAGCTCACGGCGGTGATGCGGCGCGCCTGACGCGGCGGTGAATCCGACTGCGGTACCGTGACGCCGGTCAGGCGGGCGTGATGTGCCGCATGCCGATCTGCGCCACCGTCGTGGTCCCGCTCTGCTTCATCGTGACCTCGAACTCGCGGCGCAGGAGGGCCAGCACGGCTTCGACGCCGTCCTGTCCGAAGGCGCCAAGCCCCCAGATGTAGGGACGACCAATGCCAGCCGCGGTGGCGCCGAGGGCCAGCGCCTTGAAGACGTCGGTGCCGCGCCGGAATCCACCGTCGCAGATGATGGGGATGCGACCTTGGACCCCTGCGACGACCTCGGGGAGGGACGTGATGGTGGCCCGGCGCGAGTTCTCGGCTCGTCCGCCGTGATTCGACACGAAGAGACCATCGACGCCATGCTCCACGGCCAGCGCCGCATCCTCGCCGGTGACGATCCCCTTGAGCAGCACCTTCATGCTGGTGCTCTGCTTGAGGCGGTCGACGAACTCCCAGGTCGGTGTGCCCTGCTCGAGTTGGGGCGGCAGGGCCCGATACCCGACGAGGTTGGGTTTGCGGCGGTTGTCGCGATCGTCGACACGCCCGCTCACCCCGGGGAGCGGCGGCCCCCCGAGGTGGCACTTGATGCAGTCGCGGGTGTCGCGTCGGGCCTCGCGCACCATCGTCTCGCGATTGCTGCCGCCGAGCAGGTCCACGGTGAACGCGATCGCCGGTGCCCCCGCGCGTTCGGCGCGCTGCACCATCTGCTTCGTGAGCGACCAGTCGGACTGATGATACAGCTGGAACCACACCGGACCGCCGCGCACCGCGATGGCGTCCTCGATGGACGTCGTGGCCACGGTGGAAAGGACCATGAGGTGATCCCTCGCCCGGGCAGCCCGCGCCACGGCCACCTCGCCTTCCTTGTGGAAGGCCTTCTGGCTGCCCACGGGATTGAGGACGATGGGCGAAGGATAGCGTGTGCCATACAGGGTCACTCCGCCGTCGACGCGGCTCACGTCAACGAGGCGGCGAGGCCGCAGGGCCCAGCGATCGAAGCCGGCGCGGTTGGCGGCGATGGTGGCGTCGTCGTCGCTGCCCGTGTTGAGGTAGCCCCAGTGTGCAATGGGGATGTTGCGCTGGGCGACCGGCTCGAAGTCGAAGACATCGAGGGCGTCGGCGGGGCTGGCGATGAGCGGCGGCTGCAGCGCGGTGTGCGTGCCGGGGGCGCCGGCGAGGCGTTCGGCGAGGTCGAGGGTGGCCGTATCGGCGCGCGTCGACGTGCCGAGCAGCGTATCGAACAGCGCCGGGTCGAGGCCAGAGGCGGCCAGCAGGGGGCTGCCGGCAAGGAAGGCGAGGAAGCGACGGCGCGAGGCGGGGTCGGTAGGCATGGCCGGAATCGACCCGCCCGTGCGGCGCCTGTCCAGATGGGCCCGCCGCGCCTGCCAGGCCAGGGATAATGCACGCAGGTGTCAGGGAAGCCGCGCTGGCCCGATCATGGCGTGCGTGAATCTTCGGAGACGCCACCCAACCTGTACCGCAAGGAAGCATGGGCAATCACCACATCGCCGAGGGGCCGTCCGGGGCCCTCCGCCAGCGATTCGAGCAGGCCCTGCTGGACGACGTGGCCCGCACCCTCGACACCGACCTCGCGCTGGTCGGCATCCTGCCCTCGCTGCAGCTGGCGGACCTCACCCTCGACAACCTGGTTCCGTCGCCGCGCTACCTCGAGCTCAATCGCACGGTGGCGGCGCTCAATGGCGGGCTGGTGCGCACACTCATCCAGGGGCGCGATCACCTGCAGTTGTCGCTCCCGCACCTCATGCTGGAAACGTGTAATACCAGCATCCAGGTGCACCTGCAGGTCGATCCGGAGCGTCTTGCCCCACTCTACAACATCGCGCAGCTGGTCAGCGGACCGCTCGTGGCGGTGACCGCCAACTCGCCGCTGCTGCTGCAGCACCGGCTCTGGCATGAGACACGCATTCCCGTGTTCGAGCAGACGGTGGACATCCGGTCCGCTCCCGACCGACAGCGCGATGCCCGGCCACGGGTACACTTTGGTGACGACTGGATCGGGGACGACGTTCTCGACGTGTACCGGGATCAGGTGGCGCGGCATCGGGTCACGCTGATGGATGAGCCGGGCGAGTCGTCGCTGGCGGTGCTGGCCCGCGGTGATGTGCCGCGACTGCGGGCGCTCGGCCTGCACAACGGCTCGCTGTATCGCTGGAACCGTCTCTGTTACGGCGTCACCAATGGGGTGCCCCATCTGCGGCTGGAACATCGTCCGTTGGCTGCCGGCCCGACCATCCTCGACGAAGTCGCCAACGCGGCGACATTCGTGGGCCTGGTGCTGGGGCTGGAGGCGACCGTCGGCGATATCCGTCCGCACTTTGCCTTCGGTGACGCCAAGTCGAACTTCATTGCCGGGGCGCGCTACGGCATGGACGCGAGCTTCCGGTGGGGGCGTGGCAGGGCGGTGCCCGCGCATGTGCTCTGGCAGGACACCTTGCTGCCGCTCGCCGCCGATGGCCTGCGGCGCGCCGGCATCGGCGACGCGGAGGCCCGCCGCTACCTCGACGTGATGGCGGCGCGAAATGCGAGCGGACAGACTGGGGCACAGTGGGCGCTCGATGCCTGGGAGGCGCTGGCCGGCATTCCCAACCGCATCGCGCGGGCGGAGGCCGTGACACGCGAGCTGATGGCGCGGCAGTGGACCGGGGCGCCCGTGCACGCGTGGAGCCTACCGGAGCCGACGGCGGCGTACCGTTGGCGCGCGGCCTGCAGCACCGTGGGGGAACTGATGTCGACCGACCTCTACACCGTGCAGCCAGACGACCTGGTTGCCGTGGCGGCGGCGGTGATGGCCTGGCGACAGATCCACCATCTGCCCGTGCAGGACGACGAAGGGCGGCTGGTGGGGATGGTGACGCTGGCCGACATCAGCGAGACGCCCGCGGACGGCGACGCGGTGCGAGCGGCGCCGCGGACCGTGCGCGAGGTCATGCGCGGGAAGCTGGTGACCGCCGCTCCCCTCGAGCCGCTCGACGACGTCGCGCGGCGGATGGGGGCGGAAGGGGTGGAATGCCTGCCCGTGGTGCTGGGGGAGCGGCTCGTGGGGATGCTGAGTGTGCGCGATCTGCAAGGGGACGGGCCACCGGCCTGAGCGAAGACGGCGCTGGGGACGTGCACGGCAGCGAATCGCCGAAGCCAGCCGTTTCTGGCAAGCATAGATTGCCCTCGTGCACCCCGCCTCTTCTGCCCGCCTCATCATGTTCAGCTGGCTTCCTCGCGTTCGGTCGCTTCTTGTCCGGGCGTTTGCCGCCATCGGCCCCGCCGTGCTCGCGCCCACACTCGGGGTAGCGCAGCCCACCCCCCCGAGCGGCCAGCGGGTGAACGTTGCCCCCCGTCTCGACGCGGCGGTGGCAGACTCCTTTGCGCGCGCCGCGCGAGCGCGGCCGTTTCCGAGCACCAATGTCATCAAGGTCACCACCTCGCCGGTCATCGACGGCAAGCTTGACGAGGCGGTGTGGAAGGAAGGCGTACCCGTCAGCGAGTTCCTGCAGCGCGAACTCAATGAGGGGGTGCCCGCCTCCGAGCGGACCGAGGTACGCTTCGCCACCGACGGCGTGAACCTGTACATCGGGGCGCGCCTGTACGACCGCGAGCCGAAACTCATCGTGCCCGGAGAAAAGATCCGCGACGTGACGCTCGCCAACAGTGATTACATCGCCTTCATCTTCGACACGTATCACGACCACCAGAACGGGTTCGTGTTCGCGACCACGCCGGCCGGCATCGAGTATGACGGTCAGGTGATTCGTGAAGGTGAAGGGGGCGGGACCATGGTACCGGGGCAGAATCGCATGCAGGCCGGCGCGATGGGCGGCTTCAATGTCAACTGGGACGCCAGCTGGACGGTGGCCACCACCATCGACGACGACGGGTGGACGGCGGAGTTCCGCATTCCGTTTTCCACGCTGCGCTACCAGTCGGGGAGCGGCGAACAGACGTGGGGGCTGAACGTCTCGCGCATGATCCGCCGCAAGAACGAGGAGCTGTACTGGGCGTTCATTCCGCGCCAGTTCAACCTCTATCGCCTGTCGTTGGCGGGGAATCTCGCGCAGCTCACGGTACCGGTACGCCGCATCCAGACGATGACGCCGTACGTGCTGACGTCGTCGCAGGCCACCTGGGCCGGTGATGTGCGCGCGACGCGGTCGCCCACGGAGGTCGGAGGCGAGATCAAATACGGCGTGACGCCCTCGCTGACGCTCGACCTCACGTACAACACGGACTTCGCGCAGGTCGAGGTCGACGACCAGCGCGTGAACCTCACCCGCTTCCCGATCTTCTTTCCCGAGAAGCGCCCGTTCTTCCTCGAGAACGCGGGCATCTTCTCGGCCGGCACACCGCAGGCGGTGGACCTGTTCTTCACGCGGCGCATCGGCATTTCGGAGAACGGCACACCGCAGCCCATTCTGGGCGGCGGCCGGCTGTCGGGGCGTGTGGGGGGCACCACCCTCGGCCTGCTGCAGATGGTGACCGATGCCCCCGATGCGCTGTCGAGTGGTCAGTCGTTCTCGGTCGGGCGCGTCATTCGCGAACTGTCCTCCCGGTCGCGCCTCGGCGCGATGGTGGTGCAGCGCATGAACACCGACAGTACCGCCGACGTGAATCGGACCTTTGCGGTGGACGGCCGCCTCGGGCTGGGGCAGGCGTGGACCGCCGACGTGTGGGCAGCGCGCACGACGACCCCCGGGCGCACCGGCGACGACTTCGGCTACAATGCGCGGCTCGCCTTCCAGACGAACGTGTGGAATCACAGTGCACGCGTGGCGCAGATCGGTGACGACTTCAATCCCGAGGTGGGCTTCATGAGCCGCCCCGGTGGCTACCGCGCCTACGAGGCTTCGTTCATGCGCCTGGTACGCAAGCCGGAGTGGGCGTGGTTCCGGCAGTGGAATCCGCACGTGAGCTATCGCGGCTTCTACGGCCTGCAGGATGGCTTCTACCAGACCGGCTACTGGCACATCGACCTCACGGAGATCGAGTTTGCCAACAGCTCGCGCTTCGGCCCCGAGTTCAACATCTCGCACGAAGGCTTGCAGGCGCCGTTCACGATCGCGCCGGGTGTGGTACTGCAGCCGGGGTCGTACGACTGGGGGACGTTGGGGTTCGACTATCAGACCGACCCCAGCGAGAACCTCTGGGTGACCGGCCGTTTCGACGTCGGCAACTTCTGGACCGGCACCCGCACGGGCGGCAGCGGTACGCTGACGCTGCGGCGCGGGGCGACCTTTTCCGGGTCGATCTCGGTGGAACACAACGACGTGAAGCTGCCGCAGGGCGATTTCCGACGTACGCTGCAGGCGCTGCGCCTGAATTACTTCTTCACGCCACGCGTGTTCGTGCAGACGCTCACGCAGTTCAACAACCAGCAGCGCATCTGGTCGGCGAACGTGCGCTTCGGCTGGCTCAACACGGCCGGCACCGGCCTGTTCGTGGTGTTCAACGACGGCCGCGAGGCGAACGGCTTCTTCGACTGGGTACGGCCACAGCAGCGCACGGTGTTCGTGAAGTTCACGCGGCAGCTGGGATCGGGCGGCTAACCGCGTTGGGATGGCGGCACCCCGTCACGGCGGTACCATGCACGCCGTTCCCATGACGTGGTTTCCTGTGCCGTCGTTGCGGCTGCCGCCGTTCGCTGTTTCGCCGTGCCGATCACGCCGTTCCCATGACG
>JAJTGR010000022.1 GCA_021299375.1 Gemmatimonadota bacterium
ACCGGGAACCCGATCTCGGCGTACTGAATGGCCGGCGCGAGAATGCGGGCGAACGGCACCCGCCCGAACCGGGCCCGCAGCGCCTCCCATCCCTTCACAGCCCCCGGCACCGTCGCGGCATCGATGCCTCGCTGCGGCATGCGCCTGTGCGCCTTCGCCCGGAACTACTCCGCGGTGAGCGCCTTCGGCGCCCATCCGGACGCATTCAGTCCGTGCAGCGTGCCCGTCTTCGCCTCGTAGACGATCGCGAACAGGTCGCCGCCGATACTGTCGTTCATCGGGGCCACCAGCCCCAACATGGCATTCATCGCCATCGCGGCATCCACCGCATTGCCGCCCTGTTCGAGGATGCGCGCCCCGACCTGCGACGCCAGCACACTCTCACTGGCCACCACGCCACGCTGGGACGGCACCACGGACCGCGACTGGGAGCGGTCCTGGGCGTGGAGGGCGGTGGACGGCGCGCCAAGTTGCGTGGTCAGGGCGACGGCGGCGAGCATCCGGTGATGGAGCACGGGCATGCGACGTGACCACGAAGGGGGCGACTGAGGGAACAGACGACGGAATATGACGTGGGGCCGGGGTACATTTCGAGCATGACGCGATTGTGGACGCCGTGGACCCGTCCAGCGGCAGCGCTGGTGTTGCTCATCGCAGCGCCGATGCTGCCAGCGCAGACGGTGACCGTACCACCGGTCGAGGCCGTGCTGCGCGAGTTGGGGGCCACCGTGACCGGCGCGCACGACACGCGACTGCTGGCAGGGGTGCGGCGCTTTTATGCGCGGCGCGACCATGGGCCAGCCTGGACGGACGCCGAGGGGTGGTCGCTGAGCGGCCGAACACTGCAGGGGGCGTTCACACACGCACCCGCGGAAGGACTCGACCCGACGTCCTATCTGGTGCCGCCCATCAGCGGCTCATCCCCCCTCGCGCGCGCGCGCCGACGTGACGCTCTCCCTGCTCGCCCTGCGCTTCGCCGAAGATCTCGGCTGGGGTATCGCGGTGCCGGGCGAGGTGCATCGCGACAACGACTTCCCGCGGCGTCCCTTCCCCGCCGATTCGCTGCTCGCGGCGTGGGTCCGCGCGCCGGATGCGGGTCAGGCGCTGCTCGCCGTCACGCCGACGTCACTGGGCTACGTCAGGTTGCGCGAGGCGCTCGCGCAACTGCGAGGCATCCTGGCCACCAATGGTTGGTCACGCGTTGGTACGGGACCGACATTGCGCCGTGGTGCGAGCGGGCCGCAGGTACAGGAGCTCCGCCGCCTCCTGGCACAGCGCGGCGATCTCGACTCGGCCATGGTGGACGGCCCCCTGTTCGACGACGCCCTGGCGGCTGCGGTAGCCCGATTCCAGGCTCGCCACGGCCTACCGACAGACTCGGCCTTCGGGCCGCGGACGCGCGCCGCGTTCAACGTGCCAGTGCAGACCCGCATCCAACAGGTACAGCTGGGCATGGAGCGCGCGCGGTGGCTGCCCATCGTGACCGGCGACCGGTACATCGCCGTGAACCTTGCCGACTATCGCGCATTCGTGATCGAACGTGGACGCCCGCTCTTCGAGACACGGGTGGTCGTCGGGGCAACGAACCACAAGACGCCGATGTTTACCGACACGCTCACCCACATCGTGTTCAATCCGGCGTGGAACGTGCCCCCGAGCATCGCCGCCAGGGAAATCGAGCCGAAGGTGCGGAAGGATCACGCGTATCTGGCGCGGAATCACATGGTGCGCATCGGACGCGACATCCAACAGCTGCCGGGCCCGTGGAACGCGCTCGGTCAGGTCGCCTTCATGTTCCCCAACCGGCACAACGTGTACATGCACGACACGCCGGCCAAGGAGTTGTTTGCGTCGACCGATCGCGCGTTCTCGCACGGCTGCATCCGCCTGCAGCGTCCTCACGAGCTGGCCGAGCTGCTGCTCGCGCCCGAGGGGTGGGACCGGACACGGATCGACGCGGTGATCGCCACCGGCGAACGCACCGTGGTCTGGCTCAAGACGCGTGTGCCGGTGCGCATCAGCTACGCCACGGCGTTCGCGAGCGACGACGGCGCGCTCCATGTTCGCCCCGACATCTACGGGCGTGATGCGATGTTGCAGCAAGTGCTGGACGCGGAGCATCGGCGCGCGTTTCCCCAAACCCGAGGACGTCCCTGAGATGAATGCCGTGCACCGCGAACGTCACTTCACCGAACGCATCGGCTGGCTGCGTGCCGCCGTGCTTGGCGCCAACGACGGCATTGTCTCCACCGCGGCGCTCGTCGTGGGAGTGGCCGCCGCCAGCCCCGAGCGCTCGGCAGTACTCGTGGCTGGATTGGCCGGCCTCGTCGCCGGCGCCATGTCGATGGCGGCCGGCGAATACGTATCGGTGAGCTCGCAGGCCGACACGGAGCAGGCCGACCTTGCGCGCGAGCGTGGCGAGTTGCGCGATGCGCCGGAACACGAATTGGAGGAACTGCGCGGCATCTACGTGCAGCGCGGACTCGACCCGGAGCTTGCGCTGCGTGTGGCCGAGCAGCTCACGGCCCGCGATGCCCTTGGCGCGCATGCCCGGGATGAGCTGGGCATCAGCGAGGTGCACTCGGCGCGTCCGGTGCAGGCGGCGCTGGCATCTGCCGGCACCTTTGCCGTGGGGGCTGCAGTACCGCTGGCTATCGCCGCCCTGGTCCCCGCGGAGCGCATCATCGTGATCGTCTCCGCCGTTTCCCTGGTGTCACTGGCAGGACTCGGTGCGCTGGCCGCGGGGGCAGGCGGTGCCGGGCGGCTGCGCGGCGCGTGGCGCGTGACATTCTGGGGAGCACTGGCCCTGGCGCTCACCGCGGGCATCGGGCGGCTGTTCGGGACGACGGTGTAGGGCGTGGGGTGATCGCACACGTCATGCCGTGCGCACCACCAGCCGCTCCCGCCCGTGAAAGTGCCAACTGTCCTTCACCGCAGGCGCCTCCGCCAAAACGAGTTTCGGGCACCGGCGGAACAACACCTGCAGCGCCACCCGCAGCTCCAGCCTCGCCAGCGGCGCCCCGACACAGTAGTGGAGGCCCGCCCCGAAACTGGTGTGCGCCGGCGCCACCCGCGTGATGTCGAACCGGGCAGGACACGCGTTGACGTGCGGGTCGTGCCCGGTGGCCCCGAGAATGAGCGCGACCTGTTCGCCCTTCCGAAGGAGAATGCCACGCTCCTCGGTGTCCTGCAGCGTGTACCGCTTGAACAGATGCAATGGCGGCGCAACGCGCAGCACTTCCTCCACGACCCGCGTCATGGCGGCGTCGTCATCCACCACCGACACCATGTCGACCCCATGGGTGAGCAGCGCATGCACCGCATTGCCCAACGCGTGCACCGTGGCCTCGTGGCCGGCGTTGAGGAGCAGAATCGCCGTCGACACCAGTTCATCCTCGCTCAACCGATCGCCCTGCTCCTCGGCAGCAATCAGCACCGAGAGCAGGTCGTCGCCCGGTGCACGGCGTCGTGCGGCCACGGTCTCGCGGATGAATCGGGCAAAATCGGCGGCGGCGGCATTGGCATCCTCCTCCACCGCACGCGTACGCCTCACACCGTACATGGCCACCATGCGATGCGACCAGTCGAGCAGCGCCGGTGCCATGGCTTCCGGCACCCCGAGCAGGCGGGCGATGACGCGTACCGGAATGGGCGTGGCGTAGGCGGCCAGCACGTCGAATGGCTCGTCGGGGAACGCATCGACGAGCGCATGGGCCAAGGCCTCGATGCCCGGGCGCAGCGCCTCCACCCGACGCGACACGAACGCCCGGTTGATGAGCGCGCGCAGCCGCGTGTGCACCGGCGGCTCCCGTTCGAGCAGCGAGTGGGCGTCGATGGCGTCGAAGTCCCGCGTGTGCACCGGCGGTTCCGGCCAGCCCAATTGCTCACGCGTGGCCACGTGCAGGATCTCCCGCCCGAAGCGACGGTCACGCAGCAGCCGGTGGACGTCGTCATGCGCGAAGAAGCACCACACCCCCAACTCCTCCCAGAACACCACCGGCGACTCGGCCAGGATGCGCGCATACGCCACGGAGGGGTCGTGGTAGAACGCCGGGCTGCGCGGGTCGAGCGACAGGCGGCGCGCGGCGATATCAAGCCGCATTTCATCGTGCGGCATCACACCGAGTCGATGCCGCCGAAGCACACGTACTTGAGTTCAAGGTAGGCGTCGAGCCCGTACTTGGAGCTCTCGCGCCCCATTCCCGATGCCTTGATGCCACCGAAGGGTGCAACCTCGGTGGAAATCAGCCCCTCGTTCACCCCCACCATGCCGTACTCCAGCGCTTCGGCCACGCGCCAGCAGCGCCCGATATCGCGGCTGTACACATAGGCCGCCAATCCGAACGCAGTGTCGTTGGCCATCGCGATCGCCTCGGCTTCGTTGGAGAAGCGGAAGATCGCCGCCACCGGGCCGAACACCTCCTCCTGGGCGATGCGCATGGCGGATGTCGCGCCGGTGAGCACGGTTGGCTGGTAGAACAACCCCCCAAGGCGTTGGCCTCCATGCGCCACCGTGGCGCCGTGCTGCAACGCGTCGTGGAGGTGCGCGTCCACCGTGGTCACCGCACGCTCGCTGATGAGCGGCCCCACCTGTGTACCGGGGTCAAGCACGTCCCCGAGGCGCAGTGCCGCCACAGCGGCCGTGAATCGTGCCACGAATGCGTCGTACACGTCGTCGTGCACCAGCAGGCGGTTCACGCACACGCACGTCTGCCCGGCATGCCTGTACTTCGCTGCCAGCGCTCCGCGCACGGCAGCCTCGAGGTCGGCGTCGTCGAAGACGAGGAAGGGCGCATTGCCACCCAGCTCCAGCGAGAGCCTGGTCAGCGATGGCGCGCATTGCGCCATGAGCGTACGCCCCACCGCCGTCGAGCCGGTGAAGGACAGCTTGCGCACCAGCGGATGCTCGCAGAGTTCGAGCCCGACCGCACTCGCCTGCGCGGTGGTGACGACGTTGAACACGCCGGGCGGAAACCCGGCGCGATCGGCCAGCTCGGCCAGCGCGAGTGCCGTCAGCGGCGTCTCGGCCGCCGGCTTGATCACCACAGGGCACCCGGCCGCCAGCGCCGGCGCCACTTTGCGCGTGATCATGGCCAGCGGGAAGTTCCAGGGCGTGATGGCGGCCACGACCCCGATGGACTGCCGCAGCACCACGAGCCGGCGATCCCGCGCCGGCGACGGGATCACGTCGCCGTAGGCCCGCTTCGCCTCCTCGGCGAACCATTCCACGAACGACGCGCCGTAGGTGACCTCGCCGAGGCTCTCGGTGATCACCTTGCCCGACTCGTGTGTCATGAGGTGGGCCAGCTCGTCGCGGTGGTCAGTGATGAGGGCGAACCACGCGCGCAGGACTGCCGCCCGTTCCTTCGCGGGGCGGTCCCGCCACGCCGGCCACGCACTGGCCGCCGCCTCGATGGCACGGCGCGTTTCGACCCGGCCGAGGTCGGGCACGAGTGCCAGCCGCTCGCCCGTCGACGGACTGATGACCGCAAAGGTCGCCTCATCGTCAGCGCCAACCCACGCACCGTGCAGGTAGGCCCGTTGACGGAGCAGCGGCAGGTTGGCGACGCTTGCCATCACCGCAACCCGGGAAGGAAGACGAGAAGCCGCGCCATCAGAGCAGGACGACCTGGCGGATGGCGTCGCCGGCGGCCATGCGCTCGAACCCGGCGTTGATCTCGGCCAGCGGCATCCGGTGGGTGAGCAGCCGGTCCACCGGCAACCGGCCCGTCTGAAACAACGCGAGATAGGCCGGGATGTCACGGGCCGGCACCCCACCTCCGAGATACGATCCCACCAGCGACCGCTCTTCGGCGACCAGTTGCACTGGTGCCAACGCCACCGTTAGCGACGGATGCGGCAATCCCACGGTGACGGTGCGTCCGCCGCGTCGCGTGCCGCGATACGTGAAGTCGAGCGCCGCGACGGCGCCTGCGCACTCGAGACCCACGTCGGCGCCGCCGTTCGTCAGGTCACGCACGTGCACGAGTGCGTCGGTGGCCGTGCTGTCCACGGCCGAGTGCGCCCCCAGGGCGAGGGCCTGCGCGAGCTTGTGCTCGTGCACATCGGCCACCACCACGCGGCTGGCCCCGGCGGCGAGGGCACCCAGCAGCGCCGCGAAGCCGATGCCCCCCAGCCCCACGATCAGCACGCTCTCCCCGAGGCGAAGCCGGGCCGTGTTGGCGATGGCGCCCACCCCCGTCATCACGGCACAACCGAACAGCGCCGCAATGTCGAGCGGCACCGTCCGATCGATGCGCACCACCGACTGCCGTGCGGCCACCACATACTCGGCGAACCCCGACACGCCGAGATGATGGTGCAGCGGCTGATGGGTCGCATCGGCAAGCCGCGTGCCGCCGCCCAGCAACTCGCCGGCGCCGTTGGCCGCCGCGCCGCGTTCGCACAGCGCGGGGCGAGCCGTCATGCACGGCAGGCATGTACCGCAGGTCGGTACGAACGAGAACACCACATGGTCACCCACCCTGAGGTCGCGCACACCGGGGCCGAGTTCGATCACTTCACCGGCGGCCTCGTGGCCGAGGACCATCGGCACCGGGCGCGGCCGGTTGCCCTCGATCACCGAGAGGTCCGAGTGACACAGCCCTGCCGCGCCGATGCGCACGACGACTTCGCCCTCGCGCGGCGGGGCCAGCGAGACGGACTCGATGCGCAGGGGAGACGATTCGGGATAGGGTCGCAGGAGACCCATCGCCCGCAACACGGCAGCACGCATGGTGGAGTGTGCTAGCAGGAAAGCGCGCCGGGCGGAAGGGATGCCCGACGTGGCGCCTTCATGTTACCATCCGCACGTCATGTCCGCCTCGTCCGTGCTGCTCCCGCTCGACGCCCTCGGTCGTCACCGCCTCAAGGTGGCGTTCGTCGGGACGCACGGCGTCGGCAAGACAACGCTCTGCTTCGACCTCGCGGCGCAGCTCAAGCGGCTCGACCTCGGTGTGGACATCGTGAAAGAGGTGGCGCGGCGCTGCCCGCTGCCGATCAATGAGGAGACCACCTTCGACGCCCAGGCGTGGATTCTGCACACGCAGATTGCCGAGGAGATCGAGGCGTCGTCGGCGTACGAAGTCGTGGTGTGCGACCGCTCGGTACTCGACAACTACGCGTATCTCGTGGCGCGCAGCGGCCGGCGCCCCGAGCTCGAGCCGCTGGTACGCCAGTGGGTGCGCGGCTACCACGCGCTCTTCAAGGTGCCGGTGCTTGGCGCCCCCACGTTCGACGGCAAGCGCGCGGTGAGCCCGGGTTTCCAGCTCGAGATCGACCAGATCATCGATGGCCTCGTGGCCGACCTCGGGGTCCCCGTGCACCATCTCGATCCCAATGACCGGGACGGCTGGACGGTGCATGCCCTCGAGCACCTCGGGCTGCCGACCCAGCCGCCGCAGATCGACCTGTTCGCATCACGCGAGTGAACCGGCGTCGCGAACGGCAGCCATCTATCGGCTGCTGCGATACATCATCGCCACGAGTTCGTCGTACATCGCCTCGGCCTCCGCAGGACCTTGCCGGATGGCCTCGGTGGCGCAGTGCTTGAGGTGATTGCGCATCAGTGCGCGCCCCACGGCCCGCAGTGCCTCGTGCACGGAGGCGATCTGCGTGAGGATGTCGGCGCAGTAGCGATCCTCGTCGACCATCTTCTGCAAGCCGCGCACCTGCCCCTCGATGCGGCGCAGGCGTTTCCGGTTGCGCGCCTTCGCGTCGGCATCGACGGCGACGGCCTTGCGGCTCCTGTCGTGCGCCGTGCCACACCCGCATCCCACCATGGGGAGCGCGTCCGGCGCCGAGGGCTCGGCCGGTGACGTGTCCGGTGCCATCGCGACCGTGGCAGGGGGGCGCTTCGTTGCAGACATGGAGAACTCAGGCGAAGGTGGCGCGCCGCAGTCGCAGCGAGTTGCTGACCACACTGACGGAACTGAAGGCCATCGCGGCACTGGCGAGAATGGGGCTGAGCTGCACGCCGAACGCGGGATAGAGGGCACCCGCCGCGATCGGGATGCCGATGACGTTGTAGATGAACGCCCAGAACAGGTTCTGCTTCATGGTGCGCATCGTACGGCGCGACAGCGCGATCGCCCGCACCACCCCCTGCAGATCGCCACGCATCAGCACTACGTCACCCGCTTCCATGGCAACGTCGGTGCCACTGCCGATCGCCATGCCGACATCGGCCTGCGCCAGCGCGGGGGCATCGTTGATGCCGTCGCCGACCATCGCCACCACGGCGCCGGCCTCCTGCAGGCGCTTGATTTCGGCCACCTTGCCCTCCGGCAACACACCGGCAACGACGCGGTCGATTCCCGCCTCACCGGCAATGGCCCGCGCGGTGCGTTCATGATCACCGGTGAGCATCACCACCTGCAGCCCCAACGCGTGCAGTTGGGTGATCGCCGACCTCGAACTGTCACGCAACGGGTCCGCCACGGCCACAACCCCCGCGAGGGCGCCATCGATCGCCACGAAGACCGCCGTGCGTCCGTTCGCGGCCAACCGCGCGGCCTCCCCTTCGAGAGGCGCGACCGGCACCCCCCAGTCCTGCAGGAAGGCGGCGTTGCCCACGACCACGGCGTGTTCGCACACGACGCCGTGCACACCCCGGCCCGTCACCGACGCGAAGGCGTCTGGCGTCGTCAGGGCGAGCCCGCGCGCGCCTGCCTCGCGCACGAGGGCATCGGCGAGCGGATGCTCGCTGGACCGTTCGAGGGAAGCGACCAGTTGCAGCAGCTGGTCAGCGGTCAACGCCACACGCGGCGCCACGAGCAGGTCGGTCACGACTGGCGTCCCGGCGGTGACGGTGCCCGTCTTGTCCACCACCACCGTGGTGATGTCGCCCGCGCGCTGGAGCGCCTCGCCGCCCTTGATGAGCACACCGAGTTCGGCGCCCTTACCACTGGCGACCATCACCGCCGTGGGCACGGCGAGCCCCATCGCACAGGGACAGGCAATGATAAGCACCGCCACCGCCGAGGCGAACGCGCGCACGAGTGGCGCCTCGTCGACCGCGAGGTACCACGCGGCGAAGGTCAGGACAGCGATCCCGAGTACGACAGGCACGAAGATGCCGCTGAGGCGATCGGCGAGATGCTGAATGGGCGCTCGGCTGCCCTGCGCATCACGCATGAGCTTCACGATCTGTGCCAGCACACTGTCGGCACCGAGCGTGGTGGCGCGATAGCGGAAGGCCCCGGTGCGATTGATGGTGCCGCCGATGATCTGGTCCCCCGCTCGCTTGGCCACCGGCATCGACTCGCCGGTGAGCATGCTTTCGTCGACGGCACTCTCGCCGGACGTCACGACCCCATCCACCGGGATTCGCTCGCCGGGGCGGACGAGCACGATCTCGTCCGGCTCCACGGTGTCGATGGGGGCGTCAACCTCCTCGCCAAAGCGTTCGACGCGGGCGGTCTGCGGTTGGAGGTCCACCAGCGTCCGGAGCGCGGCCGACGTGCGCAGCTTGGCCCGCGCCTCGAACATGGAGCCCGTGAGGATGAGGGCGATGATCAGGATGACCGCTTCGTAGTACACGTCGGGCGCCACGCCGCGGTCGGTGAAGAAGCGCGGCGCCACCGTGGCGACGAACGAGTAGGCAAACGCCGCGAGCGTCCCGACCGACACCAGCGTGTTCATGTCGGCGGCCCCGTGTCGGAGCGCCGCCCAGGCGCGCGTGTAGAAGTGGCGTCCCGCCCACCCCATGACCCACAGGGTCGTGATCAGCAGGCCGCCGGTGAGCCACCTGACGGGCACCGCGTAGAGCGAGGGCATCAGGGCGCGCAGCGCCGGGTCGAGGGCCGTCATGCTCCAGCGCATGAAGGGATCGGCCACGGCGCCGTGGCCGTGCGCTCCCGCCACGGTCGCCGAGAGGGCGCTCATGAGGGGCATGCTGAGCACCATGGCCAGCCCCCCCAGCACGCCGCTCACGATGGCCTTGTGCCGCAGCTCGCGAAACTCCGTCTGCTGGGCCCGATCGCGCGCTTCCTGTTCTTCGAAGGCCGTCTGATCGGGATTGGCGAGGGACGCGCCGTAGCCACTGTCGACGATGGCGTTCACCAGCCGCTCTGGAGACACCACCGCCGGATCGAAGGTGATGGTGGCGCTCTTCATCATCAGGTTCACGGTCGCGTCGGCAACGCCGGGCTGCTTCTGCAGCGTGCGTTGCACGCGCGACGAACAGGCCGCGCAGGTCATGCCGGTGACGGGGAGCCGCAGCGTCTCCATGGGCGCGCCTCCGCTCGGGGGGTCGCCGTGATCAGCGCGTCGCGAGGACCTGGTAGCCTTCGTCCTCGACGACCTGCGTGATCTGGGCGGCGCTGGTACGCGCGGGGTCGAAGGCCACCGTGGCGCTGCCGATGGCGACCTGCTCCACCGTGACGCCGTCCATGGCGGTGAGCGCCGTGTTCACGGCCTTCACACAGTGACCGCAGGACATGCCGCCGATTTCGATTGCGAGCTGTTGCATGACGTGAGAGCCTGGGTTGGGATGGATACCCCCTGGGGGTATAGAGAAGCTAGTGTATTGCTTCCGTCGGGCAAGCGGCCCCAGCCAGCGGTCAGGCCGCAGACGTCACCCACAGCCGGGTGCCCCATGGGTCGGCAAGGAGTACGCCCTGATCGCTCCGGGTCACGTCGTACCCGGCGAGCCCCGCTGATCGCGCCAGCGCCGCAACGTCGGCGGCTGCCGGCAGCACCAGCGTCCACCCGAGCAGTTGCGCCTCGTCGGGGCCAGGCGCCGCCGCCCCCGCCGCCCAGGTGTTGATGCCGAGATGGTGGTGATAGCCGCCAGCAGCGAGGAACAGCGCACCCGGATAGCGCCACACCATGCGATCGAAGCCCAGCGCCGCGTGATAGAAGGCGTTGGCGACGTCGAGATCGCCGACGTGCAGATGCACGTGGCCGATGCTCGTCCCGGCGGGGGCGCCGGTCCACGCCCCCCCCTGCGCCGACGCGACCACCGCCGCAATGTCGAGCGGGTCGGTGGCCATCTGCAGTTCGCGCCCCGCGCGTCGCCAGTGGGCCGGCGAGCGATCGGCGTACACTTCGATGCCGAGCCCATCGGGGTCCTGCAGGTAGACCGCCTCGCTCACGAGGTGGTCGCTGGCCCCGGCGCGCAGACCATGCTGCGCCAGGTGCTGGATGAAGCGGCCCAGCGCGGCGCGGTCGGGAAGCAGGAGAGCGACATGGTACAAGCCCAGTCGCGAACCTGGGCGGACGGGGCGCGATCCGGCCCGGTGCTCGAGGATCATGAGCGGCTCGGCGTTGCCGGGCACCCCCAGGGCGGCAGCCGTGTCCTGCCGTGCGATCACCGCCAAACCAAGCACCTGCACATACCAGGCGATCGAGCGGTCGAGGTCGGTCACCTGCAGCCGGACCGTCCCGAGACGCGTCGCGGATGGCAGGCGAAAGCCTAACGGTGCCTCGCCATAGCTGCCCGGGAGGGCCGGCAGCGGACCCGCCGCATCGTCGGCGACCTGGGTATTGGGTGTGGGCATGATACATGGTCTCTGTGATCACGACCGTTAGCAACCTATGCTTTCGAGGTCAATGAAATCGGGCAGAGGCAGGCAATCCTGTGGGTTGGAATCGCGTGGCGTTCGGCTTCACAGAGTCGCCAGCGAGGGCGTATGCGCACGGGTCCACTGATGAGCCGCTGCCGCAATCCTGTTGCCGTATCCTTCGCGATCCTGCTGGGCGTCGCGGCCTCCGGCTGCGGAAAGCCGAAGGCCACCCCCTTGGCCCCGAAGTCGTCGGCCGCTGTCGCGACCGTGCAATCGGGGCGACCCTTGGCCGGGACGCCCCTCCCGCTATCTTGCGCGGCATGACGCGTTGGATGTCCCGCTTCCGTCGCTCGGCCATGGTCCTGCTGGGAGTGCATCTCCTGCAGGCCACGGCCATGTTGGCGGGTCCCGTCTGTGAGCCGACGGGAGCGGTGGCGACGATGCCGTCCGCACCGGCGAGTGAGCGTGGTTCGGCAGCCGACCCCCCGGGACATCGACACCACGCCATGGCGCATCACGCGGGTCACGGGGCGGGTGACGCCATCGCGGCATCCGTCGCTCTGCCAGACGTTCCGGAGCGGTCCCCGGCGCATCCGCACGGGCCGTCGAATGTCGTGTGCCCGATGGCCATGACATGCACGGTTGTCGCCGTGGCAAGCACGACGCCCACGATCACCACGCGCGTCGTCGCCGTGCCCGATGCTCCGGCGATCGACGCCGGGTTCACGCCGCGCTCGATCCGCCGCGCGCCGGAACCGCCTCCGCCGCGAGCCTGACACGCCCCGGAACGGCGTACGCCGTTCCTCCCTCCTGATCGGCCGGCACCACCTGCGCCCGAGGCGCCCCCGGTCGTCGCGTGTCTCCAACTCACCAGATCATGCTCGCGTGTCATACGCGCGCCGCCGTGGCAGCCCTGCTGCTGCTCGGTGGCGTGCTGCCGTCCGTTGCGCTGGCGCAGACGGACTACTTCAACACCGATGCCGGACGCCCTGTCCGCATCGAAGACGCCTATGCCATCGAACGGCGGGCGATCGAACTGCAGGTTGCGCCGCTGCGCCTCGAGCGTGAACGAGGCGGTGGCTATCGCTGGGGGCTCGAGCCAGAGATCGCGGTGGGGTTGCTGCCGCGCACGCAGGTCGAGATCGGCTTTCCGCTGGTGCACACCGAGGGCGCCGCTGGCGTCCGGACCACCGCCCTCGCGGGGCTCGAGATGTCGGCGCTGTACAACCTGAATGCCGAGACGCGACTGCCGGCGCTGGCGCTGGTGGCCGACGTCGTGGTGCCGGCCGGACCGCTCGGCCCGTCCACCACCATCCCGTCGCTCAAGGCGATCGCCACCAAGACGTTCGCGTGGGCGCGCTTCCACGTGAACGGCCAAGTGACCTTCGCCGATGATCCCCTCGCCACGGGAAGTCGGAACGCTGGCGTCGCGCCGGCCAACGCGGAGTTCACGCGCTGGCTCGGCGGCATCGCGATCGACAAGGCACTGCCGCTGCGCTCGATGTTGCTCACCGCCGAGGTGGTCACCAGCCAGCCGCTCGTGCGGTCGGCGGCGCGGCGTTGGGACGTGGCGGGCGGTACGCGCGTACAGCTTTCGCCGCGCGTGGCGTTCGACGCCGGCGGCGGGTACCGCCTGGCCGGCGACGAACCGGGGTGGTTCGTGACGACCGGTGCCGCCGTGGCGATCGGTCTGCCCTGGTCCACCCGATGACGGAGCCCAGCATGAACATGTCCCGTCCCGCGCGCGCACTCCGCCACGCTGCGGTCACGATGTCGCTGTTGGGGAGTGCCCTCGCCACCACGCCCGCGGTGCTGCCGGCCCAGTGGTCGACGGTCTACGAACAGTTCTATTTGCAGGCCCCGCACAACTGGCAGTTCCGCACGCACTACGCGCATGCGGACCGGCTGTTCAACGCCTTCGACTTCGGGCACGCCATTCTGTACGAAACGCTGTGGCGCTTCCCCGACAAGCCGGCCGAAGAACTGGAGGTGCGTCGCTACGACCAGCTCGTGAAGCGTGTGCTCCCGAAGCCGCCTCGCCTGCCGCTCGACGAAGGCGCCATCGAACCGAAGTATGCGCAGCTTGCCCCCGAGGCCAAGGTCATGTTCGACTGGGCGCATCTCCTGCACCGCCAGTTGTACGACGTGCTGGCCGACGAGCGACTCGACTGGCCGCGCAAGGACGCCGAGGTGGCGCGCCTGCTCACGTACTATCGCACTCGCCCGGAGCTGGCGTTCAGCCGCAAGCCGAAGACCATGGCGCTCATGCAGGAACAGTCCTACTCACTGGCCTTCCGCAAGAAGTATCCGAAGTTCAATGGGCTCATCTGGGGCTATCACTGGCTGCAGATGGGACTGTATGAGCCGTTCATGGTGGGCCGCACCGTCGAGGAAAAGCAGGCCGGGGTGCGGGCCACGGTGACGCGTTTCTGGCAGATGCTGCAGGATGCGCCGCGCTCGCTGCCGCACCAGATGCCGATGACGGTCGTCGTGGCCCCGAGGTTCGCCGAGCGCTACCCCGAGGCGGCCATCATCTTCGACAACCTGCATTCGATGCACGATGTCGTCTCCGACATCCTCACCAACCCGGCGGTCCCGCGGTCGCGCAAGCGCGCCGAGATTCTGCTGGCAGCGCAACGCTACCGTGACGACACCACCGAGGTGATGAGTGTGCCCGCCTGGCGTGTGATGTCGGAGCACATGGGGGCCGAGAACATGGGTGGGCCGGCGGTCGGCTTCCTCCCGGCGCTTCCAATACCGTCGGTCACGTACGGCGCGGTGATGCGGCATGATGCCCAGTCGGGGGCGATGATCGGCTTCGGCTACGGCAGCGCGATCGGCGATGCGCACGCGGGGCACAACATGGTCGCCATGCCCGCCACACCCGTGAAGGGCGCGGCGGCCGATCCTCACGCCGGGCATGCGGCGCCCACCGCCAGCGACTCGGCGCAAGTCGCCGCGCTGGTGGCGGGATTTCACGAGGCGCTCGCCCAGGGCGATAGCACGGCGGCCCTCGCCCTGCTGACGCCCGACGTCGTGATCGTGGAGAGCGGTGCGGTGGAGTCGCTTGCCGAGTATCGCGCGCACCATCTGCCAGCCGACGTCGCCTTCGCGCGCGCCGTCAAGGCGGAACGGGCGCCGCGGCAGGTAACGGTGGCGGGTGACGTTGCCTACAGCGTAGCCACGTGGGCCAGTCGGGGCCCCCTCGAGGCCCGCGCAGCAGACGCCGCCGGCGCGGAGCTGATCGTGGCCCGCCGCACGGCCGCCGGCTGGCGAATTGCCGCCATCCACTGGAGCGCGCCGCGACCGCGATGACCGGGACCCAGCCCGGGCCACCGATGCCCGGGCTGGCGGTAGATTGGCCGGCCTTCCCACGCGCGGGCCGCTCCAGTGTAGGTTCCAGTGACCTGACGGAGTCCTCCATGAACCGCCTCGCCATCCGATCGCTGGTGCTGGTGCTCGCCGCCGCGGCCCTGCTTGCGGCCCCTGCGGCGCCTCTGCGCGCGCAACGCCAGCCTCCCGCCATCCCTGCCGGCGCCAACTACACTGCCGCCGACGTGGCCTTCATGCAGGGGATGATCGGTCACCACGCCCAGGCGCTGACCATGTCGGCGCTGGTGGCCGAGCGCTCGACCACGCCGGCCATGGCCCTGCTCGCCGAACGCATCACCGTGTCCCAGCAGGACGAGATCGCGATCATGCGGCGCTGGCTTGTCGAGCGGCAGCAGACCGTGCCCTCGGTGGGGGCGGGGCACGATGCCCACGCCATGCACGCGATGCATGGCGCGGCGGGAGCGACCGCCCGTGCCATGCCCGGCATGCTGACCCCCGCCCAGATCGACTCCCTCGTCGCGGCGCGCGGGACTGCGTTCGATCGCCTCTTCCTCCGGTACATGATCCAGCACCACGAGGGGGCGCTGACGATGGTCACGGACCTCCTCAAGACCCCCGGCGCGGCCCGCGACCCCATGGTCTTCCAGTTCGTGTCCGACGTCGACACCGACCAGCGCGCCGAGATCCGCCGGATGCAGGCGCTGCTCACCTCCCTGCCATGATCCTTTCCTCCCTTCATCCTCCCATGATCGCTTTCGACTCCCTGCGGCACACTGTGCGCCGCACCACGCTGGCCGCGACGGCGCTTGCTCTCGTTGCATCGGTTGTCGGGGCGCAGGACCCGCGCGTCGCCCTCAAGGGCGGTTTCAACGACGCGGGCGAGGCCATCAAGCACCTCGAACTCGTCTCCCACACGCCCAAGCGCGACGGCTGGTTCAACCCGCAGAATCTCGGCGACTTCGGCTTCGCCAACTCCGACCTCGCCTTCCAGAAGAATCTCGTCTTCCAGGGTGGCTGGCACGGCTGGCAGGCCTGGGACATCTCGAACCCGAAGGCGCCGACCCTGCGCAAGGCGTTTGTCTGCCAGGGGGGCCAGGGCGACCTCTCCATCCACGGCACCCTGCTGTTCATGTCCGTCGAGGATCTGGTGGGGCGCGTGGACTGCGGCACACAAGGAGTGGCCGACTCGGTCAGCACCGAGCGCTTCCGCGGTGTGCGCATCTTCGACATCAGTGACCTCGACAATCCGAAGCAGGTCGCGGCCATCCAGACATGCCGCGGGTCGCACACGCACACGCTCGTCACCGACCGGAATGACCGGGCCAATGTGTACGTGTACGTGCAGGGCACCGGTCCGGTGCGCTCGCCCAACGAGCTGGTGGGGTGCAACCGCGCCGTGACCGACACGGGCACCTCGTACTTCCGCATCGAGGTGATCAAGGTGCCGCTGGCCGCACCGCAGAACGCGCAGATCGTGAACATGCCGCGCATCTTCGCCGACGCGCAGGGCAACGTGGCCGGCCTCTGGAAGGGCGGCGCGCACGGTGAGGGCACGCAGAACACCGGCCGCACCGACCAGTGCCACGACATCACGGCGTATCCCGAGATCGGGCTCGCGGCGGGCGCCTGCTCGGGCAACGGCATCCTGCTCGACATCCGCGACCCGGCCAACCCGAAGCGGATCGACGAGGTGATCGATCCGAACTTCGCGTACTGGCACTCGGCCACCTTCAACAACGCGGGCACCACGGTGCTCTTTACCGACGAGTGGGGCGGCGGCACCGCGCCGCGCTGCCGCGCCACCGACAAGTCGACGTGGGGGGCAAACGCCCTCTTCACTCTGGGGACCGACCGGACGCTGAAGCAGGTGGGCTACTACAAGATTCCCGCCGCACAGGGCACCAATGAGAACTGCGTGGCCCACAACGGCTCGCTCATTCCCGTGCCGGGTCGCGACATCATGGCCCAGGCGTGGTATCAGGGCGGCCTGTCGGTACTCGACTTCACCGATCCCGCGAAGCCGGTGGAGATCGCGTATTTCGATCGCGGCCCGATTGCCGAACAGCTCACGCTCGCCGGCTACTGGAGCACGTACTGGTACAACGGTCACATCATCGGCTCCGAAATCGGGCGCGGGCTCGACATCTTCACGCTGCAGCCCAGCGAGTTCCTCTCGAAGAACGAAATCGAGGCGGCCAGGCTGGTGGTCAACACCGAGGTGAACCCGCAGCTGCAGACCCGGATCGTCTGGCCGGCGCACTTTGCGGTGGCGCGCAGCTACGTCGATCAACTCGATCGCGCCAACGCGCTTCCCGATGCCCGCATCGCGGCCATCAACAAGACGCTGGATGCCGCCGAGAAAGCCACGACCACCGCCCGCCGGCAGGCGCTGTCGCTGCTCGCGTCGCAGCTGGCCGGTGACATCGGCAAGTCGAGCGATGCGGCCCGCGTCCGGCTGCTGCAGGACGTGGTGAGGCAGCTCGCCAGGTGAACCCCTCGCCACACGGCCGACCGTGACTGGCCCATGACCCTCCCTCCCTCGACTCACGCGGATGACCTCCGTGAGCGTCTGCGGCGTCAGCTGGCCGGCAACTTCACGATCATGCGCGAGCTGGGTGGAGGCGGGTCGGCCCGGGTGTTTCTTGCGACCGAACGGTCCCTTGGCCGTACCGTAGTGCTCAAGGTCCTGCCCACCGAACTCGCGTCGGGGATCGACGCCGAGCGCTTTCGTCGCGAGATCCTGATCGCCGCGCGGCTGCAGCATCCGCATTTGGTGCCGCTGCTGGCGGCCGGCTCGCCCGAGGAGGATGCCGGCGCCGGCGAGCGGCCGCTGCGCTGGTTCAGCATGCCCTTCGTGGAGGGGCAGACGCTGCGTGAGCATCTCGAGATGCATGCCCCGCTGCCCCTGCCCGAAACCACGCGCCTGCTGCGCGCCCTTGCCTCGGCGCTGGCCTACGCGCACGGCCGCGGGGTGATGCATCGCGACATCAAGCCCGAGAACATCCTGCTCAGCGACGGCGTCGCCATGATTGCCGACTTCGGGGTAGCGAGGGCGCTGGACGATGCCAGTGGCGCCGCGCTGCGCACCGGCCGCCGCCTTACCTCGGTGAGTTCGACGCTGGGGACTCCCGCCTACATGGCCCCGGAACAGATCACCGGGGCGCTCGATGTCGATCACCGTGCCGATCTATATGCGCTCGGGTGCGTGGCGTACGAGATGCTGACGGGCGCGCCGCCCCTCGCGCGAGGGTCGCTGCGGGCCACGATGGCGGCCCAGGTCAACGATCAGCCCGTGCGGGTCGGCCAGTTGCGACCCGACGTGCCCGCGGCACTGGATGCCCTGATCATGAGGTGCCTCCAGAAGGAGGCCGCGCAACGGCCGTCGTCAGGGATGGCGATCGTAGAGGTGCTCGATGTCCTTGCCGGTGGCGTCGGGTCCGGCGCGAGGCCCGCGCTCCCGGCGATGCCGGCCTCCGCCCAGCCTTCCGCAGCGTCGCTGGCACGGCTGCACGAGGAGCAACCGTCGGCACATCGAGGGCACGGGCCGCTGCTCCTCGCCATCGCGCTGCTGGCCCTGGCCATCGCGGTGCTGTGGGGCGCGGGCGTCTCCATCCGGTAAGGCTCGCCACACGGCAGCCTTGTGTCGGGGGCGACAGACCCAAACGTTCATCGGATCCACCAGAGGCGTCGCCGATGTCGCGCGCCATCGCCCGTCCCCGACGTGCGTTCCTGCGGCTGATCCTGGCGGCGGCAACCGTGCCCGTCGTTTCGCGTCGCGCGCTTGCGGCCGGAGCACCCTACGCCCCGTAAAGGCATCACGGCCGAAAAGGGGCTCACCGCCAGCCAGCTGGCGCACGCGCCGAACCAGGTGCCGATCTTCGAGGGCGTGCGCGCGATCCCGCACATCATCGACGGCATTCGCTGTCCCTGCGGCGGTGCCGACCTCAACGGCCACTACTCCCTGCTCAGCTGCTCCGAGAACGACGACGCCATGGCGAAGAGCTACCCCACCTGTCAGGGGGTAGATCGGGTCGCGGCGCGCCTCCCGAAGGCGGGCCAGTCGCTCCACGAAATCCGCGCGGCCATCGACGCCCAGTTCGGCGGCCCCGCTTCCCTCGCCACCGTGACCATGCCCCGCTTCGCCGCCGCGGCACGTGCCCTGACCTTCCTCCGCATTCCGCTCGCTCCGGCCGCTGCCCAGATCAGGGCGCGCGAGTGGCAGACCATCTCGCACACCGTCGACGGGACCACCATCACGCTGTCCCACTCGCGACCGCGACTCCGCGGACGGACCAACGTGTGGGGCACGCGCATCGTCAACTGGGGCGAACTGTGGACGCCGGGAGCCAGCGACGCCACGGGGCTCGAGAGCAACGAGGCGGTCACCATCGGCGGGGTGGCCGTACCGAAGGGCAAGTACAGCGTCTGGATGATCGTCTCGCAGGACACCACCTGAACGATGCTGCTCGACCCGAAGTGGAAGCAGTACCACACCGATCATCCGAAACCGAACGACACGATGATTCGGGTTCCAGTCAGTGCCACGCTGCAGGCGCCCATCGTGGAGGAGGCGCTGACGTGGACGTTCCCCACCATACAGCGCGCGGTGGCAGCATCGCTATGCAGGGGGAGCGGACCCGGGTCAGCATGCTGTTCACCGTGACGCCGACCCTGACGGAACGGCTCCCCGAGGCCGAAGCGAAGCCCGACCTCGGCACCTACCTGTTCAAGAACCCGAAGCGCGGCAAGGAAGACAGCCGGCTGTTCGTGACCTACGAGCGCGGGGGACTGAAAAGCCGGTTCGAGCCGAAGGAATGCTACCTGCAGACGTTCGCGCTCATGAAGGTCGCCCCTGATCGCTTCACCGTCGGGCTGTTCATGAGCGCCCAGGTGTACGCCGACGGCGAGATCTACGAAGTGTTGCGCCCGGACTTCATGATCATGTTCACCGTGAAGGACGGACAGGCCACCGTCGAGGCGCGCAGCGTCAGCGACGAGCTGTACGTCACCGGCAGGCGGACGAAATCGGCGCGACGGTCAGACTGACGGTGCCAGTCCGTTGGCCGGCAGGTGCATCGCCGCCTCGAGCTCAGGCCAGAACTCGAGCGATCGCAGCGCCTCCTCGTGCGCCGCCCCCGGCACCGTGAGGATGGAGGGATCACGGCGGCGGATGGCGTCACGCGACAGCCGCGCGGCCTCGCTGATGTCACCCAGCTCGGCGGCGGTGCAGGCCAGCATCCACGGTGCCCGCTCTCCATTGTTTGTGAGCGCGATCATCTCGGTCTGGATGGCGCGCGCCGCCGACACATCGCCGAGGCGATGCAAGGCCAGCGCGTGCAGCACGAGCGGAATGACCGTGCGGCCGCCGAGCGCGAAGAGCGCCTCTCCGGCCGCCAGCCCACGCTTCCAGTCACCGGTCGCGCACGCCGCCGCCTGATGCGACAGGAGAGAGAGAAAGGTGTCGGGTTCGATACCGATGGCGCGCATGGCGGACTCCGGTGCCGACGGATCGTTTCGGCGCCCGATCAGCATCGCGAACATGCCGTGCAGATAGGCTGACAGTTCGTCGCGCGCGATCAGCTCCCGCATGCCCCGGACACCGTCGTCCTGACGACCACAGGCACCCGCCACGTAATTGAAGTAGTACCAGACAGCGCCCTGCGTCGACGGACCGAGTGCCATGCCGCGCTCGAAGGCCTGGGCGGTGCGCACACGCGCCTCGTAGTCGAACACGAGCAGGGTGATGCCGAGCACACACTGCACGTCGGCGACGTCCGGTGCGAACTGCACCGCCTTCTCGACGGCAGGGAGGGCCTTGGCACGGGCCACCTCGGGGGAAATGACCCCGTAGATGCCCAGCGTCATGAAGGCTTCGGCAATGCCGGCCCAGGCCGGCCCGTACTCGGGATCGAGGGCCAGCGCGCGTTCCATGCAGGTGACGCCTTCAAGCAGCCCCTTGCCGCGCCGCGCGATCATCGCCCGACCCTTGAGGTACAGTTCGTAGGCTTCGATGGAGTGGGTGGCCCGCTGCGCCCGTCCGGCCGTGCTGACCACGAGCGTCGTCTCCAGCTTGGCGGCGATGGCGGCCGCAATGTCGTCCTGGAGCGCGAACACGTCTTCGATCTCACGATCGTACTTCTCGGACCAGAGCTGGTACCCATCCGCCGCGTCGGTCAGCTGCGCCGTGACGCGCACGCGCTTGCCCGAGCGCCGTACCTGACCCTCCAGAATCGTGCGCACGTTGAGTTGCTCCGCCACCTTTCGCAGTTCGAGCTTGTGCCCCTTGAACGAGAAGCTCGAGCTGCGCCCCGCCACCTTCAGGTTCTCGATGTGCGAGAGGGAAGTCAGCACCTCATCGGTGATCCCGTCGGCGAAGTACTCGTTCTCCGGGTCCGCACTCATGTTTGCGAAGGGCAGCACGGCGATCGAGCGCTCGGGGGCGTCGATTCGCACGACCGCCGGAGTATCGTCCGGCGCCTGCATCGCCATGGCGAATTCAGCGGCCGTATCGAAGCGATCGATCGGGGTCCGAGCCAGCGCCTTCTGGAGAGCCCGGGCGACCGGGCGTCGAATCCCGTCGCGCATGGCCGTCACATCGGCCGGCGTCAACACGAATCGCTTCGCGATCACCGCCTGCGCCGTCGGTCCGGTGAAGGGAGGTTCACCAACCAGCGTCTCATACAGGACACAGCCGAGGGAGTACAGGTCGCTTCGACCGTCGACCGCGTCACCGACCGCCTGCTCCGGGCTCATGTAGGCCGGCGTCCCGACCGCCATGCCTGCCTGCGTGACCGCCTCACCATCAACCGTACTCAACGCCTTGCCGATGCCGAAATCGGCCAGCAGCGCATGGCCGTCCTGCAGCAAGATGTTGTCCGGCTTGATGTCCCGGTGCACCACGCCGTTGCGGTGGGCATAGTCCAGGGCACCGGCCACCTCACTCGTGATGCGCACCGCTTCCTCTACGGGCAGCTGCCGGGATTCATTCAGACGATCGCGCAGCGACAGCCCGGCGACGCGCGGCATGACGTAGTACAGCAGTCCATCCGCGTCGCCCGAGTCGAACAGCGGCAGGATGTGCGGATGACTCAACTTGGCCGCAAGCTGGATTTCGCGAAGGAACCGCTCGCCGCCGAGAGTGCGCCCCAGCTCGGGCTTGAGCACCTTGATCGCCACCTCACGGCCGTGCTTCAGGTCACGGGCCAGAAAGACGGTCGCCATACCGCCCTGTCCGAGTTCGCCGGCGATCTCGTATCGATCAGCCAGCGACACCCGCAGGGACTGCAGTGTCTCATCGTTCGTCATCCGGCCATCTCGATCATCGGCGTGGCATGTCCGGACCCGGCGCGCGCCGAGCGTGCCATTTTCCGGAGCACCGTCCATCGTGGACTACAGCTGAGCGTACACGATGGCGAGGTCGAACCTACCCTGCGACGTCCGGATGTGGAAGCCTGCCGGAATAGCAGACGGTCGCCCGTTACCCCACCATTGGCCGCACGCGCAACACCCGCCCGTTGCCGCTGTCGGTGACCACGTACACGAACCCGTCGGGGCCGACGGTCACGTCGCGGATGCGCTCGCCGAGCTCGCCGAGATAGCGCTCTTCCCTCACCACGCGCCCGTCGCGCAGTTCGAGGCGCACCAGCGCGCCCGGACTGAGCGAGCCGATCAGCACACTGTTCTGCCACCCGGGAATGGCGGTGGCCGTGTAGAACGCCATGCCGCTCGGCGCGATGACCGGATCCCAGTAATACACCGGCTGCTCCATGCCGGCCTTGGCCGTCCCTTCGCCGATCGTCGCGCCCGAGTAGTCCACGCCATAGGTGATGACGGGCCAGCCGTAGTTCTTGCCCCGCTCGGGGTGATTGAGCTCATCGCCGCCGCGGGCGCCGTGTTCCACCGTCCAGAGCTGCCCCGTCTCCGGATGCAGCGCTGCCGCCTGCACGTTGCGGTGGCCATACGACCAGATCTCGGCGCGCGCGTCGTTGCGCCCGGCGAACGGGTTGTCGGCCGGCACGCTGCCGTCGGTGGCGATGCGCATGATCTTGCCCTGCCCCATGGCGAGGTCCTGCGCGCGCTCCTTCCAGTTCATGCGGTCACCCTGCGTCACGAACAGCCGGCCGTCTCGGGCGAACACAAGGCGTGATCCGTAGTGCCCGCCGCCGTTGAGCTTGGGCTGCTGCCGGTAGATCACCCGCACGTCCTGCAGGCCGCCCTCCGTGAAGCGCGCCCGCGCCACCGCCGTCCCCGCGCCGCCCTCACCACTTTCGGCAAACGACAGGTACAGCAGCTGGTTCTGCGCGAACTGCGGGTCGAGTGCCACGTCGAGCAGGCCGCCCTGCCCCTGCGCGAACACGGCGGGGACGCCGCTGAGCGGCGCCGACAGCTGGCCCGTGCGGCTCACGAGGCGGAGACGCCCGGGACGCTCCGTCACCAGGGCCCGCCCGTCGGGGAGGAACTCGATGGCCCACGGATTCACGAGCCCGGTGGCGAACGTCTCTGCCGTCACCACGCCGCGGGTGCTTGCCGGCGTGGGGGAGCGCTGGGCCTGCTCGGGCGCTGGCGTCCCCCGCGGCGTATCGTCGGAGGCCGACGGGACGGCGGTGCCGCCGCAGGCGCAGAACAGGAGAGCCGCGAGTGGTACGGGAGGCAAGCGTCGGTGCATGGGGCGTCCGTGGTGACCGTATAATTGGGCGTCGTCTCCACTCTACCACCGCGAGCGCCCATGTCGTTCCCTCCGCTTCGCCCGCTGCTGGCTGGCCTCGTCACGCTGGCCGCCCTCACCGCCCCGGCCGTCCATGCGCAGGACGCCGCCGGCCGGCCGATCCTCGCCGCCGATCCCCGGACGGGTCCCACCCAAAAGCCGCCCCTGCACGGCCGCCACTGGATGGCCATCACCGGCAAGCCACTCGGCGCCACCGCCGGGGCCATGATGTTCCAGAAGGGTGGCAACGCGGTCGACGCGGCCGCGGCCATGCTGGCAGCTACCTGCACCATGTGGGACACCCTGCACTGCGGCGGCGAGACGCAAGCCCTGATCTATCACCCGAAGCTCCGAAAGGTCATCGGCATCAACGCCCTGGGGGTCGCGCCCACCGGGGCCACGGCCGAGTTCTATCGCAGCAAGGGGTACGACCATCCCCCCGAGTTCGGACCGCTCGCCGCCCTCACGCCGGGCACGCCGGGCGGCCTGATGGTGATGCTGGCAGAGTACGGCACGCTGTCGCTGCAGGAGGTGCTGGGGCCAGCCATCCAACTCGCCGACGGCTTCCCCATCGAGGCCCAACTGGCCAACACCATCGAGCGGCAGAAGAGCTGGATCAAGCAGTGGAAGACCGCCCCGGGCATCATGCTGCCGCACGCCGGCAGCGGCGGGCGCGAGGCCCCCGAACCCGGCGAAGTGTTCGTGCAGCAGGACCTCGCGGCGACGTTCCGCAAGCTCGTGGCCACCGAGCAGGCCGCGCGCAAGGCGGGCAAGAGCCGCAAGGCGGCCATCATGGCGGCGTACGACCGCTTCTACACAGGCGATATCGCCCAGGAGCTCGTGCGCGGGATGCGCGAGGAGGGCGGCCTGTTCACGATGGCCGACCTCGCCAACTGGCGGGTGAAGATCGAGGAGCCCCTGTGCACCACGTACAAGGGCATCGAGGTGTGCAAGCTGCAGCAGTGGCAGCAGGGGCCGGCCATGCTGCAGGCGCTCAACATCCTCGAGAACGCCGAGGTGAAGGCGATGGGCTACAACTCGCCGCAGTACGTGCACCTGGTCTACCAGGCCATGAACCTCGCGTTCGCCGATCGCGACTTCTACTACGGCGATCCGGCGTTTCCGCCCGAGGAGCCCATGAAGGGGCTGCTGTCCAAGGAGTACGCCACGGCGCGTTTCGCCAGTATCGACCGGCTGCGGAACGACGCCGCCGCCAAGCCCGGCGATCCGTATCCGTACCAGGGCGGCACGAACCCCTTCGCGGGGCTGCTGGCCACGTGGGACAACCGCAATTTCCTGCCGAAGGACACGACACGGCGGAGCGGGCAGCAGGACCGCCCGACACGTCCCGATACGTCGTTCGAGGCGCAGCGGCGCGAGGCATTCCACGGCGGCACCACCAGCATCGAGGCCGCCGACAGCGCCGGCTGGGTGGTGTCCATCACGCCGAGCGGCGGCTGGGTGCCGGCGGTCATCGCGGGGCGCACGGGCATCGGCCTCAGCCAGCGCGGGCAAAGCTTCGTGACCCGCCCCGAGGATGGGCCGTTCAACGTGATCGAACCGGGCAAGCGGCCACGGGTGACGCTCACGCCCACCATGGCGCTCAAGGACGGCGAGCCCTATCTGAGCTTCGCCGTGCAGGGGGGCGATACGCAGGACCAGAACCTGCTGCAGTTCTTTCTCAACGTGGTGGAGTTCGGCATGACGGTACAGCAGGCAGCCGAGGCGCCCAACATCAACTCGTACCAGATGCGGAATTCGTTCGGCGTCCACGAGACCCAGCCCGGACTCATGGAGATCGGCACCAGCATGCCCGAAAGTACGCGGGCGGCGCTGCGAGCCATGGGGTATCGGCTGCGACCGATGGAGCGTACTTCGGGCCCCATCAATGCCATCTGGTTCGACCGGAAGCACCGCACCATGTGGGGTGGATCGAGCAACCATGGCGAGGACTACGGCATCGCCTGGTGAATCCGGTCACCGCGAGTGGCCGATCGTCGCTGGACTCGCCGTCCCGCGGGGGTGACATTTCAAGGGTTGCCGACGGTCCCGCCTCTTCTCCGCCCTCCTCGGGGTTTTCCGCCATGCCGATCTCACTGAAGGTCAACGGCACCACGCGTACGGTCGATGTGCCGCCCGACATGCCCCTGCTCTGGGTGCTTCGTGACGAACTCGACCTCAAGGGCACCAAGTTCGGCTGCGGCGCCAACCGCTGCGGCGCCTGCACGGTGCACATCAACGGGGTCGCCCAGCGCACGTGTACGCTGCCGGTGTCGCGCGCCGCCGGTGCCGACATCACGACCATCGAGGGACTCTCCCCCGTTGGCGCGCATGCCGTGCAGCAGGCGTGGGAAGAGCTCGACGTCCCGCAGTGCGGCTACTGCCAGGCGGGCCAGATGATGGCGGCGGCCGCGCTCATCGAGAAAACGCCCAAGCCCACCGACGCGCAGATCGACACGGCGCTCAACACGAACCTGTGCCGTTGCGCCACCTACCTGCGCATCCGGGCCGCGGTGCATCGCGCCGCCGCGATCAAGACGGGCGCGGGTGCGGTGGGCGGCAGCGGCCCATCCAGAAACGATGGGGAGGACTGAGCCATGACCACGTCACGCAACGGCGCGACCTCCCGTCGTGAGTTCCTCAAGGTCACCGCCCTCGCCGGCGGCGGCATCCTGCTGGCCAGCTATGCCGAGCCCCTGGAGGCACTGCAGCGCCTCGGCGGCACGGTGCCCGCGGCTGACCCGACGCTGAGCGCGTTCATCCGCATCACCGCCGACAACCTCGTCACGATCACCGCCAAGAACCCCGAGATCGGCCAGGGCATCAAGACGATGCTCCCCATGCTGATCGCCGAGGAGCTCGACGTCGACTGGAAGAACGTGCGCGTCGAGCAGGCGGACTTCGACCCGACGAAGTACCCGGCGCAGGTGGCCGGTGGCAGCACCGCCACGCCCACCAACTGGATCCCGCAGCGCCGCGTCGGCGCCGCGGGGCGCGCCATGCTCCTCGCCGCGGCTGCGAAGGAATGGAACGTCCCCGTCGCCGAGCTCACGACCGACGCGGGCGTGGTGCACCACACGGCGTCGAAGAAGCAGGCCACCTACGGCGCGCTCGCGGCAACGGCTGCGACCATGACGCCGCCCAAGCTCGACGAAACGCTGCCGCTCAAGGACCCGAAGGACTTCCGCATCATCGGCACGCGAAAGACGACTGTCGGCATCAAGGACATCCTCACCGGCAAGCCGATCTTCGGCATCGACGTGACGGTGCCCGGCATGCACTACGCCACGTTCGTAAAGGCGCCGGTGTACGCCGCCAAGGTCAAGAGCGCCAACCTCGACGCCATCAAGGCGCTGCCCGGTGTGACACACGCGTTCGTGGTTGGTGGCACCGACAACCTCGCCGGCCTCAAGGCGGGCGTGGCCATCGTCGGCAAGAGCTGGTGGCTGGTACAGGAAGCCCGCAAGAAGCTCGTGGTGGAATGGGCAGAGCACCCCACGGCCCAGCAGTCGAGCGCGGCGTTCGCCGCCAAGGCCAAGGAGTTCTTCGCGGCGGCGCCGCAGCGCACCATTCGCGCCGACGGCGATTTCGATGCCGCCATCAAGAGCGCGGCCAAGGTCGTGGCGGCAGAGTACAGCTATCCGTTCATCAACCACGCCACGCTCGAACCGCAGAACTGCACAGCGCGCATCAACGCCGACGGCACCTGTGAAATGTGGACCACCTCGCAGACGCCGCAGGGCGGACGGGCACTGGTGGCGCAGACGCTGGGCCTCAAGGAAGAGCAGGTCGTGATGCACATGATGCGCGCCGGTGGCGGCTTCGGGCGCCGCCTGTACAACGAGCCGCTGGCCGAAGTGGCGCACATCGCGCGCGAAGCCAAGGTGCCGGTGAAGCTGCTCTGGACGCGCGAAGACGACATGCAGCACGACCAGTTCCGGCCAGGCGGTTTCCACCAGTTCACCGCCGGCATCGACGCCAACGGCAAGCTGGTCGCGTTCCGCAATCACTTCGCGACGTTCGGCCAGGGCGAGCGCTTCGCACCGAGTGCCGACATCGGCCCAGGCGAGTACCCGGCGCGCTTCGTGCCCAATCTCAAGATGGACGTCTCGGTCATGCCGCTCGGCGTGCCCACCGGCGCCCTGCGCGCGCCGCGCTCCAACGCGCTGTCGTTCGCCTTCCAGGGCTTCATCGACGAGTGCGCAGCAGCGGCGGGCAAGGATCCGATCCAGTTCCGCATCGACATGCTCAGGAACGAGATCGCCTCGAGCACGCCGCTCACGCCGCAGCAGCAGGCCGGGCAGATGGACGCCCAGCGCGTGATCGGCATTCTGGAGATGGCGCGCGACGTATCCGGGTGGTCCAAGCGCGCGAGCTTGCCCAAGGGCACCGGCATGGGCGTGGCGTTCTACTACAGCCATCGGGGCTACTTCGCGGAGGTCGTGCAGGCCACCGTCAGCAAGACCGGCCAGGTGAAGGTCGACAAGGTGTGGGCGGTGGGAGATGTCGGCAGCGAGATCATCAACCCCAACCACGCCGAGCAGCAGGTGCAGGGCGCCATTCTGGATGCCATGGGGCAGGCGTACGGGCAGGAGATCACGTTCACGGCCGGCAAGGCCGACCAGGGCAACTTTGCCCCGGCCACCACGGCCAGCGGCTCGGCGGCCACCTTCCCGCTCCTGCGTATTCGGCAGGCGCCGCCGGTGGTGGAGGTGCACTGGAAGAAGACCACCTTCCCGCCCACCGGCATCGGCGAGCCAGCCATGCCGCCGCTCATTCCGGCGCTCATGGGCGCCATTCATCAGGCCACGGGCAAGCGGGTGCGGCAACTACCCCTCTCGAAGGTCGACCTCAGTTGGACCTGACGGCCTCCGGCCGCCTTTCCCTTTCAGTGATCGCATGCTCGTCCTGACCGTTACCACGTCCCCGTTCGCTGACCAGCGGCCGGGGACGTCTGGCTTGCGCAAGCGCACGCCGGTGTTTCAGCAGCCGCACTACCTCGAGAACTTCGTGCAGGCGTTGCTCGACGAAGCGGCGTTGCCCGCCAACAGTACGCTCGTGGTGGGTGGCGATGGCCGATTCCTCAATCGCGAGGCCATTCACACCATCGTGCGCATGGCGGCGGCCAACGGCGTATCGCGTCTCGTGGTGGGGCGCGGCGGCCTGCTCTCCACGCCGGCGGCGTCGCACCTCATCCGGCAAGGTGCAGCGGGTGGCGTCATCCTGTCGGCGAGCCACAATCCCGGTGGCCCCGACGGCGATTTCGGCATCAAGTACAACACCGCCAACGGTGGGCCGGCGCCGGAGTCGTACACCAACGCCGTCGCGCAGCGTGCGGCGGTACTCACGTCGTATCGCATCGCCGATCTGCCGCCGTTCGATCTCGATGCGTTGGGCGAGCAGCCACTCGGCGCCCTCACGCTCGAAGTGGTCGACCCGGTTTCGGCCTATGCGTCGCTCATGGAGACGCTCTTCGACTTCGGTGCCATCCGCGCCCTGTTCGCGGGTGGCTTTCGCATGCGTTTCGACGCCATGCACGCCATCACCGGGCCGTACGCCGTGGAGATCCTCGAACGACGGCTCGGGGCGCCGGCGGGCACCGTCATCAACGCCGTACCGCTGCCAGATTTCGGCGGTGGCCACCCGGACCCGAACCTCACCTACGCGCACGACCTCGTGGAGGAACTGTTCGGTGCGCAGGCGCCCGACTTCGGCGCCGCCAGCGACGGCGACGGCGACCGCAACATGATTCTTGGGCAGCGCTTCTTTGTCACCCCGAGTGACAGCCTCGCGGTGCTCGCGGCGAACGCGACACGCGTGCCGGGCTACAACGCAGGGCTGGCCGGTGTCGCGCGCAGCATGCCCACCAGCGCCGCCGTGGATGTGGTGGCTGAACACCTGGGCATTCCGTGCTTCGAGACACCCACCGGGTGGAAGTTCTTCGGCAATCTGCTCGACGCGGGCCGCATCACGCTCTGCGGCGAGGAAAGCTTCGGCACCGGCAGCGATCATGTGCGCGAAAAGGACGGCCTGTGGGCCGTGCTGTTCTGGCTCAACGTGGTGGCCGCCCGCGGGCAGAGTGTCGAGCAGATCGTGCGCGAGCATTGGGCCACCTACGGCCGCAACTACTACACGCGCTACGACTACGAGGCCGTGCCCACCGAGGCGGCCAACGGTGTCATGGCGCACATGCGGGCGCAGCTCGCTGTGCTGCCCGGCACGGCGCTCAGTGGGCGCACCGTACGCGCCGCTGATGACTTCAGCTACACCGATCCCGTGGACGGGTCGGTGAGCGCGAAGCAAGGCATACGCCTGCTCTTCGAGGATGGGGCGCGCATCGTGTACCGATTGTCGGGAACGGGCACTGAAGGGGCGACAATTCGCGTGTATATCGAGGCGCGCGAAACCGATCCCTCGCGATTGGGCATGGAAACGACCGAAGCGCTCGCGTCGCTCGTGGAGACGGCGCTCGCGGTGGCGGACATCGTGCAGCGAACCGGGCGTAACGCCCCGACGGTCATCACCTAGGCGGCTGGATCGTCGAACAGCCCACACGGAGGGCAGGGAGGACAGTGAGGGCACTGAGGACTGCCACGGCAGTTCTTCGTGCCCTCACTGTCCTCCCTGCCCTCCGTGTGGGCTGTTGACGACCTCGGAAGACACTACGGAATCGCCCGCCCCACCACGATCGTCACGTTGTCGCTGCCGCCACGCGCCAGCACCAGCTCCAGCAGCGTACGGCACAGCTGTTCCGAGCTCGTCATGCGCGCGCACTCGGCGGCGATCTCGTCGTCGGACACGTGCTTGGTGAGCCCGTCGCTGCAGACCAGTGTGATGTCTCCGCGCTTGCTGACGTCGACACGCGAGATTTCCGGCAGGGCCTCGTCAGCACCGATCGCACTCGAAAGCACGTGATGGAGCGGCGAATTCTGCGCGCGCTCGGGCGTCAGCGCGCCGCGATCGATCATCTCCTGCGCCACCGTCTGGTCGCGCGTCACCTGTCGCAGCACACCGTCGGTGTAGTAGTAGCAACGGCTGTCGCCCACCTGCACCACGTACAGCCACGGCCAGACCACGATGCCGACCGACAGCGTCGTGGCCATCTTGCGACCATCGAGCTGCACGGCCGCCTGCGCCTTCACCCGCCGGTGCGCCTCGATGGCCGCCAGCCGCAGCGCTTCGGTGAACTCCTGCTCACTGGCTGACCCGGCCGCATGCCAGCAGCGCATGGCGGACGCGAAGTACTCGGTCACGGCAATGGTGGCCAGGCGGCTCGCCTCGCGCCCATCGGCACTGCCGCCCACGCCATCGGCCACCAGCATGATCGTCGCCACCCGCTCCCCACGCAGCGTGATCGCTGACGTGTCGGCGAGGCTGGTGCCGTGCACGACCACCTGTGGGTGCACGGAGCAGAGCAGGAACTGGTCCTGATTGGACGTGCGCACGAGGCCGGGATGCGTGATCCCGAACAGATCCAGTTCATCATCCCGCGGGCGAGCCGCCGTGGGACCCGCAGTGGGAGCCGTCATGTGCGGACTATCGCACCCGCCGCAGGGAGCGGCAAGCGGCCAGCACACAGAGACGGTCTGGCGACCTCGAGCAGCCCGGCCGATATTGTCGAGCACTTCGCTCCCCTATTTCCTCATGTCCCTCACTCCTACCGTGATCATCACCGGCGCGTCGTCCGGTGTCGGGCTGTATGGCGCGGCCGCCCTCGCGCACCGCGGCTGGCATGTGATCATGGCCTGTCGTGACGTGGCCAAAGCCGCTGCGGCCGCGGACACGCTCGGCATCGCCGGCAGCCGGCGCACCATCCTGCCCATCGATCTGGGGTCGCAGGCCAGCGTTCGGGCCTTCGTGGACGCGTTCCGGGCCACCGGACGTCCGCTGGACGCGCTCGTATGCAACGCGGCCGTGTACCTGCCGCGCCTCGAGCAGCCGGTGCGCTCGCCGGAGGGCTACGAGATCAGCGTCGCCACCAATCACTTCGGCCACTTCCTGCTCGCCAACCTGCTGCTCCCCGATCTCGAGCGCAGCACTTGGGCGTCGCGGCGCCTGATCATCCTCGGCACGGTCACCGCCAACTCCGAGGAGTTCGGCGGGAAGATTCCCATTCCGGCGCCGGCCAATCTGGGCAACCTCGAAGGGCTGGAGGCCGGCTTCCAGGCGCCGATCGCCATGCTCGACGGCAAGGCCTTCAAGCCCGGCAAGGCGTACAAGGACAGCAAGCTGTGCAACATGATCACCGGTCGCGAGCTGCATCGGCGTCATCACGCGCGCACCGGCATCGTGTTCAACACGCTCTACCCGGGATGTGTGACCGACACACCGCTCTTCCGTCATACGCCGCGGGCCTTCCAGGTGATCTTCCCGTGGTTCCAGAAGCACATCACCAAGGGCTACGTCACCCAGGAGCTGGCGGGGGATCGCCTCGCGCAGGTGGTGGCCGACCCGTCGTTCGGAGCGCGCAGCGGGGTGCACTGGAGCTGGGGCAATCGCCAGAAAGAAGGGCGCGAGGCCTTCGCGCAGCAGCTCACGGCGCGCGCGCAGGACCAGGCGCTGGGCGAAAAGCTGTGGACGCTCAGCGCGAAGTGTGTGGGCCTGTCCCGTTGATCACCGTCCTACGACGCGGCAGCCGGTGAAGAGCACCCCGCTGACCCGCGCCTACTCCTGCGGCCCCCGTGGCGGTTCGCCCTGGGCCTCGAGCCGCGCCCACTCCTCGTCGGAGTAGAGTCGGCTGCGGGTGAGGAAGCGCAGCCCTTCGGGCGTTTCCACCGAGAAACCGGCACCGCGCCCAGGCACCACATCGATGGTGAGGTGCGTGTGCTGCCAGTACAGGTACTGGTCGCCGCCGATATAGAACGGCGTGTCCGCAATGGCACCCAGGTAGACATCCCGGGCACCAATGCGGAACTCGCTGCGGGGGTAGCACATGGGTGTGCTGCCATCGCAGCAGCCGCCCGACTGATGAAACAGCAGCGGACCGTGCAGCGCCTGCAGCTTGTGCAGCAGGGCGGCGGCAGCCGGCGTCACGCTGACACGGGCCACCGGTGTGTGCATCGGATCGGGCGTCACGACGTTGTGCACGAGCCGGCTCAGAAGAAGCCGAGTGCGTTCGGGCTGTAGCTCACCAGCAGGTTCTTGGTCTGCTGGTAGTGGCTCAGCATCATCTTGTGATTCTCGCGGCCGATGCCGCTCTGCTTGTAGCCGCCGAAGGCCGCGTGCGCCGGATACAGGTGGTAGCAGTTGGTCCACACCCGTCCGGCCTTGATGGCACGGCCGGCACGATACGCCGTATTCATGTCGCGCGACCACACGCCGGCGCCGAGGCCGTACAGTGAATCGTTGGCGATGGCCATGGCATCATCGAAGTCCTTGAACGTCGTCACCGACACCACGGGACCGAAGATCTCCTCCTGGAAGACGCGCATCGCGTTGTGCCCGGCCAGCACGGTCGGCTCCACGTAGTAGCCACCGGCCAGTTCCCCGTCGTGCATGGCCCGCTTGCCACCGGCCAGCACCGTGGCGCCTTCCTTGGCGCCGATGTCGAAGTAGCTGAGAATCTTCTCGAGCTGATCGTTGCTGGCCTGCGCACCGATCATGGTATCGGCGTCGAGCGGATGCCCCATGCGGATCTTCGCCACGCGGTCGAGCGCGCGCTCCATGAACCGGTCGTAAATGCTCTCATGCACCAGCGCCCGCGACGGGCACGTGCACACCTCGCCCTGATTGAGCGCGAACATCGCGAACCCCTCGAGCACCTTGTCGAAGAAGGCGTCGTCGGCCTCCATCACGTCGGGGAAGAAGATGTTCGGACTCTTGCCGCCGAGTTCGAGCGTGACCGGCAGCAGATTCTCCGCCGCGTACTGCATGATGAGCCGGCCGGTGGTGGTCTCGCCGGTAAAGGCCACCTTGGCCACCCGGTTGCTCTGCGCCAGTGGCTTGCCCGCCTCCACGCCAAAGCCCTGCACGACGTTCACCACCCCAGGCGGCAGCAGGTCGGCGATGAGCTCCACAAACACCATGATCGCCACCGGTGTCTGCTCGGCGGGCTTGAGCACCACCGCGTTTCCGGCAGCCAGCGCCGGCGCGAGCTTCCACACCGCCATGAGCAGCGGGAAGTTCCACGGAATGATCTGCGCCACCACGCCGAGCGGCTCGTGGAAGTGATAGGCCACCGTGTCGACGTCGAGTTCACCGGCGCTCCCTTCCTGGGCGCGCAACACCCCGGCGAAGTAGCGGAAGTGATCGATGGCCAGCGGCAGGTCGGCGGCCTTGGTCTCGCGAATCGGCTTGCCGTTGTCGATGGTCTCGATGACGGCAAGCGCGTCCAGATTCTCCTCGAGGCGGTCGGCAATGCGATTCAGGATGATCGCGCGCTGCGTCGCCGACGTGCGTCCCCAGGCCGGCGCGGCGCGGTGCGCGGCATCGAGCGCCAGTTCGACATCTTCGGCCGTGGAGCGCGCCACATCGCACAGGTGTTGGCCGGTGATGGGCGTGGGATTGCTGAAGTACTGGCCGCGCACGGGGGCCCGGAAGCCGCCGTCGATCCAGTTGTCGTAGCGGGACTTGATCGGAATGGTGATCGCGTACTGGGCAGCGCCCTGCGGCAAGGTGGCGCTGAGGTCGGGGCGGGCGGTCGATGCCATGGTGCGTGTGCCTCGGTGGGAATGCCGGTTGCGGGAAGTCGTCGGGTCTGTCCCCGATCTCATTGAACGTTGGGCGGTGCCCCCAACCTGCAGCGATGGTCCCTGCCGGGATTTGCGCTACGACTGGCCCCCCCCATGCAAAGAGTACGAACGAAGTCGCCGGTCCACCAGTCGCCGAAGCCGTACCGGAGGCGTTCGGCCTGACCACGTCGAGCGTGTCGCGCCGCTTCGTGCGCGCCAGCGCCAAGGCGCTCCAGACGCTCCACACGCGGTGGCGTGAGGATGAGGCGTGTCTGGTGCTGCTGCTCGATGGGCAGTCGTTTGCGGGCGATCAGGTGGCCATCGCGCTCGGTGTCACGACGACGGGGGAGAAGCGCAACGCCTGCGCGGCTCGGTGTAGGTCCGGTCAGCGCGATGCGTGAGGCGTTCGTACTCCGCCTTCCGGACCTGATTCATGGCCTCGTTCAGCTGCCGCAGCACGTGAAACGTGTCGGACGGAATCGCCGCCTGAGGCGCATGCGCTTTGGTGGCGTCGCGAAGGGCCTGCCACCTATCCATCACGGCGAGGCGAATGCCCTGACTCCCCTCGGGGCCGAGCGCCGCGAAGAACTTGGCCGTGCTGGCCTCGGACCGATCCACGACCCCGAACCAGATCGGTCGGCCCAGCGCCAGCTCGCTGACGAGGAGACGAGAGACATGGTCGGCACGAATGGAGAGCTCGTCCATCCCGATGACGGCCGGGCGCGGCTCGCCGGCAACCGCCAACGGCTCGCGCATAGCCAGCTTGTCCATCTCTGAACGCGAGATTCGACCAGCCGGTGATGGCCTTGCCCGACTTGCGCGACGCGTCCTTCGTGGCGAGGTAGCAGTGCCCGTCGGTGGCCATCTGGAACACCGTGTGCACGCTGGCGTTGCCGGTGCCCACGCCGGCGCCGGTATGGGCGCTCAGGTACTGCCGCCCTTCGCGCCCGAACTGCACCTCCACCGGCATGTCCGTGCCGTTTCGCCAGACGACCGCGCTGGGCGTCCGGCTCTCTCGCGCAGCCACGAGCGCCAGCAGCGAGTCCGGCGCAAGCCGCCCAGCTCCGGGCGTCGGGGGGGCCGCGTTCACGCCGCGCAGGTCCGCCCAGAGCGTCATCTGTTGCTGGTTGGTGAGCCGCACACCGGTGACCGACATGATCAGGACCACGGCGCCGGCCACGACACCGGCCACCAGGTGGGCCCAGAAGCGCGCAGGGCGAAGGCGACGCATGGCGGAACGCGCGCAATGGATGAGAGCGCCTCTCAACAAGAACACCGTGCGCTAGACACTGAGACCGACCATGTCACTCGGAATTGGTGAACTGCCCGACCCGTTCGTTTCGCCGCGGGCTTGACCAGATTCCGGCATGTCCCGCCACCTCCTCACCCTCCGCGCCGGCCCTCAGGCGCTGGCCCTGCTCCGCGAACGCGGGTTGCGGGCCGAGGATGTCGAGATTCTCCCCGGCGCCTCGGGCGGCGCCAAATGGCTCGCCATTGCCGGACTCGACCGGTACCTCTTCGGCACCGTTCTCCAGGCACCACGTTCGCGCCCGCTCCATGGCATCGGCAGCTCCATCGGCAGTTGGCGCCTGGCCTGCCTTGGCCAGCGCGATCCGCTTGCCGCCCTTGCCCGGGGCCACGAGGCGTACATCCATCGGCAGCGCTACTCGAGGCGCCCCAGTACGCGCGAAGTCACGGCCGTACTCGCGGGCTGTCTCGATCACCTGCTTGGCCCCTCCGGCGTCGAGGAAATCATCAGCCACCCGACGTTGCGAGTGCATGTCATCACTGCCGAAGGGCGCGGCCTTGCCGCGAGTTCGCGGCGTCTGGTGCTCGCGACGGCATTGGCCGCGGCGGCCACGGCCAACCTCATGTCCCGCCGCACACTCGCCCTGCAGGTACGGCGCACGATCTTCCACTCCGCCGGCGATACGTCACCGTTCCTCCACCTGCGTGACCTGCCCACGGTGCACCGGCCGCTCACGGCGGCCAACGCCCGTGCCGTGCTGCTGGCCTCGGGCTCGATTCCCCTGCTGCTCGACGGGGTGCGCATCCCCGACACCCCCGGTGTGCACTGGGACGGCGGGGTCACCGATTACCATCTCGATCTCGACTTCGGCACCGGCGCTGGCCTCGTGCTCTTTCCGCACTTCTACGATCACGTCGTGCCCGGCTGGTTCGACAAGTCACTCCCCTGGCGCCGCGCCGGTGCCGCCAACTTCTCCCGCACGTTGCTCATCGCGCCGAGTGCCCACTTCGTGGCCGGGCTGCCGGGGGGCAAGATCCCCGACCGGCGGGATTTCTATGCGCTCTCCGAACGAGAGCGCCTCGCGCGGTGGCAGCGCGTGAACGAACTCTCGAGCGCGCTTGGGGAGGAACTCCACGAACTGATCGTCACCGGCCGGTTGGCCGACGCGGTGCAGCCATGGTGAACGCGCTCTCGCGCTATCTCGCCTTCCGGCGCACGCTGCCCCCTCGGCCGCCACTCGAACGTCTCACGGTGCGGGCGCGCGGCCTCGACTTCGCCGTGTACCGCACACCGCGTGTCGGCGACGCGCTGCCCCTGCTGTGCATCAACGGCGGATTGATCTACGATCACACGCTCCTCTGGCCGGCCCTCGCGCCGCTGGCGCAGCATCGGCAGCTCATCCTGTACGACCAGCGCGGGCGCGGCGCGTCGCAGGTGCCGCCCGGCATGCTGGCCTCGCGCATCGAGTTCGACGCCGGCGATGTGGCGGCGCTGCGCGAGGCCCTTGGCATTCCCCGCTGGGATGTGCTCGGCCACTCCTGGGGCGGCGGCATTGCCATGCTGGCGACCGCCCTCGACACGGCGGCGCAGCCGGACGCCGTGCGCCGCCTGGTGCTGGTGAACGCCGTGGGCGTGACGAGCCGGTGGCTGGCGCCGCTGCATCAGGCGGGACTCGACCGGCTTCACCACGCGGGGAGCGCCGAGGCGTACGCGCGGCTCCGGGAGCAGGATGTCCGCTCGCTCGAGTCGCCCGACCTTGCCGCGCATGTGGCCTACACGCAGGCCTACTTCCCGGCATGGTTCGCCGACCAGCATTTCGCCCGCAACGTCACGCCACCGGCCGGTGACAGTGCGACCGGTGCCGTGGTCGTTGCCCGTCTGCGGCGGGAGGGCTACGACTGGACGGAACGCCTGCGTGACCTCGCCGTTCCGACGCTCGTCGTGCACGGTGCGGCAGATGTGCTGCCGCTGTCGGAAGCGGAACACACGACCCGGTTCCTGCGGAAGGCGCGGCTGGTGCCGATTGCTGACGCAGGTCACAATCCGTTCTGGGAAGCTCCCGACGCGTTCTTCCATGCGGTGGACGCCTTTCTTGCGGAGGGCGCACCGGCTTCCTGATGCGCCGCAATGAAGTCCACCGAAACGCTTCTCGCGTGCTGTGTCGTAGGCCTCGCCTGCTTCGTCGTTGGCCAGTCGATCGGGTCGTCCACCACGACGGTGCTCAGCGAGGCCGGTGGAGCGATCGAGGCGCGCGTCTCGACGGCGCAGTCACGCGGTGACGGTGACGACGGCGAACGCCGCGCCGCCCACGGCGTGGAGCTGCTCGTGAGCGCCCCCCCGCTCCCCGTCACACCGGAGCGCCCCTCGATGCCCGCCGCCGACGTGCGCCGCCGGCTCTCGCTGGCCAGCGAGCGGCACTACCTCGACGAAATCCTGCTGGCGCGCGATTCCGCCCTCGCCCGGTGGCCCGAACGCACCACGCGCCCGCTGCGGGTATTCGTGCATGAAGCCGATTCGCTGGCGGCGTGGAACCCCGAGTTTCTTCCCGCGGTACGCGATGCCTTCGGCACGTGGGTGCAGGCCGGCATCCCGGTGCGCTTCACGTTCGTGGCCAGCGCCGAAGGCGCCGACGTGCAGGTGTCCTTCGTCGAGCGCTTCGGCAACGACATCAGCGGCAAGACGGTGTGGAGCCGCGATGCAGCCTACTGGCTCGTGTCGAGCACCATCGATCTCGCGGTGGCGCATCCGGACGGCAGTACGGTGACCCCGCCGCAGATGCGCGCCGTTGCGCTCCACGAAGTCGGACACCTGCTCGGCCTCGATCATACGGCCGCTCCGGATCACATCATGTCCGCCCGCATCCGGGTGCGGGAACTGAGCGAGGCGGATCGGGCGACCGTGCGACTGCTGTACTCGGTACCGGCGGGGAATGTGAAGCAGTAACGGCGGGGACCGCCGGGTGGGGGTGAGGGTGGGGCGCCACCGCCGGGTGCACGCGCTACGCCGAGGCGGCGGTGTTCCTGGACTGCCGTGGCCGTTGTCGTTCCCCCCTCCCCTGCACCATCACCGACCGGGTCCCGTCGGTTTTCGCGTGCACCAGCAGTCGAACCTCACCGTCCGGGTCCCGTTGGTCTTGGAGTGCACCAGCAGCTGTACTTCACGATCGCTCATGGCCCGACGCAATGCATTCGCGTCGCGCACCGCCGCGCCGTTCACCGCCCGGACCACATCGCCCGCCCGCAGCCCGGCATCGGCGGCCGGCGTGCCGGGCGGTGCACGCAGGACCAGCATGCCCGGTTCGACGCCGAGGCGTCGGGCGACCTCGTCGTCGAGAGGGGCGAACTGCGCCCCGGCAATCAGGACGAGCCCGGCGCTGTTGGCGGTCCCTTGCCGAGTCGGCGGGGCCAGCGGCGTGGCCGGCGCCGGCGCGCGCAGCAAGGCCGTCACGCGGCCCGACTCGTCGTCCACCCGCGGCGCCACCAGCACCGGCAACTCGCGAGTGCGCCCGCCGCGGCGCACACGCACCCGCACCATTTCGCCGGGTGCCAGCAGTTCCGGATAATTCACCGCCACCTGCAGCACGTCGCGCCCGTTGTACCCCGTGAGCGTGTCCCCCGCGTTCAGACCGGCCTGCGCGGCCGGTGAGCCCACGTCGACCGTTTCCACCAGCGGATACTCACAGTGACTGGTGAGTACGCCCTCGGGCGTTACGGTGCGCAACTGCGCGCCTGAGAGCGACAAGCCCATGTAGCCGGCAGGCACGGCCCCGCGCGGAATGCGCCCCTCGGCTTCCCCGATGAACGCCGCCACCACGGGCTGCAGCGACCGGATGACAGCGACGACCTGCGGCGACATCGTCCGCATGCTGCTGTCCATGGTGGGTACCACAATCCGGAGCGTGCTGTCGACGGCCCCGAAGACGCGCGGCGCATCGATGGTCCGGCCGTCCACGACGCGCAGCGGATCACCGCGGCGTATGGTCACGGTCGGCCCGGGTGTGCCATCCTCGCGGACGTAGCGCACCACCACCTGCATCAGCGAATCCATGCCGCGCTGCACCTGCGAGAGGCGCTGGACCTGCAGGTTGTCGAGTTGCCGTTCCTTCTCGAGCGTGAACGCCGCGCTCTCGAGCTCCCGCTTGAGACGCAACACCGCCATCCCCTCCGGTGCGTTCACCAGCGCCGACGGCGACGCCTGCAGCTCCGCACAGGCGTTGACCGGGGCCGCCGAGCGGATGCGCACTCCACTGCGCGATCGCGTCTGGGCCGCGAGTTCCGCGCTCGCCAGGCAGGAGACCCCGCCCGCAAGCATCGTGAGGCCTGCCCGCCATGTCGATAGCCGCGTCATCAGTAGCGCTCGATCGTCTTGTCCACGCGCAGCGTACCACCGAGCTGCTGGAGCGTGGCCTCACGCGCGGTGTAGGCGGCGAGGAAGTAGTGGTTGAGCACGGGATCCTGAGGCGCATCACGCAGCGCGGCCCGCGACGCCGCCATCATCTGGTCGAGCGCGGCCAACCGAGCCCGATACACGTCCGAATCGTGGGCCGTGGTGTCATTGGCAGCCAGCCACAGTGATGCCCGCTCGTAATCGCGCTGGGCACGCTCGAGCACCGCCGTGGCCTGCTCGATGGTCGCGTAGCCTTCCGTCGGGACCATATCCCCCCGCGTCGCCGGGCGCGCGGCTGCCACGGTGCCGGCCATCGCGACGTCAGCGCTCACGGTCCGAGCCGCGGTGACCTCGCCGCTCAGGCGTCCGAGCAGCGCGCCGCCCGTCAGCAGCACCACAGCCGCCGCCCACCGACGCCGTGCGGGCCGCGCCAGCCATCGCGCGGGAGGCATCGACCGCGCGAACGGCACGGGCGGTCGCTCCGACTGGCGCAACCCCTCGGCAATGGCATCCCACGTGACCAGACGGGGCGCGTCGGCCTCGAGATCGCGCCGCCCGGCCTCGGCGCCAAGGGCCAGCAGGGCCACATAGCCCTCCTGCTCGGCGCGGCATGCCGCACAGACGGCCACATGCGCGCGCTCCTCGACGGACAACGGGTCGTGGTCGAATGCCGCCAGGCGCTCCGCGCTCAGGTGGCCCGCGCCCGCCAGCGACGAAGGCTCGCGCTCCATCTCCCCCTGCTTATCCACCTGCATAGCTGCGATCCAGGCCGGTTGAAGAAACGGATAGCGAGTCCACGAGCGGGGCGAGCAACCGGCGCAATTTCGCCCTGGCCTTGAAGAGCTGCGACTTGGACCCGCCGGGCGTAATTCCCAGCTCGGCCGCGATCTCCTCGTGGGTGTAGCCTTCCACATCATGCAACAGGAACACCGTGCGCGCACCCGGTGACAGCTGACGCGCTGCCGCCTCGATACTCTGGGCCAGCATGCTCTGATCCGCATCCTGTTCGACCACCGCCGAGTCCTCCTCGATGCCCGTCTCCGCCGCGGCGAGCCGCTTCACCCGCCGCAGGGCGTTGAGGGTGCGATTGATGGCCACCCGATGAATCCACGTGCTGAACTTCGCGTCCCCCCGAAACGAGGGGAGGGCGCGGAAGATCTGGATCCAGACCTCCTGCGCGATATCCTCGGCGAGGTCGGGATCACCGGCGAGTCGGCGGACGACGGCGTCGACATGCGGGGCATGCTGATTCCACAGCAGCCGCATGGCCCGCTCGTCGCCCTCGATCGCCCGGCGGACGATGGCAGCATCGGTTTCCATGGGTTCCATCGAATGTGTCACTCGCCCGCCCGATTCGGTTGCCTCGGGGCGTATGCGTCCGTCCGGGGTATTGACGGGCACTCCAGCCCGGCTTAGATGGTTTGGTCAGGAGAACGGGTCCTGCCAGCCCGGGCACCGCGCACGCCACTTTCCCCACCCCCTACGGACGGCTGCTCCTGGTGTTCCTGCTCACCGCACTTGCCTTCGCCGCGGCCGACGTCACCCGCGTCGCGCTCCCGGCAGACGGCGGACTCCCCGAACGGGCGCCCGCTGCGGTCGGCATGTCCGCCGAACGGCTGTCGACCATCGACCGGGTCGTGCAGCGAGGGGTGGATGCGGGTGGCTTTCCGGGCGCGTCCGTCGTGGTCGGGCGCAAGGGCTTCGCCGTGTGGTCCAAGGGGTTCGGTACGCTCGACTGGACCCGGCGTACGCGGGTCAGCTCGCAGGAAAGCCTCTTCGATCTGGCCTCCCTCACCAAGGTGGTGGCGACGACCACCGCCATCATGGTCCTCTATGATCGCGGCCAGCTCGACCTGAACGCCCCGGTTTCGCGCTACCTCCCGGAGTTTTCCGGTGGCCTGAAGGACAAGGTCACCATCGTGCACCTCCTCACCCACCGTGCGGGCTTGCCGGCCGGGCGGGAGCTGTGGCGCATTGCCGATTCCCCGGCGGCCGCCCGCGCCGCCGTGCTGGCCTCGCCGGTGCAGTGCGTCCCCGGGTCCTGCTACGAGTACTCGGATCTGGGCGCCGACCTGCTCGGCTTCGTGGCCGAAGCGATCAGCGGGCAGCCGCTCGACGTGTTCCTGCAGCGGCAGGTTTTCGACAAGCTGGCCATGACGGATACGCGGTTCCGGCTGTCGGAGGCCGACGCCGCCCGGACCGCGCCCACCGAGATCGCACCGCCGCGTGGCTATCCGCTCCGCGGTGAAGTGCACGACGAGAACGCCTTTGCGCTCGGCGGCGTGGCGGGGCATGCGGGGCTCTTCAGCACGGCAGCCGACCTGTCGGTGTTCGCGCAGATGCTGCTGGATGGCGGCGAGTATCACGGGGTGCGCGTCGTGGCGGATTCCACGGTCGCCCTCTTCACCCGGCGCACGGCCGGCCATCGGGCCCTCGGCTGGGACACCTGCGACGGTGGCGCCGGCTGCGGTCAGTTCATGTCCGAGCGGGCGTACGGGCATACGGGGTTCACCGGCACATCCCTCTGGATCGATCCCGACCGGCAGATGTTCGTGATCCTGCTGACGAACCGTGTGCACGCCGCCAAGGCGCGCCGGCCATCTCAGGTCATTGCCGATGTGCGCAACGACCTGGCCGATGCCGCGGTGCTGGCCGTCATGGACGACCCGGACGGGGTGCGCGCGATGCCGGTGAGCTTCCGGGCCGATCTGGCGAAGGACTGGAATCGTCCCCTGCGCTCGTCCCGTGCCTCGAGGGCGGCCGCCCGGCGGCGCGCCGCTGCCGCCAGGCGTGCAGCGGCGGCAAAAAAAGCGACGACCGCCAAGGCCAACACCAAGGCCGCTCCCGCCGGGAAGGCCACCGCGACGAAGTCCAAGGGCACGTCGCCGACGGTCAAGAAGGCGACCGCGAAGAAAGTGACCGCGAAGAAAGTGACCGCGAAGAAGGCAACCGCGAAGAAGGCAACCGCCAGCAAGGCGACCGCGAAGAAGGTGACCGCGAAGAAGGCAACCGCGAAGACGTCCGCGGCCGGCAAGGCCGCCACGTCGTAGCGCCATCCCCCGACCGTCCACGAGGGGCGACGCCCTGACCCGGCCGTTGGGTGACCATGGGCGTAGGCACACTCGGGAATGACGAGTATAATTGTCGCTATGAGCGAACACGCGGACATTCAGGATGTCGCACCCGACGTGACGGCCGGCGGCCCGCTGGAGACCAGCGCGGCCCTCGGCGGCGACCCCGAGACCGGCGTGGTCTCGCCCGATCAGGCGAAGCTGGTCCTCCGTCGGGTGAAGGACCCGGAGCTGAATCTGAACATCGTCGACCTCGGGCTCATCTACGACGTACAGGTCGAGGGGTCGGCGGTGCGAGTGGACATGAGTCTCACCTCGCCAGGGTGTCCGTCCGGCCCTGAGATCATGGGAGAGGCGGAGCAGCAGTTGCGGACGTTGCCGGGGGTGACCGACGTGGTCATGAATCTCGTCTGGTCGCCGCCCTGGACCCCGGAGCGCATCGAGCCGCGTGTGCGCGCGTACATGGGATTCTGAGACGCCCTGCGATCGGGCCGAGGTTGTGCCCCGGCCCGATCGTGCTGTCAGGCGAGAGGCGCCACCGTGCGCACGACCGCGCGTTCGGCGCGCACGAGGCGAACGAGCGTCAGGAACACCGGGGCGAGCAGCACGGCGCCTGTCCAGAGCGCGAAGTCCGCGACATTCGCCACCATCGTCGTCTCGGGCGTCAGCCGGATCCCGATGAAGTCGGCCACCCCCGGTGGTCCGGCCATCATGCTCGCGAGGTTGCCGATCGCGCCTCCCGTCACCAGCCCGAACGCGACGGTGGCGCGGCGATCGACGGCCGCGATCGGGCCGACCACCGTGAACACCAGCCCCACCGCCAGCGCCGTCACCAGGGCGCTGAGCTGCCACGTGACTGCGCTCACAAGGTTGCCCCCGACCGAGCCGGTGTTCCACACCAGCATCAGCGCGAGCCGATCGGTCAACGCGACCACGCCGGTGGATCCCAAGGCGCGGACCGCCATCTCCTTCGAGGCGAGATCGACCAGGCACGCGGCGGCGGCCCACGCCACGAAGCGACGCTGGGGCTGATCGCGGAAGGACAGCGTGCGGAGGAAGGACGGCAGGTTGGCTCGCATGAGTCCGGGGCGGGAGCGGAAGCTGTGTCTGGCTCACCCGCCTCCAATGCAGCGCTCATGCCGGCCGCGTTGTTCTGGCACCGGGGCCCGGCCGAGCTCGCCAGGCCAGCCGCACCGATCGTAAGCCACTGCAATTCAACCAACTAGACAAAGCCAGCGCATGCAGGCCCGCTCACCGAGGCCGAACGGCGGGACACGTCCCTTCTGGATCTGTGGCGTGGCCACCTCGATCGGCGTGGCGTTGGCGCGACGGTGTGCACCGCGATCCGCGCGACGCGCACCCGCCCCGCACCGCGGAGCGGGAACGCGGGTGGGACTCAGCCCGGCTTGTACGGCGAGTCCGGAGCGGCGAAGCGCGCCAGCGCCTTCACGAAATCCTGACCGAGCACTTCCCGCTGCCAGGCGCGGAGTTCGGGGATGGTCGCAAGCTCGTCGACATGCCGCGGCGTTCGACGGGCGACGGCTTCCATGCGATCCCGCGAGCAGAGGACGCCGGGGTCGAGATCGAGGTCGGCGGCGACGGCGTCGCGCACCGCCTTGAGGCGCGCCACGCGGTCATCGAAGTCCGGTTCGCGGTCCCATCGCGCCGATTTCGGAAAGCGCGGCAGGTCACTCTCGGCAACCGCATTGCCACGTGCGATGGCCTGCAGCGCCTCCTGCGCCCGCGCCTCGTGCATCCCGCGCGGGAAGCCCTTCACGGCGAACAGGGCGTCGCGCGTGGTGGGCGCCAGCCGCGCGAGATCGAGGAGCGTCTCATTGCCGGCCACGCGGAAGGTCGCGCGATCGAGTTCGGCGGCGATGGCATCGCGCCACTTCACGAGCTCCCGCAGGCGCGCGAGCTCGCGCCGCGTGAGATCGCGAGCCCCCTTCATCCGCAGAAATGCGCTGTCGGCAGCATCGGCGTCCCAGCGTGTGCCTTCGGCGCGCTGAAACTCCTCCTGTGCCCAGTGCAGGCGCCCCTTCCGCTCGAGCTGCTCGTGCAACCGATCGCGCAGTCCGAGCAGATGCCGCGTGTCCTGGGCCGCGTAGTCGAGCATGTCCGGCGTCAGGGGACGCATGCTCCAATCGGCGCGCTGATGTTTCTTGTCGAGCTTCACGCCGAAAAACTGCTCAAGGAGCGCCGCGAGGCCAAAGGCACGAATGCCAAGCAACTGGGCCGCCACACGCGTGTCGAAGAGATTGCGCACCTGCCAGCCGTAGTCCTGGTGCAGGAGGCGCAGATCGTAGTCCGCGTCGTGCAGCACCACTTCGACCTGCGGATCCTCGATCAGTGCCCCCAGTCGCTGCGGGGTGCCGATGGGCAGCGGGTCGATGACGGCTTCGTGATGGGCCGTAGACAGCTGCAGGAGGTAAATCCGGTCGACGAATCGATGAAAGCTGGCGCCTTCCGTATCGAGAGCGAGGGCCCGCACACCGGACAGGCCGGACAGGAAGCGATCCACGGCATCGGCCGTGTCGAGGTAGAGTGGTGCGGGCGCGGGCAATGGCATGGCTCCGGGAAAGGTACATCGGTGGGGTGTTCCGAGGGCACCCGCAATGGCCACAGCCGCGCTAGTTTCGTGGGCATGTCTTCCACCGACGAGTTGCAGCCCCCCGCCTCCCTGCCCCCCGTCCGTCGGGGCTGGCGCACCGCCGACGTGGTCCGGATCGCCTTTGCCGTGCTCGCGGTGTGGTTCGGGCTGCAGCTCCTCTGGTCCGTCAGGTCGCTGGTGTTTCTGGTGTTCCTCGCCACCCTCTTCGGCCTCGCGGTCGGCCGTGGCGTGGATGTCCTGACGCGCTACCGCATCCGCGCCGGGGTTGCCTCGGCGCTCATCGTGCTCGGGACGCTGGCCGTGATCGGCGGGGCCTTGGCGTGGACCGCCCCGACACTCGTGCGGGAAGGGCGAGTCCTGAAAGAGGAAGTCCCGGCGGCCCTCTCGAAGCTCGAGGTGTGGCTCGACAGCCGGCGAGGCGGCATTGTGGGCACCCTACTGCAGCCGGCCCTTGCCACCGACAGCAGCGCCACGACAGCAGCGCCCGAGCGCCCGACCGCCGCCCTCAAGCGGCGGCTGAGCGAGGGGCTCGGGAGCGCCACGACGGTGCTGTTCTCGTTCCTCTCGAACACGCTGGCGGCCGTGACCGGATTCGTGCTGCTGGTCTTCCTGGCCATGTACATCGGGGCCGAGCCCGAAGTGTACCGCGGGTGGATTCTGGCAGTCGTTCCCGCCTCGTCGCGGGCACAGGTCCGCATCGTGCTCGCGGAGATGGCGTCGGTGCTGCGCAAATGGCTCGTCACGCAGCTCGTCGCGATGGCGGTGATCGGGACGGTGAGCATGGTCGTGCTGCTGGTGCTCGACGTGAAAGCGGCGTTCGCCCTGGCCTTCATCGCCGGCCTGCTCGAGTTCATCCCGACGGTCGGCCCGATCCTCAGCGCCGTCCCCGCGGTGCTCATGGGCTTCGTCGATTCGCCGGAAAAGGCGCTCGCGGTCGTGGTCGCGTACTGGGGCATCCAGTTCATCGAGAACAACCTGCTCATTCCGTACCTCATGCGGGGTGAGATGGACCTGCCGCCAGCGATCACGCTCGTGGCCCAGACGCTGATGACGCTGGTGTTCGGCTTCCTCGGTCTCATGGTCGCCGTGCCGCTCACGGCGGCCATCCTCGTGCCGCTGCGCATGGTGGCCGAACGGGAGAACGCGTTGGAGAAGACGCTGCTGCGTGTCGGGCGGCGGCCCGCCAGCCTGATGGAGGCGCGCGGTCGCCCCGACGACGTGATGAGCGAGGCCGACGCGGGGCCGATGCCGTGATCGCCCAGCTCCCCGGCTTCCAGGTTGGCTATGACGACCAGGGCGACGGGTTGCCGGTGGTGTTCCTGCACGGATTCCCGCACGACCGCACGCTCTGGGCTGCGCAGCGTGCATCCCTGGCGCCGCACGCCCGCTGCATTGTGCCCGACCTGCGCGGATTCGGCCAGTCGTCGACGCACGGGCCGTTTTCCATGGACCAATACGCCGACGACGTGGTCGGGCTGCTCGACTGGCTGGCCATCGAGTCGGCCGTCGTCTGTGGCCTCTCGATGGGCGGCTATGTGGCGATGGCGCTCTGGCGGCGGCACCCGGACCGCGCCCGGGCCTTCGTGTTCTGCGATACGCGCCTGGGAGCGGACAGCGAGGAGGGCCAACGTCGCCGCGACGAACTGGCAGCGTTGGTGAAGCGGGACGGCGCCCGGGCGATCGCCGACGCGCAAATCACGGGCATGGTCGGCCCGACCACGCGGGAGCGGCGCCCCGAGGTCATGGCCACCCTGCGCGCCATGATGGGGCGACAGTCGGTCGCGGGAATCGTCGGGGCGCTGCAGGCGATGCGCGACCGCCCGGACTCACGGGATACGCTGAGGACGATTAGCGTTCCCTCGCTGGTGATCGTGGGGGAAGACGACGTGCTCACTCCGATCAAGGAAGCGCGCGCCATTGCCGAGGCCCTGCCGTCGGTGGCGCGTGTCCGCCTCGAGATCATCGCCGGCGCGGGTCATGTGCCATGCCTCGAGCGGCCCGCGGCGACCACGCACGCCTTATCCGACTTTCTCTCCACGCTGTCATGACCGCCCCCACGATCTCCGACGCTGAACGTTCCACCGCGGCCCGTATCGGGCAGATCCTGTTCAAGCATCGCGGCTGGCTGCCGGTGCCGTTTCTTGCCGTACCGCTACTGGTGCCGGGACAGCAGACGGCCCGCACATGGATCGCCGGCCTGGTGCTGGTGGCGCTGGGTGAGCTGATCCGCACGGCCGGCGTGGCCGCGGCCGGCACCGTCACGCGCCGCCGGTCACGTGACGTGCAGCGCCTGGTCACGTATGGCGCGTTCGCGTGGTGCCGGAACCCGCTGTACGTGGGGAACTTCCTGGCGTGGATCGGCTTCACGGTCGTCTCGGGTGTGTTCTGGTTCATCCCGGTGGCGATCGTGATCTTTGCGATCGAGTACACGCTCATCGTGCGGTACGAGGAGGGCGTCCTGGAGTCGATCTTCGGGCAGGAGTACCTGGACTACAAGCAGCGTACGCCGCGGTGGTTCGGTCGTCCGCCAGCGGGATCCACGCACGGGCCGCACGATTGGAAGGAGGCCATCTGGAGCGAGCGGTCGACGCTCCTGCAGTACGTGGTGCTGGTGGGAGCGTTCTGGTACAAGGGGACGCTCTCCTGACGCGGCGGTGCGGGAGCCCGGCCTTCGGGGTGGGAATGGAAACGCCGACCGGCCTGGGCCGGTCGGCGTGTGTTGCGCCGTGCGGGGTGAGCCCCGGAACCGGGGCGGCCCTTGCCGTCAGCGCGTCGGGCGCCCCGGCGGGTTCGCCCCACTGAACACGTCCTTGTTCTTGCCAATGAAGCTCTTGAGCTGCACGGGCACGTCTTCCTCGGGGAAGATGGCAGTCACGGGGCACTCCGGCTCGCACGCGCCGCAATCGATGCACTCATCCGGGTGGATGTAGAGCTGGTCCTCGCCTTCGTAGATGCAATCCACGGGGCAGACGTCCACGCACGACTTGTCCTTGACGGAAATGCAGGCTTCGGTAATGACGTAGGGCATGTGACGAGGTCTCGGGTCGAGTGCGACCGAAAGGGATTCGCGGAACGGAGCGAAGTATAGCTCAGCGACGCCAAGGGGGAAGTTCGCCCCGCTTGAGCTCCGGATTGCGCCGGTAGACAGTGAACGTGCGACCGATGACCTGCACGACCTCCGCGCCCAACGCATCCGCTGCGGCGTTGGCGGCGTCCTTGGCCGACAGGTCGCCCCCCTTGGCCACTTGCGCCTTCACCAGTTCGCGGGTGCGCAGCACGTCATCGAGGCTCTGGAGCAGGGCCGGTGTGAGGCCCGCGTGGCCGACGTGGACCAGCACGTCGAGGTGGTGTGCTTCGGCACGCAGGTCCGCGCGCGCCTTGCCGGTCATGCTCATGAATGCCTCGGGTCCTGTCGCACGCGCTCCGACCTGTCCATCACGGGCGGATACCGTCGAGCGCAAAAAAGGAATACGGATTGATCGGCGGGCCGTCCCACCAAACTCGCCCGCGCCCCCGTTTCATCACCTGGAAATGCAAGTGCGGCGTGTCGGGCGGCGCGTTCCCCGTGGTTCCAACGTAGCCGATCACGGACCCCTTGGCGACTCGGTCGCCGACGGCGAGCCCCCGGCGGTAGCGCTGCAGGTGCGCGTAGTAGTACACGAACCGCTGCGCCACGTCGTGGGCATAGATGACGATCCCGCCAACCGGTCCCTCTGCCAGCCGCCCGATGACGTGATCGTCGGCCGCCAGCACCGGCGTCGACTTGGGGGCCAGGATATCGAGGGCGGCGTGAATGCGGCCGTTACCGCGACCAGCCGTGAAGTTGTCCTGCAGGGCCTGACGCGTGATGCCGTCCACCGGAATCATGAGCTGCCGCGCCCACAGGGCGTCCAGATCCTCGGGCCCCAAGGCCGCGTCGAGTGGGCCGGCATGGGCCGGGGTCGGCGGGAGCCGAGCCGGCACGGGAGCGGGCACTGGGGCGGGAAGGGCGCCCGGAGCGGAGACCGCCCCTCGTGAGCACGCCGCGAGTACCCACAGACCAGCGTAGGAACACCACCGGGCCACCACGTTGCCGCAGCGAAACGGCACTAGCCCTTCACCACCTCGGGGCGAAAGAACGGTTCGAGGTACCGCAGCAGATCCTCGACCGTGTGAACGCCGGCCTTGAGCTCGTCGAGCTCGATCGCGCGGGGCAAACGGGCACCGGCCCGGTCGGCAATGACCAGCACGGCGTCCTCGAGGTCGAGGTCGACCAGTCCATACACCCGCTGCAGATCATCGGTCGGCCTGACGATGTAGTGCGGCGCCACGGCGCCGTGTCGCTCCGCCAGATAGCGGTACACGTGGGCGAGCAGGATCTCGGGGAAGCGCCCGCGGAAGGTGTCGCGGAACCGGGACAGGCCGTCCCGCTCGATCGACGCCCGATTGATGCGCTGCGCCCGTAGGAGGGCGAGTACGCCAGCCAGCAACACAGCCACGGCCACGACGACGGTCAGACGCACGGCTGCGCAATCCTCGTCAAAGTACGCAAAGAGCGGTGGGGAGCGGTCCGGCCCCGTGATCCCGACGACACGGGGGCGATCGACCTTCGGAAGATACAGTACCACGGAGTCGGCCCCCGCGAAACGGTCATCGCCTCGGCCCAATTCGTCAACGCTTTTGTTGACGTATGTGGTAAAGCCGAGTTATACTGTCCCCATGGAGGACGTCGTCGGCGCACTGGGGGGATTTCGGGGAGTCCGGGCGGAGTTGCTGGTCGCGCTCAAGAAGGCGCAGCCGCTGACCGCCGGCGAGCTGGGCGAGCAGTTCGGCCTCACGGCCAACGCGCTCCGCCGGCACCTGAAAGCCCTCGAGGAGGACGGCTTGGTGCGCTACCAGCGCGAAGTGCGCGGGGTGGGCGCGCCGGTCTACGCCTACAGCCTGTCTCAGGCGGGCGAGGCGCTGTTTCCGCGGAGTTACGTGCAGGTGCTGGCCACCGCGCTCGATGCCCTGCGAGCCCAGCGGGGCGATCAGGCGGTCGAGGCGGTGCTGGAGGCGGAGTGGCGCCGGCTGGCGGAGGAGGCGGGGCCGGTGCTGGAGGCGCTCCCGCTCGAGGAGCGGGTGCCGCTGGTGGCGGAGTTGCTGACGGCCAAGGGCTACATGGCCGAAGTGGAGCCGACGTCGCTCACGCTGCGCATTCACAATTGCGCCATGCGTGAGATCGCCGAGCGGTTTCCCGAAGCGTGTGCAGTGGAAGCGAAGTTCGTGGAGCGACTGCTCGGGGTGCCGCTGGTGCGCAATGCCCACCGGCGCGACGGCTGCGGTCGCTGTGAATACGGTGTGTCCGGTCACCTTTCGGCGGTGCAACAGGAGCAGGCATGAGTTCGAGCATCGAGGCGCTCGTCAATCGCGAGTACCAGTACGGCTTCACCACGGACATCGAGGCGGAGACGCTGCCGCCCGGCCTCTCCGAGGACACGGTCCGCTTCATCTCGGCCAAGAAGGAGGAGCCGGAATGGCTCCTCGAGTGGCGCCTCAAGGCGTTCCGCCGCTGGCAGACGATGACGGAACCGCACTGGGGGAACGTCTCCTATCCGCCCATCGACTACCAGGCGGCCAGCTACTGGAGCGCCCCCAAGTCGGTCAAGCCGCTGGCCTCGCTCGACGAGGTCGATCCCGCGCTGCTCGAGACGTACAAGAAGCTTGGCATCTCGCTCACCGAACAGAAGCGTCTGGCCGGCGTCGCCGTCGACGCCGTCTTCGATTCCGTTTCGGTGGGCACGACCTACCGCGAGGAACTCGCCAAGCACGGCATCATCTTCATGTCGTTCGGCGAGGCGGTGCGCGAGCATCCGGAGCTGGTGCGCCAGTACCTCGGCTCGGTGGTGCCGTACAGCGACAATTTCTTCGCCGCGCTCAACAGCGCGGTGTTCTCCGACGGCTCGTTCTGCTACATCCCCAAGGGTGTGACCTGCCCGATGGAGCTGTCCACGTACTTCCGCATCAATTCGGCGGGCACGGGCCAGTTCGAGCGCACGCTCATCGTCGCCGACGAGGGCTCGTCGGTAAGCTACCTCGAGGGGTGCACGGCGCCGAAGCGCGACACCAACCAGCTGCACGCCGCCGTGGTCGAGATCGTGGCGCTCGACCGCGCCACGGTGAAGTACAGCACCGTGCAGAACTGGTACGCCGGCGATGAGCACGGGCTGGGCGGCATCTACAACTTCGTCACCAAGCGGGCCAAGGCGCTGACCAACGCCAAGGTGTCGTGGACGCAGGTCGAAACCGGCTCGGCGATCACCTGGAAGTATCCCAGCGTCATCCTGCAGGGTGACCACAGCGTCGGCGAGTTCTACTCGGTGGCGGTCGCCAGCAAGAAGCAGCAGGCCGACACGGGCACCAAGATGATCCACATCGGCCGCAACACGAAGAGCACCATCGTGTCGAAGGGCATCAGCGCCATGCAGGGGCAGAACAGCTACCGCGGCAAGGTGCAGATCCTGCCCAAGGCCGAGGGCGCGCGCAACTACACCCAGTGCGACTCGATGCTGGTGGGCAACGCCTGCGGCGCGCACACCTTCCCGTACGTGGAGGTGGGCAACAACAGCGCGACGCTGGAGCACGAGGCCTCGACCTCGAAGATCGGCGAGGACCAGATCTTCTACCTCAAGGCACGCGGTCTCGACGCCGAACAGGCCGTCTCGATGATCGTGAGCGGCTTCTGCAAGGAAGTGTTCAAGGAGCTGCCGATGGAGTTCGCCCTCGAGGCGCAGCAACTGCTTGGCATTACGCTCGAAGGCTCGGTCGGCTGACGCGACCGTCGGCCGCCCTGCACACAACACCCCGACAACACACCACCTGGTGGTTCCCCATATGCTGCAGATCCGCGATCTCCACGCTTCCATCGACGGCAAGCCGATCCTCAAGGGCATCTCGCTCACCGTGAACGCCGGCGAAGTCCACGCCGTCATGGGCCCGAACGGCTCGGGCAAGAGCACGCTGGCGCAAGTGCTCGCCGGTCATCCGGCCTACGAGATCACCGGCGGTGAGGTGATCTACCGCGGCGAGAATCTCCTCGAGATGGACGCCGAGGTGCGTGCCCAACACGGCGTGTTCCTGGCCTTCCAGTATCCGGTCGAGATCCCCGGCGTCAGCAACGCCTATTTCCTGCGCGCCGCCTACAACGAGATCCGCAAGTCCAAGGGCCTCGACGAAGTCGACCCCATGGAGTTCCTCGACCTGGTGGAGGAGAAGCTCAAGCTGGTGGACATGGACGCCTCGATGCTGCAGCGCTCGGTGAATGCGGGCTTCTCGGGCGGTGAGAAGAAGCGCAACGAGATCCTGCAGATGGCGGTGCTGCAGCCCACCCTGTCGATTCTCGACGAAACGGACTCGGGGCTCGACATCGATGCGCTCCGCATCGTGGCCGAGGGGGTCAATGCGCTGAAGCGCCCGGACAACGCCGCCATCGTGGTCACGCACTACCAGCGGCTGCTCAACTACATCGTGCCCGACTACGTGCACGTACTGGCCGGCGGCCGCATCATCAAGAGCGGCGACAAGTCGCTGGCGCTGGAGCTCGAGGCCCGCGGGTACGACTGGGTGCTGGAGGCGGTGGCGTGAGCGCGGGTCTCCGTTTTGCCGAGCAGGCGATCGCGGCCTCGGTCGCCGACGCGCCCCGCTCACTCAAGTCGCTGCGCGAGGCGGGGGCGGAGGCGTTCAAGACGCTCGGCTTCCCGACCACGCGCAACGAGGACTGGCATTACACGAGCGTGTCGAGCATCGCGTCGGCCCGGTATGCACCGGCCATCGAGCGCGGGGTCGGTACGCTCGACGCGGCCGCGCTTGCGCCGTACACGTTCGGCGGCACGTGGCCGCTGGTGGTGTTCCTCAACGGCCGGTTTGCGCCGGCGCTGTCGAAGCTGGATGCGCTGCCGGCCGGCATCCGGGTGATGGACCTGGCCACGGCCTCGGTGGAGGAGCCGGAGCTGCTGGGCAAGGTCCTTGGCGCGGCAGCTCCCGCCGAGCGCGATGGATTCACGGCCCTCAACGCGGCGTTCGCCGGTGAGGGTACGCTGATTCATGTGGCCAAGGAGATGGTCATCGAGCATCCGGTGCACGTGCTGCATGTCATGGATGCCCACGGGGCGAACCTCATGAGCCATCCCCGGCACGTCATGGTGGTGGAGCGCCACGCCAAGGCGTCGGTGGTGGAGAGCTACGTGGCGCTCGCCGACGTGCCGTACTTCACGAACGCCGTGGTGGAAGCATTCGTCGAGGACGGGGCCACGCTGCAGGTGGTGCGCATCCAGCGCGAGTCGCGCCAGGCGCAGCACATCGGCACGGTGGAGGCGCGCCAGGGGCGCGACAGCCATTTCCTCACGTTCACCTTCCAGACGGGCGCGGCGCTCTCGCGCAGCAATGTGTACACGGTGCTTGGCGGCGAGGGGTGCGGCTGCACGATCAACGGGCTGTACATGCTCGATGGCGAGCAGCACGGCGACCACCAGACGCGGGTGGAGCACGTGAAGGAGAACTGCTTCAGCCGCGAGGCCTACAAGGGGCTGATCGACAATCGCGCGCACGGCGTGTTCAACGGCAAGGTGTATGTGCACCCCGAAGCCCAGAAGACCGACGGCAAGCAGACCAACCACACCCTGCTGCTGTCGGAGCAGGCGCAGATCGACACCAAGCCGCAGCTCGAGATCTTCGCCGACGACGTCAAGTGCACCCACGGCGCGACCGTGGGGCGGATGGACGCGACGGCGCTGTTCTACCTCAAGAGCCGCGGCGTGGGCAAGGTGCTGGCCAAGCAGCTGCTCATGTACGCCTTCGCGGCCGACGTGCTGGAGACGATCGACAACCCGACGATCGTGGAGGCGCTCGAGACGTTGACGGTGGAGCGGTTCACGGGGAACACGCAGCACTGAGCGGCATCATGTCCGACCTCCAGGAGCTGTACCAGTCGGTCATCCTCGACCACAACCGGAAACCGCGCAATTTCGGCGCCCTGCCGGAGGCGAACCGGGAGGCGGATGGCCGCAATCCGCTCTGCGGCGACGAAGTGCACGTGGCCCTCGTGGTCGCCGACGAGGTGATCACGGACGTGAAGTTCACCGGGCACGGCTGTGCGATCTCCAAGGCGTCGGCGTCACTCATGACCGCCGCCGTCAAGGGCAAGTCGCGCCGCGAGGCGGAGGCGTTGTTCCACCGTTTTCACGCCCTCGTGCTCGGCCAGGACCCCGAGGGCGGCAAGGACCTGGGGCCGCTGGTGGTGTTCTCGGGGGTGTCCCGGTTTCCGGTGCGCGTGAAATGCGCGTCGCTGGCGTGGCACACACTGCAGGCGGCGCTGGCGTCGGATTCGGCCGCGCCGGTGAGTACGGAGTAGCCCGTGGAGCAGATGGAAACCGCGGGCCAGTCGTTCGTCCGGGTGGCGCGTATCCATGAGGTGGAGCCCGGCCTTCCGCTCGGGGTGATCCTGGACGATGGCCGCCGTATCTGCCTGGTGCGGGACGGCGAAACCATTCACGCCGTCGAAGATCGTTGTCCGCACCGGGACTTCGCCCTGTCCGGTGGCGATGTCGTGGCGCCGTGTGTGGTGGAGTGTCCATGGCACGGCGCCCGCTTCGACGTGCGGACCGGTGCGGTGCTCCAGGGGCCGGCCACCGACGCCCTTGCCACATTCGTCGTACGTCTCGCGGACGGCGAGGTCCTCGTCGGCCCGCGTCGCTGACGGTCCGCCGGTTCTTCGCCTTTCGCCGGGAATCCCATGTCTGCCTCGCTCGCCCCCCGCTCCGACTTCCCGCTGCTCGCGGCCGACCCCGGGTTGCACTACCTCGATTCGGCGGCGACCTCGCAAAAGCCGGTGGTGGTACTCGACGCCGTGCGCGCCTTCTACACCACGGCCAACGCCAACCCGCATCGTGGCGCGTATGCACTGGCGGCGCGGGCAACCGATCAGTATCACGAGGCCCGGGCCACGATCGCCCGCTTTGTGGGGGCCGCCGACAGCGACGGGGTGCTCTTCACGCGCGGAACCACCGAAGCCATGAATCTCGTGGCGTCGAGCTGGGGGCACAGCAATGTGCGCGCCGGTGACGAGATCGTGGTCACGGCCCTCGAGCACCACGCCAACTTCGTGCCGTGGCAACAGCTCGCCCGGGCCACAGGCGCGACGCTGCGCATCGTGGAGCTCACGCCGCAACAAACCATCGACCTCGACCACCTGCGGACGCTCGTCACCACGCGCACCAAGCTCGTGGCCATCACGCATGTGTCGAACGCCGTGGGGGCGATCACGCCCCTTGAGGACGCCGTGCACATCATTCGCGCGCGATCGGCGGCGGTGATCGTGGTGGACGGGGCGCAGGCCGTACCGCACCTGCCGGTGGCGTTCGATGCCCTTGGCATCGACTTCTATGCCTTCAGCGGGCACAAGCTGCTTGGCCCAATGGGTATCGGCTGCCTGATCGGCAACCGCGCTGTGCTCGAGTCCATGCCCCCGTACCAGTTCGGCGGCGACATGATCGAGTGGGTTCGCGACACCGACAGCACGTGGAACGTGCTGCCGCACAAGTTCGAGGCGGGGACGCCGAATGCGGCGGATGCGGTGGGGCTCGCCGCCGCCGTTCGGTACCTGGACAGCCTGGGCATGGATCGTGTGCGGACGCACGAGGTGGCCCTGCTCGAGCTCGCGGAGTCGCGCATCCGCACCTTGCCGGGGGTCACGGTCTACGGGCCACCGGCCGCGCAGCGGAGCGGCGTACTCAGTTTCTCACTCGCGGACGTGCACCCGCACGACCTGGCGACGATCCTCGACCAGCACGGCGTCTGCATCCGGGCCGGCCACCATTGTGCCCAGCCGCTGATGCGGCGCCTTGGCGTCAGCGCCACCGCGCGGGCCTCGTTCTACGTGTACAGCGACGCCGCGGATGTCGAGGCGCTGGTGGAGGCGTTGACGGCCGCGCAGGGCATCTTTGCCACGGCCGACTGAGACTGCGGTGCCCATCGCGCCTGGCGATCCCGTGGGGCCGGTCGCGCCGACGGCGTCGATCGGCGCCATGTACCAGGAGGCGTTGCTGGCCCATTATCGGGCGCCACACAACCGGCGGGAGCTGCCCGACGCCACCGGCGTCGCCACGCACCGCAATCCCGTTTGCGGGGACGAAATCCGGGTCATGGTGCGACTCGACGGTCACCGCGTGGTGGACGTGGCGTTCAGCGGTCGTGGCTGCTCGATCGCCACGGCCTCGGCGTCGATGATGACGGAGGCCGTGACCGGGCGAACGGTGCGCGAGGCGATGGCGGTGGCGGATGCGGTGGACCGGATGCTGGCTGGGGGCGAGGAGGGGGCACTGCCGGTATCGCTCACGCCACTCCTTGGGGTGGCGCCGTTTGCCGGGCGGCACGGCTGCGCGAGGATGCCATGGCAGGCATTGCGGGACGCAGTGCACGGCGGGTCGGGGTGAGTGGGGACCACGGTGCGAGACGGTCCCTGCTGTGCAGGATGGACCGCCACCGCGCGGACAGGTCCTCCGGAACGGCGGTCGTACTCCCCACCGCCGGTACGCTCCGGTACGCTCCGGTACGCTCCGGTACGCTCATGTCGCTGCAGCCGCGAGACACAGAGCGCACGCTCGCCCGTTCCTCGCGGGCAGGCACGCGGGTGATACCGGACGTCATCCGGTGCCCCCGCGCGGCATACGGCGAGGGCGCGAGCGGGTACGGCGGATTCGCGAGCGGGGTCTGCGCTCGTGAAGCCGGAGACGAGCCGACGTCGCTCGGTGCCAGCAAACAGGGCGTTGCGGGCAACGAGTTCGCGCCGTCGCGGAATCCGGTGCAGCGGCTGGCACCCGGAGTCCAGTGTGGTGCGCTGGGCGCCGGTGTCGGTGGATGGCACGCGCGTGAGGGCGCCGAATGCTGCGAGCGACGCGGCGCTCATGGCTGGAATCGGCGCCGGGACCGCGCTGCCGTGGGCCACGCGCGGCCTGCGCCAGAGGCTGGCGGCGGCGAGTCGGGTACCGGCCCCCGGACGGGGTCTTCCGTGGATGACCGAGCCCCGATCGGTGCCTCGCCGTGGTGTGCAGACGACGCGGATTGGCAACGATCCACCGGTTGACGGCGTCGACCCGCAGCGTTCGTTTGCAGCCATGTACGCTCTTGCCATCATCCGCTACCGCCGGCCGTTCGAGGAGATCGCGCCGCACGTCGACGAACACCGCGCCTACCTGCGTGAACTCAAGGCCGCCGGGGTGCTGCTGGCATCCGGGCCGTTCGATCCCCGCACGGGTGGCGGGTTGCTGCTGCGCCTGCCGGACACCGAGGGGCCAGCGGCGCTCGATCGCATTCGCGACGGCGACCCGTTCACGAAGCGGGCGTTGGCGCAGTACGAACTGCTGCCGTGGAACCCGGTGATCGGGAAGGACGATCTGGATCGGTTGTGAGCGAGTGATGTCGGGAGCGTGAACGGCTTCCGGCGTCGGACATCGGATTGACGCCCGACGCCCGCCATCGGCTCAAGGCGCAGTGCGCCCCGTCTCCTGCCGTACGCGTCGCGACGGAGTGCGCGTTGGGGTGCCGTGTGTGGTGTTACGGCTCTTCGGCTATTCGGCGTGGGTGGGTCTGGCCACATCGCGGTCCTCTGGATAGCTGGCCACGCGGGCGCCGTGAGGCGGGCGCCGTGAGGCGGGCGCCGTGAGGCGGGCGCCGTGAGGCGGGGGCCGTGAGGCGGGCGCCGTGAGGCGGGCGCCGTGAGGCGGGCGCCGTGAGGCGGGGGCCGTGAGGCGGGGGCCGTGAGGCGGGGGCCGTGAGGCGGGCGCCGCCTTCGGCGTCGCGATCGACAACGGGAGAACAGCCGGATCGCCCTGCCCAGCAGGCCACCCGCGCGCGCTCCGCGGGTGGCGAACCCGGGGTGATCCGATCGGGCCTCCCGTCGTGGATCGCCCCCCGCAGGGGGGCCAGGACGCCATCGCGCCGGGCACCTACGACCGGGCGCGCAGGACCGGGCGCGATTCGCACGGCGCGTGATGCTGGGGTGGCGCCTGACGCCCCGACCGCCGGAGGGCGCGCGATGCTGGCCGCCGCCCAACCGAACGCCACCCCACGCGAAACCCCGAAGAGCCGGTGTTACTTCCGACCGCTGCAGGTGGAGAGGACCGCGAGCGCATTGCCCACCGGCCGTTCCACCGGATCGGACGGCGTGTTCACCACGCGAACCTCACCGCTGACAAGGTCACGCAGTGCCAGCGCGCTCGACCCGCCGCCATCGAGGTTGAGAGCGGAGGTCGCACCCAGCGCCTGCAGCAGGGCGCCAGTCTGTCGCAGCGTCATCCCCATGCTGCGCCCGGGCTGCCGCCCGTCGACAACGGCCAGCCACATGCGCGTCCCCTGGCGATTGAGCCCGGCGGCCGTTCGGGGGTTGAGACCGCGAAACCCGGCGTTGCCCTCGGTCTCGACGTCGGCCGTGATCACGCTGTCGCGCAGCAGGATGGGGCGCCCTCCGACGGCCTGCTGAATGCCCCCTGACGCGGCCGCCGGTGCGCTGCCGTTGAGCCGGACACTGAGCGTCACGGTGTCCCCGATTCCCGCCGACATCAGCGCCGGAGACGCGACGTGCAGCAGCAACGTATCGCCTTGCACCACCGAGTCACGCGCCACCGGTTCGCGGACCGCGAATCGTCCGTCAAGCGACGGCCCGATGCGGCGCAGGGTGCCCGCCACCGGGTCGAGACGCCAGCTGCGGCGACGGATGACGGTGTCGACGACGACCCCCCAATGACGGTCGACGATGCCACTGGTGCCGGCAGCCGGACGGTTCCATGCCGTGAGCGGCAGGGATCGCCCGTCGGCGCGCAGCACTCCCTGCACACGCAACGTGTCAAAGCCCATGGTGCGCCCTGCACCCGCCCAGAGGACCGGTCGCGAATCCGGGCCGGCGAGCAGCATCCCGTTTTCGACGTGGGCATTGGTCGGCACACCCGGCGGCGTGAAGAGGAAGAAGTCGGCGTTGACCGCCGCCATTGCGCTGGCACTCGCCGGCAACCCGGCCAGCAAGGCGCTGGTGGTGGTGCGCCCCACCGCGGTGGCCCCGCCCTTCACCGCCCGCAGTGCCGCACAGGTGAGATCCACCTCGAGCACGAACGCCCGCCACGGCGCCGATAGGTTGACGATGGTATGCAACACGGCGCCCGGGGCCACGCGCACGCTGCGGACCGTATCAGCCATCGTCGCCGGCAGGCGCACCGGCACCGGCGCCCCCGCGACCGGGCTCGGGCCGCGACACGAGGCAAGCAGCAGCAGGGCGAGCGTGGGCAGCGAGGACACACGCGGATGCCAAGCGCGAAGCATGAGCGAGAAGGGCGGGGGGAGAGTCGGCGGCGTGGGAGTGACTATGTTTGGGGAATGTACCGTGTCGGCGTGTTCTCCCGTGTGCTCACCAGATTGCAGCAATGGTCCGACGCTGGCTGGTCGGGGAGCGTGGTGTTCGGCTGGGGCCTGCTGCAAGGGTGTGTGTTCCCCGGCCTCGCCGACCTGTTCTTCCTCCCGTTGGCGATCGCTCGGCCGGCGCGTGCATATACGCTTGCCCTCATCGCCACGGCGGGAACGCTCATCGGGAGTGTGATGCTGTACGTCGTGGGCGCCGAGGCGCAGCAGCTGCTCGAGGGGCCGCTGGCGCGGTGGCTGGGGCTGACGACGGCGGCGCTGGACAGCTATCGCACGCGGCTCGCCGAGTACGGCGGCTGGGCGATCTTCGCCAGCACCATGAGCCCGCTGTCGACGAAGCTCACGAGCATCGCGTCGGGGGCGATGGGGGTGCCCTTCGGCCAGTTCGTGGCCGCGCTGCTGGCGGGCCGGTTGGCGCGGACGCTGGTGTTTGCGTGGCTGGTGCGGAACGGGGGCGCGGAGGCGGTGGCGCGGTGGGTGAAGGTGGGTGAGGTGAAGGGCGCGAGCTAGACGGCGCGAGCGAAACAGCGCGAGCGACACAGCGCGAGCGAACGGGCGCGAGCTGTTGACGGGCGCGACGGTGGGGCGCGCGAGGGGCGGAGGGGGCTTTAGCTTTGTGGCATGACTCTGCCAGCGGACGACCTGCACGGCATTCTGGCCTTCCTGCGGCATGCGGAGGCCCTCAAGCACACCACACGGGTGGCGTGGACGAGCACGGGACAGCAGGAGAGCGTGGCCGAACACACGTGGCGGCTATGCCTCATGGGGCTGGTGCTGGCGCCGCGGTTTCCGGGCATCGACGTGGGCAAGCTGCTGCGTATCTGCATCGTGCACGATCTGGGCGAAGCCATTGGCGGTGACATCTCCGCCGTGCTGCAAGCGGACATGCCGAACAAGGCCGAGCAGGAGCGGGCGGACCTGCTGGAACTGGTGACACCGCTGCCGCAGGCCACCCGCGACGAGATCGTCGCCCTGTGGGATGAGTACGAGCAGGCGGCGTCGCCGGAAGCGAGGATCGCCAAGGGGCTCGACAAGCTCGAGACGATCCTGCAGCACAACCAGGGGGCGATGCCCGAAGGCTTCGACTTCCGCTTCAACCTCCAGTACGGCACCAGATACACCACCGACGATCCGGTGCTGCGGGTGATTCGTGCCGTGCTGGACGACGAGACGGAGCGGCGGGCGCGCGAGTCGGAGGCCGCCCGGCGCGATCGCCCCGCGGCGTCGTGAACGACTCGTTGGATGACTCGTGGAAGAGCTCGTCGCACGACTCGTTCAACGACGCGCCGAGCCGGTTTGCCTTTCGTACGAGTCACGCCGACGGCGCCGCGCGACTGGGCTGGTTCACCACGCCCCATGGCACCGTGGAGACCCCGGCCTTCATGCCGGTGGGGACACATGCGTCGGTGCGCGGCCTGGCCATGCACGAAATCGCACAGGCGGGCGCCCAGATGGTGCTGGCCAACGCCTATCACCTCTACCAGCGGCCAGGCGACCAGATGGTACGCGCGCTGGGCGGGGTGCACGCGTTCGCGCGCTGGAGTGGCCCGATGCTGACCGACTCGGGCGGCTATCAGGTGTTCTCGCTGTCGCGCTATCGTACGGTGACCGAAGCGGGCGTTGAGTTCCGCAGCACGCTCGACGGGTCGCGGCACCAGTACACGCCCGAGAGAGTGATGCAGATCGAGCGCAACATCGGTGCCGACGTCATCATGCAACTCGACGAACTGATCGAGGGCGGCTCCGACCGGGCGGCGTCAGGACGAGCGATGGAACGCAGCCTGCGCTGGCTCGAACGCTGTCGCGTCGAGTTCGACCGTCTGTCGCACGAAGGACGCGCGCCCGTGCATGGACTGGCGGTCCCTGAGGGCGCCCCACCGCTGGACGTGCATGACGTCGAGCGCGACCTGGTGGCACCGCCGCAGGCACTGTTTCCCATCGTGCAGGGGGGGACCTACGCTGACCTGCGCACCGCCAGCATCACCGGCATTCTGCAAACCGGCGATTGGCACGGCATCGCGGTCGGCGGCCTGTCGGTGGGCGAAGCCAAGTCCGCCATGTACGACACGTTCGACACGTGCGCGCCGCTGCTGCCCTGGGACAAACCCCGCTATCTCATGGGCGTCGGCTTTCCTGATGACCTGCTGGAGGCGGTGGGCCGCGGGATGGACCTGTTCGACTGCGTGGCGCCCACGCGCATGGGGCGACACGGAACGGTGTTCACGCCCACGGGCAAGGTGCAGGTGCAGAAGAGCAGCCATCGCACAGACCGACGCCCGCTGACAGACGAATGCCCGTGTCCGGCGTGTACACACTACGACCGAGCCTATCTGCGGCACCTCATGGTGACCGACGAACCGCTGGGCCCGCGACTGCTGGCACTGCACAACCTCACATTTCTCCTGACGCTGATGGCGCGGGCGCGCCGGATGCTGCGGGAGGGGAGGTTCACGTCGTGGCGTTCCGAGTGGTTGGAGCGGTATCGGGCGCGGTGACATGGCGAACGCTTCCCGCGTTTCGGGCGGACCGGCCGTGCTGACCTGGCGAAACCTTCCCGCGTTTCGGGAGGACCGGCCGCGCTGACGTGCACGCGATGCCGCCGCGCCTGGCGTGTTGCCGGACCTCGAGGTGGCCATGCTCGGCCATGCCCCACGACGGGGCGACGGCGGAGTGTGAGCGATGTGCCGCGGCCCCTCACCTCCCGCCGCTCGGCCCCCCGCCGTAATGCGCGACTGCCGGGGCCTTCGCGCACCGCTTTGACGGCATCGGTACCGCCGGGGCCGTACCGATGCCGTCCACCTTCAGGACGCCACCCCCGACCACAGCGCCGCCGCCAGCGCCCCACCGATCACCGGCCCCGCCACCGGGACCCAGGCGTACCCCCAGTCGCTGCCACCCTTCCCCGCGATGGGAAGCAACGCATGGGCGATACGCGGCCCCAGATCGCGCGCGGGATTGATGGCATACCCCGTCGGCCCACCGAGCGAAAGGCCGATACCCCAGACGAGTGCACCGACGAGCGCCGGTCCGAGATTGGTGGCTGGCGTATCGCCGGCTACCCCACGCGACGCGATGGCACTGGCCACGAGCACCAGCACCATGGTGCCGATCATCTCGCTCACCACATTCGCCCCGCCCTCGCGGACCGCCGGCGAGGTACAGAAGCAGGCCCGAATGGCGTCGGGGTCACGCGTGAGCCGCCAGTGCGACTGATAGTGCACCCACACGAGTGTCGCACCGAGTATCGCGCCCAACAGCTGTGCCCCGACGTGTGCCACGGCATCGGCCACCGTCCGTGTCCCCGCCACCACGTTCGCGACCGTCACGGCAGGATTGAGTTCGCCCGGCGCGCCGAGCGCAACCGCCACCAGCACACCGCAGAGCACCGCGAAGGCCCAGCCGGCGGTGACCACGATCCAGCCGCTGCCCTTGGCCTTGGACTCGTCGAGCAGCACACCGGCCACGACGCCGTTACCGAGCAGAATGAGGATGAGCGTCCCGAGCAGTTCGCCGAGGGCACTGGTTGGCATGCAGTCTCCGGAAGAGGGGTAGGCTAGCGCAGATTGTACCGTGCACACCACATTCGCGGAATGCTCCCGACCCGCCTGTTACGCACGATGGCCGCGACCGCTGCGCTGGCCGCCGTCCTCCCCCTGGTCGCAGCCCGCGCGCAGCCGCGCACTGCGGACCCCGCCGTCCGCGGCGTGCCGCTCAGCGCCTTTCCGCGTTTCGTAAAGCTCGCCGAGCACGTCTACGGCTACGAGGACATTCGCCAGCCCGGCTTCACAACGGTGAGCCTCGTGGTGATCGGCCGCGAGGGCGTGCTCATCGCCGACGGTCAGGGGTCGCCGGCAGCCACCAGAACGCTGCTCGACCGCATCCGCACCCTCACGCCGCTGCCGGTACGGTGGTATGTGGTGGGCTCCGATCACGGCGACCACACAGCCGGCAACAGCGAGCTGCCGCCCGGCATCACTTACATCGTGCACCCAACGTCGCGCGCGCAGCTCGTGCGCGACTCGGCCACCGCCGCCGCAAGCGGTCGGGCCGTGGTCGTGCCTCCGACCGCCATGGCCAGCGACACCGACACGATCGATCTCGGCACAACGCAGGTCGTCGTGCGCTTCCTTGGCCGGGCGCATACCGGTGGTGACCTCATGGTGCACCTGCCGCGCGAACAGCTGCTGTTCATGAGCGAGGCCTACCTCAATCGCGTCTTTCCCGCCATGCGCTCGGCATATCCGAGCGAATGGGTGCACACGATCGACGCCGCGCTCGCGCTGCCGAACGTGCGGCACTTCGTCCCCGGTCACGGCTTCATCGAAAATGCCGTGGTGTCGCGCGAGGAACTCGTCACGTTTCGCGATGCGATCAGGCAGGTGATCGCGGAGGTTGCACGCCTCAAGCGCGAAGGGCGCACCGTCGACGACGCGATCAAGGCGGCCAACTGGGGCCCGCTCGGCGGGTGGTTCCTGGCGGAACAGCAGGGGCCGATCGCGGTGCGGCGGGTCTGGGCGGAGATCGAAGGCCGGCTCAGATAGCCGTCCACCTGGCGGCCACAGCGAACGGCGGCAACGCGCAACGGCGGCACCCATCACGACGTCATGGCGAACGCCGTGATCGGTGACCCGGGTTACCCATGTCACCGCGGTCATTGATCACGTTGTTCGCCATGACGTCGTTTCGGTATCGCCGTTACGCGTTGCCGCCGTGACGAGTCGCCGCCGTTGCGAGTTGCCGCCGTGACGGGTTACCGCACGGTCAGCGGTACCGCCGTGCCCCCAGCCGTGCGATGCCGCCCGCCAGCCCGCCCGCCTGCAGCGCCGGCAGCAGCAGCGTGAGCAGCAGCAGCCCCCACCCGGGCACATTGAAGTTGGCACCGAGGCGGTCGGCCCAGGGCAGGACGGGCGCACCACGCACCGCGGTCATGGCCAGCAGCAGCGCAGCAGCAGCGGCCGCCGCGAGGAACCCCACGCGAAACGCGCCCCGCTGGCGCAGCGCCAGGCCGATGAGCACACCGCCCACGGCCGCCCCCCAGATGCCACCAAGGGCCTGCGCGGCCACCTGCAGGACCAGCGCCGAAACGAGCAACGAAATCTTGGGCATGATCGAGGTCCGAGTGGTCAGCGCGCCCGCAGCGTCAGGCGCGCGCGCACGGCGGTGGCAGGGAAATCGGCGGGCGTCCGCGGTACGAAGACGGTGTCAAGCGTACCACGACCCCAGAGCGGCAGACGGTCGAGATAGCGCGGACTCGCAGGATTGCCGCTCTGACCGCCGGGATAGGTGGCCATGATGCGAGGCGTCCTGTCGAGCTCCACCACCATGCGCCAGCTCGCGCCGAAGTTCGCGCGGCGCGAGCCGATGGACGGATTGAGTGTTCCGCGCCCGCCATCGATGGGCACCTCGGGGGCGGCGAATCCGGCCAACTGCAGCAGGTGGCGCGGCTTGGCCGGCGCCACTCGGCCCCACGTCCACGGCGTCGACGTCGGATCGCCGAATTCCGTCCGCAGGGTATCGTAGGCGGTCACCAGCGCGCGAGCGAGCAGGCGGTCGCGATCTTCGCGTACGTCGGTGGTGCGGCGATCGTCCCACCAGGGGCTCACCGAATCGGCGATGAGTTGCAGCAGGCGGGACTCCGATGGGCGGACGAGCGGGGTTTGCGAGCCCTCAGGAATGAACTCATCCCAGATCAGGGTCATGGCGCGCCCGAGCGCCGTCTCGAAGAGGCGCGCGCCGGTGTTGTCACGCGTGTAGCGGCGGTCCCACGCCCCGAGCATCGCTTCGGCCGCCTTGAGCGTGGCGGTCGTATCGCCCGCTGCCAGGCGTGTGCGCGCCGCATGCACGAACGCCGGCACAAGGCGGTCGGCGCGCACGCTGCCGGGATCGGTCTGATACCGCCGCATCGCATCGGGGGTCACCGCGCGGTCGGCGCGCAACAGCCGGTTCACCTGCAGCGCACGCCAGATCTCGTAGTGCGGATCGACGCCGAGGTAGAGCGGATCGAATGCCGGATCGATGGGCTCCTGGTTGGCCGAGGCGAGATAGCCCTGCGCCGGATTCACGCTTTGGGGATAGCGCTGGATCGGACGGAAGCCGATCCAGTCGGCCATGCGCGTGCGCCCGTCGAGGATGTCGGAGCCGCGGCCGCTGTCGGCGCGAATGGGATGACGTCCCGTGGAGCGAATGGCGATCGTGCCGCTCGTGTCTGCGACGATCATGTTCTGCGCCGGTGCCGTGTAATAGGTCGCCAGCGAGTCGAGGAAGCTCTGCGCCGTGGTGGCGCGCAGCCCGGCGTAGAAACCGAGCAGCTCCTGACCGGCTTCAAGCACCGTCCAGCGCATCGACAGCCATTCCCGGCCCTGCTTCGCCAGGGGCCCGCGATGCGTGTAGCGCACCGTGTCGGTGGCAATGATGCGCCCGCTCTTGTTGCGGTAGGTCTCGATGCGCGTATCCACGAACGGTTGGAGCTTCCCATCGAGCTCGTACGCGGTCGGGCGCGCCGGATCGTTCACCGTCTCGCGCCAGAAATCCATGACATCGGCGCCGGTATTGGTGAAGCTCCACGCAAAGGCGCGCGTGAACCCGATGGTCACACCGGGGAGACCGGGAATCGTCACGCCGCCCACGTCCATCACCCCCGGCACCACGAGGTGCACCTCGTACCAGATGCTGGGGAGCGTGAGTTCGAGATGCGGATCGCCGGCCAGCAACGCGAGCCCGCTGGCACTGCGCGCCGGGGCCACGGCCCAGTTGTTGCTGGCAAAGGCGCGTTCCTGCTGCTGCACGAACCGGTCCTCGGGTGACAACCCGGCATCACGCGCCCAGCGCAGCGGCGAGCGCCCATGCCCCGCGACCACCCGCGCGGGCGGCGGCGCTGCGCCGCCAGGTGGGTGCGTGGCGAAGCCGGCGTCGATGCCGTCCGTGAGCGACGCGACCAGCCGGGCGGCGACGGTATCCGGAGCCCCCGGCGCCGGCAGCGGCGTGAGCTCCTCGCGCGGGGCAGTGCGCGGCGCCGGCTGAATGGGCTCCTGCACCGGTGACGACGCGTCCCAGACGGCGCGGGCCGCCTGTTCCCCCACGAGCGCGCGCGCCTGCAGCAGGTCCAGTTCGATGGGCGCGTGGGCCAGCGTGTAGCCCATGCGATTGAGCAGGTGGAGACTGTGGATGGGCAGCCACTCGCGCGGTGCCTTCTGCAGCAGCTTGTACTCGACAGGGTACTGGGCAGTGCTCAGCGACGTGCGATAGGCATTGATGCCATCGGCGTATGCCTGCAGCACGCGATGGAGCGTACCGGCGGTATCGAGGCTCGCCAAGCGTTGCTGGGCGGCTCGTGGCATGCCCAATCGCCGCGTCTCCTGATCGGCCACGAGCGCCACCTCGTCAACGAGTTCGGTGAGCGTCCCCTCACCGGCCCGTGACTGGAGCTCGAGTTGAAAGAGCCGGTCGCGCGCCACAACATAGCCGAGGGCCCGGATGGCGTCGAGATCGGTGGCGGCGAAGATGTGCGGGACGCTGCGCCGGTCGTACTGGATCTGGACCGCATCGGTCAGGCCGGGGATGTCGGCGCTGGCCTCGGCGGGGAGATCGTCGACGGCGTTGATCCAGAGGCCGACCGTCGGCGACAACACTGCATTGAGCGGGGGCACCGGGCCGGCACCACGTACGCCGATCCAGGTGGCCGCGAGCCCGATGGCCAGCGACACAAGGGCAGAAACGGAAAACCGGGCCATGTGAGTGGGACGGAGGGGGACAACGGACCCCGAAGGATCCCCTTCCCCATGCCGGTGTGCAAGTTCCGGCAGGGGTGGCGTCTACATGACAGCGGCAGATTCACGGTTCACGGCGTCGCGCCACGCCCCTTCCCTTGCCCAGTCATGGACGACCTCGAACGAATGTTTCGGGAGTATCACGCGCCGGTCGTACGGTACCTCACCCGACGACTGGGCGACCGTGATCTCGCTGAGGAGCTGGCGCAGGAGACCTTCCTGCGCGCGCTGCGCCACGGCCCGGTTGTCAGGGAACGCGCGTGGCTGTTCACCGTGGCGACGAATCTGGTGCGTGACGAAGCCCGGCGCGGCGCCCGTGAGCGGCAGCGGCTGGCGCTGCTGCACGATGAACTGGCAGCTGACGGTGTCGCCGAAGCCGACAGCCCGGATGCTGAGGGCTGGCACGAACGGCTGCAGGAGCAGGCGCTGGCACGCGCGGCGGTGGATGCGCTGGCCGAGCGCGACCGCATGGCGCTGCTGCTGCGGGAGGAAGGGCTGGACTATCACGAGATTGCCGCGGCACTGGGGCTGAGTGTGGGCAGCGTGGGAACGACGCTGTCCCGGGCCCGCCGGCGGCTCCTGACCGTTTACGAGGCGCTGCAGCGCGGACGTGCAGCGCGGGAGGGGTACGATGTCGCGTGACGAATTCGTGGTGTCCGATGAGCGTCTGGTGCCGGTGTTCACGGCAGACGGGCATGTCGACGAGGGGAGTGTACACGCCTGGCTGGACGACGCCTTCGACGAGACGGCGGCTGCGCTGGTGGCCGCCCACGTGGAGACCTGCGCGGCCTGCGCCGCGGCGGTGGCGGAGGCGCGCGGCCTGATCGCGGGAAGTGCGCGGGTGCTGGGGGCGCTCGATGCGGTGCCGGCCGGCGTCGTGTCGCGGGATGATGCGGCGCGGACGGCGGCGCGCGTCCTCGCGGCGGCTGACGCACGGGAACGACGGTCGCGACGGCCGTGGTGGGTGGGGGTGGCCGCAGCGGCGGTGCTGGCCGTGGGAGGCGGCGCGGTCGTGTGGTCACGGGCAGGAACGCCGCGCGAGGTGGCGCGCGTGGCGGCGGGGACGGAATCGGCGGTGGCGAGGCAGGCGGGAATGGCGCGAGCCGATACGGCGCGAGCCGAAACGGCACGAACCCTCACTGCGCGAGCCGATACGGCGCGAGCCGATACGGCGCGAGCCGATACGGCGCGAGCTGATGCGGCGCGAGCTGATGCGGCGCGAGCCGATACGGCGCGAGCGCTCACCGCGCGAGCCGAGATGGCGCGAGCCGATGGCGCGGAGGCGGCAGCGCCGCGCGCGGTACCAGCTGTTGCACCGCTGGCTACACCTGCCGCACGAGGGACCGTCATCGTCACCGGCACCGTGCGCGATGCGATGGGGGGACAGCCGATCGCGGGCGCGCTGGTCACCGTGATGCGCGGTGGGATCGCCCTCACGCCGGTCGGTTCGCGCACGGAGCGCAACGGCCGCTACCGTGTTCGCGTCGAGAGCGTTACGCCGGAGACCATGCTGATGGTGCGGGCCGAACGGCCGGGCTACCAGCCACGCGCCCTCATGGTACGCGCCGGCGTCGATACGGCGTTCGTCGACCTCCGCCTCGCGCCCAGCGTCAACACGCTGGCCGCGGCCGCACCCCCGGAGCCCACGACCGGCTCCGCCCGTACGATGGAGACACCGAGCATGACGGCCGTGCGGCGAGTGGGCGCGGCGCCGGCATCGGCGAGTGTCGCTGAGGATTTTTCCGGCCGCGCCGTCGCCGGCGGCATCGCCCGCGTCAGGGCCCCCGGCAGCACCCCCGGCAGCACCCCCGTCATCAGTACGGGACCGCGCCAGCGCCGCCCGGGGGAGCCGTTCAATCGCGAGCAGTACGAGCGCATCGAAGACAACCCGTTCCTTGGCGTGCGCAGCAACCCGCTCTCCACGTTCTCCATCGACGTCGATCGGGCCGCCTATGCCAACGTGCGCCGCTTCATCACCGGCGGCCAGCGCCCGCCGGCGGACGCGGTGCGCATCGAAGAGCTGGTGAACTACTTCCCGTACACGGTGCCGGCCCCGCGCGGTATCGAACCCGTGGAGATCACCAGCGAGGTCATGGCGGCACCGTGGCAGCCCCGGCACCAGCTCGTGCGCATCGCGCTGCAGGCCGCGCGCATCGAAACGGCCGACTTGCCGCCCAACAACCTGGTCTTCCTGCTCGATGTGTCAGGCTCGATGCTGTCGCCGGACAAGCTGCCGCTCGTGAAGCAGGCCCTGCGCCTCCTCGTGGACCAGCTGCGGCCGCAGGACCGCGTCGCGATCGTGGCCTACGCCGGCGCCGCGGGGCTCGTGCTGCCCAGTGCGCGCGGCGACGAGAAGGTCCGCATCATGGAGGCGATCGATCAGCTCGAGGCCGGTGGCTCCACCGCCGGCGGCGCCGGCATCGAGCTCGCGTACCGGACGGCGCGGGAGCACTTCCTCGAGCGCGGCAACAACCGGGTGATCCTCGCCACCGACGGTGACTTCAACGTGGGCGTGAGCAGCGACGCGGAGCTCGAACGGCTTGTCGAGCGCCGGCGCATCGAGGGCACCTACCTCACCGTGCTTGGCGTGGGAACCGGCAACTACCAGGCGGCGAAGATGGAGAAGCTCGCCAAGGTGGGAAACGGCAACTTCGCCTACCTCGATGGGCTGGCCGAGGCGCGGAAGGTGCTGGTGGAGGAAATGGGCGCCACGCTGCGCACCGTGGCCAACGACGTGAAGCTGCAGGTGGAGTTCAACCCCGCGGCCGTGCAGGCGTATCGGCTGATCGGCTACGAGAACCGCCTGCTGCGCAACGAGGACTTCACCGATGACAGCAAGGACGCCGGCGACATCGGTGCCGGACACCAGGTCACGGCGCTCTACGAGCTCGTGCCGGTTGGCGTCACGGGCACGGTGCCCGTACGCGACGTGGACGCGCTGCGCTACCTCGCGCCGGAGCGGATCGACGGGGCCACGCGGACGACGAACACGAACGCCAACGAGCTGCTGTTCGTGAAGCTGCGCTACAAGCGTCCGGGTGAATCGCAGAGCCGGCTGCTGTCACATGCGGTGTCCGCCCGGCGCGGAGCACGGGGCAGCGATGACCTACGTTTCGCGGCGAGTGTGGCGTCGTTCGGCATGTTGCTGCGCGACAGCGAGTACCAGGGAAACACCAGCGCCGCGCAGGTCCTGGAGCAGGCCCGCGCGGCGCTGGGGAACGACGTGGGAGGTTATCGCGCCGAGTTCGTGCGACTCGTGGAGCGGTGGCGCGACCTCGGAATTACTTCTGGCGGACGGCGGTGAAAGGGAACCCACCCATGCCGGCCACATCGAGCAGGCCGCTCATGTTGTCGTTGTCCTTCATGGCGGCCGCGCCATTGATGACAATCTGCTGTCCGCCCATGTCGAGGGCGAAGCCGAAGAACACCGAGTCGCCCTTGACCACGCCGCGGAGGTTGGCGGTCCCAAGTTCGGACTCGGTGACGCCGGCGATGGAGTCGCCCTTCTGCTCGATGGTGAGCATGGACGTGCGGGCCTGATCGGGGGTAGCGATGTTCATCGTCCACTTGCCCGACAAATCGGCGAAGAGACGGGGCGCGGCCACCGCCGCGCTGGCAGCGACCGAGACGAGCGCAACGGAAGCGAGGAGACGACGGAGCATGGCGGGATCGGGGTTGGGTGGAATGGTGACTCGGGGCATCGGCCGGCGACCGGCAGCGCCCCCCCGGATGGCGACAAACCTATCGACTTCCGGCCTCCCTACGCCATGGCCACCATGACGGTTTCTGTCATCCCGCAACCCCTTCGTCAGCACGGGGGCCGTGTTGGGGGCGGCGTCCGGCAGCGGCTATGTGCACTCCGGGACTTATTCCGGCCGGCTGCCGGGCCGGGCGGGTACGGCCTCGCCATCAGCCAGCCGGCGGCAGGACGGCACTCGCACCGCCGTCAGGCCTGCCACACCGGTCGCCACCCGCCCGTTCGCAGCGCACGGTGCAGCAGCGTCCCGCCCAGCAGGGCCACCGCGTATCCGTACGGCGCGAAGGCGGCCGTCGCGCCGCAGGCCAGCGCCACCCCGAATGCCACCGGGGTGGGCCACAGGTCGCGGACCAGTGCCAGCACCGCCACCGCCTCGACCAGCAGCAGCGCGCCGAGCATCGGCGCCGGCACCAGCCGCTGGAACGCCGACGGGTCGCCCGCGAGGAACAGCCCGGCCAGCACGAGCGCACTGCCGTAGATCACGGCGCTGGCGCCCGTCCGAGCCCCGAACGCGTAGTGCCCCGCGATGCCGCCCGAGCCGTGACAGACGGGCAGCCCGCCCAGGGGGGCAGCGATCAGGTTCATGAGGCCATACGTCGCGCCGATGCGACGGACGGTGAGCGGCTCGCGCTCGGGGAAGAAGTCTGCCACCACCTGCCGCGTGGCGAGCACGGAATTGCCGAGCGACAGAGCGATTTGCGGCAGCGCGAGGAGTAGCGTGGCCTGCGCGAACTCGGTGCCGGTGGGCCAGCGCGTGGGGAACGACGGCATGTGGACGCCGAACGGACTGGGCATCCCGGCCGGCCACGTCAGCGCGGCGTACCCCAACCCCAGCGCGAGCACCACCAGCCCCCCCGGCACCGTCCTGTTGGTACGCAGTGCGAGGATCACCACGAGCGCCATGGCGGCCAATGCCCAGCCCGCCGCCCCTTCCGCCGGCAGGAATCGGGTCAACGCGAGATTCCCCAGTTGCAGCCCCAGACCGACCTGCACCCCGCGGACGACCGGTTTCGGGACCACACGCGCAATCCACTCGAGCGCACCCGTCCATGCCAGCACGAGCATCGTCGTACCCACGATCAGGCCACCCGCGGCCAGCAGGGTCGGCGCGAGCTTGCCGGCGATGGCGATGGCGGCCATGGCCTTGAGGGGCTGCACCGGCATCGGGAGGCGATAGACCAGCCCGGAGGCAATCTGGAGGGCGCCGAAGACCATGAACACCGTGGTCGGGTCCATGCCGGTGGCGAGAACCACGCCGACCAGCAGCGGGAGATCCGTTCCGAGGTCGCCGAAGGCCCCAGCCAGTTCGTGGCGCGTGAAGGTGAACGACACTCCGCAATATCGCGCCGGACGACACGGGGCCGCGACCCTCCCCTGCGTCGTGCAGGTCGCCATCTTTCGTCCATGTCCTCCCCTGCCATCGAGATTGCCCGCATCGCCAAGCGCTACGACCACCATGTGGCCGTCAAGTCGCTTTCCCTGACGGTGCCGCGCGGCGCCGTGTACGGCCTGCTGGGGCCCAACGGCGCCGGCAAGACCACCACCATCCGCATGCTGCTCAACATCATCGCGCCCGATGAGGGGCAGATCACGGTGTTGGGCACCCCCAGCACCGATCCGGCCCTGGTCGATCGCATCGGCTACCTCCCCGAGGAGCGCGGGCTCTACCGCAAGATGGAAGTGCGCCGGGTACTGCGGTTTCTCGGCGAACTCAAGGGGTTGAGCGGGCGTGACCTCGACCGGCGCATCGACGCCTGGCTGGAGCGCCTCGCGCTGCGTACGGCGGGCGCCGACTGGGGCACCAGCAAGGTGGACGAACTTTCGCGCGGCATGCAGCAGAAGGTGCAGTTCATCGGCGCACTGCTGCACGACCCGGAGCTGGTGATTCTCGACGAACCGTTCAGTGGGCTCGATCCGATCAACGCCCAGGCCCTCAAGGACACCGTGGTCGACCTCAAGAAGCAGGGTCGCACGGTGATCTTCAGCACACACCTCATGGACAACGCCGAACGCCTGTGCGATGCGGTGTGCATCATCGCCGGCGGTGAGAAGGTGCTCGACGGCGGCGTGGCCGCGGTGCGCGACGCGCACGGTGCGCGCACCGTGGCCCTGGCGCTCGACGGGGCGCCATCACCAGCCGTCGTGGGCGTGCTCGAGAATCCCGCGTTCATCCAGCGCCGCGACGACTCCAACCGGTTCATGGAACTCGAACTCGCCCCCGAGGCGCGCGCCGCCGATCTGCTGGCGGCGCTGGTCCAGGCTGGTGCACCAATCGAACGGTTCGAGGTAGTGCGCCCGTCGCTGCACCGCATCTTCCTCGAGAAGGTCGGGGCCACCCACGTCGAAGCGGGGATGTCCGGTCATGGATAAGCTCGTCGCCGTCATCCGCCGCGAGTACCTCGAGCGGGTCCGTTCCAAGTGGTTCGTGATCGCCACGCTCTTCGGCCCGCTGTTCTTCGGTGTGCTGATGGTCGTGCCCTCGCTGCTCGCCGCCAGAGAACGCGGCAATGCCCGCGGCGGGGACGTCGTGATCCTTGATGCCTCGGCCAGCGATCTCGGCGACCGGCTGGCCACGCAGCTCGCCGGTGGTGTGGCGGGAAGCAGCACCCGGCCGCAGGTCCGCACGCTCGACGCCGACGAACTGGCGCCGGCCGAGTCGCTGGCCACGCGGCAGGTGGTGACCGATGCGCTGAAAGGGTATCTCGTGCTCGACAGCGCCACGGTGGCCACAGGCGCGGCGCGCTACGCGGGCAGCAACACGACGGCAATCTTCGACATGCAGCGACTCGAGTCGGCGCTGCAGCGGGAGCTGCTGGGACTGCGCATCGAGAAGAGCGGCGTGGACCCCGAGGTGGGTCGCGCGCTCGCCGCGACGCGGGCGAGCATCGCCACCGAACGGCTCTCGTCGCGCGGCCGCGGTGGCTCCGGCCAGGTCAACTTCATCGTCGGCTTCGCGGTCGCGATGCTGCTGTACCTGGTGACGTTCATCTACGGACTCAACGTGCTGCGCGGCGTGTTGGAGGAAAAGCAGACGCGCGTCGCCGAAGTCGTCATTGCCAGCATTCCGGCCAACCGCCTGCTGTGGGGCAAGGTGATCGGCGTGGGCGGCGTGGGGCTCACGCAGATGGTGCTCTGGCTGGGCATGAGCTTCGTGCTCTGGCAGCTGCGCTCGCCGCTGCTGTCTCGCTTCGGTGTGGATGCGGCGCCGTTTGCCATGCCCGACGTGGGCGCGGGGTCGGTGGCGCTGCTGCTGGCGTTTTTCCTGTTGGGTTTCACTCTCTATGCCGGGCTCTTTGCCGCCGCCGGGGCCAGCGTGAGCAGCGAGCAGGAGGCGCAACAGGCGCAGATGCCGGTGGTGCTGCTGCTGGTGTCGAGCATCGTGTTTGCCCAGAACATCCTCATGCAGCCCGACGGCATGATGGCGCGCGTGTTCTCGATGATGCCGCATTCGGCACCGATCATCATGCCGCTGCGCATGACGGTGTCCCCGGTGCCCACGCAGGAACTGGTCATCGCGCTGCTCTCGGTGGCACTGGGGGCCGCCGCCAGCGTGTGGGTGGCCGGCCGGATCTACCGGGTGGGGCTGCTCATGTACGGCAAGCGCCCGTCCCTGCGCGAGCTGCTGCGCTGGGTGCGGGCGCGGTAGCGGAGGCTCGGCGCGGGCGCAGGGCTCCCGCGCCCGGGCCAGGCCGTGTGCCGGCTGAACTCACGCCGGCGGATTCACGCCGGCTGTGCGGCGGATGAGCAGTAGGCGTCGAACGCGCGCGTGAGGTCGGCCGCGATCTCCTGCGCACTGCGCCCCTCGATCTGGTGCCGCTCGAGCATGAACACCACGTCCCCGTCCTTCATGAGCGCAATGCTCGGCGACGACGGCCGGTAGCCCACGAACAGCGAGCGCGCCCGCTGGGTGGCCTCGACGTCCTGCCCCGCGAAGACGGTGGTGGCCACATCGGGCTTCACCGCATGAGACAGCGCCATGGCCACGGCGGGCCGCGCGTTGCGCGCGGCGCAGCCGCACACCGAGTTCACGACCACCAGCGCCGTGCCCGGCTGACCGACGAGCGATGCGTCCACGTCGGCCGCGGTGCGAAGCTCCTGGACGCCGAGACGCGTGAGTTCCTCGCGCATGGGAATGAGCAGCTGTTCGGGGTACATCATGGGTCTGGTCCCTCTGGCAGAAGGTGAAGGGGGGGCAGGACGACGATGATCAGGGAGGAGGGAGCACACGGCGCGGCCGCCGGCGCCTCACCCTGCCTCGTCGGTGCCGTCAGAAATCCGGGATGTCTTCGCGGGGTTCGCGCACCAGCGCGAGGATCGCCGCCTGCGGAACCACGAGGAACTGTTGATTCTCGAACGTGATCTCGACGGCGGCCTTGCGGAAGAACAGGGCGTAGTCACCGACCTGCGCCTGCATGGGGACATACCGCGCCTCACGGCCCGAGGATCCACCAATCCGCCACGGTTCGTCACCCTGGTCGGCCAGGTCCGGCAGGGCGAGTCCGGGACCGGTGGAGACGATCTCCCCGCCCTGCACCGCCTGGTTGTCCACCGCCGTGGGTGGCAGGTACAGCCCAACCTTCGAGCGCTGCTCGCCGTCCTCGACTTTCACGAGGACGCGGTCGCCCACTACGATGAGTCGCTTGTGCTTGCTCATGTCCGAAAACTAGTGTCCGGCGGAAGGGTGCCCGGAGGGGCTGCCCCGAGTCGATTTCGCTCGGCGGCAAAGCGGGCGAGTTCCTCCACGAGTTCCCGGAGTTCGCGGGACTTGGCCTTCACGGTCCGCCCAAGCAACAGCCTGGCACTGCCAAGCGCTGACACGAGGATGCCAGCGGCGAGTGCCACCCCGGTCCCCGGATTGCCAGTGTTGATCAGCACACCAAGGGTCGCAGTGCCCACGCTGAACCCGGCTCCGAGTCCGAGACCGACGAACAAGCCGGTCACGGTCTGCGACAGGTCCTCGAAGGCGCGCACCGTGGTGCGCCCGTTCCTGGCCGACAGGGTCAGCTGCAAAGCCCGCGGAGTCGCCGCGTGATTGGGGCGCGGGACACTGGTGCTGATCGTGAGCGTCCGCCCGACGGCACTGATCGACACGAGGTCCCCCAGCGAACGGCGCGCGATGTCGGCCACGTCCTCGAATGCCTCGAGGGAGAGCTCCCCCTCCACCACGGCCTCGAACTCGATCTTGCTGTGCGCCCCCAGAAACACGTTGGGCGCCGCGAGCGCCTGCCGCCCCGCGTGCACGATCACGTCGGTAGGCGGATGGGCCGCGGCGGCCTGCTCGGCCATGGCCCGTTCCACGTACTTCGGGGCGATCCCTGCCTCCACGGCCCCCTCCTTCACCAGCGCCGCCTCGTAGCCGCGGGTGAGCGCCGGTTCCGCGGGTGGGGCCGGAAACTGGGCCGGCGGCACCACGACCCCGGTATTGGCCTGCAGCTCGGCCGCGCGGGCCCACACCGCCTCAGCCTCCGCCGACGACAGGGGCCGGGCCGGCAAGGTGGGCGAGGCCGGGATCACCACCGGCACCGGCAGGGCGGCGGCGGGCGCCTCGGCGCCGTCGTCGTCGGGGGCCAGCGTGTCCAGCCGCTCCAGCAGTGCCCGCGCGGACGCCAGCCGTGCCTCGCGGCGCTTGGCGAGCAGGTCGTGCACCAGCGCGTCCACCGACGCGGGCACGTGCGGCGCGACCTCGCGCAGCCGCGGCGGCGCCGTGTTGACGTGGGCCACCAGCACCGCCGAGTTGTTGGCCCGCTCGAACGGGAAGCGCCCGCTGAGCATGCGGAAGAGCAGCACCCCCAGCGCGTACAGGTCGCTCCGGCCGTCGAGCGGCTCGCCCATGACCTGCTCGGGACTCATGTAGTGCACGGTGCCGAGCACGGTGCCGGTGGCGGTGATGGGCTGGGCCTCGCTCACGCGGGCGATGCCGAAGTCGGTGACCACGGCGCGTCCGGCGCCATCGAGCAGCACGTTCTCGGCCTTGATGTCACGGTGCACCACGTTGGCCGCGTGTGCGGCCTCCAGCGCCAGCGCCAGCTGCCGCACAATGGCCAGCGCGGCCGGCACGTCGAGCGGCCCGTCGCGCAGCAAGCGCTCGGCGAGCGACTCGCCCTCCACGTAGCCCATGGTGAAGTACACCACGCCATCACGCTCGGCGGCGGAGTAGATGGGCACGATGTTGGGGTGCGACAGCGCGGCGGCGGTGCGCGCCTCGCGCAGGAAGCGCTGGCGCACCTGCGCATCGGCCATGAGGTGCGACGGCAGCGTCTTGATGGCCACCCGCCGTTCGAGCTGCGTGTCCTCGGCGAGGTAGACCACACCCATGCCCCCCCGCCCGATCTCGCGCACGAGACGGAATGCGCCGGCGACGGCGCGGGCGAGCGAGGGAGCAGGATCGGCCCAGGCCTGGGCGTCGGTGTTCATCAGGATGGTGAGAATCCGGTCATCAGCGCAGCGCCTCGACGACCTGCTCGGCGGCCTGCACACCATGCCACTGGGCTTCTTCGAACAGACTGAAGTTGCTCAGATCGGCGTGCGCGGGGAACAGGCGCGGCGCCGGCCGCCATGCCTGCAGTGTGCGCACGCGGTCGAGTGTACCGGGCACCGGGCGCGCCATGGCGTGCCCCCAACGCATGATATCCACACGGATGACCCGCTCATCGATGTCGGGGTGTGCGCGTCGCAGGTCGGCGAGAATCTCGTCGCGCCACGCGCTCCATGGGCGCTGCTGCAGCCAGCGACGGGCGTCCGGACCTGAGCGATCGACCACCGCGTGATACCAGGTCCAGACCGGCTGGCTCGGCGGCATGCCGAGCCGTTGATGCGACGCATTCACGTAGCCCAGCGACGGGCTGCCGTAGACGACGTTGTCCCAGGCCAGCGGCGCCCCGCGCTCTTCGGGCAACCGGTCGAGCACGAGGTTGGCGACCACCCACGGCGCGTGGTCGAACACCACGGGCAACGCGATGCCAGGCGTCACGCGGGGCAACAGCATCAGTGGAGCGGCCCATACCACGGCGTCGGCGACGACGCGGGCCGCTGGCGTGTCCACCACCCAGCGCGCCCCCTCTCGGGTGAGCCGCGCCACCGGAGCGCCCGTCACCACGCGGGGTTGCCCATCGGCGGCAACCACGCGCGCGAGCCGCTGGTGCAACTGGTGGACCAGCCAGGCGTTGCCCTCGGGCCAGGTGAGGGGGCCGTCCTCCTCGCTCGCGCGAGCAGCGAAGTAGTGCACCGCTGCCCACGCGCTGGCCTGGGCGAGCGAGGCGCCGTAATCGTCGCGCGTTCCGTACTCCACCCACCAGCGCACGGCGGGCGACGTGAAGCCTTCGCGCTGCAGCCACTCGTGCGCGGTGCACTGGTCGAGCGCCGCGACCTCGCGGGCGAGGCGTGTCGCGGCGCCACTTCCGCGCAGCGCCTCCACTCGCATCGCGTGCCCCCGTGCGCTCGGCACCGTGAAGCCCCCACTCGCGCGCAGTTCCGCAACCCGAGCCTCGAAGCGCCCGAACTGCTCGCGATCGGCGCGTGACGCAGCGTCGAGCGGGGCGAGCCCCTCGTGCCAGCGCCCATGCTGCCAGAGTCGCTCCTGCGGCGAATGGCAGAGGACCCGTTCGTCGAAGCGCCCGGCGGCGTCCATCACCCCAAGGTCGCGCAGGAGTTGCCGGACATGCACCGCCTGTTCATCGGGGACAGGCAGATAGTGGGCACCCCACGGCGCACGCTGCCCCTCGAGCCCCGGATACTGCGCGGCACGCGCATTGCCGCCCACCTGTGGCGCCAACTCGAGCAGTGTCCAATCCGTGAGGCCCAGCGCATCGAGCCGCCAACCGGCGGACAGGCCGCCGATGCCCCCACCGACAATGGCGACGGCCACGCGCCGCATGGGGCGTGATGGCGACCGCGCCAGTGTGCCGTCGCGCAGCGCATGCCCCACCGTACTGTCGTCGTCCACGAACCCGCCGCCGACGACCCGCCCCTTCGGCGTGAGGCCCACGAGTGCCGGCGCGGCCAGCAGGGCCCCGAGCGACTGCAGGACCTCGCGGCGCGACGTCATGGGTACGCCGAGCGCCGTGCCAGCGGCTCAGCGGTTGATGGCATCGAACTCGTGCTCGTAGTAGCGCACGAGCACCTGATCGTTGAGGCGATTGGGTTCCGCGGGCACACGCCGCATGTCGGCAGGAAAGTCGAACAGCGCCGGCACCGTAGCCGCGGTGAGATAGCGCAACCCGTCCGGCAGCCCTGGCGGCGGCGCATAGCTGTCGAGCCCCGCGATCACGAAGCCCCACTCACCGAAACTCGGCACGTACACGTGATACGGCCACGTGCGCAGCCCTGCCCCCTCGAGTGTGGCCACGATGCTCCAGAACGACTGCCGCGCGAACAGCGGCGAGGTGCTCTGCACCGCCAGAAAGCCGCCCGGGGCGAGGTGCTGCTTGACCAGGCGATAGAACGCACTCGTGTACAGCTTGCCCACGTGGTAGTTGGACGGATCGGGGAAATCGATCACCACGAAGTCGTACTGCGCCGCGTGGGTGTCGAGCCAGGTGAAGGCATCGGCGTTCACCACCTGCACTCGCGCGTCGTTGAGTGCCTGCGCGTTGAGCGCCGTGAGGCGCGGGTGCGTTTGGAAGAGCGCCGTCATCCCTTCGTCGAGGTCGACCAGCGTCACCTGCTGCACGTCGGGGTAGCGCAGGATCTCGCGCACGGCAAGACCGTCCCCGCCGCCCAATACCAGCACCCGCCCGCGTGCCCGCGCCGCCGACAGCCCGGGGTGCACCAGCGCCTCGTGGTAGCGATACTCATCGCGCGACGCGAACTGCAGGTGGCCGTTGAGGTACAACCGCAGATCGTCCTTCCAGCTGGTGAGCACGATGCGCTGGTACCGCGTGTCCTTCGCCAGGATGATGGGGTCGGCGTACATCCCCTCCTCGGCGAGCGTGGTGATGGCCTGCCCCTTCCACAGGCCGCCGCCGAGCACGACCAACGCCACCAGTCCCGCCACCTGCAACCACCGCCGCCGCGGCAGCTCGTGCCTGAAGAGCCACGTGCTCCACAGCCCCACCAGCACGTTGATCACGCCGAAGAGCAGCGCCGAGCGCACGAGCCCGAGCCGCGGCACCAGCAGCAGCGGAAAGAGCAGCGAGGCCACCAGTGCGCCGATGTAGTCGAACGTGAGCACGTTCGCGACCACGTCCTTGAAGCTGAAGCGGTCCTTGAGGATGCGCATCAGCAGCGGGATCTCGAGCCCCACCAGGATGCCGATGACCAGCACCAACCCGTAGAGGGTGGGGCGGAACGCCTCGGTGTACGCGAAGGCCAGGAACAGCGCCAGCGACGACAGCCCGCCCACCACACCCACGATCAGCTCGATGAGCACGAACCGGGCGATCACGCCGCGGACCACGAAGCGCGAAAGCCAACTCCCGATCCCCATCGCGAAGAGGTACGTGCCGATGATCGTGGAGAATTGCGTGACACTGTCGCCCAGCAGATACGAGGCCAGCGCGCCGGCCACGAGCTCGTAAATGAGTCCGCAGGCGGCGATCAGACAGACGGACAGGAACAGCGCAACGGGCACGACAGGCTACCAGAAGAGTATCGGCACCACTCAGTGAATCGCCGCGGCGACAATGATGCCGAGGGCGATGGCCACACAGCCGATCACGATGGCGACCGCGCTGTTCTGCTTGGCGCTGAGCTCATCCCACAGCTTGCCCGGCGTGAGCAGGTCGATGACGAGGAACGCCACCGCGAACAGGATGACGCCCAGGAAGGCGAAGGCGGCAGAGTTGACGATGTTGCTCATGAGTTGTTCGATCATGCGGAGATCCTCACTTGCCGCGGAGTGTGCGACCCGGGACGTAGTACGAGGAGCGGTACGCGCCGGGGTTGTCGCGCACCGATCGGGGATTGGTCTTCGATTCGTTGACGGACGTGAGCGTCCAGCCACGGTATTGCGCCACCCCGAGCAGGGTGAGCACGAGCGCGGCCCACACCGCGTACACGCGCGCGCCTAGCATGCGGCGGCCTCCGTGGCCGGCGTGTGTGGGCTACTGGTCATCGTCGCCTCAGGAAGACGCATGATCGCTTTCCGCCCAGCGCCGGCCTTCGAAGCTGGCGCTTGGCAGGACGGCCAGGATGGTGGGCAGCAGCAGGGCCAGGAAGGCCAGGCCATAGAGCGCCATGTGCGGGACATCTCGGCGCACCGACAGCGTGTACGCCACCGACGCCTTGGCGGGTTCGCCACCCTCCGGTTCGACCCGCAGGAAGTAGCGGCCAGCCGGGACCGCAGCCAGCCGCACGGTCTCCGTGCGCGCGCCCTCCGACCACGCGCCGTCGCTGTCGACCCCGGTGTAGTAGCTCACCTGGCGCGACAGCTCGCGCGTCTCCCCGGACGCTTCGTTGATGAGCGCCAGGGAGAAGAACACCCAGTCGTTGTCGAGGGTCGTCCCGATGTCGATGGTCACCCCCGAGGGGCGACCGTCCAGCTCGAACGGCGGTGTGACGAAAGCCGCGGCCTCGGCAGTGCGGCGATCGAAGGTATAGCCTTGCGTGAACACCTTCCGGTCGCTCGCGAGCCCGACGTTGGCGATGAGCATCGCCAACAGCGCCAGCAGCGCCACGGCGAACGTTCCAAAGACCCGCGTGGGGAGCCCGGCATACGGATTGGGCTGGTTGGCGAAGACCCCGATCGGATCGATGAGGGGCTGCGCGAGCCCGAAGGCCTTCTGGATGAGCGCCGGCTTGGTGTAGGTGCCCTGCGACCACGTGATCTCGTTCTCGGACTCCTCGGCGCTCAGGAGGAATGGGGGAGCCACGAAATCACGACTGGTGATCGTGTCCCCGACGCGCAGCTCCCACGGGAACTCGCCGAGCGCCGCCGTCGTGCGGGCCACGGCGGTCTGGAAGTGCTTGTAGGTGACGCCATCCAACTCGACGGTCGGCTGCGCCCCGCTCGTCTCACGTACGGGCCGACGCCGCAACTTCTCGATGACATTCCAGTGCCCGTCGTATTCCGACAGGTACAGGAAGCCCCGGTACGGATTGAAGCAGACGTACTCCCGCCAAGCGTAGTCGACCTCGTCGACGGTGATGGTCACCTGCTGGCAGCCGATGACCTCCCACGATGCCCCCTTCCAGGTGCCACGCGTTCCCAGCGGAATACGTGGACGGAAGGTGACCTGTTCGCCGTACTGCAGCACCCGCAGGTTGGGGTCGGTGGCATCGAGCTGGGCGCCACAGGCGGCGCACACCACGCTCACGGCCCACCCCTGCGCGTGCAACTCGATGGCAGCGCCGCACGATGGACAGCTCAGCGACGACAGCTGCGGCACGGGCGCCGTAGCGACCGGGTTCACCATATGGACGGCACCGAGACCGCCGACAGCCTCACGGCCTCACCACCCTTCGAAGGTCCGCAGATTGCGGAGCGCGAGATCATCGTAGGTCAGGTACTCGCCGAGGTAGAGCAGCGGTGGGGTCTCGCTGCCATCGATCGTGGCGAAGCCGCCTTGTGGCGTCTGCAGGTCGACGAAACGACAGGTGGTGCGCGCCCACGACGTGAACGGCAGCTCGCCCTCGGTCCCGAGGTAGTGCGCTTCGGTGACGCCGACGACATCGTAGCCGGTGTCGTTCCAGAAGTAGGTCTCGCCCGGATGCACCCGCAGGAGATCGGGCAGGACCCCACGCGGGTCCGCCTGTTCGGTCATGGCGTACTCGAGCTGCGCATCCGACAGCCACGCGCTGTGCCCGTCGTTGAGCAGGCAGTGCCATTCGTTCCAGCGGCCGCGTTCCCAGGCGTAGGTAAGTCGACCGACCACCACAAACGATCGGGTGCGCCAGCGCCCCTCGGTGCCGATCTGGATGGGCGAGCCGGTGAGGGGAAACTCCGCCTGTTGCCCCACCCGTTCGAGCTGGAGGTCTCGGCGCACGAGCACCGCGCGGCAGTACGGACACGTGGTCTGTACGGCCTGCGCCCACAGGAAACGCACGGGGGCGCCGCAGTTCGGGCATGTGGCGCCGTGCGCCTGCGGGACCGTCACCGTGCGCCGGGCGTGGCCACCAGCGGCCCCACGTACTCGCGGGAGAGCTGACGGGCGTCCACCTGCTCCGCGCCGAGGAGCGCCGGCAACCGCTCGCGCCATGGCCAGGCGGCGCGCGGTGTGCAGCAGAACAGGTTGAGGCAGGCCGAGCCATGCTCGGGAAACGTGTGCACCGTCAGGTGTGACTCGGCGAGCATCACCATGCCGGTAATGCCTCCGGGCGCCGGAAACTGGTGCCAGAGCGCCGGCGCCACCGGGTGCAGGGCGAGGTCGGCGATGATCGCGTCGAAGAGCGCGTGCAGTGAGGCCGGATCGGCGAGGCGTACGGGGTCACACCCGTACGCCTCGACGATCCACTCACTCCCCTGATGAGCCAGCATCTTGCGGCGGCGTCAGCTCTGGGCCGTGCCGCAGGACGAGCAGAACTTCGCCGCCGCCGGCAACTGCGTACCGCATTCGGTGCAGTACTTCGTGGCCGTGCCGGCTGCGGTGGTGTCGGCCGGAGCGACTGGCACGGCCAGGCGTGTCGGAGGAACCGCGCCCCCGGGCGCACCGGATCCCCCCGTCGTGCCACGCATGGCGTCGGCGATGACACCGCCGAGCCCCATCCCCGCCCCGAGACCGGCGGCGAGTCCCGCCATGCCCCCCTGGTTGGCGGCCGCGATGGGAATGGATTGGGCGGCCTGGAAGGCCGTATAGGTGCGCATGTCCCCGATCATGTTCATCGAGATGCGCTCGTCGAGGCGCTTCTGCAACTCGTCGGGGAGCGACAGGTTCTCGACGGTGAACGACTCCAGGGTGAGCCCGAGCGCCTCGAACGCCGGTTGTACCGTGCCGGCGATCTGCGTGGCCAAGTGCGCCTGGTTGGCGGCCATGTCGAGGAACGGCACCTGCGCGTTGGCGAACGCGCCCGTGAACCCCGCGATAATGGCGTTGCGCAGCGCCGGCTCGAGCTGCGCCACCGTGTACTCGGCGTCGGTGGCGCCCACGTTCCTCTGGAACACTGCCGGATTGGCGACGCGGAACGCGTACATACCGAAGGCGCGCAGCCGCACCGCCCCGAACTCGCGGTCCCGAATGGTGATGGGCTGCTGCGTCCCCCAACGCTGCCCCGTCTGCACACGGGTAGAAAAGAAGTACACGTCGCTCTTGAACGGGGACTTGAACAGCTTGTCCCAATTCATGAGGTTCGTGAGCAGCGGCAGGTTGGCCGTGACGAGCGTGTGCAGCCCCGGGCCGAAGGCATCGGCGGCGCGCCCCTCGTTCACGAAGAGCGCCATCTGTGACTCACGGACCGTGAGCTGGGCTCCGCTCTGGATTTCCATGTCCCGCATGGGGAAGCGGTACATGAGGACGCCCGGACCCGATTCGGTCCATTGGATGACGTCGATGAACTGCTTGCGCAGGAAGTCGCCCAAAGCCATGTGCCTGCTCCGCGTACTGCTGTCGAGAGTGGGAATGCGAACGGTTATCGGACCAGATGGAACGTGGTCTGCCGACCATACGCCCAACGGACCTTCCCGGTTGCATCGATGATCACGTCCTCCTCCTGCGCCGACCGGACCAGCTGGTTGTTCCACTCCGGGACCGCCGTGGTCGCCTGCAGCTCGATGGAGTACCACATACCCGGAATGATCTTGTGGTCGCCGCGCCCTGGGACGCCGTCCTGGTAGTCCCAGAGGCCGATCAGGGCCCCGGCGCCATGCCCGTGCAGCCCGATGGGGTGCGAGTACTCGGTACCGTCGATCTTTTCGGCCCGCATGCGCGTGAGCACCGCCTTCAGCACCTCGTTGCCGGTGCGGCCGGGCTTGAGCTCCTCGAGGGTGATGTCCTGCAGGCGATTGGAGTTGGCCAGCGCCTTCTTGAGTCCGGCCGGCACGTCCGTCTCGCCCTCGCGCAGCACGTAGCCGTTGTGCTGGGTGTCGGTGTTGAGGCCCATGGCCGTGATGCCGAAGTCGCAGTGCAGCACGTCGCCGCGCAGAATGGTGGGGTTCACCCCCACCAGCTCCGGGCTGCCGAACTGCCGCTGCACCTCCACGCTGGGCTGGAACCAGGTGCCGAGGCCGAGGTCATTCACGCGCTGCCGCATCCACCAGAGCACGTCGTCGGCCTTGGTGACGCCCGGGGTGATGACCTTGTTCGAGAAGGCCTCCCGGATGATCTCCCACGCCACCCGATTGAGCTCGCGGAACGCCGCTTCCTCCTCCGGCTGGCGGGCCGCAATCAGGTCGACGGCCAAGGCCTCGGCGGGCACGATGCGGCTGGTCCAGGGCGCGCCGAGTGCCTCGAGCATCCCCTCCTTCTCGCCGCTGGAGAGCCCGTCGGCAAAGGCGAAGGTGCGCGAGGTGTTGAGGGCAATCTTCTTCGGTTGCCGCTCCTCGATGACCTGCTTGAGCACCTGCCACTGCTCATCGCCCCAGAGTTCGGCCTGCCGGTCGGTGGAGCGGCTGCCGGCGGCCGGCGCCGGTACCGGCTTCATGCTGCGCACGGCCTTGAAGACGTTCCCCTGCGACGTCCCCCCGAGCGCGATGCGTTCGACGCCCTTCTCGGGGCCGCGGTCGAAGAAGACGTAGATCGTGCGGCGTCGGGCCGCGAAGGTCGTGGGCGACGTGATGGCCTTGAAGAGCGGGTCTTCGTTGTACTCCCGCATGGGCACCACCCACAAGTCGACGCCCTCGCGCCGCATGAGGGCGGGGAGCGTGCGCTCGAGGCGCAGTTCGAGCCAGCGCTGCTGCTGGGCCGCCTGGTCACGCAGCAGGCCGAACGGCCGCAGCGTGTCGGCCGCCGTGGAGCCGGAATGCCGGGCCCCGGGCGTGGCCGGCGACGTCACCGGCTGCGCCGACGCGTGCGTCGGCAGCAGCCACGCGGACAGGAACGCCAGCGTGAGCCGGCAGCGGGCACGCACCATCATGAGTCGCTCACGCAGAAGGAGAAGTGTGCAGACGCTGATCGATCGCGCGGCGGACCAGCTGGACGACCGCCGCCAGGACGAGCGCAAACATGACCAGCACGACGCCCCGCTGCCAGAAGGTCTGGCCGGCCATCGACCACCAGTCCTCCCAGACGGCCGCGCGCGATCCGAAGCGCTCCCGCCCGACGGCAATGAGGAGCGTACTCATGCCCATCTCCACGATCACCTCGATCAGGAAGAACGCCACCACCCGCAGTGGCCAACGCCGGACGGGGAAGTTGCCAAGGTGCCACGTGAGCATGCCGCAGAGGAACAGCACCCCCACCGTCAAGCCGCCCACGAAGAGCAGCCAGCTCGCGCTGCCGAGCAGCGCCGCGCGCCAGAGGCGCAGCACGAGCCCCGTGATGCCGGCCGGCTCGACGGTGCGAATGGCGAAGGCGCGCAACGGGTGGAGCTGCTCCTCACCCCACTGGACGACATCGCGCGGAAAGAATCGGGACATCGGGACGAAGCTACGCCCGCGGCAGGCTGGCGCCAGAGCCGATACCGCGGCGGCGCCGCACCCGTGGACGGGTGCGTCACGGCGTGGCGATCTGCGCCAGCAGGAAGGTCAGGCTGTCTTCGGCGTGCGCCCGCCAGTAGGTCCACGTGTGCCCGCCGAAGTATTCGCCGTACCGGCGCGGCACCCCGGTCGCCGCCATGACGGCATTGAAGTCGCGATTGTGCCGCAGCCACGGGTCGTCGACGCCCACGTCGATGTACAGCGCGGGCCAGGTGGCCTCGCCGCGCTGCACGCGGGGCGCCAGGCGAGCCAGCAGGACGCGGGGGTCGCGCGCGGTCCACGCGATCGAGTCGCGGCCGAACGCGAGCCGCTGGGAAGGCCACAGCCGTCCGGCGGCGCGAGCGAACTCCGCCGGCGTCACGGCGTAGCGCGGCGAGGCCGCGGCGCTGTCGGATGGCGAGTCGGCCGGCAACAGCCGTGGCGACAGCACACCGGAGTGGCTCGCCGCCGCGGCGAACACATCGGGATAGGCGAGGGCGAGTGTCACGGCCCCGTAGCCCCCCATGCTCAGCCCGGCAATGGCACGATGTGCCCGATCGGCGCGGGTGCGGTAGGTGGCATCGAGATGGCCGACGATGTCGCGGGCGACGTAGTCATCATAGTGCGGCCACGGGACACAGAAGGTCGCCGCCGGCTCACGCCGCGCGGTATCGGCCTGACAGCCCGGCACATCGGGCAGTGAGGCGAAGGTCGTGTACCAGCTGTCGTCGCCATCGGGCATGGCAATGATCGCCTCCGGCCACCCGGCGGACACCAGGGAGTCCATGGTGCGATGCAGTTGCCCGGCATCCACCCAGTTGCGTTCGTTGCCGCCGAGGCCATGAAGATAGAGCAGTACCGGATAGCGCCGGGTCGCCGTCGGGTCGTACGACGGCGGCAGGTACACGGTGAGCGCCTTGCGCGTGCCCAGCGACTGCGACCACAGCGTGTCGGTGCGGACGGTACCGGCCAATGTCCCGCGATCGACACGCGGCCCGACGCGGCTCCCGGCCTCCTGACTCCCCCTCCCCCCTGACGCCTGCGCGGCCACCGACGGGGCCCAGGCGATCGCGAGCAAGGCCCCGAGCGTCAGGCCCCGGCGCCGCTTCATCATCCGCGCCGCTACCGAATGATCGTCCCGATCCGCCCCCACCGAATGTCGGTGAGGAACGGCAGCGGACGATCGCTTTCGTCGGCGCGATACGAGTAGTACACGAAGACCGGGCGCCCCCGCACGTTCTGGCGTGGCACGAAGCCCCAGTAACGCCCATCCTTCGAGTCGTAGCGGTTGTCGCCGAGCATGAAGAGGAAGCCTGACGGCACGACTAGTGGCCCCCAGTCATCGAGCGTCGGCGACGCCGGCGGATCGCCGGCACGGGTTCCCCGCACCTCGTACTCCTTCTGCCACTGGAACAGCGGATGCGAGAAGCCGCCGTCGCCGACCGGGTTCTGTGCGGCCTCGAAACTCTGCTTCTGCGGCATGCCATTCACGTGGAACAGCCCGCCGCGCATCCAGATTGTGTCACCGGCCACCGCCACCAGACGCTTGACGAGCGTGGGCGTCGGGTCGTCGGGCTGGTCAATCTGGTTGGGGGAGACGAACACCACGACATCCCCCCGCTCGGGTTCATCGTAGCCCGGCAGGTTGATGTCCGTGAACGGCACATGGGGCCCGTAGGCCAACTTGTTCACGAACAGCCAGTCGCCCACGAGCAGCGTGGGGATCATGCTCCCCGAGGGAATACGGTACGCCTCGATCAGGAAGGTCCGGATCACCAGGAAGATCGCGACGGTGACGACGATCGCCTTGATGTTTTCCCAGGCCGTCGCACCGCCGCTCCCGGCCGGCCGGCCAGGGGCCTTGCCGCTGCGGAGCGCGGAGACGGAGGACATGTCGGACGCTGACTTCTTCGTGGCCACGGGCGGAACGGATGGAGAGGCGAAGGCCCCGGATCACGGGCATCCGGGGGCAGGAACGGGAAATCTAAAGGGGCGCGTCCGGTGGGACGCGCCCCTTCCAACGTACGGCCCAAGCCAGCGCGGGTTACTTGAGGTGCGCCGAGACGAGCTTGGTCATGTCGAACATGCTGACCGACTTCTTGCCGCCGAAGACCGCCTTGAGCTTGTCGTCGGCGTTGATCTGGCGCTTGTTCTTCTGGTCCTGGAGGCCGTTCTTCTTGATGTAGGCCCACAGCTTCTTGACCACTTCCGTACGCGGCAGCCCCTTGTCGCCAACGATCGCCGCCAGCTCGGCGCTCGGCGTGAGCGGCTTCATGAACGCCGCATTCGGCGTGCGCTTGGCGGCCTTCTTGGCCGGCGCCTTCTTCGCCGCCTTCTTGGGAGCGGCCTTCTTGGCGGGCGCCTTCTTCGCGGCCGCCTTCTTCGGCGCCGCCTTCTTGGCAGCAGCCTTCTTGGGAGCAGCCTTCTTCGCAGCCTTCTTCGCAGACTTCTTCGCAGCGGCCATGTCGTCTCCTGGAATTAAGTGACCGGGTGAGTCGCGTCGAGCACTCCTGCACGCTCTCGACAGATCGCGCGAAGTCAGTCAGTGCTTCGCGGACGGCCACAAACTACAATCGCCCCTTGGACGCGCAATAGGTGTTTCGGTGTTTCTCCTCTGAAATCCGCACTTTTTCGGCCATCAGCACGAGTTTTCGCGCAGAGACGCCGGTTTTTCCCTCGACGCCCGCCCCTTCGCAGGCGGCAGTGTCTCACTGAGCTGGGTCACGAGGAAGCCGACCAGCGCCTCGAGCGCCTCGCGGCGGACACGTCGATCGGGGAGCCGCCCGTACCCCTGCGGATCGCCGTCACGGTCGGCCAGCAGAAGATGATTCGTCTGCGGGAGATGGCGGACGGCCACGACCGGGGCCCCGCTGCGGCGCAGGACGTCGGCCAGCTCGTCGGCATGCCGAGGCGGCACCTGCCGGTCGGTCTCGCCATGCAGGAGCAGGACCGGCACCCGAACGCCGCGGGCCACGTCACGCGGATCGAGGGCGAACCATTGGCGTAGCCAGGGATCGCGCACGGCAAGCGACTCGGCGACCGCCTCGGCCGCCGCCAGCACAGCGCGGCGCTCGCGCGCTGGCCAGCGGGCCAGGTCACTGCCGACGAGTTCCTGCCGCTGCGAGCGCGCGATCTCGCGGCCGGGGCGCGACGGCGCGCCAAGCAGCACCAGTGCGGCGAGCTGTCGATCCGCCTGCGCCACGAGCAGCGCCTCGACGGCGCCTTCGCTGTGCCCCACGACCGCCAGCCGCCACGCATCGATACCGGGGACCTCGCGCAACCACCTGAGCGCCGTCCCCGCGTCCCGGGCGAAGTCCGCGGTGGTCGCACCGGCGAAGGCCCCGGTCGAGCCACCGAAGCCGCGATCGTCGAGCTGCAGCACAGCGACGCCGCGGGCAATCAGCGCGTCCCGGACATCACGCCACGGCCGATATCCCGGCACGTCCGCACGCGCGCCCTCGCGGTCCTGCAGCCCCGACCCGCTGAGCAGGAGTACGGCTGGTGCACAGCTGGCCGCCGCCCGCACGGGCATCGTCAGGGTGCCAGCCAACGTGGTGGCCGAATCCACGGCGATACGCACCTCGCGCCCGACGACGGCGCGCGGGGTCGCCGGCTCGACGCAACCGATGGCAAGGCCTCCCCCCACGACCGCGATCAGCCCGCACCTCACGGCGCGAGCCGAACGGGGCAAGGCCGGCGTCACGATCCCGCGTCGGCGAGCTGACGGAGAGCGGCGATCGAGGCCACATCCCACGGGTCCGGCGTGTCGTCGTCTTCGCCGACCTCCGGCTGTGCCTGCGGGGTCTCGAGAATCAACGGTACGCCACGTGCGCGGGCATCGTGCAGCAACCAGCCAAAGGGCGCCGTACCGATGAGCCCCTCGCCGATGACGGCGTGGCGATCCTTGTTCGACCCGAATGCGCCGTGGCTGTCGTTGAGATGGAAGAAGGCGGGGGGCTCGCCGATCGTCTGCTCGAAGTCGTCGAGTACGCCCCGCTGTGCCGCCGGCGATTCGGCAATCGGGAACCCCGACGCGAACAGATGGCAGGTGTCGAGACCGTACCCGGTGCGCGCGCGGTGGTCGGCGGGGATGCTGCGCAGCATGCGGGCGATCTCGTCCGGGGTACGCCCCACCGTGGTGCCGGCGCCGGCCGTGTTCTCGATGAGCAGCCGCGTCGTGCCGGCAGGCACGGCGGCGAGGGCGCGCCGCATGGCCTCGCTCACGCGGTCACAGGCCGCGTCCCGATCGCCATCGGTGGCCGCCCCCGGATGAAAGCACACGCCGCCCACCCCGAGCGCCGTCGAGCGCTCGAACTCCTTGGCGAGGCCGGCCGCCGCGCGCTCCCACTTTTCGGGGTCGGGCGTGGCGCAGTTGAGCACGTACGCGGCATGGACGATGACATGCTCCGGGCGGATGCCCGCGTCGGCCAACGCGTCGCGAAAACGCCCGACGCGCTCGGGCTTCACGCCGACCTTGTCGTTGTAGTACTTGGGGATCGCGCTGAAGATCTGGAGGGCCCGCATCCCGGCCCGGCCGGCGCGCCGCGCGGCCATGGGGATGCCACCAGTGTCGATACAGTGGGCGCCGAGGAGATGCATGGGGAGAGGTGATGAAACGGTGAGACTGTGCGTCCGTCAGACGCTGACCGACGGCACGAAGGACCACGGCACCGATCACGCTGCCATGTCCAGCAACGTGATCGCGGACGGCGGTCCTGCCACCGCAGTCCGCCCTATGGCCGCACCGCCGCCCGCCGCAGTTTGAAGCTCGGCGCCGCCGTTGGCGTGGCCAGGTCGCTCCAGCCCACCACCACGGCCCGCCCACGCACCGTGACGTAGGGATCCTGCGCCGAGGTGCCACCACTCGCGGTCAGACGTGCTTCGAACAAGTGCCCGGCCGTTCGCGAGATCGCCAGGCCCACCCGCGTGCGCTCGCGGCTGTTGGGGTCCTCGTACACCACGGCCACGAGATCCCCGTGGGAAGCCACGCGCGCCTGCCCGAGCCGCTCGCCGTACAGGACGGCCACCGGTGGCTCGAATGCCGCGCGCGGGTCCATCTGGTGGGCGTAAAAGACCCCCGGCCCCTCGGGCCCCGTGAGGGCGTACGCCACGTGCACGTAGCCATTCACGGAATCCACGGCCACACTCGGTGCGGGCCGGGCGCAGCCGTATGCGCCGCGGTCCGCCGCCTGGGCGTCGCGCGGCCCCTGATCGAGCGTGTCCACCACGATCGGCCCACGCCAGGCGCCGAGACGCCCCCCGCCCGCGATCGAGTCGCGCCAGGCGGCCATCAGGTGCACCCGACCGCCGGCCGCCTTGCTCCACCACACCGCCACCCGCCCCCGTAATGGCGCCACCACCACCCGCATCGAGCGGGCGCATTGGTCGGCAGCAGTCGGCTCCTCGGATTCGCCCAACGTGGTCGTGGGCGCCGCCGCCACCTGTATCGCCGGCAGCGCCCCACCGGCCGCCACCGACTGCTGCGCCTCGGGCATGGCATCCCGCACCTCCCGCAGTAGCGAGACCGCCCCGGCCTCGCGGAGCCGGTCGTGCGCGAGCAGGAACTGCGCCGGCGGCGACCCCGCCGACAGTGTCGAGTCGAACGGCGTGAATGGGGGAAAGCGAAGCGGCGAGGGCATGGTGGTCGCGACCGGCTCGGCGTCCACCCAGCGCGCGGCCGGCGTTTCGCAGGCCGCAAGCGTCCCGAGCAGGACGATCCCGGCGGACAGCGTACGAAAGGGAAGCGGGGCGGGCATGTGCGAAGGGTACAGCGGGACCAGCCTGACGCTAGCTTTCCGGATCCTCACCCCGTCCTTCGGAGACACCCGCATGTCCTTTGCAGCGTTCGACGGTACGCGCCGCGTACCGCCTGCGGTCAACGAACCGGTCCGGTCTTACGCGCCCGGCTCCCCTGAGCGCGCCTCCCTGCAGGTGCGCCTCGACCAGATGGCCGCCGAACAGGTCGAGATTCCGGTCGTGATCGGCGGCCGCCGCATCCACACCGGCTCCCTCGGCACGGTCACCATGCCGTGTGATCACCACCACGTCCTGGCGACCTACCACAAGGCCACGCCGGAGCTGGTGCGTGAGGCGATCGCCGCCGCGGCCGCGGCGCGCGAGGAATGGGCGAGCTGGCGCTGGGAGGACCGCGCCGCCGTGTTCCTGCGCGCCGCCGAGCTGCTCACCACCACTTGGCGCAACACCCTGCTGGCGGCGACCATGCTCGGCCAGGCCAAGACCGTGCATCAGGCCGAGATCGACGCCACCTGCGAGCTGATCGACTTCTTCCGCTTCAACGTGCAGTTCGCGCAGGAGCTCTATGCCGAGCAGCCGCTCAGCGACCACGCCATGTGGAACCAGCTCGACTATCGACCGCTCGAGGGGTTCGTCTACGCGGTGACCCCCTTCAACTTCACCGCCATCGGCGGCAACCTGCCGGGCGCCCCGGCCCTCATGGGCAACGTGGTCCTCTGGAAGCCCTCGGCCACGGCGCTGCTCTCGAGCTGGTACACGTACCAGCTGCTCGAGGAGGCCGGACTCCCCGCCGGGGTGATCAACTTCCTCCCCGGCGATGCGGCCATGATTTCGGAGATCGCGCTCACGCACCGCGACCTCGCCGGCGTACACTTCACCGGCTCGACGGGCGTCTTCAACAGCATGTGGGAGACGATCGGCCGGAACATGGGGACCTACCGCTCCTATCCGCGCATCGTGGGCGAGACCGGCGGCAAGGACTTCATCATCGCGCATCCGAGCGCCGATCCGCAGGCGCTCGCCGTGGGCATGGTGCGCGGCGCCTTCGAGTACCAGGGCCAGAAGTGTTCGGCGGCCAGCCGCGCCTACATCCCGGCCTCACTCTGGCCAACGGTGAAAGACGCGTGCATCGCAATGATGGCCAAGATGAAGATGGGCGACACGCGCGACTTCTCGAACTTCGTGGCGGCGGTGATCGACGAGCGGGCCTTCAACCGGCTGGCCAGAGCGATCGACGAAGCGAAGGCGAACGCCACCATCGTGGCCGGCGGCGCCTACGACCGGTCGAAGGGGTGGTACATCCAGCCCACGATCGTGGAAACGAAGGATCCGAACTACCGCACGCTGTGCGAGGAGCTCTTCGGCCCGCTGCTCACGGTGTATGTGTACGATGATGCGCAATGGACGGAGACGCTGAAGATCGTGGACACCACGTCGCCGTACGCGCTCACCGGCGCCGTGTTCTCACGTGACCGGCAGGGGGTGCGCGAAGCGATGAGCGCGCTGCGCAACGCCGCCGGCAACTTCTACATCAACGACAAGCCCACAGGCGCCGTGGTCGGGCAGCAGCCGTTCGGCGGTGCGCGCGGCTCGGGCACCAACGACAAGGCCGGCTCCAAGTCGAACCTCATGCGCTGGGTCTCCACGCGGACCGTGAAGGAAACCTTCTCGAGTCCACTCGACTGGACGTACCCGTTCCTCGGGTGACCGTCATGCGCACCCTCCGCTTCGTCACCGCCGACGTGTTCACGTCGGAACCCTTCACCGGCAACCAACTGGCGGTCGTGTTCGGCGCGGAGGGGCTCCCCACCGCCACGCTGCAGGCGATCACACGCGAGTTCAACTACGCGGAGACCACGTTCGTCTTCGCGCCCACGGTGCCCGGCACCACCCGCCGCGTGCGGATCTTCACCCCCGAACTCGAAGTGCCCTTCGCCGGCCATCCGACCATTGGCACCGCCCACGTGCTCGTGGCCACCGGGGAGGTGAAGCCCTCCGCCGACGATCTCGCCCGCGGTGAGATGCTGGTGGTTCTCGGCGAGAACGTCGGGCCGGTCCCCGTCCGGGTGCGTCTGCAGGACGGCGCGCCCGTGCACGGGCAGCTCACCACCGCGCAACGCCCCGAGGAACGCGTGGAGGTCACCGATCTCGACGCGCTGGCATCGACCCTCTCCCTGTCGGCATCGGATTTCGTGGGCGGGCCCCATGCCCCCGCTGCCGTCAGCTGTGGCCTGCCGTTCCTCATCATGCCGCTCACCTCGGTGGAGGCCGTCCGCCGTGCCCGCCTCGACCTGGAGGCGTGGCGGCGCGTCCTCGAGGGCAAGTGGGCCGCATGGCCGATGATCTTCGCAATGACCCAATCGGGTGGGAGCGACGCGGACTCGGCGCTGCCGGAGCACGTGCGGGGATGCGACATCCGGGCGCGCGTGTTCGTACCGGGCAGTACGGTTCCGGAGGATCCCGCCACGGGCTCGGCGAACGCGTGCCTGGCCGCCTACCTCGCCGCCCGGACGCCGCGCGACGGCGTGCTGCAGTGGGCGGTGGCGCAGGGGGTCGAAATGGGACGTCCGAGCCGGCTGGCCATCGAGGCGCACAAGGCGCACGGCGTCATCGATGCCGTGCGGGTTGGCGGCGCCACGGTGATGATCAGCGACGGGACGATGGCTCTGCGGTAAGGCGGGTGGTCGGGAACTCGCTGCGCTGGCCAAGGCGCATGGCGTCGAGTCCGCTGGACCACAGCACGACCCGGTTGCGCCCGTTGCGCTTGGCGGCGTAGAGCGCCTCGTCGGCGCGCGACCGCAAGGCCTCGGCGATGCTGTCGTCGGGGACCGCGGCAGCGACGACCCCGATGCTGACGGTCACCAGCACCCGGGCCTTCGGCTCCGCGAAGGTCCGACGCTGAAATGCCTCGACGATGCGCTGGGCGAGGTTCCGGGCGCCGTCGATCGTGGTGTTGGGCGCCAGAATGGTGAACTCCTCGCCGCCAGTCCGTGCCACGACATCATGGGCGCGCGCGTTGACCCGCAGCAGTTCGCCGGCCTCGGCGATGACCTGGTCACCCACCAGATGCCCGTGGGTATCGTTGACAACCTTGAAATGATCGAGGTCGATGGCGAGTAATGCGACATCGGTCTGAGCGCGGGCGGCGCGGGCCAGCTCCCGTCGGAATTGCAGCTCGAACCCACGCCGGTTGAAGCAACCGGAGAGCGGATCGGTGAGCACGATCGTCGCCAGCTGCGTACGCATGCGGTTGTAGGCACGTCCCACCGAGGTGATTGCATCCGGTCGCCGATCGGCCGCGACATCATAGCTGTCGCTGAAGTCACCTTCCTCCGCGCGCGCGAACATCGAGACCAGGGCGGCGAGACGCTCATGGAGGTCGCTCTGGACGCGCGTCACCAGCAGCGCACCCGCCCCGAAGATCCCGAGGGTGAGGAGAATCCTGCGCCAGGGCACCAGCACTCCGTGCTGTGCGGCCACGTCATTGAGGAGCAGGTACGCCGCTGCCGCCGCGACCAGCATCAGCAACGCGGGGCCCCGCCCGAAGTACACGTGCGTGAGTTGCAGCGCGAAGAAGGCGACGAACAGCCCGAGATGGTAGCTCTCGTGATCGACGAGCAGGAACAGCAGCCAGAACACGACGGCGAGATCGGCTGCCACCATGAGCGTGGAAAGGGAGCGCCCCGCGGTACGCGTCCGCAGGATTCCCTGGCGAATGCCGAGCACCAGCAACGCGTACACGACCGTGACGATGACCAGCATCCAGTCGGCCACACGCCGCCCCACCACGGCATCGGCCACCGGGGCGAGCTGCAGGAATCCGGTGGAACGCAGCCCCACGGCGACCACCGCAGCGGCGAGGGCCAGTACGATGCGATAGCCAGTCTGCCAGAGCAGCACATCGGCACTGACCGTATCGGAACGATGGCGTTCGGCGACCATGGCATATGGTACCCTCGACCACGCCAGTCGGTAACGCCGGCCCTCGTGTTCCCGACGCCGCAATGGGCCGCCGCGACGTACTTTCGGGTGGGGGCACGTCACTGCCTTGGCTGGCCCTGGTCACCCTTACCGGTCCGTTCATGCGCGCGCACCAGGCCCGAGGTTCGCTGTCCGACGATTCCGTTGGCTCACCATACGCCCCCCGCGATGCCTGCGGCGTGGGGTTCATCGCCCGCCAGAGCGGCGAGCGGACGCACGAGGTGGTGAGCCTGGCGCTCGAAGCGGCGGCGCGCCTGGCGCATCGCGGCGCCTCCGCCACGGACAACTCGGCCGACGGCGCGGGCATGCTCACCCAGATTCCGCGGCGTCTCTTCATTCTCGCGGCCTCACGCCTCGGCATTCATCTGCCCGCCGATGCCTCGATCGGCGTGGGGATGTGCTTCCTGCCCACCGACGCGCAGGCGCGCGCGGAGGCGGAGACGCTCATGCGCGATGTGCTGCTTGGTGACGGCCTGCCGGTGCTCGGCTGGCGCGATGTGCCCGTCAACCCCGACGTACTCGGCGCCTCGGCGCGCGGCGCGATGCCCACCATCCGTCAGGTCCTCGTCGGCCGGCCGGCCGGCAGCGACGACGACAGCTGGGAGCGACAGCTGTACGTGGCGCGCCGTGAAATGGAGCATCGGGCTCTGGCCCGCGGCCTCGAGCCGTTCTACGTCTGCTCGCTCTCCTGCCGCACCGTGGTGTACAAGGGGCTGCTGAACGGTGGCCAGCTGGGGGCCTTCTTCCCCGACCTGCGCGATCCCGCGTTCGAGACGGCGATCGCCGTGTTCCACGAGCGCTACGCCACCAACACCATGCCGCGGTGGGAGCTCGCCCAGCCCTTCCGCCTGCTCGCCCACAATGGCGAGATCAACACGCTCTGGGGCAACCGCAACGCCATGGCGATGCGTGGCCCGCTGCTCGACGCGCCCGCCTTCGGCCCGCTGGCGGATCGCGTACGCGATCCGATCCGCCCGCGCGGCAGCGACTCGGCCAGCCTCGACAACGCGCTGGAGCTGCTCGTGCGCGCCGGCCGCTCGCCGGTGCATGCGACCATGATGCTGGTGCCGCAAGCGTGGGAGAAGTATCCCGACGTGGAACCCGCAGTGAAAGCGTTCTACGAATACCACCAGTGTGTGCTCGAACCGTGGGACGGTCCGGCGGCGCTGGCCTACAGCGATGGCGTGCAGGTCGCCGTCTCGCTCGACCGCAATGGCTTGCGCCCGTGCCGGTACAAGATCCGCGCCGACGGCATGGTGGTGGCGGGCTCCGAAGTGGGCATCGTGGACTTCGACCCGCGTGACGTCGTGGAGACAGGCAAACTCGGCCCCGGCGGGGTGTTCCTCGTGGACACGGCGGGCAAGCGCATCGTGCGCAATCTCGCCGCCAAGCGCGAAGTGGCCACGCGGCGCCCCTACGCCAAGTGGATCGCGCAGCACATGGCGACGCTCCCCACTAGCGATGGCACCGAACCGCTCGTGCGCTCGAGCGACCAGCTGCGTGCCTCGCAGCTGGCGTTCGGGTACGGGCACGAGGACCTGCGCCTCGTGCTCGAGCCCATGGCCACCACTGCCGCCGAGGTGGTGTGGAGCATGGGCGACGATGCGCCGCTCGCGGTGCTGTCGCCGTCCACGCCGCCGCTGTACGCCTTCTTCCGGCAGCGCTTTGCGCAGGTCACGAATCCGCCCATGGATTCGCTGCGCGAATCCATGGTCATGTCGCTGCGCATGCACCTGGGGCGGCGCGGTTCGCCGCTGGTGGAGAAGCCGGCGTACGCGCGCATGCTGCGCATCGAGCATCCGGTACTGCTCCCCGAGGAGATGCAGGCGCTGCGCACCTTCCCGGGCTTTGCGAGCGCGACACTCGACGCCACGTTCGCGGCGCAGTCGCGCCCCGAGGGGCTGGAGGCCGCGCTCGACTCGCTCTGCCGCCGCGCCGAAGTGGCGGCCCGCAAGGGCGCGCGCCTGCTCGTTCTCTCCGACCGCAAGGTGAGCGCCGAACGGGCACCCATTCCCGCCCTGCTCGCGCTGGGCGCGGTCCGGCAGCACCTCGTGCGCACCGGCCTGCGCGCGCGCGTGGGGCTGGTGATCGAGGCGGGTGACGCCATGGAGCAGCACCACATGGCGGCGCTCTTTGGTTACGGCGCGGAGGCGGTGCATCCGTGGCTCGCCTTCGAGACCGTGGCGACGCTCTTCGCCGAGGCGCACGGCAAGGCCGACGCCGACCCCGAGCGCCCCGGCCCGGCACTGGCACAGTCGCGCTATCGCACCGCCATCGAGAAAGGCCTGCTGAAGGTGCTGGCCAAGATGGGCATCTCCACCCTGTCCAGCTATTGCGGTGCCCAGACGTTCGATGCGCTCGGACTGGGCGCCGACGTGATCGACCGCTGCTTCGCCGGCACCGCCTCCCCCATGGGCGGGCTGTCGCTGCGCGAACTCAGCGAGGACGTACTGCTGCGCCATCGCCGTGCCTACGGCCCCGATGGCGTGGCATTGACCGGGTTGCCGGATCACGGACGCATCCGCTTCCGCAAGGACGGCGAACAGCACGCCTGGGCGCCCCAGACCGTGCTCGCGCTGCAGCAGGCCGTGGGCAGTGCGCGCGCGTCGCGGGCCGGCACCAGCCCGGACGAGGCGTGGCGCACGTTCGCCGAACGGGCAGCCGGCGGCGCGCCGACCACCGTACGTGACCTGCTCACGCTGCGCCCGGCCTCCCCCATTCCGCTCGAACAGGTCGAGCCGATGGAAGCCATCCGCGCCCGGTTCATTTCGTCGGCCATGTCGCTCGGCGCGCTGTCGCCGGAGGCCCACGAGACGTTGACCATCGCCATGAATCGCATGCAGGCGCGCTCGAACTCCGGCGAAGGCGGCGAGGACCCCGGGCACTATCACCCGACTGACGGCGACCGGCACGACAGCCGCATCAAGCAGGTGGCGTCGGCGCGTTTCGGCGTGACCACCGAGTACCTCGTGCGCGCGGAGGAACTCGAGATCAAGATCGTGCAGGGCGCCAAGCCAGGCGAAGGCGGACAGCTGCCGGGCCACAAGGTCACCGAACTCATTGCCCGCCTGCGACACAGTACGCCTGGCGTCGGGCTCATCTCGCCACCACCGCACCACGACATCTACAGCATCGAGGATCTCGCGCAGCTGGTGCACGACCTCAAGACCGTGAATCCACGGGCGCGGGTGGGCGTGAAGCTGGTGGCCGAATCCGGTGTGGGGACCGTGGCCGCTGGTGTCGCCAAGGCTTTTGCCGACTACGTGCTGATTGCCGGCCACAACGGCGGTACCGGCGCCTCACCGCTTTCGAGCATCAAGTACGCCGGATCCCCGTGGGAGCTGGGGCTGGCCGAAGCGCAGCAGGTGCTGGTGGCCAACGGGCTCCGGCACCGCATCGAGGTTCGGGCCGACGGGGGCCTCAGGACCGGGCGTGACGTGATCATCGCGGCGCTGCTCGGTGCGGAAGCATATGGGTTCGGCACGGCCCCGCTTGTCGCCATGGGCTGCGACATGGCCCGCCAGTGCCACCTCAACACCTGCCCCACGGGCATTGCCACGCAGCGCGACGAGCTACGCGCCAGGTTCCGCGGCACCCCCGAGCAGGTCATCGCGTACTTCTCGCGCATCGCCGAGGACGTACGCACCGAATTGGCATTGCTGGGTGTGCGCTCGCTGGCCGACATCATCGGGCAGGTGGAGCGGCTGCAGCGAGCCGAGCGTCCGGAACTGCCACGGTCGACCATGCTCGACTTGTCGTTGGTGCTGGGTGTGCCGCGCCGCAGCGACGAACCCCGGGTTCGCACCGCCGTGCGGAACATCCGGCCCGGCGTGCAGGTGCTGGACGACCGGATCGTCGCCGATGCCGCGGTCGCGATCGAGACCGGCACCGCGTTTTGCGGGACGTATGAGGTCCGTAACCACCACCTGGCCGTGGGGACGCGCCTGGCTGGTGCCCTCGCCGAGCGGTTCGGGGATGCCGGGTTGCCGGCCGGCACGGTGCACCTCACGTTCCACGGCAGCGCCGGACAGAGCTTCGGCGCCTTCGCGCTCCGGGGCATGCGCCTCGATCTCGACGGTGAGGCCAACGACTACGTGGGCAAGGGCCTCAACGGCGCCGAGATCACGGTCCGGCCATTCCGTAACGCGCGCTATCGGGGGGCGAGTCACCTCAACATGATCCTCGGCAACACCGTGCTGTACGGTGCCACCGACGGCCTGCTGTGTGCCGCCGGCCAGGCGGGCGATCGGTTCGCCGTGCGCAACTCCGGTGCGGCCGCGGTGGTGGAAGGGGTGGGCAACCACGCCTGCGAGTATATGACCGGCGGCGTGGTGGCCGTGCTCGGGCGCGCGGGGCGCAACTTCGGCGCCGGCATGTCCAACGGCCTGGCCTATGTCTTCGACGAGAACGATACCTTCGCGAGTCGCCTGAATCACGAGATGGTGCTGCTGGCCGAACTCGACGCCGACGACCAACGGCTGCTGACACAGCTGCTCACCGTGCACCAGCAGCGTACGGGCAGCGCGCGGTCGCGGTGGCTGCTGGACGACTGGGAGCACCAGCACGCCCGCTGGCGCAAGGTCAAGCCGCGCGGGGCGCTGGAGCATGTGGCGCGCATCCGCGAGGCGTGGCTCACCCGGACCGCGACACTCGCCGGCGAGGTCCCGTCGGTGCCCGTACCGGCGCCGGCGGACCGTACCATGCGCTCGTAGCCGGCGTCGTGCGGGCGACACGCCCGCACGACGCGCGTCAGGCCGCTGCGGCTACAGCGGTGCGCCGAGATAGAAGTCGGTGCGCCAGCCCCTGCTCGGGTAGAGCCCGCGCGCGATGTCCAGACGCAGCAGGCCATCGAGTGCACCGAACCCGAACCCGGCGCCGCGCTGGGGCTGGACCTGCCCGAAGGCTCTGCGGCTGCCGGCCCACCCAATGTCGTAGAACACGACCGGGCGGACGGCACCAAGACCGCGCCCGAGTTCCGCACGCCCCAGCCAGAACGCGTCACCCGCCTGCGTCCCCGGCAGCTGCCCGCGCACGGTGCGCAAGCCGCCAACGTAGTAGCTGCGCTGGATCGGCACACGACCGAGCGCGCTGCCGATTGCCCCCGTGATGGCGCCGGTGAATCCGGCGAACGGGCGCGACACGGTGGTCTCGAAGGAGCCCCGCGCGTACTCGAAGGTCCCCGTCGCCGCCTCGGCCCGCGTCACCGAAACGAGGCGGAGCCCCTGCGGGCGGTCGATGAGGCTTCGGGCCCAGGTAGCCCTGACGCCGGTGAACGAGCCTGGCTCGGCCAGCTGGTTCCCGCGGAACCGACGGTCCCCGAACGCCCGAGCGAGCGAGAACGTGTTGACCACGTCGGAGTCACCCGCGGTCCACTGCCGCTCGAGGAATAGCCCGTATTCCAGCGAGCCGCGGCGCTGCTCGCGGCGTTCCACCACTTCGATGCCGTAACTCCGATAGTAGAAGCCCTCGTCGCGGCCATACAGGACCGCCGGCAGCGATGGGGCGAGGGTCAGGGCCCCCGCCCACTCGGGGTTCATCGCATTGAGACGGTGATACGCACTCGCCGTGACGGTCCGCGCGCCATTGCTGCGCGCGAGGGACAGCTCCCCATTCGCATGCCGGTCGGCGTGTCCGATGCGGCCCACGCCGCGCAGCGTGAATCCGGCGCCGAGCACCTGCTTCACCTCCACGCCGGCCGAGAGCCCTTCCACCCGATTGTACCGGAGAAGGTCGGAACCGAGGCGAACGGTTGGGCGCTGTGGCGCCCACGGCACCTGCAGGCCCATGCTCAGCGCATTCGCCAGCTGCTCGGCGCTGCGCAGGTCGAACAGCTCCTCATCGCTGGCGGTTTCCGCTGGCAGCACCGGGGACTTGGCCAGTCGGTCCATGTCGCAGGGCATGTCGTAGGCGATGCGCAGCGTACGGTCGAAACGTTCCTCGACCCGGGTCCACGTGCTGTCGGCACGACACTGGGTCACCTTGCCGCGGCCGTACTTGCGCTGTTCGACCGAGTCGCGCGCGGCCGAGTCGGCGGGCGGCCGACGGCGCCCCCCACCAGGCGCAATGATGACCTCCACCCCGTTGTCGAGATCGACCTTGGCGGAGTCGCCTGCCGGGGCGGCCTCGAAGCGATTGCGCGCCGGTGGCAGGGTCGCGAGCGCGAAATCTCCGTCCACGTCCTCGTACGTGAACTTCTCGTCGATACGGAACGGGATGCGCATGAACATCACGTCCGCGCTGGCCGTGGCGCTGTGCGCGCGCGGCAGCCAGAACTTCCCCTTGTAGAGGGCGTACTCCACCGTGATGGCATCGAGCTTGGCGCGCATGGGGCGCATGGTGGCACTCACCCACGCCGGCACTTCCTCGGCGTCCTCGTCCGTCGCCCCGCGACGCCCGGCGGACGCCCGGGCCCGGACCCGGGCCCGCTCCAGACTGTCCGTGACGTACAGGTCTCGCGGCAGGCGGGCCCGCAGCACGGAATCCCGGACCGGGTCGAGGGTGGCGTTCTCCAGTAGATCCTTCTTGATCTCCTCGTTCGCCACGCCCCAGATGTCGATGTCGGTGGCGAGGCGGTAGGCGGCGCGCACGAGCTGCCCACCGTCGCGGTCGAACCAGAATGACCCCACGAAGGTGCGCCAGTCGGGTTTGCGGGCCGCGATGCGCAGCTCGCGCAACTTGATCACCCGGCCGTCCGGCAGCGTGATGTCGGCCGAATCGCCGATGTCGTAGCGGTAGAACCGCTCGGCACCACGCGCCAGCGGGTGGATGATGTCGCGCTCATCGACCTCGGTCTTCACGCGACCGAATTCGGACGAGGGAAACCAGAGCTGTTCACGCCCCGGGAAATACGGAATGGAGACCGCCGAGACGAAGTCACCGGCCACCTCGCTGGCCATCGGCACGGTCATGCGCGACCCGACGGGCCGGACCCGTACGCCCACTTCGCGCCGCCAGGAGATCTCGGCGACGTTGTCGCCACGGAAGAACAGCTTTTCGAGACCGAGCCCCCGCGCGCCGAGGTGCACGGACATGCGCTGGGTGGTCGTGGCGCGGTACGAGCGCAGGGCACTGTCCTGCCGCTCACGGGCTTCACGCGCGCGATCGAACACGGCGCGGGCATCGGGGCTGCCGAAGGCCGACGTGGCGGCCTCCTCCGCGAGGCGGGCCCGCGTGGCGCTGTCACCACCGAGCCGCTGCCGGTTGATCACGCGGGCATCGCGCACGACCTCGCGCACCGCCCGTCGCTGCTCGTCCGTCAGCGTGTCGCCGCGGGACGCGCTGTCACGACCGGCCGGCCGCGTCGAGGCGGTCTGCGCGCGCAGGTTGGCGGGCACCAAGGCGACCGCGAGCAGCAGTCCGGAAAGGAAGAGGCGACGCATGGGAACGGAGAGAAGACGCAGAAAGGAGACCGGCGGGTGGTCCACGCCACCGGGCGAATGGCTCATCGGGGACTACGGGCGCCCCGCGCGAGCGGTTTCCGCTTGCGAAACGTAACTTCGGGTAGTTGGACCCCGGCCCGCTGCCTTCCGTTTCAGGAGACCCGACGTGCGATTCCCCCCGCTGCTGTTCCGCTCGACCCGCCATCTGCCGGTGGCGGCCCTTCTCGCCAGTCTGAGCGCCGCCCCGGCGGCGGCCGTGGCGCAGGCGCCGGCTACGGCGGCCGGCACGCAGACCGCCGCGGAGGACCCCCGCCTGGCGAAGCTCAAGGACGAGGCGCTGCAGATGGTCCAGGCGCGGGCCAAGCAAGTCCAGGAGATCGTGGACATGCTCTTCTCCTTTCAGGAACTCGGGTTCCAGGAGTGGGAGTCGCAGAAGTACCTCACCGGCCTGCTTGAAAAGGAAGGCTTCAAGATCGAGCGCGGCGTCGCGGGCATTCCCACGTCGTGGACGGCGAAGTGGAGCTATGGCACCGGCAAGCCCGAGATTTCACTGGGCTCCGACGTGGACGGGATCCCGCAGGCCAGCAACAAGCCCGGCGTGGGCTACCGCGACCCGATGGTGAGTGGCGGCCCGGGACATGGGGAAGGGCACAACTCGGGGCAAGCCGTCAACATCGTCGCGGCGATCGTCGTCAAGCAACTCATGCAGCGCGACAAGATCAACGGCACACTGCTGCTCTGGCCCGGCATTGCCGAGGAGCAGATGGCGGGCAAGGCGTTCCTGGTGCGCTCCGGGGTCTTCAAGAACACCGACGTCACGCTGTTCACGCACGTCGGCAACGATCTCGGGGTGTCGTGGGGCGCGAGCGGCTCGAGCGCCCTGCTGTCGGCGGAGTTCCGTTTCCGCGGGTCGAGCGCCCATGCCGCCGGGGCGCCGTGGCGCGGACAGAGCGCCCTCGATGCCGTGATGCTCATGGCGCAGGGGTGGGAGTACCGCCGCGAGCACCTGCGCCTGCAGCAGCGCTCGCACTACGTGATCAAGGACGGCGGTGACCAGCCCAACGTCGTGCCGAGCACCGCGAGCATCTGGTTCTACTTCCGCGAGCAGGACTACCCGCGCACCATGGCGCTCTTCGAGACGGGCAAGAAGATCGCCGAAGGAGCGGCACTGATGACCGATACCAAGCTGGACACGGTCGTGATCCTCGGCTCCGGCTGGTCGGCACACTTCAGCAAGCCGATCGCCGAGGCGATGCACAAGAACATCCAGACCGTCGGTATGCCTCAGTGGGACGACAAGGACCAGACGCTGGCCAAGGGCATCCAGCGCGAGCTCGGCTCCCCCGACTTCGGCCTGTCCGATCAGGTGAACAAGGAGTTGCGCGGCGCCGAAACACCGCAGAACTGGATGGGTGGCGGCTCCGACGACATCGGTGATGTGGCGTGGAACGTGCCCACGATCACCCTGCGCTTCCCCTCGAACATTCCGGGACTGCCCGGCCACAACTGGGCCAACGCCATTTCGATGGCGACGCCCATCGCGCACAAGGGCGCGCTGGCCGGGGCCAAGGTGCAGGCCCTGACGATGCTGGACATCATGCTGACGCCCAAGGTCGTCGCCGACGCGTGGGACTACTTCAACAATGTCCAGACGAAGAACGTGAAGTACCAGCCGTTCATCCGCCCCTCCGACCAGCCGCCCATCTGGCTGAACGCCGACATCATGGCCAAGTACAAGCCGCAGCTGCAGAAGTTCTACTACGACCCGAGCAAGTACAAGACGTACCTCGAGCAGCTCGGCATCGAGTACCCGACGGTGCGGCCGCTCGAGGCCAAACCGAAGGGTGACCACTGATGCGCGCGCGCGGTGTGCTGGCGGCCGTGGTGCTGATGTGCACCGGGACCGACCCCCTGCTCGCGCAGCAGCCCCCGTTCGACGCGGCCTTGCAGGCGGAGATCGACCGACGCAGCGCCGCCATCGCCGACAAGGTGACGGCGTGGCGTCATGACATTCACCAGCACCCGGAGCTGGGCTATCAGGAGCACCGCACCGCCGCGCTCGTGGCGGCGCATCTCAAAGCCCTCGGCCTCGAGGTGCAGGAGAATGTGGGCGGCATCCCCGGCGTGGTGGGCATCCTGAAGGGCGGCAAGCCCGGCCCCACCGTGGCGCTGCGCGCGGACATGGACGCGCTCCCTGTCACCGAGCTGGTGGACGTGCCCTTCAAGAGCACGGTGCGCACCGTGTACAACGGCGTGGAGACAGGCGTGATGCATGCCTGCGGCCACGACATGCACACGGCCATGCTGATGGGCACGGCCGAGGTCCTGGCGGGGCTCAAGGCGAAGCTGCCCGGCACGGTGAAGTTCCTCTTCCAGCCGGCCGAGGAAGTGCCACCGCGCGGCGGCGCGCAACCGATGATCGATGCCGGCGTCATGCGGGGCGTGGATGGCGTATTCGGCCTGCATGTGGGGCCCGGCAAGCTCGGGGCGCTGAGCTATCGCCAGGGGGCGATCACCGCCGCCGCCGACGGCTTCCGCATCGTGGTGCATGGCAAACAGACGCACGGGGCCGCCCCGGCACGTGGCGTGGACCCGATTGTGGTGAGCGCCGAGATCGTGACGGCACTCCAGACGATCGTGTCGCGCTCGGTCGACCTTGGCACCGGGCCGGCGGTGGTGACGGTGGGCGCCATTCACGGCGGGCTGCGCGAGAACATCATCCCCGACTCCGTCTGGATGATCGGCACCATTCGGACCTTCGAACCGGATACGCGACGCCTGATCGGCCAGCGCATGAAGACGCTGGCCACGAACATCGCGGCCGCGCACGGCGCGACGGCCGATGTGCAGGTCGACCTGGGCTACAGCAGCACCATCAATCACGGAGCCATGGTGACGCGGTTTTCACCGGTGTTGTCGCGGGTGGCCGGAGCGGCGGGCGCCATGGAATCCAAGTCCGCCTCGATGGCCGGTGAGGATTTCTCCCGCTTTGCGGAGCTGGCCCCGGGCTTCTTCTTCAATCTCGCCGTGACGCCGCCGGGTGTGGACCTGCAGACGGTTGCCAGCAATCACTCCCCGCTGTTTCAGGGCGACGACAGGGCGCTGCCTGTTGGCGTACGAGCCATGAGCAGCCTGGCGGTGGAGTTCCTCACGTCGGGAGGCGTGCCGCGGGTGCCGTAGCGCAGACCGCAGGCGCGCACCAGGGTGGCCGGCACGTTCGAGCGTGTCGGCCACGTTTCATTCCCGGCACACAGGTCACGGGGCCCGGTGGTCCCTGCGGTGCGCGTTCGCCAGCCGCGTCACGGCCTGGGCACCGATCGTCTCGAGAAGGCGCATCGACCGCCGAGTCCGCGCTCGCCCCCGAGCGTCGGACGCGGATCGGCGGATGCGTGAGATCGCCCCCGCTCAAGTCCAGTGATCCACGTGCCGATACCCCCCGGTACACCAGCGACGCCGTTGGCATCTGCTCCCCGTGTGTACCGGGGTCCCGATGGACGATTTGCTTCGAGACTTTCTCACCGAGAGCGAGGAAAACCTCGCGAAACTCGATAATGATCTCGTAGCCCTGGAGCAGCGCCCCGGCGAGGTCGCGCTTCTCAATAGCATCTTTCGCACAATCCACACCATCAAGGGCACCTGCGGCTTCATCGGCCTCAGCCGCCTTGAAGGTGTGGCCCATGCTGCGGAAAACGTGCTGGATGCCCTTCGATCGCAGCGGCTGGCCGTGCAGTCGGAGGTCATTGGCGATGTGCTGACCGCCGTTGACTGCATCAAGGCGATCCTGCAGCATCTGGAGCAGACGGAGACCGAGCCCGAGGGCGAGGACGGTGCGCTGATCGCCCGGCTTGAGGCGTGGCTGGGTGGTGGAGCACAGCCGCAACCGGCGGCGGATGTACCGCCGGCGCCATCGGACGAGGACATCGCTCGCGCTCGCGCGGCGGCCCGCAAGGTCACCCCCATCCGTTCGGCCACGGTCCCGCCCCCCGACGTGGTGGCAGCGGAGCGATCGGCAACGGCCAGCACTCCGGGATCTTCCGCCCCCGCGCCTGAGGCGGCGGGTCGGAAGGTGCCATGGGACGGCGTGGAGCGCCGCAAACGGCCGGACGATGAAGGCGTCAGCACCGGCGGCGACGGATCGCTCCGAGTGGGCCTGGTGCTGCTGGACCAGCTCATGAACCTCGTTGGCGAGCTGGCGCTGAGCCGGAACCAGTTGCTGCAGCTCATCGGGGCGCAGGAGGACTCCGCATTCGCGAAGCCCGTGCAGCACCTCAACCGTGTCACCACCGACCTGCTCGAAGCGGTCATGAAGACCCGCATGCAGCCGATCGGGAATGCGTGGACCAAGCTGCCGCGCATCATCCGCGATCTGGCGCAGGCCAGTGGCAAGCAGATCGCCCTCGAATGTTACGGGGCGGAGACGGAGCTCGACCGCCAGATCCTGCAGGCGATCGGCGATCCGCTCACGCACATGATCCGCAATTCAGCCGACCACGGCATCGAGGCGCCCGCGGTGCGCCGCGCGAGTGGCAAGCCGGCCGGTGGCACCATCCGGCTGTCCGCGCGCCATGAAGGTGGGCACGTCGTCATCGAGATCGCCGACGATGGCGCGGGCATCGATCCCGCGCGCATCCGCCGCAAGGCGATCGAACGCGGGCTCGTGCGTGCGGATGCGGCCGAGCAGATCCCGGACTCGCAAGTGCTGCGGTTCATCTTCGAGCCCGGATTCTCCACCGCCGAGCAGATCACCAACATCTCCGGCCGCGGCGTCGGCATGGATGTGGTACGCAGCAACATCGAGGCGATCGGCGGCACGGTCGACCTGTCCTCGCAGGTGGGCGTCGGCACCACCATCCGGGTGAAGATCCCGCTCACGCTGGCCATCATCTCGGCCCTGCTGGTGGGAACCGCGGGCGAGACGTTCGCGGTCCCCCAGATCGGCGTGGTGGAGTTGGTGCGTCTCACCGAGGAACAGCACCACCAGGTGCAGGTCGTGCACGGTGCGGAGTTCTACCGCCTGCGCGATACCCTGCTGCCCCTGGTGCGGTTGGATGCCCTGCTCAAGGTACAGAAGGCGGCCCCGGTGGGCGACAGCAGCATCGTCGTGTGCCAGGTCGGCGAGTCGCGCTTCGGTCTGGTCGTGGATGAGGTGTTCGACACGCAGGAGATCGTGGTGAAGCCCGTCGGTCGGCTTGTGAAGCACCTTGGGGCCTATGCCGGCTGCACGATTACCGGCGACGGGCGTGTGATCATGATCCTCGACACGACGGGCATCGGTACGATGGCGCACATCGCCAGCCGAGCCAGTGAAGGTGAAGCGGCGGCCGCGGCGGCCGCGCGCGCCCTCACGCTTGTCGACGCCGACGCGACCGAGAGCGTCCTGCTCTTCGATGCCGGTTTCCCGGCCCTGCAAGCCGTGCCGCTCTCCCGCGTGGCGCGACTCGAGGAGTTCCCGCAGCACATGTTCGAGCAGGCTGACGGCCACGTGCTGGTCCAGTACCGGGGCAGCCTCATCCCGATCCTGCCGGCGCATCCCGCCATGGATGTCATGGCTCGGGATCCCCGCCCCATCATCGTGTTCACGGATGAGGATCGCACGATGGGGCTCGCCGTCGACGAGATCCGGGACATCGTCGCCGACACGATCCACCTGGAGCGCACGGCCACGCGCGCCGGCCTGCTGGGTGTCAGTGTGATCGCGGGCCGCGCGGCGGAGGTGATCGACATCGAATACTTCCTGCGGGAAGCGTTCGGCATGGACGGCGAGTCAGCCGCGCTCGGCCCGGTCCCGTCGGCCTCTGACCGGATCGCGGCATGACGCCCCGCCCCCCGCTGTCCGTTGCGACGACCGCACCATCGGAGTTCGTGACGTTCCGTCTGGCCGATCAATGGCTGGGCATCCCGGTGACGCTCGTCCAGGAAGTGCTGGTCCCGCAGCGCATCGCACGCGTGCCGCTGGCACAGGACGCGATTGCAGGCTTCCTCAACCTGCGTGGGCAGATCGTCACGTCGCTCGACCTGCGTACCACCATGCGCCTGCCGGCCCGTGAACCGGACGCCGAGTACATGAACGTCGTCGTCCGTCACGACGGCGAGCTCTTTGCCTTCATGGTCGACGACGTCGGCGATGTCGTAACCGTGGACCACGAAGCCGTCGAAGCGACCCCAGCCACGATCGACGAACGCTGGCGCAGCGCCAGCGCCGGCATTGTCCGCCGCGACCACGACCTGCTCGTCGTCATGAAGGTCCCCGAACTCCTGCGCCTCGAGCAGGTCGTCAGCTAACCCGCCTTTTCATCTTCCCGAGAGTCTTCCGATGCCCGCCAATCGTACCACCGTGAAGTCGGTCGCCCGCTCGACCAAGCAGACTGCCGCCACCGCCCGATCCTCGAGCCGCCTGGCCACCGTGCCACGTTCCCGGCCCGTCCCCCCGGCGGGTGCGCCGGAAGCGCAGCCCACCGAAGCGGACACGTTCAACGCGCTGTTCGCCGAGTATGAGGCGCAGATCAACGCGATCAACGCCTCGATGGCCGTGGTCGAGTTCGACCTCGATGGCACCGTGCTGACGGCGAACGACAACTTCCTCCGCACTCTGGGCTACACCCTTGGTGAGATTCAGGGGAAACACCACTCGCTCTTCGTGGACGACGCCTACCGGTCCAGCGACGCCTATCGCGCGTTCTGGGCGAAGCTCCGGCGCGGCGAGTTCGATGCCGGCGAGTACAAGCGCATCGCCAAGGGCGGGCGCGAGGTGTGGATCCAGGCCTCGTACAACCCGGTGCGCGATGGCAACGGGACGCTGATGAAGGTGGTGAAGTACGCGCAGGATGTCACCGAACGGAGCGTGCAGCTGACGGACTTTGCCGGACAGGTGGCGGGCATCAGTCGGTCGAATGCCGTGATCGAGTTCGATCTCGACGGCACCATCCGGCATGCCAACGAGAACTTCCTTGCCACGGTCGGCTACGAACTGCACGAGATCAAGGGCCAGCACCACGCCATGTTCGTCGACGAGGCCTACAAGGCGAGCCCCGAGTACCGCGAGTTCTGGGCCAAGCTGCGCCGCGGGGAGTTCCACGCGGGTGAATACCGGCGTGTCGGCAAGGGTGGCAAGGTCGTGTACATCCAGGCCTCGTACAATCCCATCCGCGATCGCGATGGCCGGCTGGTGAAGGTGGTGAAGTACGCCACCGATGCCAGCGAGGCGGTGCGCCTGCGTGAAGAGATGGCACTGTTCAAGCCCATGGTGGAGAGCGCGAGGATCAACCTGATGCTCTGCGACCTCGACTTCACCATCAAGTACGTCAACCCGGCGTCGCTGGCGACCCTCAAGACCATCGAACAGCACCTGCCCGTGAAGGCGCACGAGGTGGTGGGGTCCAAGATCGACATCTTCCACAAGGATCCGGCGCACCAGCGGGCGATGCTGGCCACCGACAAGCACCTGCCGCACAATGCCAAGATCCGCGTCGGCCCCGAGCACCTCGACCTCACCGCCGTCGCCATCTACAACCGCGACGGCCAGTACGTCGGCCCGATGGTCAACTGGTCGATCATCACGCCACAGGTGAAGATGGCCGACGATTTCGAGTCGACGGTGGCGACCATTGCCAGCGTGGTGAGCAGCTCGTCGACCGAGCTCGAGGCCAGCGCGCAGGGCATGGCGGCCTCGTCCGAGGAAACCTCGCGTCAGGCGCAGGCAGTCGCTGCGGCGTCCGAGCAGGCCACGCGCAACGTGCAGACGGTTGCCAGCTCGGCCGAGGAGCTCACCGCCAGCATCCGCGAGATCGCCAGCCGGGTACAGGAGGCGTCGCAGATCTCGCAGGTGGCGGTGCGCACGGCCGGCAGCACCACCGACACCATGGCCAAGCTCGGGGAGTCGAGCCAGCAGATCGGTCAGGTGGTCAAGGTCATTACCTCGATCGCACAGCAGACGAACCTGCTCGCCCTGAATGCCACGATCGAGGCCGCCCGCGCCGGCGAGGCGGGCAAGGGCTTCGCGGTGGTGGCGAACGAGGTCAAGGAGCTCGCGCGCCAGACCGCCAAGGCCACGGAGGAGATCAGCAGCAAGATCACCGGCGTGCAGGCCGACACGGCGTCGGCCGTCGCGGCGATCAGGGAGATCACCGGCGTAATCAACAAGATCAACGAGATCTCGACCACGATTGCCGGTGCCGTCGAAGAGCAGAATGCGGCCACGAGCGAGATCTCCCGCAACGTGAGCGAGGCGGCTCGTGGCACGGCGGAAGTCAGCTCGAGCATCGCGATGGTGACGCAGGTGGCCTCAGAGGGTGGCCGAACGGCCGAGAACATCAAGGGCGCCGCGTCGCAGCTGTCGCACGAATCGGAGCGGCTCAATCACGCCGTCACGGGCTTCCTGGCCAAGCTGCGCAGCGCCTGAGGCGGCGGCGCACTCATCTCACGACTTGAGGACCCGATGAAGCACATCCTCGTGATCGACGACTCCGCGGCCATCCGCAAGGCCATCCGCCGCATTCTCGAGCAACTGGGGCACGTCGTCGAGGAGGCCGGCGATGGCCAGGAGGCCATCGACCGGCTGGAGGGGGGTGGGACGTTCGACGCCATCCTCTGTGACATCGACATGCCGGTCATGGACGGCCTGGCGTTCCTGGCCGAGCTGCCCAAGCGCCCGCGCGTCACGCCGCCACCCATCATCATGTGCACCACGCACACAGGCTTCGACAAGATCCAGCTGGCGCTCACGCTCGGTGCGACGGAGTACATCATGAAGCCGTTCGACGCCGACATCATCACCTCCAAGCTCGAGGCCTGCGGGGTCGCATGAGTTCGACGGCGGGGCCGGTCCGCGTGCTGATCGTGGATGACAGCGCGGTGATCCGCGGCGCGCTCGGCCGCATCATCGATGCCGAACCGGACCTCACGGTCGTCACTACGGCCCCCAATGGTCGGGTGGCGCTCGATGCCCTGCGCCACAGCGAGGTGGATGTTGTCCTGCTCGATGTGGAGATGCCGGAGATGGATGGCATCACGGCGCTGCCCCGGATTCTCGCCGAGCATCCGGGCACGCGCGTCATCATGGCCAGCAGTCTCACCCAGAACGGCGCCGAGGTGACCTTGCAGGCGCTGGCGCTGGGGGCGGCGGACTATATCACCAAACCGGCGGCCCGGAGCGGGTCGGGTACGCTCGCCGGCATGCAGCAGGAAATCGTGGCCAAGGTCCGGGCCATCGGGCGAGCCACGCGGGTCAGGCAGGCAAGGACGTTCGACACCACGCCCGGGGCGGCTCGCGCCGAACCGACAGCGACCACGCCCCCGGCGGCACTGCTGGCCGCCCGGGGGAACGGCGCGGTGTCGCGCATCGTCGCCATCGCCTCGAGCACGGGCGGTCCGAATGCCTTGGCCGAGGTCCTGAGCGGACTTCCGCGGGACTTTCCGCTCCCCATTCTCATCACGCAGCACATGCCGACCGTCTTCACCGCCCTGCTGGCGCAGCGACTGGAACGCGACACCGGCCGCCCGTGCCACGAGGCACGGGACGGGGAGGCCATCCTCCCGAACCACACGTATGTGGCGCCGGGCGGCAATCACTTGTTGGTGCAGACACTGGAAGCCAAGCCGTACGTGCGCCTGTCGACCACGGAGCCGGAGAACTATTGCCGACCCTCCGCCGATCCGATGCTCCGGTCGGTCGCCGCCATCTATGGGTCGTCGACGCTCGCGGTGGTCCTCACGGGCATGGGGGACGACGGCATGCGCGGCTGCCGCGCCGTGCACGAACGGGGCGGTCGCGTCCTCGTGCAGGACGAGGCGACCAGTGTCGTGTGGGGGATGCCCGGCGCGGTGGTCAACGCCGGCCTCGCCTCGGCCATTCTTCCCCTCCCCGCTATCTCCGAGGCCATTCAGGCCTCCTGTGGAGCCTTGGTGCCATGATTGCCTCCGACGACTACGCCTTCCTCAGCGACCTGCTCAAGCGTCACAGCGGGCTCGCCCTCGGCCCGGGCAAGGAATACCTGCTGGAAAGCCGCTTGCCCGCGGTCGCGGTCACGTACGGTCACGGTGACATCACCGGCCTGGTGCACGCCCTGCGCGCGGCTCCGCCCAAGGAACTCGTCAAGCACGTCTGCGATGCCATGACGACGAATGAGACGATGTTCTTTCGCGACGGCAAGCCATTTGTGGCCCTTGAGAAGGAGCTGCTGCCGGCGGCGGCCCGCCGAGCCAGGAGCCAGGGGCGTCCCGTGCGCATCTGGTGCGCCGCGAGTTCCACCGGCCAGGAGCCGTACACCATCGCCATGATCGTGGCGCAGCTCGAGTCGCAGCTGGAGGGCGTGAAGGTGGAGATCACCGCCACCGATTTCTCGGCGGCGGCGCTGCAACGCGCGAAGGCAGGGATCTACAACCAGTTCGAGGTCCAGCGCGGCCTGCCGGTGCAGCTGCTCATGAAGTTCTTCAGGCCGCACCCGGACGGATTCGAACTCGTGCCCGACATCCGCCAGCGCGTGAGCTACCGGGAGATCAACCTGCTCGATCCCTTCCCCTCGTTCTGGCAGTTTGACATCATCTTCTGCCGCAACGTGCTGATTTACTTCGACGTCGCGACGAAGAAGAGCGTGATCGACCGCATGGCAACCCTACTGCTGCCCGGGGGGGCGCTGTTCCTCGGCGGCACCGAAAGCACGCTCGGCATCACTGACTCGGTGGTGCGGGCACCCGGGAATGCCTCCGGGCTCTTTTGCCGGCCGCAGGATCTCGAGTTTCACACGGTGAAGGCGGCATAGGCCGCCTCACCCGCACGGTGGCCGCCCGACGCGGCGCGTGCCTGCGGCGATCACAACGACCGAGCCCCCGCACCGGAAGTCCTGGTGCGGGGGCTCGGTCGTCTGATGGAGGGGCGCGTCACTACTCGAGCCAGACGTCGATCTGCCGATGCGCCTCGCTGAGGGTGAAAATCGGTCGAGGGTAGTGCACTTCCTGCGCGTGCAGCTCCGCCATCATGGCGTCCAACGGAATTTCTTCGGCGCGAATCCGCTCCTGCACATCGGCGGGAATGACTTCCATGAGCCAGCGGGCACTGCGGGCAGGCAACGTGACCAGCACGCGTTCCTCGCCATCGCGCACCACACGGACGCGCAGATGCTGGGCTGGCGCGCCCGGGGGGGTTGCCGAGGGACTCGTGAAGAAGCTGCGGACCCAGGTATAGGGGCAGCGAGCCATGTGCGATCCGGGAAGGGAGAGACACCATTGGGCCGCGGCGTCGCGGTGTCCCGAAGTATCGGCGTGCAAGGGCAGGAGTTGAGTGAAACGACGACCGGCGACGGCGGGAACGACGGAACGGCACCACCGGCGTCATCCATGGCGGCGGGCCCCGCATTCAGCGGTCCCGCACGGAACCGTTCACCCCCGCGCCGCGATATTGCGGATCGCCGCCGCCAGCATGTCGGCGTCGGCCGGCGTGTTGTACAGCGTGGGTGTCACCCGCACACAATCACCGTTGGCGATGCCTGTGCGTTGAAACGTGAAGATCCCGAACTCCTCGAACAGTGTGCGGGCCAGTGCCGCATTGGCCTCGCGCGACCCGCGCCCATGCAGGCGGAAGCCCGTGATCGCCCCGGTGAGCGACGGATCTTCCGGCGTCAGCACGTCGACGCCCGGCACGTCGCGCACCGCGTGCACCCAGCGGTCGCGCAGGTAGCGCAGGCGGGCAGCCTTTTGCGGGATGCCGATCGACTGCTGGAAGTCGAGGGCATCGGGAATGGCCATGAACGTCGCGAAATGCGTGGTCCCCGTGTGCAGGCGACTCTCGATGCGGTCGGGCGAAACACTTTCGTCGGCATGGGCCCGATCGATGGCGTCGAGACGGCCGGTGCGAATGTAGAGCGCCCCGGCGCCCACGGGGGCGCCAACCCACTTGTGCAGGTTGATGCCCACGAAGTCGGCGCCGAGGTCGTCCATGGTGAGTGGCACCTGGCCGAACGAGTGCGCGGCATCGACCACCACATCCACGCCACGGGTGCGGGCCAGTGCCGCTACCTCCTTCACTGGCAGCAGCAACCCCGTCTTGTTGTTGCAGTGCGTCAGCAGCAGGAGCCTGGTGCGCGGGTGCGCCTCGAGCGCCGCCGCGTAGGCAGCGAGGATGTTCTCCCGGGAGGCCGGTTCGGGAATGTCAAGTGTGGCCACCCTCGCTCCCGTGCGCTGCGCAAGGGCGTTCATGGCCCACTGCATGGCGTTGTAGTCGAGGTCGGCGTACATGACCGTATCGCCGGCGCGCACCCGGTTGTACTGCCCGATGAGCGCCTGCAGCGCTTCCGTGGCTCCGCGCGAGAAGGTGATCTCGGTGGGCTGGGCGCCCACGAACGCCGCCACCCGCTCGCGGGCCGCACGCAGCATGGGGCCATACTCGCGTCGCGCGAAGTACGAATTCTCCCGGTTCACCCGGTCGATGTGTTCGTGGTACTTCGCCAGCACCGGCGCCGCCATGAGCCCGAAGTAGCCCGCCTCGAGATTCGTTACCTTGTCGGTGATGCGGTACCGGGCCGCGACCTTCTTCCAGTACCCCTCGTCGCGGGCCACGGCGGCGAGATCGCCAACCAGTGGCACCAGGGGTCCGGGCCCGTCGGTGGCCACGCGGTCGTCCGTCGCGAGCCCAAGGCCGGTGGTGGGCATGGTGAGGCTCGCGGCCCCGAGCAGGGCGCTGTCGCGCAGGAAGTCGCGGCGGGACGGGTTGGGAGTCATGCTCCACGCTACGAGCGCGAGCCATTCACCGCAACGCCACGGGCGGGTATCGTTCGACATGCCTGAGCGCCCCCTCACCGCCCCTGCGGAATCGCCACGCACGGGTGATCTCCCCGCGGACGAGTTCCGCGCCGCTGCCCACGCGGCGGTGGACTGGATTGCCGACTACCTCGAAAACGCCGTGCGCTACCCGGTGCGCAGCCGTGTACGGCCGGATGACATCCGCGAGGCACTGCCCACGGCCCCGCCCACTCGGGGCGAGCCGCTCGACGCGATGCTGCGGGACTTCCACGCGACCATCCTGCCGGGCATCACGCACTGGAATCACCCGGCGTTCTTCGCCTATTTCGCCAACTCGGGATCGTATCCCGGCATCCTCGGTGAACTGCTGGCGGCCGGGCTGAACGCCAATGGCATGCTGTGGGTGACCAGCCCGGCGGTCACCGAACTCGAGCAGGTTACCCTCGACTGGCTGCGACAGCTCATGGGCCTCGGGGATGGCTGGTTCGGCGAGATCACCGACACCGCCAGCATGAGCACGTTCTACGCCCTGGCGGCAGCACGCGAGCGAGCCGGATTCGACGTGCGCGGTCGCGGCATGGCGGCGCGCGACGACCTGCCGCGTTTGCGCGTGTACTGCAGCGAACACGCCCACTCCTCGATCGACAAGGCGGTGATTGCCCTCGGCCTCGGTCACGAGAACCTGGTCCGGATTCCGGCCGACGCCCAGTTTCGCCTACGGCCCGAGGCGCTCGAGGCGGCCATGGCCGCCGATGTCGCGGCGGGATACGCGCCCATCGCCGTGGTGCCCTGCGTGGGCACCACGAGCATCACGAGCATCGACCCGGTGGCCGAGGTGGTGCGCATCGCCCGGCGCCACCACTGCTGGGTGCATGTGGATGCGGCCTACGGCGGCGTGGCCGCGATCGTTCCCGAGCTGCGCTATCTCATGGACGGCGTGGACGGCGCCGATTCGTTCGTCGTCAACCCGCACAAGTGGCTCTTCACGCCGATGGACTGCTCGGTGCTCTACACCAGGGATCCGCAGTCGCTCAAGCAGGCGTTCGCCCTGCTGCCGGAGTACCTCGTCACCCGCATGCAGGACGAGGCCATCAACCTGATGGACTACGGCATTCAGCTTGGGCGGCGGTTCCGCTCACTCAAGCTGTGGATGGTGTTGCGCGCCTATGGGGCCGACGGGCTCGCCGAGCGCATCCGCCAGCATTGCGAGCTGGCGCGGGAGTTCGCGGGCATGGTGCACTTCGAGGGGGGCTGGGAACTCACCGCGCCGGTGACGCTGTCGCTCGTGTGCTTCCGGTACGTTCCCCCGGGGGCCACGGAGGCCGAGATCGCCGCCCTCAACGCGGCCATCATGGAGCAGGTGAACGCGCGCGGCCGTGTCTACCTGTCGCACACCAAGCTGGACGGACGCTACACGCTGCGGCTGGCCATCGGGAACATCCGCACGGAGCGGACGCACATTGAACTGGCGTGGCGGGAGCTGCGGGACGCCGCCGCGTCAGTCCGTCCGGCCGCCTGACCCCATCTCGACGGTGGACCGTGGGGTCGCAGGCGGGACAGCCGCCTGCCGTGCCGCCTTGCGCGCGCGCCGGGTGCGCTGCCACTTCACGAAGGCGAGGATGGCGCCGGTCAGCACGATGGCACCGACGATTTCGCCGGCCTGGCCGAGGTGCCCGATGGCCTGGACCGCCGCCTCGCCGGCGGCGTAACCGACGGCGGTGAAGACCGCTGTCCATGCCAATGACCCGAGCAGGGTCATGGGTAGGTAGCGGTACAGGGGTACGCGCGCCGCCCCGCAGGCCATCGGCAGCACGATACGCAGGCCGAAGGCGAAGCGCACGAAGAACGACGCGGTCATCGGGTTCCGGCGCACCACCCGCAGCGCCACGGTACCCGTGGCCCGGACCTTCGGGAAGCGACGGCGGATGGCCTCCCACTTGAGCCGCCCGAGCAGGTACAGCAGCGCCGTCGCCATCCACCCGCCGAGCGTGATGGCGACCACCACCGCCATGAGCCGCAGTTCACCCTCGTGGGCAGCAATCCCCCCGAAGATCGGCGCCAACTCCTCGGTGACAATGGCCGACGCGCCGAGGACGATGTACGTCCACGGCGCGTCCGTCAGCACAGCGAGCCAGGCGGGTGCGGAGAGCAGGGCAAACGGAACGCGCATAGATAGGGCAATGTAACCCCACCCGTCGCCTCCGGTTCGCCGTCACCGGCCGCGACAGGACGGCTCAGTCACCAGCCTCCGGCACCGGCATCTCGATGGTCGCAAACTGTCCCGTATGGGGCGGCCTGAGCCCCACGCGCCGGGCCACACGGGTGCGGGCCTTGTCGAAGATCTCGTAGAAGGTCGGGATCACCAACAAGGTAAGGATCGTGCTGGTCACCACGCCCCCGATGACGGCCACCCCGAGTGGGGCGCGGAACTGCGCCCCCTCGCCCCGGCCCAGGGCAACCGGAATCATGCCGGCGATGAGGGCAAAGGTCGTCATGAGAATCGGACGCAGGCGGATGGCCCCGGCCTCGATGAGCGCCTCCCGCAACGGCATCCCGTTCTTCTCCCGCGACCACTTGGCGAAGTCGATGAGCAGAATGGCGTTCTTGGCCACGATACCGCACAGCAGGATCACGCCGATGAGGCTCATCATGTTGATGGTGTGGCCCGTGATGGCGAGGGCGCCCATCACGCCGATGAGCGACAACGGCAGTGAGATCAGGATCGCGATCGGGTCGAGGAACGACCCGAACTGCACGACCAGAATCAGGTACATCAGCGCCACCGCCACCCCGAGCGCGATGAAGATGCTGCCGAACACTTCCTGCTGCTGCTCGACCTGTCCGCCAGTCGACAGCGTCACGCCGGGCGGCAAGGGAATGGCCGCGGTGCCGCTGGCAATGTCGGCCTGCACTTCGCTGAGCGAGCGCCCGGCGACATTCGCCTCGACCTTGATCACGTTGTCGCGATTGAGGTGGTTGACGATGGCGGGGCCCAGTTCACTGCGCACACGCGCCACCTGTTGCAGCGGGATGAGAGTGCCATTCGCCCCCTGCCCCACGGCGATCGGCAGGAGTTCCAGGTCGGCGCTGCGCGCCCGGGCCTCGGGCGACAGGCGCACCATGACCTTGCGCGTCTCGTTGTTCGGGTCGACCCAGTCGCCGGCGTCGAGCCCGGCGAACGCCGGACGGATGGCGGTGGCCACCTGGCCGACGCTCAGCCCCAGCGCCCCTGCCAGACCACGATCCACCTGCACTGTGAGTTCCGGTTTCTGTCCCTTCGTGCTCAGGCCGACATCCACCGCGCCGTTCACGGTCTTGAGGACCGCCATATACTGATCGGCGACCTGCTGCAGCGCGTCCTTGCTCTGCCCGCGCAGCTGCAGCGAGATCTGTTTCTCCTCGCCGGCGAAGTCGTTGGTGAACACCGACACGTTGGCGCCGCCGATCGTGGCGACGTCGCGGCGGATGGCCTCACCGAGCTCCTCCGCGGAGCGTTGTCCGTCCTTCTGCCGATCGGCGCGCCGGCGCAGCTTGAGGTACACACTCGCCTTGTCCACCGCACCGTTCGCGCCACCGGCGGTGACGAAACTGTACTCGACCTCGGGATACTGCCTGGTCACCGCCAGCGTCTCCGTGACCTTCTGCCGCAGGTAGTCGAGGTTCGCCCCCGGCGGGGTCTCCACGGCCATGTTCAACTCGGCGTTGTCCTGGAGCGGGAAGAACCCGCCGCCAACCAACCCGATCGCCGGCATGGCCAACGCGAGCACGAAGCTGGAGACCGCGAGCAGCACCATGCTCTTGGGATGGTCGAGCGCCCACCCAACGAGGCGGCGGTAGCCATCGGCGAGGCCATTGAACCAGGTGTTGAAGCGATCGAGCCGCCTGGTGATCCAGCTCTTCTGATGCTCTTCGAGATGCGGGTCGGGCCAATAGGCCGAGAGCATCGGGTCGAGCGAGAAGGACACGAACAGCGACACCAGCACCGAGCAGGCGATCGTGAGGGCAAACGGCTTGAACCACTGCCCGGACTCCCCCTGCAGGAACGCGATCGGCACGAAGACGGCCACGATCGAGAAGGTGGTCGCAGCAACCGCGAGCCCGATCTCGTCGGTCCCTTCGCGCGCCGCCGTGTAGTGGTCTTTCCCCATCTCCACGTGGCGCACGATGTTCTCACGCACCACAATGGCGTCGTCGATGAGGATGCCGATGGCCAGCGAGAGGCCAAGCAGCGACATCGTGTTGAGGGTGAAGCCGAAGGCCCACACGGCGACGAAGCTGGCCAGCACCGACACCGGCAAGGCCAGCCCCGTGATCACCGTCGAGCGCCACGAGTTGAGGAACAGGAACACCACCAGCACCGTGAGCACCGCACCTTCGACGAGGGCGCTCTGCACATTGTTCACGGAGTTCTCGACACGCGTGCCCTTGTTCTTCACGACGTCGAGCTGGGCCCCCGCCGGCAGCGTCGGGCGCAGCTGGTCGACCTTCCGGATGATCGCCTCGGCCACCGCCGTGGTGCTGTAGCCCTTCGTCTTCTTGATCTCGATGCCTACGGCTTCGCGGCCGTTGAACAGCGCCAGGGTGCGCTGCTCTTCGATACCATCGGTGGCGACGGCGACATCGCCGAGCCGGATGAGGCGGCCGCCCTTCTCGGCCACGACCAGGTTCATGAAGTCCTGCGGCCCGTCGAGGCGGCCGCGCAGGCGGATGGTCCGTTCGTCGAGCGCGCCGTTCACGCGGCCGACGGGCACCGCAAGGTTGCCCTGCTGCAGCGCCCCGACCACCTGCGGGATGCTCACCCCGGCGGCAAGCAATCGCTGCGGGTCGAGGTTCACGGTAAGTTCGCGCTTGACCGCGCCGGTGACCGCGACGTCGGCCACACCGGGGATGGCGCGCAGTTCACGGGTGATGCCGGGATCGGCCAGGATCGTGAGCTGGGCCGGCGTCAGCGTGCTGGAATACAGGCTGAGCGTGATGATGGGCGCATCGGTCGGATTGAACTTGCGGAGGATCGGCTCCTCGATTTCCTGCGGCAGATCCTGACGCTTGCTGCTGATGGCGTCGCGGATGTCCTGTGTGGCCTCCTGCAGGTCCTTGGAAAAGACGAACTGTGTCGTGATCTGAGCAAAGCCGTCGCGCGCCTCGCCGTTGATCGACTTGACGCCGGAGATGGACTGGATGGCTTCCTCGATCGGTTCGAGGACTTCCCGCTCCACTTGTTCGGGCGAGGCGCCCGGATACACCACCGTGGTCAGCACTACCGGTGGCTGCACCTCGGGAAATTCATCCGTCTGCAATTGGAACAGCGCCACCAGGCCGAAACCGACCAGCGCCAGCATCGCGACCACCGTCAGCAGGGGGCGCTTGATGGCAAAATCCGAAATGAACATGGGGGCCTCAGTTCTTCACGTTCTTCTGGGCGGCCGCCGAATCGCGGGGCCCGGCATCACGCGGAGCCGACACGCTCACTGCCGTGCCGACCGAAATTCCTCGTGCCGCACCGAGCAGCACCGTGTCACCGCCAGCAATACCGGTCGTGATCTCGAGCCGCTCGGATACCGCATCACGCAGTCCCACCTGCACCTCGACCCGCTCCACCGTGCCGCCGCGCAGCCGGATCACCGTGGGCACGATGCCCGTCTGATCCACCGCCTGGTCCGGCACCAGCACACCGGCCCGCTCCTGCGCCGACACCCGCCCTTCGACGAACAGCCCGGCCACCAGCGCCTCGGTGTTGTTGGGCACCGTGGCCAGGATGCGCACCTGCTTCGTCTGCGGATCGACCATGGGGCTCACGCGGGTGATGCGGCCCGTGAGCACGCGATCGGCGCCGTTCACCGTAAACGTGACAGACGCCCCCACGCGAACCGACGCGAGGGCCGACGCCGGTACCGACGCCTCAACGCGCAGACTGCGCGGGTCGATCACGGTGAACATCGCCGCCCCGGGAGCGACGATGTCGCCGGGGCTCACGGCCCGCTCCGCGACCACCCCGGCGAATGGCGCCCGGACCATGGTGTTGCGCAGGTTCTTCTCCGCCGCCGAGAGGCGCGCGTTGGCATCGGCGAGTGCCGCCTGCGCCGACAGGTTTGCCCGCTCGGCACTTTCGACGTCACGCTCGGCGATAGCCCCCGCCCTGGCCAGCGTCTGGGCGCGCTGCAGCTCCCGCGCGGCCTGGTCGGCCGCAACCTTGGCCTGCGTCACGCCCGACCGCGCCGAGATCGCCGCATCGCGTACCGCTGCATCGTCGATGCGGGCCAGTACGGCTCCCGCACCCACGCGTTCCCCCTCCTCGACGAGGGTCTGCAGGACCGCCCCGCCGACTTCGGCGCGAATGCGCGCTTCGCGATCCGCAGTGAGCATCCCGGAAACAGCCGGGCCACTGCGCAGCGTGTCGAGCACGGCGACGGCAATGTTGTCGGGGCCGATGGCCTGGGCCGCCGCCGTGGTGGCGTTCGGGGCACCGGCCGGCTTGCCACACGCGCCGACCATGAGGGCAACCGTCAAGAGAAGCGCCGAACGGCGCACAAGGGTGGTCATCGCGTCGTACCGGGGTTCGTGGACGCCGCCAGCGGAGCCGACGGCGACAGCGGGAGATAGGGAAGAAGTGCGAGGCGCTTGCGCGCCACCTGCAGGTCGCGCGCCGCGCGGGCGCGGTTCGCCAACGCCTGCTGCAGCTGGACGCGCGTCTCGGACAGTTCGAGCTGCGTGGAGATCCCCTCGCGAAAGCGCACTTCGGCGATTTCGTACGCCCGCTGCGCCTGTTCGGCGGTGCCGAGGCTCGCCTGCCACGCCGCCTCGGCCTCCGTGAGCTGCAGCGTGGCCGCCCGGGCGTCGAGCGAGGCCCCCTCTTCGGCCAGCTTGAGGCGTTGGCGTGCGTCAATCACGCCGGCCTCGGCGGCCACGATCTGACCGCGGACGTTGCCCCCGGTGAACAGCGGCAGCGACAAGCCAAGGCCGACGGTCCAGTTGGGCAGGAAGTCGTTGAGGCTCGTGGGCAGGATGTTCCGCGGATAGGCGAGCCGCTGGTAGTTGGTCTGCGCCGAGATCTGCGGCAGGCGTGCGGCCTTGGTCGCGCGCAGGGCCTGCTGCGCAATCTCGACGTTCTTCTGTGCCTGCAGGACGGCAGCCCGGGCCCGCGCCGAGGTGTCGCTCGAGGCCACGCGCCGCGACACCTCACCCGCCACGCGGGGATCGGGCGCGAGCACCTGCACGGCATCGACGTTCACCGTCGTCAGCAACGCCGGCCCGGGTGGGACGGGCGCGGGGCCTTCGGCAATGCTGTCCGTCAGCTGCAGTGGCTCACCCGCCGGCAGGTCGAGCAGCTGCCGGAGACGCACGAACGCGAGCTCACGCTGGGTTCGGGCCTGCAGCAGCGACGGCCGCTGATTGTCACGCGTGACGCGGGCGCGGATGAGCTCGAATTCCGACGCTGAGCCCACGCTGCGGGTGAGCTGCACTTGCCGGAGCGTGCGCTCAGCCTGCACGAAGGCCGAGTCGGCGATGGTGGCCAGCCGCTCGGCAAGCAGCGCGTCGTAGTACGCCGACGTCACGTCGAGCTGCACCTGCGCTTCGGCACTGGTAATGCCGATCGCGGCCGCCTCACGCGCTGCGCGCGCCGAGCGAATGTTGGCGGTGGCGCGCCCGCCGGTGAACAACGGCTGCGACGCCGTGAGCCCAACATTGAAGTTGTACTGTGACGCGAAGATCCGCGTGATGGGATTGTCCGCGGTGGAGGAGTCACTGCCGCTGCCGGTACCGGTGCCACTGCCGCTGTTGCCGGACCGGCTGGCGATGGCGGCGAACTGGTTCTGCAGCTGCTTCTGCCAGTTCAGCGTGGAAGCGAGTTGCGGAAGGAGCGCCGCACGCGCCTGCGTTTGCTGGCCGCGCGCGCGTTGTTCAGCGGCGCGGGCGAGCGCCACCTGCTCGCTGGTGCCCGCCGCCAGGCGCAACGCTTCGGCGAGTGACAGGGCGCGGGGCGCCATCTGGGCGCCGACGGCCATCGGTGCGGCACCGAGCATGGCCAGCACTGCGACGGCGGTGGTGCAAGTCAGTGCCTCGCGTCGGCGGGCACGAGATGAGGCCATCATGTGGAGCTCGAAGTGAGAGTCGTCGCGCCTGCGGCCATACGTCCCGTCTGGGCGACGGGTTCCGCCAGGGCGCCCAGACCGCGCAGGAATATCCGGACGTAGGCGCGGAGCGTCTCGTCGACGGGGCGCGAGAACATCGCGGGCATGAGGTCGCGATTCATACCATCGGCGAACACGGCGCCCAAGAGCATCGTGACGGCCGCCGCCACCTCCGCCGGGGCCAGCACCTCCTCGCCAGCGAGGAACCCATGGGCGCGCAGCTGCGCGACGTAGCTCCGGAGCTGCGTTGCGGCGTTGTTCGGCCCGTTGGTGGCACAGTTCACCAGCTCGGGGCGCTCCTCGGCGTCGGACATGATCTGCCGAATCAGGGTGCGCCGGGTGCTCGTGTCCTGATGATGCGCCCGGGCCCAGGCGAGCAGCTCCAGCTCCGGCTCCTGCGGGATTCCCTCGAGCGAAAGACCGGCCTTCGCGGCCGACAGCCCGCGCATCATCTGCTCGAGCAGGGCGTCCTTGGAGCCGAAGTGCCGGAACAGCGTCACCTCGTTCACGCCCGCCTCTTCGGCGATCCGTCTGGTCGTCGCGCCGCGCCACCCATGCTGGGCGTAGACCCGGGCGGCCGCCTGGAGAATTCGCTGGTGGTTGTCATCGGTCATCCCCACAAACAAAGCAAGTCGTTACTTGCTCGCAAGTGGGCACTTGCTTTCACTTGAGATTGAACCGCCGGTGCGTCCGCGAGTGGACAGCCACCGTCGGAGCTGATCGCACGTCCGCGGACAGCCCGCCACCGGAGGGGCGGGGCCGAGGCTGGTGCGGCCGGGCCAGGCCACGCGCTCCCGGTGGCGGCTGCGCCCGCAATCCGCATATTCCTCGAGGGTCCTCCTCCATTCCCCCGGTTGCGGAGCGTTGGTGAACGGCTTTGTGGAACTCGCTCGCGCGGCGGCGGGGGCTCGTCAGGAACGTCCCGGAGTCCCGCTGGCGCTGGCTACCCTCGTGCGGGTCGATGGGTCGTCGTATCGCCAGCCGGGGGCGCGCCTGCTGGTGGACGCCGAGGGGCGCATTCTGGCCGGAGCCATCAGCGGCGGCTGCCTCGAGGGCGATGTCGCGACCCGGGCAGCCGGTGTGTGTGCGACCGGGCGCGCGATCCGCCTGCGCTACGATCTGCGTGCCGACCTGGAGACGATCTGGGGCTTCGGCGCCGCGTGCGACGGCGTGGCGCACCTGCTGCTCGAGCCGCTCACCGACTGGCGGTGGATGGCGCAGGCGGAGGCCATCCGGGGCCGGCGCCACGGTGGAGCCGTCGTCACGATGCTCGACGCGGATGGAGGGGGCGCGACGGCGGCACTACTCGACGGCCCGGCCCAGTCGGGGCGCTGGCACCTGTGGCACGAGTCGGCGCGAAGCGTCGGGGAGGCCGGATTGCACGCGCTGGCCGCCACCGCGCAACACACGGCCCAGGCTTCGCTGCATCCGGTACCCGAGCAGGCCATGGCCTTCGTCGAGCCGCTCGTCGCCCCCATCGCACTGCATCTGGTGGGCGCCGGGCGCGGTGCCGAAGCCTTCGCCCACTTTGCCGCCCTGCTCGGGTGGCACGTCACGGTTCTCGACCACCGGCCGGCACTGCTCTCGGCGCTCTCCTTACCTCGCGGCGTGCAGACACGGCCGGTCCGCCACCTCGACGCGGTCCCGGCGAGCCTCGCCGAGTTGCCGCATGACGGTCGCACGGCCGTGGCGCTCCTGTCGCATGTGTACGACGTCGATCTGGCGTGGCTCATGCGCACCCTCACGCTGCCCCTTGGCTACATCGGGGTGCTGGGCTCGCGGCGCCGCGCTGCGCAACTGGTGGAGGCCGCCGAGGCTGCGCTGGCCGCGCTCGGCACCCCGCTGACGGCACGACAGCGCCACAAGCTGCATGCCCCGATCGGCCTCGACCTCGGGGGGGAGTCGCCGGCGTCGATCGCGCTTTCGGCGATCGCGGAAATCGAGGCCGTGATGCACGCCCGTCCGGGCGGTTTTCTTCGCGAGCGCCAGAGTCCGATTCACACGCGGACGCCGACCCCGCAGCTCCGCGAGCGGGACGGGGCGCCCACGCCTGGCAACGGCCTGCTGGGCGGCGCCCTCGACGTGCCGCCACGCTGTGATGTGACGGACCGGTCGGCCGACTGAGCCAGCGCATGCCGATCGCTGGCCTCCTGCTCGCCGCCGGCGGCTCGCGACGCCTCGGTACGCCCAAGCAGCTGCTGCGGGACGCCAGCATGGTGCCGCTGGTGACGCGGGCCGCGAGTCAGCTGGTGGAGGCGGGGTGCGCGCCAGTGGTCGTCGTGCTCGGCGCCGACGCCGACACCGTTGGTGCCGCCGTGGCTGCCGTGTCGGTGCACCCCGTCGTCAACCCCGCGTGGGAGCGTGGCATGGGGGAGTCGATCGCCGTCGGTGTCCGGGCACTCGAGGCGATGGGGGCGGGCGAGGCCTCGGTCGAGGCGGTGCTGATCATGGCGTGCGACATGCCGGCGGTGACCGCCTCACACCTGACGTCACTGATGACGGCCTCGGCAGGCGGACGCCGCGCCGCCTCGACATACGCGGGTGCCGATGGCCGGCTCCTGCACGGTGTACCGGCGGTCCTGCCACGACGCGACTGGGGGTGGCTGCGGACGCTCACCGGTGACCGGGGCGCCCGCGACCTGCTGCGCCGTGAGGACACGCACGTCGTCTTTCTCGAGGGCGGCGCACTCGATGTCGATACCACCACGGACCTTGCCCGCTGGCGAGCCACCGCCAGCGACTGGCCGCCTTCCCCGCACCTTCCCCCTTCCGACACACACGAGTCCTGAACATGTCCACGATGGCCACGACCGTGCTCGCCGATCTCGATCATGAGATGGCCAGCACACGTTTGATGCTCCAGCGCATTCCTGCCGCACACCTCGACTTCACGCCGCACGCGAAGAGCTGGACGCTACGCAAGCTCGCGACCCACCTGCTCGACTTCCCGCTCTGGGGGCTGGTGACACTGCAGACCACGACCCTCGACTTTGCGGCCCCCCAGCCTCCCAAGCCGTCGCTGGAGACGGTCGAGGCGTTCATCACCCTGTGGGACGAGCGCGTGGCCCGCTTCAAGGCGGCGCTCGATGCCGCCAGCGACGCCGACCTCACGGTGAACTGGACGGCCACAGTCGGTGAGCAGGTCGTGATGCGCATGCCCCGCCTCGCGATGCTCCGCGGTATGGTGCTCAACCACATGATCCACCATCGAGCGCAGTTGTCGATCTACTATCGCCTGCTGGACGTGCCGTTGCCGGGGCTGTACGGACCCTCGGCGGACGAACGCTGACCGCGTATTGCTGACGACAGGCAGCAATACGCGGCACGCGAACGACGTCAGAACTCGGCCATCCGACGCCCGACCTCAGCCTTCGCTTTCCACGCCCCGTCGCCCGCCCCGACCGCCAGGCCCCTGCGGCCCCAACGGCCCCCGCGGCGGGAGTCCGCCCCCCGGGCGTACCCCCCGCGCGGCGTCCGGACCACGCCGGCCCCGCGCGCCCCGTGCACCGCGCCCGCCGCGGTCCCGGGCGCCCTCGCGGAGGTTGTCGAGCGTCCGCTTCTGCTCCGCGGTCAGCACGGCCCGCGCCTCCTGCCGCTGCTTGAAGCCCGCGATCATCCGGTCGTTGCGCAACCGGCTCATCTTGTCCAGTGCGGTACGGGCCGCGACGAGATTGCCGTCCCCCTGCAGCGCGTCCATCAGGTCGGCGCGAGTGCGGAGCATTTCTGACGCGTTGCCTTTCGGCGCCCCGGCCGCCGCCAGCACTTCAAGGCGCTTCACCTGATCGTCGGTGAGGGCCAGCGGCCCCCGCAGCCGGAGCAGCATGGCCGCCGCATTGCCGCGCGGACCGCCGGCGCCTCGCTTCGCCGCGGGGCCGCCAAGGGCGCCACCGCGAGGCATGGCGCCGGCCTGCGGCGCCGGGGCGCCCGCACGGGGCTCACCCGGACGCACCGGACGCTGTGCCTGCACGCTGGAGACAACCGTGAAGCCGACAACGGCCACGGCAAGCAGGTACTGGGACCGCGTGTACCACATAAAGACCTTCCCTGTTGATGGTGACGGTCGCCACGTCGGCGCCCGCTTCATCTGCTTGGACGCGGGGATCGTGCCACCGTTAAGTACGTCGCCGGCCATGCGGGCGTCCGGAATCCTCGGCACGGGGCTGCGGCCCACACCGGAATGGCGTCGGCCTGCAACACCCGCCCCAACGCCGGTGTCTCATCTCGCGTCTACAGTGGACGCCCATGGTTTCGCGGTGCACTGTCAGGGTCCCGGCCTGACACCGCCGGCGCCGTGGTCAGCAGTCGTTCGCCCTCTCGCCTTCCTTCGCCGACGCCTACGTGGGTTCCTGGTTCGAGACCATCGGCTCCTGGCTCTTCAAGTTTCCGCCGCGTGCGTTTGCGCGCGGCGATCTTGTCGTCGCCCCGGTGATCCCCACCCCCGTCTTGTTGGCGACCGCCGTGGCTTTGGCGCTGCTGGTGCTCGTCACGCATGCCCGCCTCCGCACCCTGCGCCGCGGTGACCGCGTCGTGCTTGGCGGCCTGCGCACCCTCGCGCTCCTGCTCGTGATCGGGTGCCTGTTTCGTCCCGGTCTCGTCATCGCGTCCGCCGTGCCGCAACGGAACGTCCTTGCCGTGCTGTTCGACGATTCACGCAGCATGCGCATCCGCGATGCGCAGGATGGGTCGCGCCTTGGCGCCGTGCAGCGGGCCTTCGCCGACACCAGCGCCCTGCTGCGCACGCTCGGCGAGCGCTTTGCCGTCCGCCGCTTCCGATTCGCCGCCAGTGCGGCGCCGGTGCGCAACGCGGGCGACTTGCAGGGCCGCGGCACCCGCTCTGACCTCGCGCAGGCGTTGGCCGACGTCCGCGAGGACCTGAGTGGCATGCCGCTCGCCGGCGTGGTGCTCGTGTCTGATGGCGCCGACAACGGCGACGGGTCCCTCGACGACGCCTTGCTGGCCCTCCGCGCCCGCCGCGTCCCCGTCTACACGGTTGGTGTGGGGCGCGAACGGTTCGATCGCGACGTGGCGGTGGAACGCGTGCAGGCACCGCGCCGGCTGCTCGCCGGGGCCAGCAGTCTCGTCGAGGCCGACATCAGGCTGCGCGGCGTCGGCAAGGACGGCGTGACGCTCACCGTCGAAGCCGACGGGCGCGTCGTGGCCACGGAAACGGTGCGCCCGCCCGCGCGCGGTGATCTCGTGACGGCCCGCCTGCGGGTGCCGCCACTGGCCACCGGTGTGCATCGCCTGGCGGTGCGCGCGCGTCCGCTCGACGCCGAGATCGTGACCGAGAACAACGAATGGCAGACGAGTCTCGAGGTGCGCGCCGGCCCCGACCGCGTCCTTTATCTCGAGGGTGAACCGCGGCCGGAGTTCGCCTTCCTCCGACGTGCCGTCGCCGACGACAGTGCCCTGCAGGTCGTGGGCCTGATGCGCAGCGCGGAGCGCAAGTTCCTGCGCCTCGGTGTGCGGGACAGCCTCGAACTGATCAGCGGCTTCCCGAGCACGCGCGAGGAGCTCTTCGGCTACCGCGCGCTCATCCTCGGCAGCGTGGAGGCGGGTTTCTTCACCACCGAGCAGCTGCGTATGCTCGCCGACTTCGTGAGTGTGCGCGGAGGCGGCCTGCTGGTGCTTGGCGGACGCGCGTCGCTCGCCGAAGGCGGCTTCGCCGGTACCCCGGTGGCCGACGTCCTGCCCCTCACCATCGCCCGCGGCGAGATCAACGTCGACGGGCCCGCGATGCCGGTGCAGGTGCGCCCCACGCGCCTCGGTGAGGTGCATCCGGCGCTGCAGTTGCGCGAGTCGCTGGCGGCCTCACGCCAGCGCTGGGATTCGCTGCCGACGCTCACGATCGTCAACCGGCTCGGTACCCTGCGCGCCGGAGCGACGCTGCTGCTGTCCGGGCGCACGGACGATGGCCGCAGCGACGTGCCCATCCTCAGCTGGCAGCGCTACGGCCGCGGCCAGAGCGCCATCTTCGGCGTCCAGGATTCGTGGCTCTGGCGCATGGACACCGCCATTCCCGTCGAGGATCGCACGCACCAGACATTCTGGCGACAAATGGTACGGTGGCTTGTCGACGAGGCGCCCGCGCCGTTCGAGATTGCCGCCACCCCGGCCCGCGTGGCGCCCGGCGAGCCGGTGGTGCTGCGTGCCCAGGTGAGCACCCCGCAGTTCGCTGACGTGAACGATGCGCGCGTCACCGTGACGGTGACCATGCCGGATGGCGCCACCGAGGTCGTGCCGCTGGAGTGGGCCCTGCGGGACGACGGCAGTTACACCGCGCGCTTCACGCCTCGGGATACGGGGCGCCACACGATCCTCGCGGAGTCGATGCGTGGCCGGGATTCGGTGCAGCGGGCGACCACGACGCTGCTCGTGGATGAGCGCGGCGCCGACGTGGCGCAGGCGGAGCTGCGTGCGCCGCTGCTGCGCCGCATCGCCAGCGAAACCGGTGGCCGCTACTACCCGCTGGTGAACGCCACGCAACTTGCCAATGACGCCCTCTACACCAGTGCCGGCGTGACCGTGCGCGAGGCCAACGACCTGTGGGACATGCCGGCCGTCTTCCTCCTGCTGGTACTCCTGCTCGGCGCCGAGTGGGGCTATCGACGGCTCCGGGGGCTGGCATGAAGCGGTTGGGGGCGTCTGGCTTGCCGCGGCGTGTGGGGCGGCTGATGGCGTGCCTCGCGGCGGGTCTGGCGGCGAGCGTGCCGATCGCGAGCGCCGGCGCACAGCGCATGCACGTACTCGTCGTCGCGGGGCTGTCCGGCGACCCCGCGTTCAGGCAGCGCTTTGCCGATGCCGTCACGGCCACGCGCACCGCGGCCGTTCAGCGCTGGGGGGTGAGCGACTCGAGTCTTCTGGTGCTCACCGAAGACTCCCTCGCCGCCGGGCGGCCCGTACGACGATCCACCCGAGAGAACATCGGGGCAGCGTTCCTGGTGCTGTCCACGCGCGTACAACCAGGGGATGTGCTGCTGGTGCTGCTTATCGGCCATGGCAGTGGCGAGGGGCCGCAGTCGAAGGTCAATCTGCCGGGGCCGGATGCCACCGCCACGGAGTATGCCGCGTGGCTCAGGCCTTTCGCCGCGCAACAGGTGGTGTTCGTGAACGCCGCGACCGGCAGCGGGGACTTCGTACCGGTGCTGGCGGGTCCCGGCCGGGTGGTCATCACCGCCACCCGATCGGCGCTGGAGAAGAACGACGCGGAGTTCCTGCAGCACTTCACCAGGGCGCTCGGCGGTGACGACGCCGATGCCGACAAGGACGGCCGCCTCTCCGTGCACGAGGCCTTCCGTTTCGCCCGCACCGAAGTCGCCAAGTCCTACGAGCGCACGAACCGCATGTTGACGGAGCATGCCGTGGTGAGCGACTCGCTGGCGGCGGCCCGCATCACGTTCGGTCGGCGCGCTGCTGCCGATCCGCGCATCGCCGCGCTCATTGCCGAGCGGCAGGCGCTGGAGTCGCAGGTCGCGGCGCTGCGCGCAAAGAAGGCATCCATGGATACCACGGCGTACGAAGCGGAGCTTGAGCGGCTGCTGCTGGCCATCGCCGAGAAGTCGCAGGCCATCAGGGCCGCGGGGGGCGACCTGTGAGCGGCATGGTGCGCTGGCTCCTGCGCGCGGGGACCCTCGCCTTCATCGGCGGGCCGCTGCCGGCGTGCGCTCAGGAACGCGCGGCGGTGGCCCCCGATCGATTTGCGGCCGAGATCGCGGCTGCCGAGGCGTCCGCCCGGCGTGGTGCGCGCGCGGATGCCGTGGCGCGCGCCCGCCGCATCGTGGCCGCCTACGAGCGCGATGGCGGCCGCAGCAGCGCCGAGCACACGTCGGCAGGGCGGGCGTACGTGCTCCTGGGCAGCGGGAATGCGGGCGCCGTCCGGGCGGCGCTCGGCGCCTTCGACCGCGCCACCGCGCTGGATTCCACGAATCTCGAGGCGCAGCGACGCACCGGGGCCTTGTTCCTCGACAAGTACAACGCGCCGGAGGCGCGCGCGTCGTACGCCGCCGTGCTGGCGCGGGCCCCCAACGACGCCGAGGCCCTGCTTGGCCTCGCGCGGGTGGAGGAGTTCGAGGGCAAGGGCACCGCACTCGCCACGGCGCGGAAGAGCGTGGCAGCCAATGCACGCCACGCCGACGCGCTGGCGTACGTGGCGCGCCTGCAGCTCGATGCCGAGGCCTTCGATTCGGCGCGCGTCACGGCGCTGGCCGCCGTGACCGCCGACAGCACCGCACTCGATGGGTGGGCCGTACTCGGGTCGCTGGCGTGGCTCACTGGGGACTCGGCCACGTACCAGCGCGCCTTGCGCGCGGCGACGGCGCTGCAGCCGGCGCCGGTCGATTTCTTCGTGCGCCTGGCGGAGAGTGCCGTGCGGCAACGCCGCTACGAGGAAGCCGTGCGCCTCGCCGAGCGGGCCGTGCGCTTCGACAGCCTGTCGGTCCCCGCACTCGGCGTGCTCGGCACGAACCAGCTGCGTCTCGGTGCCATGGACGACGGTCGACGCACGCTGGAGCGCGCCTTCGCGCTCGATCCATTCAACGTATGGCACAAGAACACGCTCGATCTGCTCGACAAGCTGCGGGGGTTCCAGACCATCGACCAGGGGCGTTTCCGGGTGGTGGCGCCGGCCGAGGAGGCGGAGTTGCTCGCGCTGTATATCGTGCCGCTGTTGGAGCGCGCGTACGATTCGCTGGCCGTGCGCTACGGCTATCGCCCACCGACCCCCGTGCGCCTCGAGTTCTATCGCCAGCACGCGGACTTCTCGGTGCGTACGGTAGGGCTGAACGGCCTCGGCGCACTCGGCGTGAGCTTCGGCAGCCTGCTGGCCATGGACACGCCGAGCGCGCGTGATCGCGGCACGTTCAACTGGGGCAGCACGGCGTGGCACGAGCTCACGCATGCGTTCACACTTGGCGCATCGGCGCACCGCGTGCCGCGCTGGCTGTCAGAGGGGCTATCGGTGCTCGAGGAGCGGCGCGCCGGCACGGGCTGGGGCGCGCGCACCACGCTGCCCTGGATGCTGGCCTACCAGCGCGGGCAGCTGCGTCCACTCAGTGCGCTCACCGATGGATTCATGCGGCCGCGATACCCCGAGGAAACGTCGTTCAGCTATTACCAGGCCTCGCTGTTCTGTGAGTGGGTAGAGACCACCAAGGGCGCACGTGCGCTGCCGGCGCTGCTCACCGCCTATCGGGATGGGCTCGACACCCCCAGCGCGTTCCAGAAGGTGCTGGGATTGACCATGCCGCAGGCGGACGCCCAGTTCGACGCCTGGCTGAAGGGGCGCTTTGCCACCGAACTGGCGGCCGTTGGTGGTGCGGGCGCGCGCGACAGCAGCGGCGGCACCTTCGTGCACACCATGCGGCAGGCGGTTACGCTCCTGGAGGCACGACAGGATTCGGCGCGGGTGCTGCTGGAGCGTGCGCGGACCCTGTTCCCGTCGTACTCCGGCGAGGATGGGCCGGCGTGGTATCTGTCGCAGGTGGCGCTCGGCGTGCGGGACACGGCGCTCGCCATCGCCATGCTCGAACAGGTGACCGGGCGTTCGGAAACCGCCTGGCAGGCCAACCAGCTTGAGGCGCGGCTGCGCCGGGAGCGCGGTGACCTCGCCGGCGCGGCGGCGGCGCTGGAGCGGATGCTGTGGATCTGGCCGTATGAGGCCGGCGATCACGAGGCGCTGGCGCTCATGGCCGCGGCGCGAGGCGACCATGCGCTGGCGGTGCGGGAGCGCCGGGCCGTGATCGCGACGCGCCCCACGGATCTGCTGACCGCGCGCTATGAGCTGGCGCGGGCGTTGGCGGACGCCGGTGAGGTCGCGGCGGCCCGGCGGGAGTTGCTGCAGGTGCTGGAAGAGGCGCCCTCATTCGAGAAGGCGCAGACGCTATTGCTCGAGTTGCGCCGCCGCGGCGGCGCGGGAGGACGATGATGCACGGCATGGCACGCCGGGTACGCCGCGCGGTGGCGGGCGCGCTGGGGGCCTCCGCTCTGCTCGCGGCGGGTCTCGCCGTGGGTGAGGCTGGCGCCCAGCGGCGCGGGGCGCCGCAGGTCCAGCCGAACGTCCCATACGACGGGCGCCTGACGTGGGCGCGCATTCGCTACAGCATGCCGGACTTCAGCGGCGGGTTCCGTAGCCGCGACCTGCCGTGGGCACATGACTATCCGCGTGGGGAACGGCACTTCACGAAGATCATCAGTGAACTGTCGACCACCCGCGTGCGCACCGACGCCAGCAACATCGTGACGCTCGACGATCCGCACCTTGGTCGCTACCCGATCGCGTACATGGCCGAGGCCGGCTTCTGGCGCCCCTCGGATCAGGAAGTGCTCGGGCTGCGCAACTATCTCGTCAAGGGCGGCATCATCATCTTTGACGACTTCGCGGGCGACCACTGGATGAACTTCGAGAGCCAGATGCGCCGGGTGCTGCCCAGCGCCCGGGCCATCGAGCTCACGCTGCAGCATCCGGTCTTCGATTCCTTCTACAAGATCACGTCGCTCGACTACTACCACCCATACTATCGGGGGTACAGGTCGGTGTTCTACGGCTACTTCGAGGACAACGACCCATCGAAGCGGTTGCTGGCGATCGTGAACTACAACAACGACCTGTCCGAGTACTGGGAGTTCTCCGACGAGGGCATGTTCCCGCTGGACCTATCGAACGAAGCGTACAAGCTGGGCGTGAACTACGTCATCTACGCGCTGACGCGCTGATGTTTCCCTTTCCCACCCGAGGTCTCGCGTGACCGCTCCCGCCAACGGCACCGCTGCCGGCGCTTCCGCCGCTGAACTCGACCGTCTCGACGACGGCGCGCTGGCCGACCGCCTGCAGGGGGCCGGTCAGCGCATAGCCCGTGAACTGCGCAAGGTCATCGTGGGCCAGGAGGCGGTGGTCGAGCAGGCCCTCATCGCGCTGTTCGCCGGCGGCAACTGCCTGCTGGTCGGCGTGCCCGGCCTCGCCAAGACGCTGCTCATCTCCACGCTCGCGCGAGCGCTCGACCTCCGGTTCTCGCGCATCCAGTTCACGCCCGACCTCATGCCAAGCGATGTGACGGGCACCGATGTCATCCAGGACGACCCGGCCACCGGCCAGCGGCGGCTGGCGTTCATGCCGGGGCCGGTGTTCGCCAACGTGCTGCTCGCCGACGAGATCAACCGTACGCCGCCCAAGACCCAGGCGGCGCTGCTCGAGGCCATGCAGGAGCGACGCGTGACCGTGCAGGGGCGCACCTACGAACTCGACCAGCCGTTCTTCGTGTTCGCCACGCAGAACCCGATCGAGCTCGAGGGTACCTATCCGCTTCCCGAAGCGCAGCTCGACCGCTTCATGCTCGAGGTGATGCTCGACTACCTGCCCGAAGAGGACGAGGTGGCGGTCGTGAAGGCGACGACGGCGCTTCCCCCCGACGCCGTGCAGCCCGTCGTCACCAAGAACGAAATCCTCGCCTACCAGCGCGTGGTGCGGCGCCTTCCCATCGCCGACGCGGTCGTGCGTTACGCGGTCAAGCTCGCGCGCAGCACGCGGCCCACCGAGGCCGGCTCCCCTGACTATGTGCGGCAGTGGGTGGCCTACGGCGCCAGTGTGCGCGCGGCCCAGGCGCTGGTGCTGGGCGCCAAGGCGCGCGCGCTGCTGCAGGGGCGGGCCAGCGCCAGCTTCGAGGATGTGCAGGCCCTCGCCCGTCCCGTGCTGCGTCACCGCGTGCTCGTGAACTTCCAGGCCCAGTCGGAGAAGGTCACCACCGACCAACTCGTGGCCCGGTTGCTCGACAGCGTCTCGCTCCCCAAGTCCTCCCTCTGATATCATCGCCTCGTGCCCGCCGCCCCGGCCGCTTTTCTCGACCCTGCCCTGCTCGCGACGATCTCCGATCTGGCGCTGCTCGCGCGCACGGTGGTGGACGGCTTCATGCACGGCCAGCATCGGTCCCTGCGCAAGGGCTCGTCACTGGACTTTGCCGAACACCGGTCGTACCAGCCGGGTGATGACCTCCGCCGTATCGACTGGCGTGTGTATGGTCGTACCGACCGCTTCTACATCAAGGAGTACGACGCCGACACCAATGCCAGCGTGCTCTTCGCCGTCGATGCGTCGGGGTCGATGGACTATGGCAGCGCGAACGTCACGAAGTTCACCTACGCCCGGATGCTCACCGCCTCACTGGCGTGGCTGTCGCAGTCGCAGGGGGACCGCGTGGGACTGGCCACCTTCGCCCAGGACCTGTCCGATGTCATCCCACCGTCGGTGCGGCACCTGCAGCGCCTGCTGCACACGCTCGCGGTCACCCGGGCATCCGGCCCCAGTCAGGTGGTCGACGCCATCGGCAAGATCGGGCTGCTCGGCAATCGCACCGGCATCATCGTGCTGGTCACGGACTGCTACGAGCGCCCTGAGCTGCTCGGCCGCGCCGTCGATGCGCTGCGCATGCATGGGCACGATGTGATCGTCTTTCACATCGTGGACCCCGCCGAGCGCGACCTGCCCGGCGACGATGACACCACGTTCGAGGATGCCGAGAGCGGTCTGCTGCTGCCGCTCAAACCAGCCGACCTGCGCAGCAGGTACCAGGCGCTGATCGGCGCCCACCACGCCGCCCTGCAGAGCCGCTTCGCGGCGGCCGGCGCGGACTACGTGCGCCTGGACACGAGCGAGCCGCTGGACCGGGCACTGCACGCCTACCTCGATGCGCGCCTGTCGCGCAGTCGTGTGCGCTGAGCGGAGATCATGGGCCTCGGGTTTCTCGTTCCCGCCTTCCTGGCCGGCCTCGTGGCGCTGGCGGTGCCGCTCCTGCTGCACCTGCGGCATCGCGACCGCGACCAGCCGCAGCGGTTCCCGTCGCTGATGTTCCTCGAGCAGCTGCCCATTCGCACCGAGCGGCGGCAGCGCATCACCGATTGGCCACTACTGCTGCTGCGGGCGCTCGCGCTCGCGCTGCTCGCGTTCGCGTTTGCGCGGCCCGTGCTCACCAACCGCACCGTCCTGGGCGGCGATACCCGGTCGCGGGCCGTGGTGGTGCTGCTCGATCGTTCGCTGAGCATGGGGTACGAAGGCGTCTGGCCGCGCGCGCTCGACTCGGCCCGCGCCGTCATCGGACGGCTCGGGCCGTCGGATCGCGTGGCACTGGTGGCCTACGACGACGGTGCCGAGGTGCTGCAGCGGCTCGGCGACGACACGGGGGCCGCGTTGGGTCTGCTGTCGCGCCTCACGCCGCGATCGCGCGGCACCCGCCTGGCGCCGGCATTGCGCACGGCGCGCCAGCTGCTGCTCGATGCGCCCTTCGCCGCCGCCGAGATCGTGGTGATCTCCGACCTGCAGCGGGCCGGGGCGGCTGGCATCGCGGGCGTCGAATTGCCGACCGGCGTGACGGTGCGCGGCGTCGCTGTCGGCGCGGCCTCGTGGGTAAACAGCACGGTGCGGAGCATGGAGGCGCGCCGCATCCAGGAGGGTGATCGTACCCAGCTGGCGGTGAAGGCGCGCGTATTGAATCACGGCGTGCCCGCGCCGCGCGCGGTCACGGCCACACTCACCGTGAACGGCCGCGAGGCCGCCACCGAGTCGGTCACCCTGGCACGCGACGGCGAATCGGTCATCACCTTCCGACCCGTCGCGGCCCCAGATGGTGCCGTAGCGCTGCGCGTACACCTGCCGGCCGACGCGCTCGCCGCCGACGACACGCTGGTGGCCGTGGTGCCCCGTGACGATGCATTGCGGGTGGCGCTCGTGGCCGACGGTAGCGTATCGGCGGGCGAAACACTGTTCCTCGAGCGCGCGCTCGGCATCGGTCGGGCGCCGGAGGTGCGGGTGGAACGCGCGGTCGGTGCCCCCGCCTCGGCGGATGCGCTGGCCCGTGCGGGCGTGGTGCTGTTCTGGGATACCGCGCCCCCCGACAACGCCGCCCTGGCCGCGTGGGTCCGAAAGGGGGGCGGCGTGGTGGTGGTGGCGGGACGTCGACTGGCCGGGCGCCGCGGCGACCTCTCCAGCCTCGTGCCGGCGCGTCTGGGCGGTCTCGCCGACCGATTGAGCGATCGGGGGGGGACGCTGCGTGACGTGCGCCGCGAGCATCCGCTCTTTTCGCCATTCCGCGAGGCCCCGGATGCGCTCGCGGCGGTGCGGGCCTGGCGCTACCCACGCGTGGACGCGCGGCCGGCGGCCGATGTGCTCGCCCGTTTCGACGACGGCCAGCCCGCCGTGCTCGAACAGCGCGTGGGTGAGGGTCGGGCTCTGCTGCTCGCCCTGCCGCTCGACAACCAGTTTGGCGACTTCCCGCTGCAGCCGGCGTTTCTTCCCTTCGTGCGCCAGCTCGTGCTGCACGCGTCGGGGCGCGACGCGGCGCCACTCTGGCGCACGACGGGCGAGCGCTGGTCGCTTCCCAACACGCTGGCCGATCCCGTGGTGACGGCACCGGACGGCGCGCTGATCCGTCCCGAAGCGGACTCACTGGGAGCGGCGGTGCCGCTGACGGATGCCGGCATCTACACCGCCTTTCGGGAGCGGGCGTCCGGTGAGCCGCACAGTCTGCTGGCGGTGAACGTCGCGCCTGCGGAGTCGGAGCTGACCCCGATGGATACGACCGAACTGCTGCTTGGGGTGCCGACCGCAGCGGCAACGGACAGTGTAGGTGCGGCAAGGACCACGAACGCTCCGCTGACCGTCAGGGAGCTCGAACGACGCCAGACGCCCTGGCGTGTCTTGCTGCTGCTGGTCGTGGTCTTGCTGACCGTGGAGACCTGGTTGGCCACACGCGGACGGCGCGGTACGTCGCGCCGAGTGGTGGTGATGTCGGCGAACGCCGGTGCCGCGACCACCGACGCGGCGCGCCCCCGTTGAGCGAAGGAGATCCGATGAGTCCCGAAGGTCAGTTGCTCACCACGCTGTCCGTGCTGCGCCGCCAATGGCGCACGCGGGTCCTGCTCGAGTCGCTGGTGTGGATTGCCGTCGCGGTGGTGCTCGCCGTGCTGGCGGTTCTCGTGATCGTGCGCACGCTCGGCGGCGAGGGGTCGACGCTACTCGTCGCGCGACTGGCTGGGTATGGCGTGATTGCCGTCGCGATCGTGCGCGGCCTGGTGCTGCCGTTGCTGCGACGCGCCAGCGACGAGCGCTTCGCGCTGTATGTGGAGGAACGGGCGCCGCAGCTGCGGCAGGCGCTGCTCGCGGCAGTCCAGGAGGCGCACGTGCCGGTCGCCGACCGTACGTCACCCTCACTGTCGGCGCGGGTGATGTTGCGCGCGTCAGCGGCGATCGCGCCGCTGCAGCAGGGGGCCTCGCTGGAGCGGCCGCGTATGGTCCGCGCCGGATGGACGCTGGGCGCCATAGCGCTCGGTGCCGCCGGGCTGCTCGTATTCGGGCCACCGAGCCTTCGCGAAGGCGCCGCGGTGCTGTTCCTGCCCTTCGGGACGGCGCAGGCCGCGGTGCCCGTGCGCGCCCTCGCCATCGAGCCCGGCAACGCCAGCGTGCCGCGCGGTGGCGCGATCGAGGTGCACGCCGCGCTCGTGGGCTTTGCCGCTGACGGCGCCGAGCTGGTGTTCCGTACCGATAGCGCTGGCGGCGGCGCCACTGCCGGCGGTGAGTGGCAGCGACTCCCCATGGCGCCGGAAACCGACAGCGCGCGCTTTCGGTCGCGACTGTTCGACATCGTCGCGCCGACCGAGTACTACGTGGAGGCGGCAGACGTCCGTTCTCCCGTGTACCGACTGACGGTGAACGATCTCCCGGCAGTCACGCGAGTGGCGCTCGCCCTGCGCTTTCCCGCCTACAGCGGGCTGCCACCGGAGGAGATCGCGGAGGGCGGGGACGTGGCGGCGGTCGTGGGTACGAGCGTGACGGTGAAAGCCAGGGTGTCGCGCGAGGTGGCCAGCGGGGCCCTGCGCTTCACTGACGGGACACTCGTGCCGATGACCCCGGCGCGCGACAGCACGGGCGCGCTGATCGTCACCGGCACGTTCCGCGTGAGCAGAAGCGGCTTCTATCGTGTGGACGTGCGCACGGCCGACGGCACGACCGTCGCCGGAGCCGTGGAGTATGTTGTCGAGGCGATTCCCGATCGCGCGCCGACGGTGCGCATCGAGGAGCCCGGTCGCGACACCAAGGTCTCGAATACGGACGAAATCACGATCGCCATGCAGGCGTCCGACGACCTGGGCGTGGTGTCACTCGAGCTGCGCTACCGCGTGAATGGCGGGGCCGAGCAGACAGTGACCATCACCGAGGGGTCGACGCGCCGGCCGCGCGATGCGCAAGGCACGCACACGCTCTTTCTGGAGGAGATGTCGCTGTCCCCGGGCGATCTCGTGGCCTATCACGCCGTGGCCAGGGATGGCGCGGGGCTGGTGGGCAGCAGCGACGTGTTCTTTCTCGAAGTGCGCCCCTTTGGCAAGGACTACCGGCAGTCCGACCAGGCCGGCGGCGGGGGCGGCGGCGGGGGTGGGCAGGAGCAGGGCAACTCGCCCGACGGATTCGTCGCGCGGCAGCGCGAGGTGGTGGCCGGCACCTTCAACTGGCTGCGCGACAGCAGCCGTACGGCCGACAAGAAGCGCCGTGAGGACATGACGACGCTGGCGATCGCCGAGGGACGCCTGCGCGCCGACGTGGGCCAGCTGATCACGCGTCTCACCGAGCGTGGCGTGGCGGCCGGCGACACGATGTTCGCCAAGATCCGCGGCGAGCTGCAGCAGGCCACCGAGGAGCTCAAGGCTGCGGAGGAGCAGTTGGGGCGTGTGCGCGGAGCTGATGCCCTCGGGCCAGAGCAGCGGGCACTGCAGCGCCTGCAGCGTGCCGAAGCGATCTACCGTGATGTGCAGGTGCAGATGGGTGGTGGTGGCGGCGGGGGCGGCGGGGGCGGCGGCCAGCAGCGTGCCGAGGACCTCGCCGACCTGTTCGAACTGGAGACGGACAAGCAGCGCAATCAGTACGAGACACTCCAGCAGCAGCGGACGCCGGACGGCGGCCAGCGGGAGCTCGACGAATCGCTGGAGCGTCTGCGTCAGCTGGCCAGCCGGCAACAGCAGGAGAACGAGCGGATGCAGCGCATGGCCGAGGCCATGCGACAGCGCCTTGCCCGGGAACGCGGTGACCAAGGCAGCGCACAGTCCGGGTCGGCAGGAACCGCGGCGTCGGGTGGCTCGTCCGGCAGCGGCAGCTCCGGCACCAACACGGGCAACACCACCGGCAGCAGCGGGGCCCAGCGCGAACTGGCGCGGCAGGCCGAGGAGGAGGCGCGTCGTCTCGAGCGACTGGCGCGTGAACAGAACAACCGCGAGCTCGCCAACGCGGCCCAGCAACTGCAGCAGGCGGCAGACAACATGCGTCGCGCCGCCACGGGGTCGACGGCGCAGGCGAATGCCGCGCTCGAGGATCTCAATCGTGCCGCGCGCAACCTGGAGGGATCGCGCGCCGCCGAGACCACGCGTGGCATCCAGCAGCTCGCTGACCGGGCCCGCGACCTCGAGGCGCGGCAGCGGGACATTGCCGAGGGGGTACGCGGAATGCAGAGCACGTCGGGCGCAGAGCGTGGCGAGCGGCTGCAGCAGTTGTCACAGCAGAAGGACGCGCTGAGCAACGACGTGAAGCGGCTCGAGGCCGAGGCTGACCGTCTCGCCCGTGGTGCGCGGCGTGACCAGCCCAAGGCGGCCGGGCAGGTGGCCGAAGCAGCGGACGCCATCCGCGACACGCGCCTGGCCGACAAGATCGAATTCTCGAAGCAGGTCGCGCGCGGCGGGTCCGCGGAGTACACGGCGGCGTTCGAGGGACAGATCGGCGAGAACCTGCGTGACGTTGCCGAGCGACTGCGGGCGGCGACGGGAGCATTGCAGGGCGAGTCGGTCGCACGGAGGCAGGAGCGCACCATGGAACGCGCACGCGATCTGGTTGAAGGCGTGGAGTCGCTGCGCGAGCGCGTGGCGGAGCGGGCGCAACGTGGGCAGCCACAGGGCGAGCAGGGGCAGCAGGGGCAGCAGGGGCAGCAGGGGCAGCAGGGGCAGCAGGGGCAACAGGGGCAACAGGGGCAACAGGGGCAACAGGGGCGCAACCGCGCCGGCGGTCAGGCGCAAGGCGCGGCGAATCAGGGTGGGGCTCCGCGGAGTGACGTCGGCGAGTTCGCACCGGGTGGCCGCGCGGGCTACGCCATACCCGGCAGAGACGCCGAACAATTCGCGCGCGAGTTCCGGATGCGCCGCGAGGCGGCGGAGGGCGTACGTCGTGAGGCCGCGCAGCAGGGTGTGGACACGCGCGATCTCGATCGGGCGATTGCCGCCATGCGGCAACTCGAGAATGGCCGGGCGTTCAGGGACGCCCAAGGGCTCGAGCAGCTGCAGACGGCCATGCTCGAGCGGCTCAAGGACTTCGAATTCGCCCTGCTGCGCTCGGTGGGGATGGGCACCGACGGCCGCCCCGCGTCCGGCGCGCGGGCCAGTGTGCCAGCAGAATACCGGGCGATGGTGGAGGAGTACTACAGGTCGTTGGCCTCGGGGAGAAAGCGCTGACGGCGGGAACGGCGGGAACGGCGGGAACGGCGGGAACGGCGGGAACGGCGGGAACGGCGGGAACGGCGGGAACGGCGGAAGCGGTAACCGCGGCACCGGCGACGACGTCATGGTGACGGCGGGAGCGAGAACGGCGGTGACGGCGGTAACGGCGGAAGCGGTAACCGCGGCACCGGCGACGACGTCATGGTGACGGCGGGAGCGGGAACGGCGGAACTACGGACGGCGGGGGCGTGATCGCGCTGATGCGTTCCTTTGGGCGTACCGGCGTCGATCAGGTTACCGCGCGGAGCGGCGGTGCGGGTATCGTCGGCCATGAACGATCCCCGCAATCTCCGGGTGCTCGAAGCGGCGTTCGGGCTGGTGGCCGTGATCCATGCATCGGCGCGTGACATCCACGTCGAGCAAGTGCCGCGGCTACGCACACAGTTGCTGCGTGCGGCTGACTCCGTCCCTGCCAACATCGCCGAGGGCGCACGCGGGTCTCGCGCGCAGTTCGTGCATTACCTTCGCGTCGCCCGTGGGTCGGCCGACGAAGCCGGCACCCACCTGCGCATTGCGTATCATGCGCGGGCGCTCGACGCGACCGCCTACTGGCGGTGCGAGTCGAAGCGCCTCGTCGTCTGCAAGATGCTCAACCAGCTGATTCGTGCCGTCGAGGAGCAGCTTGCTCACGATTACAACGCGCGAACCTGATGCACGTTCACGTGCGAGGCCGGGAGGCCATGCCGCCGTTCGTGATCACGCCGTCGCCATGACGCCGTTTGTGGTACCGCCGTCTGTGGTACCGCCGTCTGTGGTACCGCCGTCTGTGGTACCGCCGTGTGTGGTACCGCCGTGTGTGGTACCGCCGTGTGTGGTACCGCCGTTCGCCGTACCGCCGTTCGTGATCACGCCGTCGCCATGACGCCGTTTGTGGTACCGCCGTTGG
>JAJTGR010000003.1 GCA_021299375.1 Gemmatimonadota bacterium
AACTGACCGATGATCAACATGCGTCTGCTTCTCCTCGGGGTCGCGTCGGTGGCAGTGCTCACCGCCTGCGAAGACACCCGTTCCCTCACCACCGCACCGGGCGGCGGGCTTGGCTTTGGCGTGAGCCTCGCGAAGCCCGCGGCCTCGAACGTGCCGCGCGGGATCATCCGCTTCCCGGTAGCCGGCCGGCTGGCGTCGGCCAACCCGGCCAACGACTCCATCGTCGTGACGCTGACCACCCCGGACACGCTGGGCGCCGGTGCGCAGTATGTGGTGTGGGCCACCAACGACTCGGCCACCCGCTTCGTGCGGCTCACCGGTGACCTCGTCGTCACTCGCACCGACACCACGCAGAATCAGGCGGGTGACCTCGTGTTCCGCACGACCAGCACCACCCGCAACGGTGTGAATGGCTTCGGCGTGGGTGGCTCCAACGTGACGCTGCGCTTCCGGGCGTTCCGGGCGGGCCAGGCCGGGCTCGCCAACACCGACTCCATCGGCGCGATCATCGTGTCCACGGAAACGGGCACGGTGGGCGCGGCGCCGAGTGCGGTGCGCAGCATCTGGGGCCGCTTCTCCGAGGCCTCGGCGAGCCAGACGGCCATCCGTTTCGGCACCTTCGCGCCTCGCACGGCCGACCAGTTCGTGTACTCCACGACGGCGGTGCCGGTCATCACGCCGCGTGGTCGCGTGGAGCTTCGTGAAGGCGTGCTGGTGGCCATCGACTCGAACTACTTCCGGCCGCCGCGTGGCTACTTCTACGCCATGTTCGCGGTCAAGGTGGACTCGCTGTCGGGGCGGCCGCTCGATACGCTGTACCTCGGCGAGCGCACCGGCCCGGCGCCGCAGCGCGCCTCGCTGTTCAACGCCGACGCCGATGCCGCGCTGACGACGAACAACGTGATCGTGGCCATGAACCAGCGCGTCAAGCTCGACACGCTGCCGGCCCAGAAGCTCGGCCCGGCGGAACGGCCGCTCAAGGAGTACGGGTTCGTGAACGTGGTGCTGCAGAACAAGGCGGCCCCGCTCAACCGCATGGGGGCGGGCATCATCATGCAGGCCGCACTGCCGCCGAGTATTCGCGGGCGGTAGGCGCACGCAGGTGTTGCAACGCGACGGGCCCGGCTCTTTCGAGAGAGCCGGGCCCGTTGTGCGTTCACTGCTCGATGTTCTCTGCGCCGTGCTCCGCGTTCGGAGTGATCAGCTCCGCCTTCTCCTGATCTACCGCTACGTGGCTATCGCACCCGCACCAGCTCTGTGCGGCCGCGGTCACCCACCCAGACCACACCGCCGTCGGTCTTGACCAGGGTAACGAACGGGAACTGGCGGCTCGAGTCGATGATCCGCAGCGTGGGCTCGATCGCCACGCGGAACAGACCGTCCACGCCGCCCGCCACGTACAACACGTCGCCGGCAAAGTCGGCATCGAACACGAACCGGGGTTCACCGGCCAACCGCAAAGGCGCGATCACACCGCCCTGCTGGGCACTGGTGAGCGACGCACGCGGCCATGCCATGAGACCGGCCTCGCCGAGCGCCACCGCGATGTGGGTGGCCGACAGGGCGATGCGCCGGCCGGCGGCCGGGAGCGGCAGCGTGATCCCGGCATCGAGGCCGTTGGCCGACTCGCGCACACGGACGAGCTGCGAGTCGGTCGCCACCCACCACGACCCGCCGAGGGAGTCCCACACCACGGCCGTCACCGGTGTGCGCAGGTCGAGCGAGTCCCTGGCGGCCGAGTCGCCACGCACCAGGTGCAGGATCGTTCCGGTGGCGCTGAGCAGCGAGGCGGAGGATGCCCCGAGCGCGGTGACGGCGCCGTCGGCGACGCGGCGGGCTGGCCCCGTGCCAACGGGTGCTTCCCAGAGTGCGGTCGCGGTGCCGATGGCCAGACTTCCGCGCGCGGGAACGAAGGCGACCTGCCGGATCCCCCGGAGACCCGCGGCGCGCCGCGCCAGCGCCCGTGGTGTCGCCGTGGCCGACACGAGCTGCACCCCGCTGTCGCTGGCCACCACCACCAGCGTATCGCGCACGTCCAGATACGTGGGCGGCGCCAGCAGGGCGGCAGCGGTGGACGCGTACTTCACGGCGTCACCGCTACGCGGCGTAAGCGCGATGCGCTGCATCTCGAGTTCACGCCCCAGAAAGAGCCCGGCCACCGCGCCACTCAGCGTGAGATACGGCAACGCACACTCGAGCGGTCGGCAGTCGCCGCCACGCCGGCCTTCTTCGCTCACCGACCAGTACCCGAAGGCCAGCGCCGCGCCCGTGGCGGCGCCGATGGCGCTGTAGCGTGCCAGGCGCGAGCCCGAGACGCGCAACTCGCGCTGTCCGGCGGCCTCGGCTCGGAGCAGGCTGCCGGCCGGGGCCGGCTCCTGGGCGGCGCCGGTCACCGGCAGCGTACTCAGCAACGCCCCGATCACGGCAGCGGCGGGCGTGAGGCGGCGCAATGCGCGGGGGACGGACACGGTGGGGCTCCTCAGGGTCGAACGATGGCGAAATCGCGCTGGCTCGTGGCCGTACGGGCCGTGCGGCGATCGGTGACGGTCACGGTGAGGCGATAGCGCCCCGCCGGTGACGTACCGAGTCCGAGCGTGATCAGTTCCGGTTGCCGGTCGTCGGGGCCCGTGGGGGCCGCTTCATCGCGTGTGAAGCGCATCGACAGTCGGTCGTCGCCCACGGGCGAGAGGCCCACCAGATCGGAGACCCCTCCGAAGAAGCGGATGATCGGATCGGGCCCCCGATCGAGCGAGAGGATGGTCACCGACACCTGCAGCTCGTACTCGAGGCGACCGTTGGCACCGGGCTGCAGGCCGTACAGCTCCCAGTACACGCTGAAGGTGTCGCGCTGGGCCAGGCGCAGGTCGCCGAGTGGCTCGAGCCGCAGCTGCGGCCAGCGCACCACACGTGGCGGCGACGGGATGCGGCGGGCGATCAGCAGGTCGCTGCTTACGAGCGCACGCGCCAACGTGGTGCTGTCGGTGCGCAGCGCCGGCAGGTCCACCTGCGCGCGGGCCACCGCCCCATCGAGCGACGGATCGATGGCCTCGAGGCGGGCTCGCACATCGTCGGCGCGCATCGGAATGGCCACGGTACGGGAAAGCGCGCGGGGAGCGGGCAGCTGCACGGCGATGGTATCGGTGCGCTGCAGGCGCATGGCGCCGGCGGGTCCGGCCCGCAATGACAGTTGCAGCGAACTGCGATCGACCGGGGCGTCGGCGTAGAGCGTTCCGGCCGGAACGGCGCTGGCCACCACGAGCTCCGTTTCACGTGGTGTCGTGCCACGGAAGCGCGCCACCTGCACCGGGATGGTATCGACGCGCAGTGCCAGCGGCAGGTTCTCGAGTCCGAACGGGGCGATCTCCCGGCGCTCTTCGGCGTAATCGCGATAGTTGCCGGCGAAGGAGGCGTAGTTGAACGCCGGGGGGCCGGAGAAGACGAACTCCACTTCGGGGCGGGGATAGTACCACACCGTGATCACCCGGCCGATGGCATCCCGCGCGTCGGCATTGACCTGGGGCGAAAAGGTGGCCACCACGGGCGGCTCGCCGTAGCGGGCGAGGATCATGGCCCGGTCGGTACGCCAGCCGGCCTGCCGCATGTCCTCGTCGGTGAAGTGCAGGTCGGCGTAGGCCATACGCGACAGGAACTCAAGTCGGGCTTCGTTCTCCGGCGTGGCGAGCAGCGGATCGTTGGCTTCCCAGTAGGCGCTGTCGGTGCGCGCCCGCACGTCGTCGGCAAGACCGGCGACACGCACCGAATCGCCGCGCCGCAGAATGCGCCCGAGATTGAGCAGTTCGTCACGGTCGCCCGGCAGCATCAGGGCGATGCCGCGATTGAAGGCCGCCTCGGCGTCGGCCAGCCGCTGCAGCCGGAATGCGGCCAGCCCCTCGGCCAGATGCACACGGGGGCTGGCGGCCACGGCGCCAGCGGGGCGCCCCGTGATGGTGCCCCGAATGAGCGCCAGCATCTCGTCGTAGCGCCGCTGATCGTAGAGCAGATCGAGCAGGGGCAGCACACTCGCCGGATCGTCCGGACGTGCCCGGAGGGCGCGGCGGAAGTACTCCTCCGCCTCGATCCGATCGACATCGCCGACATTGCTGATGGGGATGGACAGCTGTTCGATGAACTCGCGCGTGTAGTGCATACGCGAGCGCTCGCGGGCCTGCAGCGGGTCGAACACGTTGGGGCCCGTGTACATGCGGCGGTCACGCCCCGTGAGGTAGCGCCGCCGTTTCACTTCCCCGAGCTCGCGCGACGCCTCGGCCACGTGGGCGGTGTCGCCGGTGCGTTCGGCGATGGCGAGCGCCTTGCGGAAGATGCGTTCGGCCTCGACGCGCCGCAGCGGCGTTCGCAGGCGCAGCCGCCCCAGCGCGAGCAGGTAGCGCGGATTGTCCGGATCGAGATCGGCCGCGCGGTCGAGCAGCTTCGAGGCCAACCGCCGTCGCATGCTGTCGCCGAGCCCGAGCTCGGTGGTGCGCAGCATGACGAGGCTGCGCCAGTAGAGCGCATCCGCATCGCGCGGCGACTGGTCGGTGGCGCGCTCGAGCAGTTCGAGGGCGGCGGCGGTGTCGCCGAGTTCGGCCTTGGCCCGCCCTTCGCGGACGAGCTCCGCGGTGGGGATCCGGAGGCGCGACTGGCCGGGCAGGGCCGCGGGGGGCGCGGCAACGGCACCGAGCAGCAGCCCCAGGGCGATCGCGTTGGGAAGTCGGAGCACCTTGGGAAGATAGGAGCGTGTACCGCGGGCGGGCAGGATGGTGACGTGTACCACGGGCTTCGGTGGAACCGGGCGGGGCCCTTCACGTAGAATGCGCTATCCGGTGCCGCCTGATCGTATCGTCCCACGGTCACCGTGCGTCGCTGTTCCCTCATGTCTGGAGCCTTCATGTCGTCACGTTCGCGCCGGCCGGCGCTGTCCCGCTTGGTTGTCACCGGTGTCCTGCTTGCGCTCGCCCTGCCTGTGGGCGCTGCGCAGGCGCAGGCGTACAACTATCCCGCCATGCAGTTGCCCGGCGCCAGCGAGCGCGATTACACGGCGGCGATTGCTGGCGGCGGTGGGACGACGCTGCTGTTCCAGTGGCGCGAGGGGGCAGGGAAGGGGCTGCACTTTTCCCTCGACGCCGGGCTGGCCGACCCGAAAGGGCGCCTCGATCCCTTGCTGTTCGTGGGCGGCGGGCTCGGCAAGGAACTCCTGCGGGCCACCCGTGATCAGCCGCTCGACCTGCTCTTCACGGCGGGCGCCGGTGCGGCGTTTGGTGGAAACGCCACGGCACTGCGGGTGCCGGTGGGGGTGAGCATCGGGCACACCTTCGGGCTCGATCGGGACATGTCGATCACGCCGTTCGTGCATCCCCGGGTGTCGCTCGATGCCTGCGGCCGCTGTCGCCGCGACAATGAACGCGACGTGACGGCCAGCCTGAACTTCGACCTCGGGGCGAACTGGCAGGTCACGCGACAGTTCGCCGTCCGGATGGCGGCGTCATTCACCGGGTCCGAGGTGGTCGGTACGGACGAAACGCTGGCCGTGGGCTTCACCTGGACGCCGGCGGGGCTGGTCCGTCGATAGTCCCCCACTCAGCGTCGTCGCCTTCTGCGTGGGGCCCGCCGATCGGCCGACCGGCGGGCCCTCGTCTTGGGGGCCGGTCGCGGGCGAGGTGTGCGGTTCGTCCCAAAGAGGGCGCCCGGACGATCCGGAGCGCGGCTGGTCACAAGGTTGTGGCCGGTTGGCATTGAATAACGGTGACGGGATTGATACTCTTGCTGTTCACAGTGGCATGAAGGCCGCCTGCATCGCGGTTGCCACGCCGGTGCGCCTCATCCATTCGTGCTGGTCGTCCCTCGGGCCGGTCGGCTGACCCCACCTTTCGTTATCCCTCCCGACGTAGTGCCCCTCGCCGGCTGTTCGCTGTGCGCGTGTCGACCGCGCCGCACGCGGCTCCGCCCGAGAGGCTTGGTTGGTCCCGGGTCCTTCTCTTCCTGGCCCCGGGTGCCTGGCCCGGATCGCGCCCCCTTCACGGGGCTATCCGGGTTCACCTGCCGTTGTCCTGCCCCCCGGGCCATCGGCGTTGTCCCCTCTCCCCCGTTTCCGGCGTTTGAACCGCCGAGGGCTGAGCATGTCGAGACTGATGCGGTGGCTGTATCGGTTCCCCATGGCCGCGGCCCTGTTGCTGGTGCCTTCCTTGGCACAGGCGCAGGGTCCTGCGGTCATCACTGGCGTGGTGAAGAGCGAGTTTGGTGATCCGCTCGAGAACGCCAATGTGTATATCGTCGAACTCGCCCTGTCGGTGGGTACCAACGCGACGGGCAAGTACACGCTGACCATTCCGGCCGACCGCGTGCGTGGTCAGGCCGTCCAACTGCGGGCGCGCGCGATCGGCTACAAGGCCGACATCAAGCCGCTCACGGTGCGCGCCGGCAACCAGACGTTCGACTTCAGCCTGCAGAAGGACGTGAACCGCCTGCAGGAAGTGGTCACCACCGGCGTCACGGGTGCGACGGAGCAGAAGAAGCTCGCGTTCTCGGTGGCTCAGGTGAGCGAGAAGGACATGCCGGTGCCCGGCTCCAACCCCCTCTCGCAGCTGCAGGGCAAGGTCGCGGGCGCCAACATCGTGTCGGCCACCGGCCGTCCCGGTGCGGCGCCGGCGGTCATCCTGCGTGGCCCCCAGTCCATCAACGCCTCGGGCCGTGGTCAGGACCCGCTGTACATCATCGACGGCGTGATCTCGCAGGGTGGCTTGCAGGACATCAACCCCCAGGACATCGAGAACATCGAGGTCGTGAAGGGCGCTGCCGCCTCGTCGCTGTACGGCTCGCGCGCCGGCAACGGCGTCATCCAGATCACCACGCGTAGCGGCAAGAACCAGTCGGAAGGGGTGCGTTTCCGGGCCCAGGTCGAGTACGGGACGTCGGACATCGAGAACGAGTACCGGTATCCGACCACGCACTTCATGCTGATGGACGAAACCGCCACGCGCTTCTGCGCCGTGGTGTCGGGTGCGCAGGAGTGCTCGCGCACGATCGACATCTATCAGGAAACGTTTCGCGTGAACAATGACGGTGGCGATTTCTCGCTGCCGCCGCTGTCCATCCGCAATGATGCCGGCATCGCGCTCAACCCCGGCGGCCTCAACTCGCGCTCGCTGTTCCAGGTGAACGAGTTCCCGAAGGCCTACAACCCCATCCAGCAGCTCGTGACGAACGGTCAGGTCGTCAACAGCACGCTCGATGCCACGGGGCGCGTGGGGCAGACCAACTTCTTCGCCTCGGTGAACCAGCTGCGGCAGGAGGGCTCGGTCCGGTTCATGCCGGGTTACACGCGTAACTCGATGCGCGTGAACGTCGACCAGCAGCTGGGCGGGAATGTGAACTTCTCGCTGCGCTCGTCGTACAGCACGGCCAACGACTACAACTCGGGTGGCGCCTTCTTCAGCCTCACGCGGCAGCCGGTCAATGCGCAGCTGCTCGCCACCGACGACAAGGGGCGTCCGTACATCCGGACGGTGGCCCAGCAGTCGGGCGCGCAGAATACGAACCCGGTCTATGCCAACCAGAACTTCCAGCCGCTCAACCGCATCGACCGTTTCGTCGGCAATGCGACGGCGCGCTGGACGCCGCTCTCGTGGCTCGACGGTGAATTCAACTTCGGTTTCGACAACCGCAACAATTTCCAGGAAACGCAGCAGGATCGCGGCTACCGCACGTCGGCGCAGAGTGCGACGAATCTCGGCAACATCGACCGCAGCGCCGGCCGTGCCTACTCGCTGAACGCCAGTGGCAACATCTCGGCGCGCAAGAACTGGTTCGATGAGGCGCTCAGCTCGCGCCTGACCCTGCGCTATCTCTACGAGGGGCAGGATTCACGCTCCCAGGCGCTCAGTGGCACCAATCTCGCCGTCCCGGGGCTGATCACGCCGAATGCGGCGATCCAGAACCAGGCGGTGAGTGGCGGGCAGGAGCAGGTCCGGCAGGTCGGCTACTTCGCCAACCTCGACCTCGACTACAAGGGCCGCTACATCGTCGGTGCCCTGGTGCGTCGGGATGCTTCGTCGCTGTTCGGCGCGGCCCGCCGCTGGCAGACCTACGGCCGCGGCTCCTTCGCCTGGCGCCTGTCGGACGAGCCGTGGTTCAACGTGAACCAGGTCTCCGACCTCAAGTTCCGCTACTCCATCGGTCAGGCTGGTAACCGCCCGATCTTCTCGGCCCAGTACGAGACGTTCACCATCGGTACCGGTGGCGCCCTCAATCCGAACACACTCGGCAACAAGAACCTGCGCCCGGAGGTGTCGACGGAGCAGGAAATGGGTATGGACCTCGAGCTGCTCGGCAAGTACGGCCTGACGGTCACCAAGTCGCGCAACGTGATCGAGGATCAGCTGCTGCAGGTGCCGCCGCCGGCGGCCGCCGGCTTCGCCAATCAGTGGCTGAACGCAGGCCAGCTCACGAACAACACGTGGGAAGTTTCGCTCAACATCCCGATCGTGGCCACGCGCGCCGTCGACTACTCGGCCCGCATCAACTACGATCGCACCCGCTCGGTCATCACGCGCCTCGACGTGCCGGAGTACTTCGTCAGCGCCGCCGGCCAGCAGGGCTCGGAGACGATGTTCAAGATCGTCCAGGGCGGCCAGATGGGGCAGATCTACGGCCGCAAGTTCGTGAAGGACTGCAGCCAGCTTCCCGCCGACTTCCAGTCGCGCTGCGGCGCCGGCCTCGACTACCAGAAGAACAGCGATGGCTTTGTCGTGTACGTGGGTCAGGGCAATACGCTCGCCGACGGCATCACGAAGAACCTGTGGATGACGCGAATCCCGGCCGCCCAGGCGCCGTGGCGCGGCGGCACCACGGCCGATCCGCTCAACTGGGGCTTCCCCATCCTCGAGCGTGACGCGAACGGTGCGGTCCCGGTGCTCCCCATCGGCAACGCGCTCCCCGATTTCCGCTGGTCGCTGTCGCAGAACTTCCGCTACAAGCGCCTGACGGCGTTCGCCCTGCTCGATGCCACGGTCGGCAAGGACGTCTGGAACATCGGCCGCCAGTGGTCGCTGGGTGACTTCATGCACCAGGACGCCGACCAGGCCGGTCGCTCGGTGGCCGACGCCCGCCCCATTGGCTACTACTTCCGCGCCGTCTCCACCGGTGGCATCGGCGGTCTGTACGACGTGCTGGCGCCGAACAACAACACCGTCGAGGACGCGAGTTTCGTGAAGGTGCGCGAAGTGTCGATCGGTTACCGGATCGGTTCCATTGGCGGCATCGGCAACTGGACGGCCTCGTTCATCGGCCGCAACCTGCTGACCTTCACCAATTACAAGGGCTTCGACCCCGAGGTCGGCAATGCCGGTGGCCAGCTCGGCTCGGGCGTACTGAACGCGATCGACGCCTTCGTTTTCCCGAACCTCCGCCAGTTCACGTTCTCGCTCAACACGAGCTTCTGACCCGTCTCCGGTGGCGCGGCGCGCGCTTGCGCGACGCGCGCGCCACCGGGTGCCTCCACGAGGACCTTCGATGCGTAAGCACGTTTCCACCATCGTGACCAGTGGTGCGTTGCTCGGGCTCACGGCCTGCGGCGACAACCTGAACGTCACGAACCTCAACAACCCCGACGTTGCCCGCGCCTATGCCACCCCGGCCGGCGTGGAAGGCGTCGTGGCCGGCCTCGGCGTGCAGGTGTTCAACACCCAGCGCGCCACCGAGTCGGTGAACACCCAGGCCAAGATCCTGGCCGGCGAGAGCTTCGCCTCCGTGGCCAACTTCGGCATGGCGGCGCGCGCGCAGATCCCGCGCTCGCTCATTTCGAACGAACTGGGCAACGACAATCAGGTCGGCAACCTCGCCAACTTCAATCAGTTCTCCCGCGTGTCGCGCACGGCGGCCAACGCGATTCAGGCCATCAATCGCCTGCAGAGCAGCGGCAGCACCATCGGGTCGCCGGCGCAGGATGCACGGGCCAAGTCGTTCGCCTTCTTCATTCTGGGCCAGGCGCTCGGCAATCTCTCGCTGGCCTACGACTCGGCGGCCATCGTCACGCCCGCGGTGCCGTCGGACCAGGTGCCGGGGCTGTCGGGGGCAGCGGCGGTGAATGCCGCGGCGCTCGCCATGCTCGACTCGGCCATCGCCATCGCCAACTCCGCGAACGCCACCAACGGCGCCAACGGCTTTCCACTGCCGACCAACTGGATCAACGGCCAGAGCGTGACGCGTGAGCAGTACGTGCGCCTCGCCCGGTCGTACAAGGCGCGCTTCCGCGCCGGTCTGGCGCGTACGCCCGCCCAGCGGCAGGCGGTGAACTGGAACGAGGTCATTGCCGACGCCACGAACGGCGTCACCACCGACTTCACCGTCAATGTCGGTGGCAGTTCCGGCTGGTCGGCTTCGTTCGATCTGACCCAGATCTACGTGGTGGGCGGTTGGCACAGCATGTCGCCGCAGTATTACGGCATGGCTGACGTGTCGGGCGGCTACGATGCCTGGCTGGCCACGGCGCGCGACAGCCGGCGCGCGTTCCTGATCGTGACGCCCGACCGCCGCTGGCCGCAGGGCGCGACGCGTGCGGCGCAGCAGGCGTCCAACCCCAACGTGGCGCCGCCGGCCGGCATGTACGTGCGCAACCGCCCGAACGGTGAGGATGTGCCGCTCAGCGGCTATGGCGACTCGTGGTACGACCACCGGCGCTACGGCGCGGCCAACCTCGCCGCCAGCACCGGCCCGTACGTGGAGATCTCAGCCACCGAGATGGCCATGCTCGCGGCGGAAGGGCACATCCGCGGCAACAACCTGCCCGCGGCGATCACGCTCGTGAACGCGAGCCGCGCCCGCAACGGGCTGGACGCCATCCCGGCGGTCACGTCGGCCACCGCGCCGTACTCCACCAACAAGAGCACCTGCGTCCCGCAGGTGCCGCAGGCGCCGAACTTCACCAGCACGGCCTGCGGCAGCCTGCTCGAGGCGATGAAGTGGGAGAAGCGCATGGAAACGGCCTTCACCGGCTACTTCATTTGGTTCTCGGACAACCGCGGCTGGGGTGACATGGTCGAAGGCACGACGGTCGAGTGGCCGGTGCCGTATCAGGAAATGCAGGCGCGGCAGCAGGTGTACTACAACGGCACCAACCGTGCCGCCCGGGGCACCTACGGGTTCTGATTCGTGATGCGTGACCACCAGCACCCCCTGCGTCCGATGCGCCGGCTCATCCGGCCGGTGGTCGGCGCGCTGTGGGCCGGGGCGCTCGCCCTGCAGATGGGATGCTACGCGTTCCTCCCGGTGCAGTCGGCGCCGCCGGCGCAGCCGCAGCGGGAGATCGGGATTGTGATCAACGATCGCGGTCGCACACTGCTCAGCGAACGGGTAGGCCCGCTGGTGGAGCGTATCGATGGGCGGATCGACAAGCGAGAGAATGGCGTCGTGACCATGGCGGTCTTCCGCGTGACGGACGTGCGCGGCGAGTCCAGCACCTGGACCGGCGAGCAGGTCGCCATCCCGGAAGAAGCCATTCTCGGCTACCGCCCGAAGAAGATCTCGAAGTTCAAGACGGCACTGCTCGTCGGCGCCCTGGCGCTGGCGGTGGTCCTCACGCTGGGCACCTCGCTCGACCTGTTCGGGGTGCCCACCGAAGGACCGCCCGGCGGCGGGCCGTCGCAATCCTGATCCGTATCGAGCCGATCCTCGATCGCTCGTTCGACTTTCCTGCGTCGTTTCACTTTTCGGAGTTCACGCCCCATGCGGCTTACCAAATTCGCTCCCCTCGGGCTGGCGCTGGCTGCGCTGGCCGCCTGTGGTGAGGCCAGCAACGACCCCACCACGCCGAACACGCCGGCGCTCGCGTACGTGCGCTACATCAACGCCGTGCCGGACACGCTCAACACCACCGTGCGCTTCATCGACCAGGTGGCCTACTCGCCCATGACCTTCGTGAACGTGCCGTTTCGCGGGCTCGGGCAGGGCAACTACCAGCCCACGCAGGTGGGCGCGCGGAAGTTCCGGGTGTTCACCGCCAACACGGCGGACTTCAGCACCGCCGGCAACACGGTGGTGCTCGTCGACACGACCATCACCTTCGAGGCCGGCAAGTACTACACGCTGTTGCACATGGGCTTTGCCCGTGCCGGCAGCACGCCTCGGCAGCGCATCGTGGTCATCAACGACAACCTGCCGACGCCGGGTGCGCAGATCGCCGTGCGCGCGATTCACGCGGCGCTTGGCGTGGGCACCGTCGACATCTATGCCACCGCGACGGCCACCTCGCCGCTCACGGGTACGCCGCTCTTCCGCGGCGTCGCCACGGAAGCGGTGTCGGCGTACCAGAACGTGGCGCCGGGCGCCTTCGCGGCGCAGATCGCCGCTGCTGGCAGCACTGAGTCGCTGGTGGCGGCGGCGGCGCCGGCTGGCACCTCCGGTACCACGGCCGCCGACCCCATCGGTGGCGCGACGGTGGCCGGCTCGGTGATTTCGGCCGTCGCGTTCCCAGCCTCGCCGGCGAACTCGGCGGGCGCCCGCTTCGCGGCCCCCGGCATCGTGTACTTCATCGACCGGCACCCGCCGCGCACCACGCCGAACCCGTAAGTACATGCCTCACATGGTGAGGACGTGATCGGCCACCTGGCCGAACGCCTGCGGGTCACCACGACCGCGAACGCGAGCCCTCTCGTGTTCGCGGTCGTGGTCGTTTGTGCGCTGCTGTGGCCCGCGCGCGGTCTGCATGCGCAGGTACTGCGCGGCGTGGCGCGCACCGCCGGCAGCGAGCGCCCCATCGAACGGGCCCGCGTCGTTGCCCTCCTCATCGATGGCCGCAGTGTGGGTGAGACCACCACCGATGACGACGGCCGCTTTCTGCTCAGGGTGCAGGCCCGCGGCAACGTGTTCGTGGTGGCTGTCACGCGCATCGGCATGAAGCCCACCATGTCCAGTGAGCTGATGCTCAGTCCCCGCGATACGCTCGACGTGGACTTCAGCATCACCGAGGAGGGCATCGTCACCGACACCATGCGCGTCACCGCGGCTCCGGGGCTCAACGAGATCCGCTTGCGAGAGGCCGAGCGACGCGGGTGGCGTCTGTTCCCGCCGGCGGAGGTCGAGCGAATCCGCGAGCGCGTTATGAGCTTCGAGGATCTGCTGCGCTCCACCGGCTATCCGGGGTTGGTCATTTCGCCGCGTCGCGACGAGTGCATTCGCACGTCGCGGACCAACAAGTGCGTGCTCATCGTGCTCGACGGGATTCCGTTGGGAGGCACGTATCCACTCATCAACCCGCGCGACGTGTACTTCATGGCCCTGCTCTCGCCCAACCAGGCCATGGTGCAGTTCGGCGACCGCGGGGTGAACGGGGCGCTGCAGGTATACACACGGTCCCGCGGCGATCGGTACGACGAACAGCGGCACCGCGAACAGCGGCACCGATAACGGCGTCATGTGTGACAGCGTAATCGGGACAGCGGGGCGCGCGCGCGATAGCGTCGGGGGACGTGACCGAGTTGGGCGTACCGCCGTTACGGGTACCGTGGTGATGGGTACCGCCGTTCGTTACTCCGTCGTTCCGATTACGGCAGGTGTCATGACGCCGGTAGGGCTGCCGCCGTCCCAGCTGCCGCCGTTCCTCATTCCGTCGTTCCGATTACGGAAGTCTTCATGACGACGGTAGGGCTGCCGCCGTCCCAGCTACCGCCGTTCGTCATTCCGTCGTTCCGATTACGTCCGTCTCCATGACGCCGCCATCGGTGCCGCCGTCCCAGCTGCCGCCGTCTGTTGCCCCGCCGTCAGCCTCTCAGCAGCCCCTCGATCAGCCCCACCGACCGCGCCGTCGCCCCGAGTTCCGCCTGCACGAGCGCTCGTGCTCGCCCCCCCGCGTCGTCACGCCCTCCACCATCGGCGAGCCACGTCCGCAGCACCGCCGCCAGCGCCCCCGCGTCGGCCACCGCTGCTCCGCCTCCGGCTTCCAGCAGCAGCCCCGCCTCACGGCTCATGTGATGCCCGGGGCCGAACACCACCGGCGCCCCGAACGCTGCTGGCTCGATCGCCGAGTGCAGTCCGGCCGAGTGAAACCCCCCGCCCACGAATGCGGCCGTGGCCAGCGCGTAGAGATCGCCAAGGACCCCGACACGGTCCACCACCAGCACGTCGGCGCCGCACGGTACGCCCGCCCGCTCAACATCCGCGAGTGTGGCCACCTGAAGCCCAGCGCCACGCGCCCACGCCAACATTGGCGTCACATGCGAGGCAGTCGGTTCATGCGGGGCCACAATCAGCCGCGCCCGCGGCACTGCGGCGCGCGCCGCCCGCCAGGCCGGCAGCAGTACTGCCTCGTCGCTCGGCCAGGTGGAGCCGGCCACCAGCGTCGGGCGGTCGCTCGCGAGCAGCCGCAGCAACGGTGAGGCGCGATCCACGCCCTGCGCGCGCGCCCACACCTGGTCAAAACGCGTGTCGCCGGTGACGTGCACCACCTCGCGGCGTACCCCCAGCGCCACCAGCCGGTCGGCGTTGGCGGCGTCGATCGCCCCCACCGCCGACAGCGCGGCGTAGGCGTCGTGCAGCAGCGCCTGCGCGAGCCCGCTGCGGCGCCCGGAGCCGGCCGACAACGTGGCGCTTAGCATGGCCACCGGTACCCCACGCGCGACCGCGCGCGCGACCAGCACGGGCCACACATCGAGCTTCACGAACACCAGCAGGTCGGGGCGCAGCGCATCGAGCATCCGTTCGGCCTCGGTCGCGCCGTCGAACGGCAGGTAGTCCGTCAGCTCGGCGCCCACACGTGCCGCGAACCGCTCTGCGCTGGGCGAAAAGAACGAGTACGCCTGCTGCACGTCGGGGCGCGCGGCGCGCAGGGCGTGCGCCACGGGGCGCGCCTGCAGCCCTTCGCCGACCGAGGGGGCGTGCAGCCACACCAGCGGGCGGCTCGGGTCACGCGTGGCTGCGGCGGCCCGCTCCCAGCGCGTCAGCAGGCCGCGGCGCGCCCGCAACGAGCGCCAGATCTTCCCGTCGCAGTCCGGTGCCATGAGCGAGGCCGCACGGGCAACGCTCACTCCACCGGCATAAAGCACACCAAGCAGCGGATGCACGCCGGCCCGCTGGCGTCAGGGCGCGGTGCCCGGCGCCTTGCGGTTCTTCGCCAGCGCCAGCGCGGAGTCCACCGCCTTGGTGAAGTCCGGGTACGGGATGGCTCCCTGCACCAGAAACTCGCCGATGATGAACGATGGCGTGGACTGCACCCCGGCCTGTGTCGCCTGCCGGATGTCGTTGGTGACGAGGTTGCGGATGGCCGGCGAGGTGCGGCATTGCTCGAACGCGGGCACGTCCAGCGACAGCTCGCGCGCAAACCGCGTGAGCAGCGGTGACACGTTGGTCATCCCCTTCACGGTGTCGTAGGCCCCGAAGATGGCCTCGGCATACGGCCAGAACTTCCCCTGCACACCGGCGCACAGCGACGCCTCCGCCTCGGCCCGGGCATGCGGGTGGATGGACTCCAGGGGCAGGTGCAGGTACGCGAAGCGCACTTTGCCCCGGTCGACGTAGTCGCGGCGGAACTTCGTCATCGACTCGTCATGCCACCGCTTGCAATAGGGGCACTGGAAGTCGCTGATCATCACCACCCACATCGCACCGTCCACGCCGAGCAGGCGGCTCGTGTCGGCGCGCGTCTGCAGTTCGCGCAGCGGGTCCGGGTCCGGGTCCCGGGCTGCCGGCTGTCCGGTGGACGGCGCGGCCGCCACGGGCTGGGCCTTGGCCGTCGACTTCGACTGGGCCGCGGCGTCGGCTCTGCCGCAGGCTGTCACGCCGGTGGCGAGGCAGAGCGCGGCAAGCACACGGCCAAAGGTTCGGCCGACGGGACGGCCGTAGCGGAGCACATGGAGCGTGGGAATCCCTGACATGCAAGAAGGGTAGCAGAAACCGGGGCATTGCACAGCCGTACGGCGACTATCTTCCACTCCGTGCCAGACTTCGTGCGTTCCATTCTGCCCGGACGCTCCGGGTTCGTCCACCTGCTGCGAGGCTGGCTGACGGTCGCCGTCACTTCGGTGGCGCTCGCGGCTCAGACACCGGCGCCCGCCAACGCGCCGCTGCCGCAGCCGGTGGGCTACGTCAACGACTTCGCCAACGTGCTCAGTCCTGAGGCTGAGGCGCGTATCGACGCTCTCGCTCGGCGAGTGCATGCGGCGACGCGGGGCGACATGGTCGTGGTGACGCTGCCGGACCTTCAGGGGCGCCCGGTGGAGGAGATCGCGCTCCGGCTCGGGCGAGAGTGGAAGGTCGGTGCCGACGCGGCTATCGGCGACCAGGCGCGCAACGCCGGTGTCATCATCCTCGTGGTGCCCAAGGAGACGGCCAGCGACGGTCGCGGGCGGTGCCGGATCGAGACCGGGCAGGGGGCCGAGGGCTTCATCACCGACGCCACGGCGGGCGCGCTCTGCCGGGAGCAGATACCGCGCTTTCAGGCGCAGGACTACTCCGGCGCCCTCGAGCCGTTGGCGGAGGCCGTGGCCGACCGATACGCCGCCGCGTTCGGGGTGACGCTCGATGGCCAGCCGCGGGAGGAGCGTCGCCCCGATTCGTCCGACGAAGACCCGTCGGCATTCGGGTTCCTGGTCCTCCTGGTCATCCTGTTCATCGTGTTCAGTTCGCTGGGGGGGCGGCGTCGCCGCGGCTGCATCGGGTGCATTCCGCTCCCCATCCCTGGTCCCGGCATTCACCTTGGTGGAATGCGTGGCGGTGGCTGGGGAGGCGGTGGCTTCGGTGGTGGCGGGTTTGGCGGTGGCGGGTTCGGGGGGTTCGGCGGCGGCGGTGGCTTCAGCGGAGGTGGCGGTGGCTCAGACTGGTAAAGCGGGCGCGACGATGACGCTCGACGAGCTCGTGTTGCAGCTGCGGCAGGTGCACGGCGACGCGCTGCAGGCGGTCGTGCTCTACGGCTCGGCGGCGACGGGCGAGCAGGTGGCGGGGCACTCGGACCTCAACGTGATGGCGGTGTCCGACACCATCACCTTCGAGGCGATGCGCGCCCTCGGTCAGACCATGCGCGCGTGGCAGGAGGCTGGCCATCCGCCGGTGCTCGAATTGACCACCCACGAGTGGCGTTCCTCGGCGGACATCTTTCCCATGGAGTACGCCGACATCTTCGAGCGGCACCGGGTGCTGCACGGATCGCTGCCGCTGGAGGGCGTGGCGGTGCGGCTTTCCGACCTGCGCCTGCAAGTGGAGCAGGAAGCCATGGGCAAGCTGCTGCGCCTGCGTCGCGGGGTGATGGTGGCCGGCACCGACCATTCGCGGCAGCAGGAGCTGTTGCGGGCCAGCCTCAGCACACTGCTGGTGATTTTCCGGGCGGTCCTGCGGCTGAACGGCGAGCGTCCGCCCCGCGACGCCGACCAGGTCATCGCGTCCGTGAGCCGCACGTGCGGGTTCGACGCGGCGCCCTTCACGCGCGTGCTGGCACTCAAACGTGGCACCGCGATCGAGGTCCGCGACACGCAGGGCGTGCTCGAGGGGTATGTAACCGGCATGGCCGCCCTCGTGGCCTATCTCGACCGCTATACCCCGCCGCAGGATGCGGCGGAGCTGTCTCCCGTCATTCCCTGATGCTCCACTGAAGCTCACGACCTGCGCCGAGGATCTCATGGCTGCTCTTTCCGCTCTGCTCTCCCCGTTTTCGCCGACGCCACGTCCGGCGCGCCGGCGGGCGATGACGTTTGCCCTGCTCCTGCCGTTCGCGTTCGGCGCCTGTGGTTACAACACCATCCAGTCGTACGACGAACAAGCGGCGCAGGCCAAGCAGAACATCGACGCCCAGTTGCAGCGGCGCGCCGACCTCATCCCGAACCTCGTGAATACCGTGAAGGGATTCGCGAAGCAGGAGGAGAGCGTGCTCACGCAGGTCACGCAGGCGCGCGCGGGGCTCGTGGGCGCGCTCCAGAAGCCCGGCGGATCGGACCCGACCGAACTGGCCAACGCCAATCAGGCGCTCACCACCGCGCTGGGGCGCATGAACGTGGTGATCGAGGCGTACCCCGAGCTCAAGTCCAACGAGAACTTCCTGCGCCTGCAGGATGAGCTCACGGGCACCGAGAATCGCATCGCGGTGTCGCGCACCGACTACAACGGGGCCGTGCGCACGTACAACGAGTACATCCGCAAGTTTCCGCAGGTGCTGACGGCCAAGGCCACCGGGGCCAAGCCCCGCACCTACTTCGAGGTCACCGATGCGGCGGCGCGGACGGCGCCGACGGTGGACTTCTCGAAGTAGTTCGCGCGTCGAGACGAACCGCCCTCACGGAGGGCACGAAGCACAGCGAGGGCATGGAGAACAACCACGGCCGTGGTCCTCCATGCCCCCACTGTTCCCGGTGCCCTCCGTGAGGGCAGTTCAGAAGGCAGTCTACGACGCCTTTGCCGGCTCCGGCCGCGGAAACAGCGGCTCCCCCTTGGACACCGTCCAACCCGTCACGTCCAGCGCCGTGAGCGCATCGAATCGTTGCGCGCTGACGCGTCCCGGACCGCCCAGCTGCGCCCACACCTGCTCGGTCTTCTGCGGCATGAACGGAGCGAGCAACACCGTCTGCGTCGCAATCCGACGGATGAGTGAGGCGAGGATCTGCTCCAGGTCAGCGCGGCGCGATGGATCCTTGGCCACGGTCCAGGGCGCGGTGGCGGCCGTGTACTCGTTGGCGCGCTGCGTCATGCGATAGACCGCCGACAGTCCATCGTGCAGCAGCCACCCCTGTTCGCCATGCATGGCGGCATGATACGCCGCCACATCGGCGTCGTCCTCGCGCTCCGCGTCCGGACGTGCCGCTGCCGGCACCACACCGCCACAGTACTTCTCCACCATCGCCATGGCACGGCTGGCCAGGTTGCCGAACGCGTTGGCGAGGTCGCTCGTGTATCGCTCCTCGAAACGTTCCCACGAGAAGTTGCCGTCGCCGTCGAAGGGCACTTCGCGCAACAGCACATAGCGGAACGCATCGGCGCCGAAGCGGTCGATGGCCTCGCCAAGGTCGAGCTTCACACCCGCGCTCTTGGAGAAGCGCTCGCCACCCAGCTGGACGAAGCCATGGGCCCACACCTGCCTCGGTAGCGGCAGCCCCGCGGCCTGCAGCATGGCGGGCCAGATCACCACGTGAAAGCGCGTGATATCCTTGCCGATGATGTGCAAGTCGGCCGGCCAACGCGCGTCGAAGCCGGCGTCGGGGAACCCCGTTGCCGTGAGATAACTCGGGAGCGCATCAAACCACACATACGTGCCCTGCGTCTCCCCGTTCGACAGCGGCAGCGGAAAGGGCACCGCCCAGTCGAGACGTGCCCGCGACGCCGAGATGTCGTCGAGCCCCTGATTGAGCAGGCCAAGGATTTCGTTGCGGCGGCTCTCGGGTTCGATGAATGTCGGATGGCTCGCGAGCAGCTCCTGCAGGAACGGTTGGTACTTCGAGAGGCGGAAGAACCAGTTGCGCTCTTCCACCTCCTCGAGGACGCGTGTGGGGTGCAGCACACACGTGCCGTCGACGATGTCGGCGTCCTGCTTGAACGCCTCGCAGCCGACGCAGTACATGCCGGTGTACGACCGCTCGTAGAAGTCGTCCGGGTTCCGCTCGGCGATCATCCGGATGAGCGCCTGTACGCCGGCCTTGTGGTGCACCTCCGTGGTGCGGATGAACTGGTCGTACGAAATGCCCAGCTTCGCCCACGTGGCCTGGAAGCGCGCCGCGATCGTGTCGGTGAACGCCTGCGGGGCGACCCCATCCTTGGCGGCCGTCTGCTGCACCTTCTGGCCGTGCTCGTCCATGCCGATGAGCAGGTGCACATCATCACCGCACAGGCGGCGATACCGGGCAATCACGTCGGCGCCGATCTTCTCCAGCGCGTGACCGAGGTGCGGGTCGCCATTCGCGTAGTCGATGGCGGTCGTGAGATAGAAGCGGGACATGCCCCAAAGCTAATCGGGGCAGCGGTGGACGGTCACAGGCGCAGAGACGCACCCCGTCGCACCCCGGGAAGAAACCGACTCACTCCTCCGAGTCGACTTCGCCTTCACCATCCGGTTCACCCTCGTCCGGATCGGCCCCGGTCTTCCGGCGCTCCTCGGCCGCGCGCAACCGGCGACCGCCGCGACGGCCACGCCGGCGTTTGCGGCGAGGGGCGTCCTCGGCGGCCTCGACGGGGGGGGCGTCTGCAGTCGGATTGGGTGACTCGGGTGGTACGGCGCCAGCCGGAACGTCGCGAGCCTGTGGAGAGCGAGCTGGAACGTCGTGAGCGGGCGACGGCGACACGGCGGGTGGCAACCCGGTATCTGAAGCTGGCGGCATCCGCTCCGCCTCCACCGTCCGCGCGAACGCGGGCGCCTCGAGCATCACGGTCTCGTACTCCGCCGTATCGAGCATCGCCACGGTGCTGTCGTCGAGCGTGACCGCCACCGCGGTGGTGATCGTGGCATCGGCCACCTGAGCCGCGGCCGTATCGAAGCCTTCGACCTCGCTCCGCAACTCCGCCAGCGTCAGGACCCGCGAGTCACCGTCGACCGTGCGCAGCGTGACCCGCTCGTGGAAGATGTCGCAGGAGACGACCTTCTCCTCGCCCCGCGACGTGAGCAGAATCTTTCCTTCCTTGGGGAATTTGCGCCGGCTCTGCACATAGAACTCGTGTTCGTAGCGCAAGCAGCACATGAGCCGCCCGCACGCCCCGGAGATTTGCTGTGGATTGAGCGACAGCTTCTGGTCCTTGGCCACGCCCAGATTCACCGGGCGCAGATCGGGCAGCCAGCTTGCCGAGCAGTATTCGCGGCCGCAGCGCCCCACGCCGCCCAAGCGTTTCGCCTCGTCGCGCACGCCGATCTGCTTGAGTTCGATGCGCGCCTTGAAGAGCGCCGCGAGGTCGCGCACCAGGTTGCGGAAATCCACCCGGCGTTCGGCGGTGAAGAAGATCGTGAGCTTCTTGCGGTCCCACTGCCACTCGGCGTCGGTCAGCTTCATCACGAGGCCATTGGCCTTGACCCGCTCCATGGCCCGGCGCCGCGCGCGTTCGTTCTCGTCGCCAAGTTCGCGGTCGAGGCGCTCCTCGTCGCGCGTGGCCAGCCGCAGCGCGCGGCGTGGTGGCGGCGCGGTGCCGCAGCCGTGCGCGCAGCCGCGGCACCGCACCTCGGCCAGTTCGCCGGTGGCGTGCACACGCCCGAAGTCCTCGCCGCGATCGGCCTCGACGATCACCCCTGTCTTGAGCGGGGGGGGGATCTCGCCGTCCCACGAGAAGAACTCCTTGCGATTGCCGCGGAACGCGACTTCGATAAGATGCGCCACGGCGAGCGGATCTACTCGGTGAACTGGCCCATGCGCAGGAACTTCTCCCGCCGCCGCCGCACGAGCTTGTCCGGCTTGAGGCGGCGCAGCTCCTCGAGATTCCGCGACAGCGTCTCGCGCAGCGCCTGCGCCGTGGCGGCATGGTCCGAATGGGCGCCGCCGGCGGGTTCCGGAATGACCTCGTCCACCACCCGCAGCTCCACCAGGTCCGCAGCGGTGAGGCGGAGTGCCGTGGCGGCCTTCTCGCGCATCTCGGGGCTCTTGCCGTCCTTCCAGAGAATGGCGGCACACCCCTCCACCGAGATCGTGGAATACACCGAGTTCTCGAGCATCAGCACGCGATCGGCGACGCCCAGCGCGAGCGCGCCGCCCGACCCGCCTTCGCCGATGACGGTGGCGATGATCGGCACCTGCAGCTGGCTCATTTCAAGCAGGTTGCGGGCGATCGCCTCACTCTGCCCACGCTCTTCGGCGCCGAGACCCGGCCACGCACCTGGCGTGTCGATGAACGTGATGACCGGCACCTGGAACTTCTCGGCGAGCTTCATCAGGCGAAGCGCCTTGCGATAGCCCTCGGGGTGCGGCATGCCGAAGTTGCGCTTGAGGTTCTCCTTGGTGTCGCGCCCGCGTTCGTGACCGATGAGCATGACCGTCTCGCCGTCGAGGCGCGCCCAGCCGGCCATGATCGCCGCGTCCTCACGGAACAGGCGGTCGCCGTGCAACTCGATGAAGTCCGTGAAGGCGAGCCTGAGGTAATCCGACGTGAACGGCCGCCGCGACATGCGCGCCACCTGGACGCGCTGGAGTGGCGTGAGGTTCTGGTACACCTGGACCCGCAGGTCCCCGAGCTTCTTCTCGAGCGGCGCCAGCTCGGCGGCCACGTCGAGCGACCGGTCGGCGGCGAGTCGTTTCAGCTCCTCGATCTGCTTCTCGAGGTCCGCGATGGGACGCTCGAATTCGAGTACCGGGGCAGCAGCCATGGCGATCCTGGAAAAGTGATGCGGCGCTCGTCAGCCACCGGTGCGTACGAGCCGCACCCGGTCAGCGCCAAGCAGCGCACGAAGGTCTGAAAGAATGGCGGGCGATGCCGTTACGGTGAGCGACTTCGACCGGAAGCGTACGGGCTTCCCATCGCCGTCGCGCCACCGCAGCTCGAGTGGGGCCGAACCTTCGTGGGCTTCCACCCTCGCGCGGACATCGTCCATGATGGCTGGCGGTAGGTCCAGCCCAGGGGCCAGATCGATCGCCACCGCCACCTCACCGCTGGCCCGCACTTCGGCGAAGCGCGTGACCGTGTCCACGATGAAGGTGGCGCTTTCCACGTCCTGGTCCTTCCGAGAGTACCCGCCCGCCAGGAGCAGCGGCACGTCGGGCCGGACACGTTCGGCAATCACGCCCCACGCCTCCGGAAAGACCAGTACCTCGGAAGATCCGGAAAAATCCTCGACTGTCAACCGGGCGAACTCGGCGCCGGAGCGCTTCGAGATCTGCTTCCTGATGGCCGTGACCACCACCCCGATGGTCACCTTGTCGCCCGTCCACGTGCCCAACTGCGACACCGTGTGGGTGGCGAAGAGTTCGCACTCTGTTCGGTATGGTTCGAGCGGATGTCCGGAGATGTAGAAGCCCAGAAGCTCCTTCTCCCGCTGCAATCGCTCGCTTTCGGTCCAGGTCGGGACGGACGGGAGCGTGGGGGCACCGGACCGCTCGTTGTTGCCTGTGGCCTCGGGCTCCGCCATCAGGTCGCCGAAGAGCGAGCCTTTCCCCCGCTCCGCCTCCTCCTGCTGCAGCGCCGCCTCGCTGATCGCGGCATCGAGCGCCGCGACCAGCTGCGCGCGGTGGCCACCCAGCGCGTCGCAGGCCCCGGCGGCGATCAGCGCCTCGAACACGCGCTTGTTGCACAGCCGCAGGTCGATGCGCGCGCACAGATCGTACAGCGACGCGAACGGGCCGTCGGCGCGGGCCGCGAGCAGCGAGTCGATGGCGCCACGCCCCACATTGCGAATGGCGCCGAGGCCGAAGCGAATGCGCCGGTCGCCCACCACCGTGAAGCGCCACCCCGATTCATTGACATCGGGGGCCAGCACCTCGAGCCCCATTTCGCGGGCCTCGGCGATGTATTTGATGATTTCTTCCGTCTTGCCGATGTTCGACGACAAGAGCGCGGCCATGAACTCGGCCGGGTAGTGCGTCTTGAGGTACGCGGTGTGGTAGGCGACGACGGAATACGCGACCGAGTGGCTGTTATGAACGACGAGGTCGTTCGCCACGAAGTTGTGCGTGTCGGCGATCTCGAGGTCGTAGGTGCGCTCCTCGCCCGCCGGCTCGATCGACACCACCCGGTCCCAGAGCACGTCGCTCGAACCCAGGCGCTGCAGCGCCGCATCGTCGAAATACTGCGCCAGCCGGTTCACAACCCCGCGCGTGAACCCGATCTTCGCCGGATTGGTCCCGACCGGATACAGATCGCGCGCACTGACGTCCGCACCGACCTCCACCTGCTCCCATGTCTCACCCCGTGAAGCTCTCGCCGCGCGGGCAAGGGCGCGCACCGGGCCGACCGGCACCCGGTCCTTCGAGGGGCCAGGCTCGGCGGTGAGCGGCATGGCGGCCATCGCTGCCCGCTTTGCCGGGGCCACGAGGTGCATGCCAATCAGCTCGACGAACGGCCGCAGGTTCTCCGCGCCGGTCACGAAGACCTGATACCCGGTCTTCTGTCCGCCCCGATCGCTGAACTCGACCTGACGGATGCGACCGAGGATACCCAGTCGCAACAGGACGTGCTGCACCTGATGGGCGAGACGCTTCGACGAGGTGGCGAAATAGGTGGAACGGTCGCCGGCGTTTACATGACCATCACCGTCCCACATGCGTCCGAGCAGCAGGCCCAAATGGGCATTCGACAGGTCGAATGCTGCGGCCGGAATCTCCTTGTTCGTGGCAACCTTGCCGAGCAAGTCGAGCGAGCGAGCCCATGCAAAGATGCCGTTCGAGGCCGTCCGGTCGATGCGACCGGTGTAGATCGAGGCCGTGCCCTTGTGCGTCGTACGGGTGCAACGGACATTCGCAAACTGCTCGGCCGCGGCGATGAAATCCGCGACTGAGGCTTCATCCTGGTTGTCGTAGTACACGCCGCTGGGATGACCCAGATTGCCCTCGGCCAGCAGGTGACCGAGCGCGATGACCTCGTGGGCAGGCCATTCCACGCGCGAGCCGGTAACCGGCAGGGTGCGCGGAACCGCCACATGCTCGCCGATGGTGATCGCATCGAGCTGCCGCCAGCCATCGATCATCAGGAACGGGTGATTGCCTGTGGCAACGATCTCGCGGCCGGACTCGGTGCGGAGGCGGAACACCGGCTTGATGCCATTGTCCACGACATCGACGACGCGCCCTTCACCCAGGCGGAGCGTGTCCACATCGCACGTGGCCACGGCGCCAAGGGTGGCCCGTCCTTCGAACACATCAGCGATGCGCACCAGACGCCCGGATGCGGCGTCATAGATCTCCGTGTCGCCAACGAGGCACTTGTTGAAGCCATACCGCCCGAACGTCTCGATCTGCCCCGCCAGCTCGTCGATGATCTTCGGGTCGTACCCCTTCGCGACGGCCTTCTCGGTGAACGTGCCGAGCTCCTTCTTGATGAGCTCCGCGTCCTTCTTGCCGACGGCTTTTCGCAACACGTCGGCTTCGGCCAGTGAGATACCCGCGAGCACCTGCGCGATACGCATCACCTGTTCCTGATAGGTGATGACGCCGTAGGTGTTGGAGAGGATCGGCTCGAGCTCCGGCAGCGCGTACACCGTCGGCTCTTCGCCGCGCTTGCGCCGGATGTACACGTTGTGCATCCCGGCGTCGAGCGGACCGGGACGCAGCAGCGCGTTCGACGCCACGAGGTCGTCGAACCGGTCGCAGCGCATGCGCTTGAGCACATCGGTGGCCAGCGGACTTTCGAACTGGAACACCCCGCCGGTCCGCCCGGCGCGCAGCACCTGGTAGGTCTTCTCGTCGGTGAAGCCCCGTTCCTCGAGTGTGACCTCGATGCCATGCCGCTCCTTGATGTTGCGGAGCGTGTCGCTGATCACGGTGAGCGTGGTCAGGCCGAGGAAGTCCATCTTGAGCATGCCGGCCTTCTCGAGCGCCGTCATGTCGTACTGCGTCACGATCACCCGCTCGTCGCCGTCGCTGCCTGACCCCTTGGTGGCCTGGGTGCAGATGGGCACGAAGTCGTCGAGCGGGCCCGGCGCGATCACGACACCGGCGGCGTGCACCCCGGTATGGCGCGACAGCCCTTCGAGCTTGACCGCGAAGTCGAGCAGCTGCCGGTAGCGTTCGTCGTTCTGGTAGAACGACTTCACCTCGGGCACCTGCTCGATGGCCTCCTTCACCGTGAGCGAATGGTTGGGCGCGTTCGGGATGAGCTTGGCCAGCGCATCGGTTTCCGCCGGCGTGAAGCCGAGCGTGCGCCCCACATCCTTGATCGCGGCGCGGGACTTCATGGTCCCGAAGGTGACGATCTGTCCGACGCTGTCCTTGCCGTACTTCTGCCGCACGTACTCGATCACTTCTCCGCGCCGCTCGAAGCAGAAGTCCACGTCCACGTCGGGCATGGACACGCGCTCGGGGTTCAGGAAGCGCTCGAAGAGCAGGTCGAACTCGAGCGGACACACATCGGTGATGCGCGTCGCGTAGGCGACCAACGAACCGGCCGCCGAACCACGCCCCGGTCCCACCGGAATGCCGCGGTCACGCGCCGCCTTGATGAAATCGGCGGTGATCAGGAAGTAGCCGGCATAGCCGGTCTTCGTGATGACCCCGAGTTCGTAGTCGAGCCGCTCTTGCACGGCCTGCGGCAGCGGATCGCCATAGCGTTCCTTCGCCCCCGCGGTAGCGAGCTGCACCAGCAGGTCGTTCTCCGTCTCCACGCCGGCGGGCAGCGGGAACGACGGCACGTAGTACTTCTTCGCGAACTGCACGTCCACCGCGTCGGCGATGGCCAGCGTGTTCGTGAGCACGTCCTCGCGGCCCGGAAAGAACGGGCGGATCTCGTCGGCGCTCTTGAAGTACAGGCCGTCGTCGTACTTCATCCGGTCGCGATCGTGGCGATCCTTGCCGAGCCCGATGCACAGCAGTACGTCGTGGGCGTCGTGGTCCTCGTGCTTGAGGAAGTGCGCATCGTTCGTGGCGATGACCGGCAGCCCCAGGTCATCGCCCAGCGACAGGATCTTGGCGTTGAGCGTGGCCTGGCCTTCGCTCGTGTGCGCCTGCACCTCGAGGTAGTACCGACCCTTGAACAGCTCGGCATACCATGCCGCCGCCTCACGCGCCTGCTCGAGCCGGTCGTCCATGAGGTGCCCAGCCACTTCGCCCGCGAGGCACGCTGACGACACGATCAGCCCCTCGGAGTGCGCCGCCAGCAGTTCCCTGTCGATGCGGGGCTTCGTGTAGAAGCCCTCGGTGTACCCGAGCGACGTGAGCTTGACCAGATTGCGGTAGCCCACGAGATCGCGGGCGAGCAGCACGAGGTGGTAGTACGGCTTCACCCCCGGCGCGGGGCGGCCGCGCTGGCGGCGGTCACCGGGGGCGACGTAGGCTTCCATCCCCAGGATGGGCTTCACGCCCGCCTTCCGCGCCTTCTCCTGGAACTCCCAGGCGGCGTGCATGTTACCGTGATCGGTGATCGCCAGCGCCGGCATCTCGAAATGCTGGGCGCGCTTGATCAGATCATCGATACGATTCGCGCCGTCGAGGAGCGAATACTCGGAGTGGCAGTGGAGATGAACGAACGACATGGGACGGGAATGATACGTCGGCCGGCACACGCCCGGGAGCAGTTGACGGCGGCCTTGCGGCGGCAGGGACGCCTACCGTGGCGCCTGTTGCGGCGTCTGACGGGGGCGGGCACTGTGCTCGCGGCGTTGGCGCTGGGGCTCACGCCCATGGGCTGCTATCTGTCACGAGCGGCCTACGAGGAGGCGCGCATCCTGGCCAGGCGCCAGCCCATCCAGCGGCTGGTGGTGCGGGACAATACCGACCCGGCGCTCCGCGCCAAGCTGGCGCTGGTGCTCGAAGCGCGGCAGTTCGCGATCGACTCCCTGCACCTCAAGGCAGGCGAGAGCTTCACGACGTTTTCGCCGTTGGACCGCGATACGCTGGTGCTGGTCGTGTCGGCCGCCTATCGCGACCGCCTCGCGCGCAAGACCTGGTGGTTTCCGGTGGTCGGCCGCTTCCCGTACAAGGGGTTCTTCGACTTCGCCGAGGCGGCGCGCACGGCCGGCCAGCTCCGCGCGGAGGGGTTCGATGTCGTGGTCGGTCCCTCGAGCGCGTTCAGCACGCTTGGCTGGTTCAATGACCCGCTGGTCAGCACCACCGTCAAGGCCGACTCGGTCACGCTCGTGAACACGGTGCTGCATGAGCTCCTGCACACCACGTTCTTTGCCAAGGGGCAGGTGAGCTTCAACGAGTCCTTCGCCACGTTCGTGGGTGGCCGCGGCGCCGAGCATTTCTTCCGCGCCCGCGGGGACTCGGCGCTGCTGTCACGGGCCCGCGACGACTGGCACGACGACCGGCTGCTCGGTGCCTTCTGGGAACGCACGGCGAACGAGATCGACAGCGTGTTCGCGGCGCGGCGCGATTCGGCCCGCGACGCCCGCATCGCGGCCCGCGACACCGTGTATGCGAGGGCCCGTGTCCGGCTGGTCGACTCGGTGGGCCCGCAGCTGCGCACCTATCCCGCCGGGTGGGTGCGCCGGGTGCCGCTCGACAACGCGGTGCTCATGTCGCGCCGCGTGTATGCCGAGCGGCTCGATCGCTTCGACTCCGTGTACGCGGCCGCCGGCGGCGACATCCGGCTTGCGATTCAGCGGGTCATCGCGATGCACCGGGATTCGGTGGCTTCAGCGCGCCGGTGACGGCGGGCAGGTATCAGCTGGTCGGGAGGCGTTGGCCACGGAGCGAACCGAAACGCACCGAAACATCAGGATCGAACCGGTATTGATCGTGGCATCCTGATGTTTCGAAACATGGCGCTTCCGGGTTCGGCGTGAGTTGGTCGGGCCACATCGCGGTCCTCTGGATAGCTGGCCCGGCGGGCGCCGTGATACTGGCACCGTGATGCGGCCGCCGCGAAGCGGGCGCCGCCTTCGGCGTTGCGATCCACAACGGGAGAACAGCAGGATCGCCCTGCGAAGCCGGCCACCCACGCGCGCTCCGCGGGTGGCGCACCCGGGGTGAGCCGGTGGGGCCTCCCGTCATGGATCGCCCGCCGCAGCGCGCTCGATTTCGGCCTCCGCCCAACCGAACGCCACCCCACAACCCCGAAGAGCGCCGAACATCTCCGCCTCGTCGGCGGCCCAGCAGTTACGGCTTTTCCGGCAACAGCACGAACCGCGCCCGGTTCGCCTCGTGCAGATAACGCTTGGCCGCCGCCGCGAGCGTCTCGGGCGTCAGCGACGCGAACTGCTGCTCCTCGCCGCCGATCGCATCGAGCGGATCGCCATTCTCCGCCCGGGAGCGAATGGCGCCCACCCAGTAGCCGTTCTGCTTCCGCGCCACCTCGAGTTCGCGGCGCTGCTGTTCCCGAACCCGTTCGACCTCAGCTGCCGTGGGCGGTACGCGGCGCAACGAGTCGAGCTCCTGCTGCACGGCCGCGAACATCGTATCCGCCTTCTCCGGTGCCGATCCGTAGCTGATCACGACCTGCCACTCCTGGCGCGGGCGGCGCGAGAACCCCGTACTCACGTTCACCGAGTACGTGCCGCCAAGCGACTCACGCAGCCGGTCCAGCAGTCGCATCTCCAGCAGTTCGCCGAGCGAGGAGAGGACATACGCCTCCTCTCGGCTCCACGGGCCGACGCCCGCCAGGAGCAATGCTGTCTGGCTCTGCGGCGCGATACCCTTGCGGACCTGCTTGTCGATCGTGCCGGTGAACTGCTTCGGCCCCACGTCGCGCGGCGTTTCCTTGCGTCCCGACGACGGCAGCGAACCCAGCCACTGCTCGGCCAGTGGCTTCAGCACCGCGAGGTCGATAGTGCCCACGAAGACGAAGGTGAAATCTCCCGCGTCGCTGAAACGCTCCTTGTAGATCGCCAGCATGTCGTCGAGCTTGAGCTCCTGCAGCATGTCGAGCGTCAGTGGCCGGACGCGCGGGTGGCCACCGGCAAGGGTCACCTGTACCGTGTCGCTGAACACGGCGGCCGGATTCGCGTCCTTGTTCTTCAGCACCGTCTCGAACTGCTGCATCGTGGCCTTGAAGACCGTGCTGTCGGCGCGTGGGGCCGTCAGGCGCAGGTAGGTCAGCTGCAGCAGCGTCTCGAGGTCGCGCGGAGAGGCCCCGCCGCTCACCCCTTCGCTCAGGTCGGCAATGCTCGGCTGTACCTGCGCGACCTTGCCCGTGAGCTTCTTGCGCAGGTCGATCGTCGAGAAGCTGCCCACGCCGCCCTGCGCGATCACCACCGGTGTCAGCGATGTCTTGAACACATCCTGATCGCTCACCATGCTCGCCCCGCCGGGGCTCCAGCCGGTCATCTGGATCTGGTCGGCGTTGAAGTCGGTGGGCTTCACCAGCACCCGCACACCGTTGGCGAGTGTCCACTCGGTGATGTTGTGGGCGGGGATGGTGCGCTCATTCACCACGCGGCCCGGCGACGGCGGCGACGCCACCAGCGCCCCCTCGGCGACGGTTTCCGCATACGGTGCGATGTTCGCCGCCAGCACCGTGCCGAAGACCGCCCGCACCTCGGCCTCCGTGGGGACGCGCAGCCCCTCCTTCTCCGGCAAGGTCACCGTGACCACGCGATTCGCCGCGCCGCTGCGCGCTTGCGCGAGCGCATTCACTTCGGCCACCGTCACGGTCGGCAGCAGCTTCTGCACCGCCGCGTACTCGAACGCGATGCCGGGCATCGCCTCACCCTGCAGGAAGTGACCGATGTACGCCGACACGAACGCCCCGCTCGGCGTCTTGTCGCGCTCGGTATACGCCCGCTCGTAGGCGCGCAGCAGGTTGGTGCGCGCCCGGTCGAGCTCACTGGCCAGGAAGCCGTGACGCTGCACCCGCTCCGCCTCGGTCAGCAGGGCCTGCAGCGATTCGAGCAGCTTGCCTTCCTTGGCATTGGCGTCGAGCGAGTTGAACTCGCTGCCGCGCACAAAGCCGCCGCTGCCGGCCCCCGCGCCCGCAAACGGTGTCTCGGGCTTCAGCGCGAGTTCGCTGAAGCGCTGGTTGATCATCGTGTTGTACAGCCGATCCAGCAGGTCCGCGCGCAGGTCGCCCACCGTCCGTGCGACCCGCCCCGGACGCTTCCAGAGCACACCGACACTCGATGAGGTCAGCTCCTTGTCGGTGGCAATGGACACCAGTGTCGAATCGTGGGGCGGCACCGTGGCCAGGGTCCGCGCCCGCTTGGTGGTGCGTGGCGGAATCGGCGCAAAGGTGCGGCGGATGAGCCGTTCCACTTCCGCCGGGTCGGCATCACCCACCGCGATCACGGCCATGAGGTCGGGGCGATACCAGTCGCGCCAGAAGCGACGCATCGGCCCGGGATTTGCGCCCTCGAGGATCGCCGGCTTCCCGATCGGCAGGCGTTCGGCGTAGCGCGAGCCCTTGAAGATCACGGGGAACTGCTTGTCACGCAGCCGCTCACCGGCGCCGAGCCCGTTGCGCCATTCACTGAGGACCACGCCGCGCTCGGCAACCACCTCGGTGGAGTCAAACAGCACGCCCGACGCCACGTCGCCAAGGAACCGGAAGCTCTTGTCGAGAATGCCAGCGCTGTCGGTGGGAACCGGCAGGATGTAGACCGTCTCGTCGAAGCTCGTGTACGCGTTCAGGTCGGCGCCGAAGCGCACACCGATCGATTCGAGGTACTTCACGATGTCGTTCTTCGCGAAGCTCTTCGTGCCGTTGAACGCCATGTGCTCGACGAAGTGGGCGAGCCCGCGCTGGTCGTCATCTTCGAGGATCGAGCCTGCGTTCACCACCAGCCGCAACTCGGCCCGCTTCTCCGGCTTGGCGTTCTTGCGGATGTAGTACGCGATGCCGTTGGGCAGCGTGCCCATCTTCACCGCCGGATCGGCCGGCAGCGGGGCGGTGAGGGCGAACGAGTCTCGGGGGGCTTGGGCCTTGGGGGCTGACGCACGCGTCTGAGCCAGCAGCGCCGTCGGCACGGCGAGGGTCAGGCACGCGATACGGCGCATTGCGGAGAAATTGGGCATGGCGGGAAATGGGTGAGAGAGCGAATGGACGAGCTGTTTGGCGAGCCCCGGGCGGCGGCTGTGGCAAGCTGAATCTACCGTCTGGAGTGGGAAACGATCCCGGTCGGCGAGTGGGGATGTAGGGCAATCCGTGAGATTTGGTCCAGAAAAGGCGTGAGAAATGGTCCAAAAGTGAACTCAACCTATGGGACCTGGAGCGGCATCCCGGCCGCTTTCGAGGTACGTTTCTCGGGTGACCGATTCCCTGTTCACCGAGGACTTCGAGGACGAAGTCCTCCGGAAGCGCCCATACCTCCAGAAGGAGTGGTGCATTCGCGTCGTTCAGTCTCCCGTGCGGAAGGAACGGCAGGAGCAGAATCGCTGGCGGTTCTGGGCACCGATTCCGGAACTCGGCGACCGATATGTCCGCGTCGTCACGCTCGATGATCAGCGCACGATACACAACGCCTTCCCCGACCGGGGATTCAAGCCATGAAGCTCAATTATCACGCCGATACCGACTCGCTCTACATCGACCTTTCCGAGCGAACGAGCGTCGAGAGCCGCGAGATCTCGGATGGCGTTGTGCTGGATGATGATGCCGATGGCAATCTGGTGGGCATCGACATCGACAACGCGAGTCACAAGGTGGCGCTTCAGCGTCTCGTCGTAAGTCGGCTGCCAGGCGAACTTGAGCGCATTGCGGGTTGACCGCTTAGACGGCGGTTCTAGCAGATCGATCTGATCGTCGAGCGGGCCGATCATCGGGTCGTGGCCATCGAAGTCAAACTGGCCGGTGCCATCGACGACGCGCACGTCGAGCATCTGCAGTGGCTCAAGAATCGCCTGGGTGACGATCTCCTCGACGCCGTGGTGGTGACCACTGGCCCGGTCGCCTATCGGCGTCCGGACGGCATTGCCGTGGTCCCCGCGGCGTTGCTCGGGCCGTGAGCGACCCGAGGTCGTCACGCCGCGTCGATGGAGTACCGCGTTCTGCCCGACAGGAACCCGTCGTTCCGTCAGCGCGGCGCGACGGCCACCCGCACGTCCATCGACCGGCCACCGGAGGCGTTGGTGATGTTGATGCGGAACCCGTAGGTCTGCTCGGTCGGCGAGGCCGGCAACACCGCCGTGGCGCTCATCTTGCCGGGATTGTTGATCGTCACCGTCGGGCCTTCGATCTGCATCCACTGCATCATGCCGTCGTCGAGCAACCCCTTCGGATCCTCGGTGGCATTCTTCGCCACGCCGATCAGGTCCCAGAGCGGGAGCGAGGTGATGCCTTGGAGCCGCACGACCTGCGCCGGGGCCTCGAACAGCGACAGGAAATCGGCCGACTGATTGTTGCGCGCCTTCTGGATGACGGCGGGCGGCAGTTCTGACGCCGGCGCGGCGGCGGACGGGGTGGCTATCACCGGGCCGGAAGCCGGCGCGTTTGCCGCCGTCGACGCGGCGGCCGCCGAATCGGCGATGATCACTTCGGTGTCGTCGCCGCAGGCGACGACGGACAGTGACAGGGCGAGCACCAGAGTGCCGGCGGAAACATGAGAACGCGTCATGGCGCGGGAATTGGTCGAAGTTGGGACGAAACGATCGGCGAATACTAATGGGTCAGGTGGCGCCGAACCGCCCCCGCAGCAGCGCCCGCAAGTCCACGACCGGCTCGATCACCGCCCCCTCCCGAGGCCCCGGCAACGCGGGCGGCCCATGCTCCCCGAGGGTGACGCGTTGCATGGTCTGGCGCACCCCCTGGTCCAGGAACCGGGACAGCTGTGTGTACGCGAAGTCCGCCCCCATGCGCGTGGCGTAGCTGTGCAGGGGGTACGTCACGTACAGCTCGTGGCGCGCCCGGGTCATCGCCACGTACAGCAGCCGGCGCTCCTCGTCCACCTGCGCCTCGTCCACCGCCGCCCGGGCCATCGGGAACACGCCGTCACTGGCATGGATGACGAAGACCGCGTCCCACTCCTTGCCTTTGGCCGAATGCACCGTGGAGAGGATGAGCGCGTCGTCCTCGTCGGTGCTGCCCACCGCGAGGTCCTGCGTGTTGGCCGGCGGTTCGAGCGCCAGCGCGGCCAGAAACGCCTGACGGTCCGGATATCCGGCGGCGATCACCTCCAGCTGGTCCAGGTCGGCCAGTCGCGGCGGGGCGTCGTCGTAGGTGGCCTGCAGGATCGGGTCGTACAGTTGCCGCGCCAGACGGATGCTCTCGGCGGGTCCATGCCGCTGTGCCCCGCGCTCCACTCGGCGCAGGCCGTCGAACAGGGCGGCCACTGCCTGCAGTCCTGGCCGAGCCCGCGCGGGCGCACGGACGGCACCGATCGCCATCGGCTCCCAGGCATGCTGGGCCAGCAGCTCGATCGCCGCCCGCGCGGTCGCGTCACCTACCCCGGGCAGCAGGCGGAGCAGGCGGTACCAGCTCACCTCGTCGCGCGGGTTCTCGAGGATGCGCAGGAACGCCAGCATATCCTTGATGTGCGCTGCCTCGAGGAACTTGAGGCCGCCCCACTTCTCGTAGGGAATGCGACGATTGGCGAGTTCGATCTCGAGGTCGGCGCTGAGGTAGCCGGCGCGGAACAGCACCGCCATCTCGCGCAGGGGAGTACCCTGTTCGTGCAGTTCCAGGAGCCGGTCCACCACGAACGCCGTCTGCATGGCCTCGTCGCGCACCGTCACCAGCCACGGCGCCTCGCCGCCCGCGCGCTCCGTCCAGAGGCGCTTGCTGTAGCGCTCGCTACTCCGCGCGATCAGGGTGTTGGTGGTGTCGAGAATCGGGGCCGTCGAGCGGTAGTTCTGCTCGAGGGTGACGATGCGCGTGCCCGGGAACTGGTGCGGAAAGTCGAGGATGTTGCGGATGGTCGCGCCGCGGAAGGCATAAATGCTCTGGGCATCGTCGCCCACCACCGTGAGGCGCCCGTTCGTGCACAGCCCGCGCAGGATGCGCGACTGCAGCGGGTTGGTGTCCTGGTACTCGTCCACCAGCACATGGTCGTAGTGGGCCCGGATCTGCTCGGCGATGGGCGGGGCCTGCTCCAGGAGCAGGGCCCACGACAGCAACAGGTCGTCGTAGTCCAGGAGGTTGCGTTCGCCCTTGCGGCGCACGTAGTCGGTGAAGCAGCGCTCGAGGTCGCCGGCCCACGAGAGGAAATGCGGCCACTGGTCGCCGAGCAGGTCGGCGACGGGTTGGTCGGTGTTGACGTGGCGCGAGTAGACGGCGAGCAGCGTTTCGGCTCGCGGGAAGCGCGGGGCGCCGCGCGGCGCGTGCTTGAGGTCGCCGTAGCCCAGGGCCGACCGGGACAGCCCCATGAGGTCGCCCGCGTCACTCTGGTCGAGGATGGTGAAGTCGGCCGGGAGGCCGGCGGCCGGACCAAAGCGGCGGAGCAGGCGGTGGGCCACGCCGTGGAAGGTGCCCCCCTGGACCTGTTGGGAGGCGGACCCAACCAGCCGTTCGCAGCGTCCGATCATCTCCTGGGCAGCCCGGCGGGTAAATGTCAGGAGAAGGATCCGGCTGGGGGGCACCCCGCGGCCGATGAGGGCCGCGACTCTATGGATGAGGGTGCGGGTCTTCCCCGTGCCGGCGCCGGCGACAATGAGGAGGGGGGTGTCCCCGTGGCTGGCGGCGTCGGCTTGGGCGGCGTTGAGCGCGGGCCCGGTGGCCGCGGCAGGGGGCGGGGGGACGTGCCGGCGGGCGGGGAGGGGGACGTGGATCCGGGGGGGCTCGGCCATGGCCGGAAGGTAGCGAGCGTGCCCGACTTGTGACGTTGGCAGGCGCTGGACGTCATATTCCGATGGCGGGTCGGCCGACGAGGGCGCGCCGCTCGGGCCGACGGCCATTGTGGATAACTCCCGGCCGGGTCGTCTTCCAGACCAACTTGTGACACCCGGCCCGGAATTTTGGGTGCGTCCGCTGCTTGACCGCACCGGGATGCGTCCCTACGTTACAGCCTGCTATGCTGGCGAGGAGTGTGCCCGCCACCCCATTCCCGGGGTGACGGGTCGCGCTGCTCGCTGGTAGTGCTGGTGCAGGACCGCAGGTGCAGGGCTCATGTGGCGCCGGAGCTTGGACCGTGCGCCGTGTGAGCGTGGGGCTGCGAAGTGCTTCCGTGTTTCGCAGGTGGTGTTCGGGCATCACGTCGTTCGACATGACCGATGGACTTCGATTCGGCCGCTCCCCGGGTGAAGTCCACGATCCGCTGTCTGCCGCACGGTGATGAAGCGCACGCCAATCGGGTGAGCGCTTGCGAACGCAGGACGTTGTCGATGAGGCACCCGACCTCGGTGACAGCAGTTACCTCCACGACCTCGAAAGAGGGGGATGCATGCAACTCTTTTCTCGGAACAAGGCGTTGATCGCCCTGAGCCTCGGTGCCTTGACGGCACTGGGCGCTTGCGGTGACGACGTCACGGTGTCAGAGCCGGCGCCGACGCCGGTAACGGTCGCCATTACGCCGCCCAGCGCCAGCATGAATGTTGGCGAGTCGCTCAACTTCGCCGTCCAGATCTCGGGCGGTGCCGCGACGGCCACCCCGACGCTCGCCAGCTGCACGTCGAGCAACACGGCGGTGGCGACGGCGGCGGTCTCGGGCGCGGCGTGCCGCGTCACGGCCGTAGCGGCGGGGAATGCCACGGTCACCGCGGCGGCCAGCACGGGCCAGGCGGCGGCGGCGGCCATCACGGTCAACGCCCCGGCGGCGGCCATCAGCGGGTTGACCCTCTCGCCGACGACGTCGAACATCGCCGTCGGGCAGTCGGTCACGATCGTTCCCACGGTGAACCGGGCCGGCTCGGCCGTCACGGTCGCCTACACGTACACGTCCTCGTCGAACGCGATCGCCACGGTGAACGCGAGCGGCGTCGTGACGGCCGTGGCGCCTGGCGTCGCGACGATCACGGTGTCGGCGACGGGCACGGGCACGGGCTTCTCGTCGGCCACGCTGACGGGGGCCGCCACGGTGACCGTTGCGGCGCTGCCGCAGGGCATCACGGCGCTCAACGTCCAGCCGACGTCGCTGGCCATCGCGCTCGGCAGCACGGCGCAGCTCGCCGCCTCGGCGCAGCAGCCCACGGGCGCGGCCGCGGCCACGATCACCTACGGCACGACGGTCCCGTCGGTCGCCACGGTGTCGGCCACGGGCCTCGTGACGGCGGTGGCGCCGGGCACGGCGGTGATCACGGTGACGGCCACCTCGGCCGCCAACGCGAACTTCGCCGCGTCGACGCTCACGCAGCTGGTCCCGGTGACGGTGTCGCCGTCGGCCAACGTGACCATCCAGACGATCACGCAGGGCCCGATCGTCACGTCGTATGTCGAGGCCACGAGCGGCAGCGCGCTGCAGGCCGGTATCGTCACCGCGACGAACGCCCAGGTCAATCAGCCGATCGACATCACGAACGTCCGCGACCAGATCCAGGTCACGGCCAACCTGCAGCCGAACGGCCAGCGGGTGGACTCGGTGGTGGTGTTCATCGCCAACGCGGACGGCTCGGGCCGTCGCGCGGCGGCCCGCCAGCTGTTCTCGAACGGCACGGCGAACGCCGGTGACATCAACCTGTTCGTGAACACGGCCGACTTCGCGGCCAACTTCACGGCCGGCACGGCCGATGTGTTCTACCCGAACGGCCAGAAGCTGATCTCGGTCTCGGTGTTCACGACCGAAGGCACGACGGCCCGCGAAATCCAGAACGCGCAGAACAACCGCCAGACCGTCAACTTCAACAACATCGACGGCTACGCGGCCCAGTACACCAACCCGACGCGCACCGCCAACAACCCGGCCAACGGGTTCAACTGGTGGGGCGGCCCGGGCGCCGAGGGTCAGGGTTCGGCGACGATCGTGCCCGTGTTCTACACGGCCGGCCGTCAGATCACCGCGCTCACGCTCGGCATGCGTCAGGGTCTGACCTTCACGACCGCGATCTGCGATCAGGCGGGTCAGGCGACCGCCACGCTCTCCGGTCAGGGTGTCAGCACCGAGTCGTACACGGCGGCGCCGTTCCGCGCCACGTACAACGCGAACATCGGCCGCATGACGTCGAGCGGCACGGCCACCTCGACGGCCTGGTCCAGCGCCGGCAACGGCAACATCGAGTGCCGTGGCTACGAGCACCCGGCGGCCCAGCAGCAGAACGTGATGGGCGTCGTCGCGGCGACGGACAACCAGAACAACAACGCCCCGCTCGTGACGTTTGCCGAGGGCTACCGCTTCTCGACGGCCGTGGGCCGGCCGATGGCGAACCGCCTCGACTACGCCGCGCCGGTCACCCCGGAGCCGGACATCCGCCGCGCCAACCCGTCGGTGACGGGCACGCCGGCCATCACGGGCTGGGTCAACGCCGCGTTCAGCATTGCCAGCAACACGAACACCGCGTCGACGGACGCCGGTGTCGGCCCGTCGGGCACGCGTAACTGGTTCTACCGTGGCTGTGCGGCCGGCAACACCGGCGGCTCGGACACCCTGTCGGTGTCGTTCGACGGCACGGGCAACACGGTGCCGGAGTGCGCCGCCAACGCCCTTGGCGGGTGGGACGGCGCGACGTTCACGGCGAGCGGCGGCACGGGCGCCTACGGCATCCGTACGCGCGGACCGTTCCGCGCCTACTTCGTCGAGACCGACCGCCTCCTGAACTCGGCCGAGTCGCCCGCGTCGCAGCAGTTCGGCGTCGACAAGACCTTGCCGGCGATCCGCTGGACGGCCAACACGTCGGCTGACACCACGATCGGCAACTTCTCGTTCAGCAACGACGTGCTCGACGAGCGCGCCGGCTTCATCGACGCGTCGCTCGACGCGACGGCCATCCAGAAGAATTCGGATGGCACCAACGGCACGCTCAGTGTCACGACGCGTGGCTCGCAGCAGGTGCTGGTCTCGCGCGGCGCTGGTGTCATCACCAACACCACGAACCGCACGAACTGCTGGAACCTCAACACGCTGACGCCGGTGGTGGTGCTCGACGGGAACAGCAACGCCGTGTCGGCCGGTGCCACGTTCAACTCGGCGCCGACCTGCTCGTTCTTTGCGCTGCCGGCCAACCAGATCGCCGGTACGCTTTCCGACGGCTGGCGCTCGGCGTACACGTTCACGACCGCGACCGACGGCATTTACCACTATGCCACGCGCGTGTTCGACCGTGCCGGCAACGCGACCGAGACGGTGCGTCGCCGCGCGATCAAGGACAACACCGGCTCCGCGCCGGTGGTGGCCGACCTGAACGTGCCGCTCTCGATCGACCGCAACACCAACCCGACGTTCCCGGTCACGACCAGCGACAACGTCGAGATCCGTGGGAACAACGTGACGCTCTCGTATGGCTCGGCCATCCCGAGCAGCTTCCCGCTCGTGTACCCGAAGCAGCTCATCGACGCCCGCTTCAACGACGTCGTGAACTCGCCGCTGGTGCGTGATGTGACGGTGCCGCTCCCCACGCCGTTCGTGGTCAGCGTCCAGAGCTCCGGCGGGACGACGCCGACGACCAGCACGACGGCCGGGACGAACCTGACGAGCATCACCGCGCGGATGTTCGATCCGGAGAACGCCAGCACGGCCTCGCCGACGATCACCTTCGGCTCGACCGTGTTCAACACGCAGAACGGGTTCGGTGCGGTCAACCCCGCGTCGGCGCCGCTGTTCTCGCAGTGGGCGGTGCTGCCGTCGACGGCGGCAGGCTGGAATGCGCCGGAAGGCCTGAAGGCGCAGCTGCGCTCGAGCACGAACGTGACCAACTCGCCGTTCTCGCGCGTGGACTTCTACCGCCTCAACGGTAGCCAGTACGAGTACCTGGCGTCGGCGACCACGCCGGCGGCCGCGGACCAGGGCAGCGAGCGCAACTGGACGTACACGGTGGCGTCGTCGTCCTTCGCCAACACGCCGACCGCGCTGCAGACGATTCAGCGTCCGGTGCAGGTGGGGGATGCCATCATCGCCATCGGCGTCCGCTCCAACGGTGCGGGTCTGGTGACGCCGGCCGGCGTGATCGGTGGCAACGCCCTCAACCTCACCATCGCGGGTCTCCCGGCTGGTGGCGCGGGTAGCGTGACCATCACCGATGGCGCGGGCTTCACCACCACGGCGACCGCCTCGGGCATCGTGTCGCTGCCGGCTGCCGGCACGTACTTCGTGACCGGTAACGCGGTGACGGTGAACAGCGTGGCCTACGGCCCGACCTCGGGCACGCAGACCATCACGGTGAACGGCCTGGCCAGTGCCACGGTGACGTACGGCATCGCGGCCACGCAGATCAACGTGACCACCACCGGCCTGTTCTCGGGCTCGGGCTCGTACACGGTGACTGGCCCGGGTGGCTACTCGGCCAGCTTCACGGACGCCAACGGCACCCGCACGATCAACGTCCCGGCTGCCGGCAGCTACACGATCACGGCGACGGCCACCCAGACCATCGGCGGCCTGCAGTACGGCGTCGCGGTCTCGGCCAGCCCGGTGACGGTGGTGGTTGGCTCCACCCCGGCGACCTCCACGTTGACGTACACGCAGCAGACGCTGCGCCTGAACGTGGCCATCACGGCCCCGACGGGCGTGACGCCGAACGTGTCGGTTTCGTGCACGGGCGGCGCGGGCTTCGCGTCGGGCACGATCGCGAGCACGGGCACGACCCTGCTCACGACCGGTAACACGGCCACCGACAACAACGCCACGTGCACCACGACGGCGGCGGCGGTGACGGTCGGCGGTCTGACGTACACGGCTTCCATCTCGCAGGCCAACGCCAGCACGTCGAGCACCATCCCGACGGCCACGGTGACCTACGCGTTGGTCCAGCCGACCATCACGGTCAACCTGGGCTCGATCGGTGGTGCGCCGAACAACCTCCCGAACGGCATCGCGTACTCGGTGCGCGTGACGAGCTCGGCCTACTCGTCGACGGGTGGCTTCATCGACGTGCCCGGTGTCACGGGTACGCCGCTGGTCATCAACGCCCCGGTGAACGGCACCTACAACGTGTCGATCAACCGCATCCTGACGCTCAACACGCAGACCTGGCGCATCGAAGCCACGGCCGACGTGACGACGACGGGTGGTGCCACGGTCGGTACGGTCAACGCGGGCATGGTGGCGGGCGACTTCGCCCTCTCGCCGAACCCGCGCCCGAACGCCATCGTCTCGGGTATCGTCCTCACCGGTTCGGCCACGGCGACGGACTACCAGGCGGTCGTGAACTTCGGCTTCACCGGCCCGCTGCCGTAATCGCAGCAGTCGCTGAACTGAACTAGCGCAGGAAGAGTGGGGGGCGTCCTTCGGGGCGCCCCCCATTGGCGTTGCACCCTCGGGTTGACGGGGGCACCTGCATGAACGTCGCCAAGCCCCACCGCATGGGACCGTCACATGGGACCGCGTCGTGAAACGGAACCCGCTCTGCAATTCGGCTACAGGTCGCTATCATTCAAGGCTGCGCGGGCCCCGCGCAGCCTTTCTCCGTACCTGACCCCCTGTTCGCATATGACCCCTGCATTCGTTCGCACTTTCTCCATGATGGCCGCAGCCGCTGCACTGCTGCTCGCGGCCTGCGGCCCCTCCGATGTCGTGGGCAAGGAAAAGCTTGGCCCCGTCAACGAGGGCATGAAGCTCGCCGACCTCCCCCCCGTCCTCGGCACGGGACCGCTCGCGCCCAATCAGCCGGCCGATTCGCTCCGCCTGTTCAACGGCTACCGTACGCAGGTCTTCCTGGTGCAGGGCAAGCAGTACCGGGTGGTGTGGTACCGCGACAAGCCCGGCAGCATCGAGGAGGAGATCTCTCGTGAGCGCGAGACCCCCGTGCTGCTCGAGAACGACGTCGTGATTGGAAAGGGGTGGGCCTTCTTCGATCAGACGGCCGAGGAGGTGGGTATCCCGAATCCGTACCGCACACGCGAACGGCTGGATTCCATCGCCCAGGCACAGACGAGGTAGCCGTAGTCGCGCCTCGTGCGCTGCCAACGGTAAGGGCGTCTCGGCGCGTCAGTCTCGATCATCGGGTCAACCGGCAGGCTCCCTCGCCGCACTGTTGGTGTGGCCGCCTTGCTCCCACCCCGTGGTTCACAATACAAACGGCCCCCGCGAGTCACTCACGGGGGCCGTTTGTCGTTCCGGGCAAAGCACGTGACAGCGCCTGTACCGCCGCGCGAGGCGCTGGCGGCCCCCCACCCTCCCCGGGGGAGCGCCAGCGTCAGGCCATTCCCTTACTGGAGCACGGCGGTGGCCGACGCGCTCAGCAGCCCCGCTGACGTGGCCGTCAGGGTCTGCGTGGAGCCCGTTCCGGTGCCGGTCACCCACGTGACCGTGATGAGCCCGCTTGCATCGGTCGCCGCGGGATTGGCCGAGGAAATCGTGCCGGCAACTGGCGTGGTACCGCCCGACGCCGCGGCCGACAACCCGATGCTGACGCCCTGCACCAGCACGTTGTTGCCGAATGCATCTTGCACGCGGAAAACGACCTGGTAGCTCGTGCTCGCGACCGCGTTCGTGGTGGGCGCCGTGGAAGACACCAGTACCAGGCGGTTGGCTGCGGCCGCCGCCATGTTGGCCGTGAAGGTGACGCCGGTGACGTTCGGGATAGTCGCCACCACCGACGCGGTGCCCGCTACCGTGGGCAGCGTCCACGAGCCAAGGGTCGCGACGCCATTGGCGTTGGTCGTCTGCGTCCCCCCGGTGATCGTGCCCGACGCGTTGTTGCCGAGCGTGAACGTCACCGTGACGCCCGCCACGGGGTTCCCGAGCGCATCGGTGACCCGAACCGACGGCAGCGTCGGGGCAGCCTGATTCGAGGCCACCACGATCGTGCCGAGGCTGGTGCTGGTCTGGGCCGTCAGGTTGGCGGCGGCACCGGCCGTGGCCGTCGCCGTGAACGTGAAGTCCGGCAGGTTGGCTACCCGGGCAATGAGCGTTTGGGCACCCGCCGTTCCGCCAAGGGTCCAGCTTCCGACCGTGGCGACACCCACCGCGTTGGTGGTGGCCGTGCCGCCAGTCAGGGAACCGCCGCCCGAGCCGATGAGGAACGACACCGCCACGCCCGGCACCGGGTTGCCGCGGTTGTCGCGCACGACCACACTGGGGGCGATCGCCACCGCCGTACCGGCTATGGCCGCCTGGTTGTTGCCGGCGTTTACGACCACCGTAGCCGGCGCCCCGGCGGTGGCCGTGGCCGAGAAGAGCACCGGGTTGCCGGTAATGCCCTGAGCCTGGACGGTGGCTCGAAGCGAGTTGGCGCCGATGTCGTCGCCGAGGGTCCAGCCGCCGACGGTGGCAATCCCCAGCGCATTGGTTACGGGACGCCGGGTGACGGCCGAACCGCCACCGCTCACCACCTCGAACAGGACCTCGAGCCCCGCTACCGGGTTGCCGAAGCTGTCGGACACCCGCACCGCGGGTTCGATAGGCACCGGGCGGCCAACCGGGACCGACTGGTTGTTGCCCGCCGAGATGGCGACCTGGCTCGCGACGGCTGCGCGCGCCGCGGCCGTGAAGACCACGGGGGGCAGCGTCCCGGCCGTGGCCGTCAGGGTGTAGTTCTGCGCCGTCGTGCCGAGCTGCCACCCATCGGGTGAGGCGTTGCCGTTGGCATCGGTGTTCTTGGTGCCACCCGCTACGTTGGAGCCTGCCGAGGCGACGAACGAAACGGCGGCACCGGCCACCGGGTTACCATTGGCGTCGAGCACCCGCACGGTCGGGATGGGTGTGAGCAGCGCGCCCACGGTTCCCGTCAGGCTGGTGGTGCCGGTGGCCACGACGCTGGCCGCCGCACCGGCCGTGGCTGTGGCGGTGAACGTAAGGGGGTTGGAGGCCACCCCGTTGGAAAGCACCAGCGCGGTCAGGCGGTTGGCGCCGACAGCGGGGCCGAGGGTCCACGAGCCGACCGCGGCTACACCCTGGGCGTTGGTGGTCGCGCCGGCGCCCGAAACGGAACCGCCGCCGGCGGCGACAGTGAAGAAGACCGAGGTGCCGGCGACCGGGTTGTTGAAGCGGTCACGCACCACGACGGCCGGGGGCGTCCCGACCGCGGCGCCAGCCACGGCGTTCTGGTTGTTGCCCGCCGAGATGGCCACTGAGCTTGGCGCTCCGGCGGTGGCGGTGGCGGTGAACGTCGCCGAGGTGGCGACACCGGCCACAGTGGCCGTCAAGCGCTGGGCGCCGGCCGCTTCGCCGAGCCGCCAGCGTGTGCTGGCCGTGCCCGTGTTGTCGGTGGTGTCGACAGCCGGCGTCACCGTACCGCCACCGTCGACGGCGAACGTCACGATCTGGCCGCCGAGCGGCGCGCCACCGTTGTCGGCCACGCGCACGCTGATAGGTTCGCTGAGCAGTTCCCCGACGGTACCGGCGAGTGTCACGCCGCCGACGGGCGACACGGATGCGGGGGGGCGAGGGCCATCACCGCCATTACAGGCAGCGAGGCCAAGGGCGGAAAGCGAGAGGGCCAGCGCCGGCCAGGAGAGGTGCGCGCGTCTCTTCATGGGACATTGGGGTGGCGAGGAGATCGCCAGCGTACACCCGTAGCGCCGGCGAGCCGTGCTGACGCATTACCCTGCGTCGGGGCGTCGCGTGACAGTAATGCCGCTCAATCAGGCGCGAAAGAGTCGCCGCACAACCCGCGTGTGTAACCGGTCACCACGCCGGTGGATGCGATGGTGCCAGTGGCGTGGGGGTGAGCGCGAACACGGCGGCCATACCTGCGATGAGCGCGCGCTGCACGTCGACGAATGCCGGCACCGGCAGCTCGGCGTTCGCGCATTCGCGGGCGACCGTGCTCATGGTCACGCCATCAATGCCGCACGGCACGGTGTGGTCGAAGGTGCGCAGGTCGTTCTCGACGTTCAGCGCCACGCCGTGCCAGGTAACCCAGTCGCGCGCGTGCACACCAATGCTCGCCAGCTTGCGCCGGCCGTCGGCGTCCTCACGCCAGACGCCCGTGAGCCCAGCCACGCGACTCGTCTCGAGCCCCAGCATGGCGAGGCCGTGCATCACGGCGCCCTCGACCTGTCGCAGGTACCAGTGCAGGTCCTTCCGGTGGCGCTTGAGGTCGATGATGGGATACGCGACGAGCTGCCCGGGTTCGTGCACGGTCACGTCGCCGCCGCGCTCGACGTCGCGGAGTTGGATGCCCTGCGCCTCGAGGTACTGCGGTGTCGCCAGCAGATGCGCGGGCTTGGTGCTGCGACCGAGCGTGACCACTGGTGGGTGCTGCACGAGGATCAGCAAGTCCTCGTCGAGGGCGCCGCTGATGCGGGCGGCGGCGGCGCGCTTCTGCAGCGCCCAGGCGTCGTCGTAGGGGGTGAGGCCGAGATCGAGCGTGTAGAGGAGCACGCGTGAATATAGGGCCGCGTCCGTGCTGGGCCGGGGCGCTCGGGCGGCCTGGCAATCCCATGATCAAGGGTGCGTCGTTCCGCTCACGGAGCAGGGGCGCACGTGATGTAGTTGCTGCGGATGGGCGTGCTCCGCGCGGTGAGGCAGCGCAAGGTGCTGGCCGTGCTGCAGGAAATGTTCGCGGTGTAGACCGTGGGCGCCGTGACGGGCGGGCAATGGGCACGTCGCGGCGACGCAGGCCTACGGGAACCGATCTGGCGAGTGAGCAACCGACGGCGCGTCGGAATGAGCCATCGGCGCTGAAAATGGTGAAGGCCGAACGGGCGTTCGAACCCATGCTGCGGGTGAGCGCAAAGCGCTGAGGTTCCTTTTGCACGCTCCCGTAGATATCTTGAATGCCGAAGCCGATCGTGTTTTCGCCTCATGCCAGAAGCCGCATGGCGCAGCGCGGGATCAGTGAGGCTGACGCCCGCCACATTGCCGACCATGGCGTGTGCAGACCGGATGCCGCTCCTGTTGGTGCGCCAACCCGGACGCGGTGCACCGGTTCCCGCGCCGGTCGTTCGGTCACCGTCGTGATCGCCGATGAGGCGACGAGGCTGGTCGTCATCACCGTCTGCGAGAGGTGCGCTCCATGCAGTGGACGTACGATCCCTCGGTCGATGCCCTCACCATCGTGTTCGCGCCACGCCGACACGCGTCGCGCACTGATGAACTGCGCCCGGGCATGTTCATGGACGTCGACGATGCCGGGTGTCCGGTCGCTCTCGAGTTTCTCGATGCGAGCACGCAGTTCCCGCGAGAGGGGCTCGCGTCACTGCCGCTGCCGAAAGCCTTGATTCCGCTGCGGGATGCCGCCGCGCGTGCGGGCTTGGCGCCGGCCACCCTCCGTCAACAGATCCGCAATGCTCGGCTCGTAGCGACCAAGTGGCATCGCGAGTGGTGGATCGATGAGCGCGAGCTGCACGCCTACTTGAGAAGCCGTGCGCCGCAGGGCCGCCGGAGCCGGCGCGGAACTCGACTCACGGATGTGTAGCTGCGCGGGTGCGGCGTGATGCGAAAGGGGCCGTCCCGGTTCACGGGAACGGCCCCTCAAAGTCTCGCGTGAGCGGCGCGATGCTTTACGCGTGCAGCATCTTCCCCAGCGAGTCCAGCACCGCCTCCCCGATCGCCTCGGAGAGCGTGGGGTGCGCGTGCACGGCGAGGTCGATCTCCTCGACGGTGAACTCGTTCTCGCGGGCTACCACGAGTTCGTGGATCATCTCGGTGGCGTGGGCGCCGACGATGTGGGCGCCGAGGATCTCGCCGTGCTTGGCGCCGCGGATGATCTTCACGAAGCCGTCGGTCTCGCCGCTGGTGCGGGCGCGGCCGTTGGCGCTGAAGGGGAACTTGCCGACCTTGTAGTCGAGCTGCTGGTCCTTGCAGGCCTGCTCGGTGAGACCAATGCTGGCCACCTCGGGGTGGCAGTAGGTGCAGCTCGGGATGTTGCCGTAGTTCACCAGGTGCGCATGCTGCCCGCCGAGCAAGTCGGCGAGTACGTGCCCTTCGCGCGAGCCCTTGTGGGCGAGCATCTGGTTGCCGGCCACGTCGCCGATGGCGTAATAGCCGGGGACGTTGGTCTCGAACTTCGCGTTGATCTTCACGAAACCCCGCTCGCTCTTGGCGATGCCCACGGCCTCGAGGCCGATCTTCTCGACGTTGGGCGCGCGGCCGGCGGCCACGAGCACCTTCTCCACCTCGAGCGTCTCCGTCTGCCCGCCCGCTTCCACGGTCATGGTGGCGCCGGCCTTGCCGACCTTGACGTTCGAGATCTTCGCGCCGGTGCGCACGTCGATCTTGCGCTTCTTGAACGCCTTGGCCAGCTCGGCGCTGCAGTCGGCGTCTTCGATGGGCAGGATGGTGGGCGCCACCTCGAGCAGCGTGACCTTGGTGCCGAAGCTGGCGAACACGTCGGCGAACTCGCACCCCACGGCGCCTGCCCCGACGATGGCCATGGTGGCCGGCGCCTTCTCGGCCACCAGCACGTCATCGCTGCTGAGCACGACCTGCCTGTCGAGCGCGAGGCCGACCTGCGGGAGCCCCTTCACGCGCGAGCCGGTGGCAATGACGACGGCCTTCCTGGCCTCGTGTGTCTCCCTCTTGCCGTCGGCGGTGGTGACGGTGACCTTCTTGCCCTTCTCGAGCACGCCCTCGCCGCGGATCCAGGTGACCTTGTGCTTCTTGAAGAGGAACTCGACGCCTTTGGAGTTCTGCTGGGACACGGCACGCGACCGCTTCATGGCCGGTCCGAAGTCGAGGGTCACGCCATCGATGGTGATGCCGTGCTCGGCGGCCTTGCCGAGCTTCTGGGCGAGGCCGGCACTTTCGAGGAGCGCCTTGGCGGGGATGCACCCCCAGATCACACAGGTGCCGCCCAGCGCTTCACGCTCGACGACGGCGACCTGCAAGCCGAGTTGGGCGCAGCGAATGGCGCAGACGTAACCGGCGGGACCGCCGCCAAGCACGAGGACGTCGAACGAAGCCATGGGAGTCGGGGAAAGCGGTGAGAGGTAACCCCGAAAGCTAGTCGCGGGCACTCGCTTCTGAGAACTCGATTCCCAGAGATCAGATCTGAGGGTCTCGAACTCCGACGGCGATAGAGTCTTGAGACGGTGAGCCACGCAAGAATCGAGAGCACCGAGCGCTGGCGTCCGCCGGGGGGGTACCGCGTACCGGCGGCGCACTTGGCGCAGTTGGCGAGGCCCGTGGGCGCCCCTCCCCGTGCGGATGCAGCGCTCTGGTGATCGACTCGTGGGTGGCTCAGCGTCTCACCATGCTATCGTCGTCCGGGTTCGAGACGCTCAGCTGCATGTTTTGAGATCTCAGGCGTTCAGCGCTTCACCGCGCTCCGTACCCCGTCTGAAAAGACCACCTCGACTGCCCGCCCTCCCGTCGCCACCGACGCCCCCGACCGCCGGACGAAGCCCATGACCTCGCCGGTGGCGGCATCGCGCACCATGCCCATGGCAAAGCCGCCGTTACGCCAGTTGACGCGCACTCGGCCGGTTTCCGCGACGAGTGACGCATCGGGGTCCGGGTCGGCGACGAGGCGCGGGACCCCCGGGGCCGCCGAGGGGCGCAGGGAGCGGCGAACGGTGGTCTGCACGGGCACGCGGGCGTCGCTCACGCGAATGGCGGCCAGCCCGTCCTCGAGCGCGGCGCTCCACGGGACCACCACGGCGAACTGTCGCTCTTCATGGCTTGGCGTGTGGTCGACCAGGGCGGCCTCCAGCGGCAGCTGCAGCAGGGGGCGATCGTCGGCGTCGAGCAACGTGAGCCGGTGGGTCGCGCGCACGGCCGCCGGCGTGATGGGCGCTGACACCCGGAAGGCCGGTTCGAGCTGGATGGCTCCATTCACCACCCGGCCCCACACGAGCAGGCCGGCCTGTCGTGTGGCGCCCTGCTCCCGCGCCGACGCCACGGTGCCGCTGCCACTGCGGTGCTGCAGGACCGCGCTCCACGTGTAGTCGCTGATCCAGTTGTTGTTGCAGTAGCCCATGAGATCGGTGGCGGACGGCGACACCAAGGTGTTCGTGGCGCTGTTCCACCCCCACTGACCAATCACGCCCCCCGCGTACGGGTAGCCGGGGTCGCCGCTGACGCCGCAGGGCGCGTGCCCGCGGGAGAAGTTGTGTCCCCATTCGTGGGCCGCCACGAGGTCACCACTGGGGAGGTAGTCCCACCCGATCGCGGCGCGACCGGGCAGATAGCCGTATCCGGCGATGCCGCTGGTGTAGTTCACCTTCACCACACCGTAGTAGTGCGTGGTCGAGGGCGCCCCATCAGTCGTGCGGAGCACGTTGATCTCGTTCAGCACGGTGAGCCACTGACCGTTGCCGTCGTTGGCTTGCAGCTCGGTGGCGCTCGACGTGAACGGCGCCCGCACGTCGGACACCACGTCGCGGAGCGGGAACAGTCGGCGGGTGCTGGTGAGGAACTGCTCGCGGTTTCCGCTCGACACGTTGCCGGTCTGGGCGCCGGTGATCACGGGAACGAACCGCACCGTGAACGCGGGCACACTGCTCACTGCGATGGCCTGCGGGGTGCCGGTGGCGGGCCAGCTGTTGTCGGCGCGGTCGGCGTCCGGCACCGCCTGCGTCGGATCGAGGTCGACCAGCACGCGCAGCGCGGGCCGAACGGTCGCGCCCGGAACACTCAGGTTCCACGTGGAGCCGAGCGTGCCCTCGGCGACTGCCGTCCGCACGCTCGCTTCCGGTGCGGTCAGCACGGTGGTCTGCAGCAGGGTCGTGCCGTCGTAGAGGCGGACGCGTACCTCGGGGCGCGCACTGTTGGCCGCGCTGGCGACCACGAACACGCGCAGCAGGGCGTCCCGGTTGGCTACCAGCGGCACCGAGCCGTCGAGCTTCTGGATGGCCTGGGTGATGTAGACATGCGCGATGCGGTAGTTCACGCCCGCGCCACCGCCACCGCCACCGCCTCCTCCGTTCGAGGCGTAGGTGAACGACGTCGAGGCGGTGCTGTTCGCGCTGATCGTGACCGACGCCGAGGCGGGCGTGGCCGTGTAGGTGGTTCCGCCGCTGCTCACCGTTGCCGGCGTCACCGTCCAGGTGCCGACGGCGAGACCACTCACGGTGCCGGTGCCGGTTGCCGTGCGGGTGCTGCTGCCGCTGGTGAGCGTGAAGGTGGGGACTGCCCCACCGGGGAGCCCCGATGCCGCGATGTTGACGGCGCCGGTGGGCGCGGCGTACGAGACGGTGGCGCCGGCCGCCACCGTCGACGCGATCACGGTGACCGTCTGTGTGGCGGGCGTCGGCACGTGAGTGGTGCCCGACGCCGTGACCGCCGTTGCCGAAACGGTATAGCTGCCGGGCACGAGCTTGGTGAACGTCACGGTGCCGGTGGCCGTCCGGGCAAAGCCGTCCGGGCCGGTGACATTCACGGCGCCGGCCACGCCGTTGGGCAGTCCAGTGACCACGAGCGCGAGCGACCCAGTGGTGATGGTGTACTCCACGGCGAAGCGCAGCGTGTCGCCGGCGGTCACGCTGGTATCGTGCGAGGCGGGTGCAGGCTGGTAGCTGGCCGTGCCCGTGGTGACCATCGAGGCCGTGTAGCGCCAGCGGCCTGGCCGCGCGGGAAGTACGCGCTGCGAGGTGGTGATGGCGTAGCTCTCGCCGGATGGGTCGACCATGGCGATGGCGGCATTTGCGCTGCCGGGCAGGCCACTGACCAGCACATCGACGACGGTCGGGACGAGCACGTAGGTCATGGCAACCGTCGCCGGCGTGGCACTCGCGGTGACGTCGACTGTGCGAGTGCCGGTGGCCAGGCCAAACGCCTCGGTTGCCGACCGCACGGTGCGCGCCGTGACCGTGTAGCGGCCTGGCAGTAGGCCAGCGAGGGTCGCGGTGGAGGTCACCGTCCGCGTGAAGGCGCCGGGGCCGCTCACCACGACCTCGCCGGCGAGGCCGGCGGGCAGCCCCAGCACCGAGACGGCGAGGCTCCCCGAGGCCAGCTGGTAGGTGGCGGCGGCGCTCACGGTCGTGCCCACTGTCACCGCGATGGTCTGCGATGCCGGGGTGGCCGCGTAGCGGTCGGGGCCTGCGGTCACGCTGGCCGCACTGAGGGTGTAGCTCCCCGCGGGGAGCGAGTCGAGCGTGGCGCTGCTCGCGAGTGTCCGGGTGAGGCCGGCTCCCGCGAGCGTGAGTGCCGCCGCGGCGCCGTCGGGTAGCCCGTTCACGGTCACCGCGAGACGGCCGACCTGGGCTACATAGACCACTGGCGCCGGCGCGGCCACGAGGGACGCGATCACGTCGACGGTGATGGTGTCCGTGGCCGGGCGATAAGTGATCCCGCCCGTGGCAACGGGCGTGCTGATCACGCGATACGCCCCCGGCGTGAGGCCGGTGAGGGTGGTGGTCGCTGTCAGGGTGCGGGAGAAGTCCCCAGGCCCCACCACCTGCACGGCGGCCGCGAGCGAGGCAGGCAACCCACCGACGGCCACCGCGAGGGCGCCGGTGGCGATGGTGTAGCGCACGGCGACCCGCGCGGTGTCGCCGAAGCTCACGACCGTGTCGAAGGCGGCGGGGGTCGGTGTGAAGCGGGCGCCTTCCGCGGAGACCTCGGCGGCGGTCACGCGCCAGACATCGGGCGTGTTGCTGCCGCTCGGCAGCTGCGGGGCCAGCACCACGGTGGCCGGCGCGACCGCTGCCGGCGAGCCATTCGGCGGTGTGACGGTGAACGTCGGGGTGGCCGTGGCCGGCAGGCCTGTTGCCGACACCGCCAGCGCCGACGGCACGGCGCGATACACCGCGGTGACGGTCGATAGTGGACCACCGGCGGGGACATCGACCTCCAACGAGGCCGGGGCGCCGGCAAAGGTGCCGGCCGCACCGCGCACCGGGCGAATGGCCACGGCGTAGCGCCCCGCTGGAATGTCGGTCCACACCACGGAGCCGGTGGTCGTCCGGGAGAAGGTCGCCCCCGGCAAGGGTCCGGTGACCTGCAGCTGCGGGCTCAGGCCCTCGGGCAACCCACTGCTCGCCAGACTCAATATGCCGGGAGCGACCGGGGCAGGGGCGATGGGCGGCACCTTCGGCGGGGCGGTCGGGCCCGAGGACGACGAGTCGCCACCCGCACACCCCGCCAACAAGGCGACGCCGGCGAGCAGGGACAGGCGAACACGTGAGGACGCGAAGACAGGGAGCAAGGGAGGCGACGAAAGGGTCCGGCGGAGGACGATTCGTCGCCGAGGGGCGCTACAAATCCTGGCCGGCGGTCTCGCCGGTGGCCGCCGTCGTCACCGTGGCGGGCGTTGACGTAGGCGGTACGGGCGAGTGGCGGCGACCAGTGGTGTCCGCACGTCGCGAACGCGGACGTGCGCCAGCCGCTGGGCCACGTCCCCGGCGAACGGGAGCACCACCGCGAAGATCTGGTCACGACGCGGGCCATGATCGACCACCTCGGCCTCGATTGGCCACGAGATGAGCGGCTGCAGGTCGGCGTCAAGCAGGTCGACGACATGGGTGGGGGCGCCGGCCGGTGGCGTGATGGGCGCGTGCAGGTCGGTGGCCGGTTCGAGCACCAGCGCGCCACGCACGACGCGCCCCCAGACGAGCAGCCCATCGGCCTCACCCGGAGAGGCCACAAGCCGAGGCGCGGACAGCGCGGCGGCTTGCCGGAACGCGAGGACGCGGGTGTAGCTGTACTCGGAGACCCACGCCGGCGTGCAGTAGCCCATGATGTCGGCCGTCGTCGGTCCGAACACGGTGGACGTGCGCGCGTCCCACCCGATGGTGCCCGTGAGCCCCCCGACGCTGGGGAATTGGGGGTCCGCGTTCGGGGGGTCGCCGCACGGTGCGTGCAGGCGGCCGAAGTTGTGCCCCCATTCATGCGCCGCCACGACGTCCGCATCGGCACGGTCCCAGCCGACGGCGGTCGGACTTCCGACGAGTCCCAGTCCGAACGTGCCGCTGTCGTACGGGACCGGGACCACACCGTAGTAGTGCGTGGTGGGGGGCGCCCCGTCGAGCAGCCGGAGCGCCCGGAGCTCACTCAGCACGGTGGTCCAGGCGCCGTTGGCATCGGTGGGGTGCAGCACCGGTGCCGCCGACACGAGGGGTGTGCGTACGTCGCTGGTGACCTGCGCCAGCGGCCAGAGCGTACGCGCCGTATGCAGGAACCGCGTCTGTGTGCGTGCCGAGATGTCGCCCGTCGCCGTGCCAATCGTCACCGGCACGAAGCGCACGGTGAAGGGCGGCACGACCGTGGCATTCAAGGCGCGGGGCGTGGCACCGGCGGGCCACACGTTGTCGCTGCGCTGCGTCTCGCCCAGGGTGCTGTCGGGGTCGACATCCACGACCAGGCGCAACGACGAACGCACGAGGTCGCCGGCGAGTCTGATCGCGTACGTGGAGGCGAGGTCGCTTTCGAGCGGTTCGAGCGGCACGCTCCCCACCGGAGGCGTCAGCACCAGCGCGCCGAGCACGGTGGTGCCTTCGAACAGGCGTACGCGCGCGGGGACCGCGCGCACACCGGCGCGATCGGCGCGCACGTAGGCGCGCAACAGGGCCTCTCGTCCCGCCACGAGCGGGATGCTGTTGTCGGCCCGCTGCACCGCCTGGGTGATCGTCACGCGATCGATGGTCAGGTTGGGGGCCGATGGGTTGGACGCATACGACACCGTGACGGTATCCGCGGTGGCCGTGGTCACCACGCGCGGTACGCTGCGGCTGGCTGGTGACCAGCTTGGCCCGGACCCGTCGGGGAGCGCGCTGACGGCCAGCGGCGTGATCTGGTAGCTGCCGACGGGCAACGAGGCGACCTCACCGCCGACGATGAACCGGTCGACCTGCAGCGGACCCTGTACGCGCGCGCGCGGTCGCACCCCTGCGGGCAGCCCCGTCGCGCCAAGCACCAGGCGGCCGGTCACGTTCTCATAGGGTACGAGGAGGGTGGACGGGACGGTGGAGGCGTTGATGCGGACGTCCGGCGCCGCTGGACTGCGCCAGGCGGTGCCGCCGGCATTCACCGAATCGACACGTACCGTATAGCTGCCAGGTGGCAGATCACCGAACACCACGGAACCGCTGGCCACGCGCGTCAGGCCACCCGGGCCGCTGATGCGCACCGCGCCGACAACGCCGCCAGGCAGGCCGGTCACCGTCACGGCGAGCGCCCCGGTGGCGAGTTCGTATCCGATGGCCAGGCGCGACGTATCACCGGTGGGCACGCCCACGTCGGCGCTCGACGGCATGCCGCTCCACGTGAAGCCGCTCACGCGCACGTCGCCGGCGCGGGCCAGGTATCGGCCGGGCATGAGATTGGACAGCACGTCACTGCCCGTCAGCGTACGCGCGAATCCGTTCGGCCCCGTGACGTGGACATCGGCGTCCGCCCCGGCCGGCAACCCGGTAACCTGCACGACCAGGGTGCCACGCGGCGGATCGGCTGGCGTGGGCGTGGGATGCTCGCAGGCGGCGGCCGGGAGCAGCAGCAGCACGGACCCGCTCCAGCGCACGAACGCCCCGACTGCGCGGTGCCACGCGGCAGGTCGGGGCGTCGTGAGTGGCGGCATGCGCGGCATCCTCGAGGCGGCCCCGTGGCGGACTCCGGGCCGGAGTCACCACGGGTGGCCAGCGGACGCCGGCCGGCTCAGTACAGCATCATCAGCGGGGACTCCAACAGCTGCTTCACCGTCTGAAGGAACCTCGCACCGACGGCACCGTCAATGATGCGATGGTCGCAGCTCATGGTAACGCGCATGCGCTGCCGCGGTACGAACTGGCCATGCTCCCAGACCGGCTTGGTCTCGGTGCCACCCACCGCCAGGATGGCGGCCTCTGGCGGGTTGATGATGGCCGTGAACTGGTCGATGCCGAACATGCCGAGGTTGGAGACACTGAATGTGCCCCCCGTGAACTCGGCCGGCTGCAGCTTGCGTTCGCGGGCCCGCCGGGCCAGCTCGCGGGCTTCCGTCCCGATGGCGCCAAGCCCCTTGAGGTGCGCATCGCGGATGACGGGCACGATCAGGCCGTCATCGGTGGCGACCGCCATACCCACATGCGCGGCGCTGAAGTAGCGGATGCTGTCCCCCATCCAGTGCGCGTTGCACTCCGGATGGCGTGTGAGCGCGATGGCGACCGCCTTGATGACGATGTCGTTGACCGAGACCTTGAAGGCGTCGCCGGCGGCCACCATCTGCTCGCGCAGCTTTGCCACGTTCGTCATGTCGATTTCCGACGTGAGATAGAACGTGGGGACGGGGCCGATCGACTCGCCCAGGCGACGGGCAATCGTCTTGCGCATCTGGGTGAGCGCGACGTCCTTGTACGCGCCGTCGATCTGCATGGCGGTGGCGACGGCGGTGGGCTTCGCAACGCTCGAGGCCGACGCGGTCGCCGGTGCCGCCGCAGGCACCGGGGCGGCAGACGCCGCCGCCTCGATGTCGCGCAGGATCACACGACCGCCGGGGCCTGTGCCTCGAATGGCCGCGAGGTTCAGCCCCTTTTCGGCCGCCAGGCGCCGGGCCAGCGGAGAGGAGCGCGGCGGTCCCTCCGTTCCCACCGTCACTCCGAGGCCTCCGACGGGCTGGCCCGACGGACTTGCCGCGGCCGCCGTCGCCTCCGGCACGGGTGTGGTTGCGGTCGTTACGGCCTCGGCTGACGGCGCGAAGGCACTCGCTCCGCCGCCCGCCGCCGCGCCGGTGAGCGCCGCAATGTCCTCATCCGCCGCCGCGATCACGCCGATCACCGCGCCCACGGCACTCGTGGAGCCTTCCTCGACGAGCCGCGCGCGCAGCACACCGTCGCCGCGTGCCACGAGCTCCATGATCGCCTTGTCGGTCTCCACCTCGGCGAGCGTGTCACCGTTCTTCACGGCATCGCCGACGTTCTTGAACCACTTCACCAGGCGTCCCTCCTCCATCGTCGGGGAGAGCGCCTCCATCATCACCTTGGTCGCCATGGGTCGCCTGGTCAGTCGAGGTAGAGAACCTGTTTCACCGCCGCGATCGTCTTCGGGACGTCGGGCTTGGCGGCCTTCTCAAGGCTCTTGGTGTACGGCATCGGCGCGTCGGCCTGATGCACGCGCAGCACCGGGGCATCGAGATGATCGAAGCAGTGGCGCTGCACGTAATCCACCACCTGAGCCCCCACGCCGCACAGCTCCCACCCTTCTTCCACCACCACCGCCCGGTTGGTCTTGCGCACCGACGCCGTGATCGCGTCGACGTCCATGGGGCGGATGGTGCGCAGGTCCACGACGTCGCAGCGGATGCCTTCCTTGGCCAGCTGGTCGGCGGCCTGCATGGCCACCAGCACCATCTTGCCGTGCGTGATGAGCGTGCAGTGATCGCCCTCGCGCTTGAGGTCGGCCGTGCCGAGGGGAATGACGTACTCGTCCTCGGGGACCTCCCCCTTGGTGTTGTACAGCATCTCCCCCTCGAGGAAGCACACCGGGTTGTCGTCGCGGATGGCCGCCTTGAGCAGCCCCTTGGCATCGTACGGCGTGCCCGGCGCCACCACCTTGAGGCCGGGGATGTGCGCGAGCCAGGATTCCCAGGCCTGCGAGTGCTGCGCCGCAAGCTGCAGCGCCGCGCCGTTGGGGCCGCGGAACACCATCGGCATCGGGAACTGTCCGCCGGACATGTACAGCATCTTGGCGGCGGCGTTCACCACCTGATCGAGGGCAAGCAGCGCGAAGTTCCAGGTCATGAACTCGATGATCGGGCGGAGGCCCGCCATCGCGGCGCCGACGCCCACACCGGCAAATCCCAGCTCGGTGATGGGCGTGTCCACCACGCGCATCTCACCGAACTCCTGCAGCAGCCCCTTCGACACCTTGTAGGCGCCCTGGTAGACGGCGACCTCCTCGCCCATGAGGAAGACGCGGTCGTCGCGGTGCATCTCTTCGCGGAGCGCCTGATTGAGGGCGTCGCGGTACGTAATGATGGCCATCGGGGGGCTCAGCTCGCGGTCTCGACGAGGACGTCTTCCAGGAGCGCCTCGAGCGGCAACTCCGGACTGGCTTCTGCGAAGTCGATGCTGTCCTGCACGAGTTGCTTGATCTGGTCGTCCATGGCCGCGATGTCAGCGGCGGTGATCTCGCCGGCATCTTCCATGCGCTGCCGGTGCAAGGCGATGGGGTCGCGCTTGAGGTACTGCTCGAGCTCCTCCTTGGTGCGGTACGTGCCGCTCACCGCATCCGACATGGAGTGGCCCATGAAGCGATAGGTGCGGATCTCGAGCAGCGTCGGTGTGCCGTCCTGGCGGGCTCGGGCGATCGCCTCGCCGGCGGCCTGCCGCACCGCCAGCACATCCTGGCCGTCGACGACGTCGCGCGGCATGTCGTACGAGGCGCCGCGCTTGTAGATGTCGTGAATGGCCGAGGCCCGCTCGAGGGCAGTACCCATACCGTAGCGGTTGTTCTCGATGACGAACAGGCAGGGAAGCTTCCAGAGCGCCGCCATGTTGAGCGCCTCGTGGAACGCCCCGTTGTTCACCGCGGCCTCGCCCATGAAGCACACAATGACCTGGTCGCCGCCGCGATACCTGATGGCGAACCCCACACCGGCCGCGATGGGGATGTGGCCTCCGACGATGCCGTGCCCGCCGAGGAAACCGAGCTGCTTGTCGAACATGTGCATCGAGCCGCCCTTGCCCTTCGCGCAGCCGTCCTGGCGCCCGAAGAGCTCCGCCATCACGGCCCGTGGCGACATGCCGCGCGCCAGCGCCTGCCCGTGATCACGATACGTGGTGATGATGTAGTCGTCGGGGCGAAGCTGGGAGATGATCCCGGTGGAGACCGCCTCCTGGCCGATGTACAGGTGGCAGAAGCCGCCGATGCGGCCGATGGCGTACATCTCGGCGCAGCGTTCCTCGAAGCGTCGCTGCAGCAGCATCGAGTAAAGCAGTTCGCGGTGGAGCGCGGCGGACGTTTCCGCTTTCACGGGCACCGGCAGGTCAGATTTCTTCTTCGGAGGCATCAAGGCGACAGTGGGGAGTGTCGGACGCACCGTCACACGGACGGCGAACGGCGGGTGGGATCAGGCCAGGGCGGCGGCCTGGACCTGCTCCCAGGCGTGGTACGAGGAGCGGACCAGCGGGCCGCTCTCGACATGCTTGAAGCCCATCTGCATGCCGATGTCATAGAGCGAGCGGAACTCCTCGGGGGTGACGTACCGATCGAGTTCGATGTGGGCGTCGGAGGGGCGCAGGTACTGGCCGAGCGTGAGGATGTCCACGTCCACTGCGCGCAGGTCCTTCATGACCTCCACCACTTCCTCATTAGTCTCCCCGAGGCCGAGGATGATGCCGGTCTTGGTGGGGATGCCGGGGGCGAGGCGCTTGGCAATGCGGAAGATCTCCAGTACCCGCTCGTACCGGCCGCCGGGGCGCGCCTTCTTGAACAGGCGGGGGACCGTCTCGGTGTTGTGGTTGTAGATCTCCGGCCGCGCCTCGAGCACGGTGCGGATGGCGTCCTCGCTGCCCTGGAAGTCGGGCACGAGCACCTCCACCGAGCAGTGGGGCAGGCGGGCGTGGATCTGCCGGATGGTCTCGGCAAAGATGTAGGCACCGAAGTCGGGCAGGTCGTCCCGGTCGACCGAGGTGATGACCGCGTGCCGGAGGTTCATCTGGGCGATGGCTTCGCCCACCCGCATCGGCTCCTCGATGTCGTACTCCGGCGGGCGGCCATGGGCCACGGCGCAGTACGCGCAGTTTCGTGTGCAGACGCTCCCGAGGATCATGAAGGTGGCGGTGCCGTGCTGCCAGCACTCGCCGATGTTGGGGCAGTGCGCCTCCTCGCAGACCGAGTGGAGCTTGAGCTCCCGCATGAGCTGCTTGAGGCGGATGTAGTTCTCCCCACCCGGCGCCTTCACCTTGAGCCACTGCGGCTTCCGTTCCGGCAGCGCGGTCCGGCGGTGACGCCCCATGATCTGCACCAACTGCTCAGCCATACCGTATCGGGGTTGAGGCCCCGGGGTGGTCCGGAGCGTGACGAGGGAACCTAGTCCGGTGCACAATATCCGGAAACGGCAGGATAACCTGCAAACGGCTTATAGCTAGAATTCCGCTCTGGTGGCGAAACTCCTGCCCAGGGTTAGCGTATGGAGCGGCGACCCTTTCTCGCGCTGAGGCGCTCATGCTCCGCACTCTGTTTTCCGTTGGCGTCATCGCGCTGCTCGGTCTGGTCGCCCTGAAGCTGGTCTTCGGGCTGCTCGGACCGCTGGTGGCGCTGCTCTTCTGGCTGCTCGGCCTGGCGCTCAAGGTCCTGCTGATCGGCGCCGTGGTGTACTTCGTCATCCGGGTGGTGAGTCCGGCGACAGCCGAGCGCATCGAGCGCGCGATTCGGCGATAGCCCCCGCGTACCCGCCCGATCGCGAACGGACCACGCTTACCTCGGGAGGCCGGCAGAACGGGAGGCCGTGGGGAGCGCCTTGCGGGTCGCTCGGTGCCGCTTCCCCTTCTCCTCGTGTGGTCCGTTCCCGCCGACGCTAGTCCACGGCGTCGGTCCTGTCGGCCGCCGAGCTGTCGCCCGAGTCGCCGTCACGCTCCCGATCGCGGCGGCCGCGCGACCGCCGCGCCCCGCCGCGACGGCCTCGCCGACCGCGCCGTCGTGACCGCGGAGCCCCGTCGGCCATGCTGTCGCTGCCCGCGACGTCGTGGTCTCGGTCGTCATCGCCGTCGTCATCTCGGTCGTCGTCGCCCACCGATTCGAACGCGACCGGTTCCCCGTCGATGTGTTCGCCGAAAGGATCGCGCAGGCGCGGCGCTGGGACGGTGACGGCCGCGGCCTGCTCAGTGGACTCCCCTTCGGTGCCGTCCTGCTCGCTTTCGCTGGCCGGGCCTTCGCCGGCGGTGCCTTCCCGTTTGCGCCGGCCACGACGCGAGCGCCGGTTTCGGCGTCGCTTGGTCGGGCGTTCTACGCCCGCCTCGCCTTCAGCCTCCGGGAGGGACTCGGCCTCTGCCTCGTCCTCGGGACCGGAGAGGCCACCGGCGTGCTCGACCACGTCCACGCCGGCGCTGCCTTCCGACTCGTCGCGAGGCAGCACGGCGTTCGCCTTGGCGCGGGGCGGCCGGGGCACAGTCTCCGGCACCGGAGCCTCCGCCGTTTCCTCGACCGCGCCCGCGTCGGCGGGCGGTCCCTCGGTGGCGTCGGCAGAAGGCCGGCTGCTGGCCATGCTGCCGAGGACACGGGAGAACGGGTCTCGCTTGGGCGCCGGCGCGGCGAACGGATCGTCGAGCTGCATGGAGGCGTCGGCCGACGGGGAGCGCGGCTGATCACGCCGTGGCGCCGGGCGCGGCGCACCGGACCGTCTTTCGGCTCCCCGCGATTCGCTGCGGGAGCCCTTGGGTTCGGCACTGCGGGTGCCGTCGCGCTCCCGGCCACGCTCCGCCCGGGGCGGGCGTTCGCCACGCGGCAGCCGCTCCGGCGATTCCTTTGCCGACGCCAGGCGCTCGCGCGGCTCCTGTGGCTCACGCGCTTCCCGCTCCCGCTCACGGCCGCGCCGCCGTTCGCGATCCCGACGGGCGTCAGAGGGATCGCCCTCGAGGCCGCGGGAGCCGTCGCGGTCCCGCACCTTCTCACGAATCCGCTCCACCGACAGCGGCTCCGTCTCCTCGCGGCGGCGTCCCCCGCTCCGCGGCCCCTTCCGCTCCGGCTCCGCCGTTGCGTCCGGCGCCGAACCGGCGACGGCGCGCCGCCCACGAGCGCCCCATGCCCACTTGAGGGCGCTCAGGGCATCGCGCATGGCAACCCGACGGGTCTCGCGCATGCGCACCCCGTAGGTGGGTTCGAGGGGAACCGACTCCACACGCCGAGCATGCGGTACGAGCCGCAGCAGCAGGTCGGCATTGGCCGTCCAGCTGTCGCCGCGCACGAACGGTTCGCTGCCGGCCGTGCGCAGCGCTTCCCGCAGGGCGGAGATGCGCACCAGACGCATCGAGGCCGTCATGTCGCGCACCCCCTCGACGCGCACGAACGGGCGCATGGCCCACTGTGCTCCCGTGAAGAGCCGCCGCACGGCGGTTGGCGCATCGGCGACGACCATGCGCTCACCAACCACCAGGTCGGCCCCGCCCTCGAAACGCCGAGCGAACTCGGGGACCATACCCGGCGGGTCGGTGAAATCGCCCTGCAGGAGCAGCACCGCGTCGCGACGCGGGTAGCGCGTGAGGCCGGCCACGTGGGTCAGCAGGGCGTTGACGGCGCCGGCGTACCCCAGATGCGTGGTCCCGCGCCGCACCGTGACGGGCATGGCCCGCTCGTACTGTTCGGCCACGGCCGCCGTCTCGTCCGTGCTCGCGTCGTCGTACACCACGACTTCGTACTCGCGCGGGAACTCGGCGAGCACCGTCCGAAGCCGCCAGAGCAGGACGCCGATGGTGGCGACCTCGTTGTGCGCGGGAATGGCGAGGTAAAGCACGGGAACCGGAGAGGGGACGAACGGGCCAGCGGCGAGAAAACACTGGCGGTCTGGTGTGCGTCCGATAATAACAGAGAAGTCCCGCCAGCGGTGGCCGTGCACCGGTGCCCCCGGTCCGGTGTACAGGAGGCATGGACAGGCACCGGGACTGGCGGCAGGAACCCCTGACCTCGGAGGATGCTGCATGATTCTCGCGAACACGCGCGCCCGACTGAACCGGGAGGATGCGCAACTGGTGGTCCGGCTGGTAGCTCGTGGCTCGAGCCGCGCCATCGCCTCGGCCGAGGATACCTTGGCCGATCAGGGGCTCGATCCGCTGCTCGACGATCCCGCGCTGCTGGAGGGGCTGTTGTCGGCGCGGCAGGGGGCACACGCGTCGTGGCCGCTGTTCAGCTACGTCGTGGTGCGACACGCCTTGCGTCAGTCGGGTGAGGAGGACCCGGTGATCGCCGACTACGTGGCCTCGATCCTGCTGCATTTCGGCCTGCGCCAGCGGGCGCGGCAACTGGGCGCCCATGACGATGCCACCTACGATACGCTGGCCTCGCTGGGCAACGAACTCGAGGGAGGGGATGCCTCCCGGGCGTTTCTGGCGCGGGCGCACCTGGGCAACTATGCCCTGTGGTTGAGCGGACTGTTCCCGGATCACATCGAGCAGCGCCGCTGGCGGAAGGGCGGCCCCGATCTGGGCTACTTTGAGGCCATGGGGCAGCGTGGATTTCGCCTTGCCGCCGATCACCGTCTCGCGAACGAGCATGGGCTGGCTCCGCTCTTTGCCGCCGCTGCCGAGCGCTTCCCGACGCTGCGAGTGGCGCTCAATCGCGTCAGCGACCGGCTGCTCTTCCCGCATGTGCACACGCCCGAGCGCCTGATGCGGCAGGTGCGGGACATGACCTGACGCGGACGGGCCACTCGCTGGGGCTGCCCGCTGGGGCTGCCCGCTGGGGCTGCCCGCTGGGGCTACCCGCTGGGGCTACCCGCTGGGGCTGCCGTTCCCGTGGGCAGCGTGGCTCCCTAGCTTACCGCGCATGTTCGACGATCTCCGCGACAGTCTGCGCGCCGTTGCCGGCCGCCTCGACCCCGACGAGCGCCGCCGCATGGCGTCGGGCATGCGGGACGCGCTTGTCCACGCCAAGCTGGCGCTGCAGGACGTGCGGAGCGGTCTGGCACAGACGGCGGCGCGCCTTGCGGCCGAGCAGCAGGAACTCGACACCGTCCGGCGGCGGCAGGCACTGGCGGCGCAGGTGGACGACCACGAAACGGTGGCGATTGCGGAACGCTTTGCGGCCCAGCATGCCGAGCGGGTGGCGATGCTCGAGACCAAGCGCCTCGCCCAGCAGCAGGAACTGACGCTGGCCGAGCGTGAGTACGACGAGATGGCGGCCGAGCTGCGCCGCGTGGCGTCCGGCATGGCGCCCGACGCCGTGTCGCCTGAGGCGGCGGCCGCGCGCGAGGTGGACGCCCTGCTCGCCGATGCGCCCGTTGACGGACGCGATGTGCACGAGGGCCCGCCGTCCTCGCGCCGTTCGCGGGCGGAGCGCGAAGCCGATGCCGACGCCCGCCTGGCCGATCTCAAGCGCCGACTCGGCAAATGACGGTGAGGGGCCGGCGGCTGCTGATCGGCTGCCTTGCCGCGCTCTCCCCGCACTGTGTCGTGGCGTCGCGGGTGGGCGCCCAGGCGCAGCGCCCGCGTCAGCCCCCGGTGTCCAGCCAGGGCCGCCTGGCGGTGACCGGCTGTGCGGGGCAGCGGATCAGCAACATCGTGGTGATCACGCAGCCGCCGTTCAACGAGCGGCTGCCGCGGGATCTCGAATGGGTGCGGCGCACGGTGCGTACGATGCATGTGAATACGCGCGACGACATTGTGCGCCGCTTCCTGCTGCTCAAGGTGGGCGAGCCGTGCAACCAGATCCAACGTGCCGAGTCGGAGCGCATCCTGCGCGCTCAGCCATTCCTCGTCGATGCGCGCATCCGCGCCTACGACGACGAGAACGGCGGGGTGCTGCTGGAGGTCGAGACGCGCGACGACTTCAGCCTCATCTTCAAGCCGCTCCTGCGGGCCAGTGCACCGCTGCTCCGCGGCATCCAGTTGGGCGAGATGAACCTGGCGGGCAATGCAACGCAGGCCACCGTGGAGTGGCGCGACGGGCGGGCGTACAACGACGTGCTCGGGCTGTCGTTCACGGACTATCAGTTCGCCGGTGGCCGTAACGAGTTGCGGGTGGTCGGGCGCCGCAATCCGTTCGGCCAGCGCATGGAACTCGGGATCCTGCGGCCCTTCTACACGGACCTGCAGCGCTTTGCGTGGGTCGGCGGCGTGGGGGGGACGCGTGAACCACTGCGGCTGCAGCGCGGTCCGCTGCCGGCGAACGCGGTGAACGTGCGCCGCGAGTACGGCAGCCTTGGGGGGCTGGTGCGCGTGGGCCCCGTCGGGCGGCTCAAGCTGGTGGGCGCGTCGATCACGCGGGAATCGGAGCGTATCGATCCCGATGCCTTCATGCTGACGCCGAATGGCGTCATCCCCGACACGGTGGCTGCCCCGTTGCCGACCTTTCGGCGGCAGAGCGTCCTCCGCGCCAACCTGCTGCTCGGCGTTCGCGCCATTCGCTTCGTGCGGGTCCAGGGGTTCGACGCGCTCACCGGTGCCCAGGACATTCGGGTCGGCGCGCAGGTGGGGCTCGTCGGTGGCCAGTCGCTGGCCATCGGCCCGGCGGTCGATCGCGACCGCTTCTTCGCCACCAATGTGTACCTTGGCGCGGGTGGCGAGCGGTGGTTTGCCGGGGTGCAGGCGATTACCGAGATGCGCTACGACCTCGAGCGCCGACTCTGGGACAACACCATCGGCAGTGGCCGTGCGGCCTGGTACTTCCGGCCCGCAGTACGCCAGACGACGGTGTTGCAGGCCGAATGGGCGACCGGGCGCCGCATGCGGGTGCCGTTCCAACTCACGATGGCCGACCGCGAGGGCGGGCTGATCGGCCATCGCAACTCCACGGTGCCGGGCGCGCGGCGCGCGGTGGTGCGCGCGGAGCAGCGCCTGGTCGTGCCTACGCGCCTGAACCTCGCGGATGTGGGCGTGGCGGGCTTTGCCGAGGCCGGGCGGCTGTGGGCGGAACGCTCGGTACCCTACTCGGTGGACACGCCGTGGCGGGGCGCCGTCGGCGTGTCGTTGCTGGCTGCCGTGCCGCCCCGTTCGCGCCGCCTGTGGCGGATCGACGTCGCGGTCCCGGTGGGCAACGACCCGAACCGGAAGTTCGAAGTGCGCATCTCGGGGCTCGATCGGAGCCGACTGTTCTGGCGTGATCCGAACGACGTGGGTGTGTCACGGGAAAGGACGGCGCCGACGTCGTTGTTCACGTGGCCGTAGGCTGGGATTGGGTGGACGGCGAGTGTTGAACCCCAAGGCGTCAGGGAGAAGGACATCCGGGAGGAGGACCGCGGACCGCTGCTCCCTGCTCCCTGACACCCTCCGGCCTGATGCCTTGGGGTTCTGTCCTTCGACGCGCGCCTGATCCCGCCTACTTCACCCCGGCCATCATCTTCCGGATGGGTACGATCATCACGCCAAGGATCGCCGTGGCCACGAACAGTGCGATGGCCGTGCCACTGAATACGGCCGGCGTCTGTTCGAGCTTTGTGGGATCGACGTGGCCACCCACGAGACCGGCGACGAGGTTGCCCACTGAGGCGGCGAGGAACCAGATGCCCATCATCTGCCCCACGTACCGCCGCGGGGACAGCTTGGTCATCGAGGAGAGTCCCACGGGGCTGAGGCACAGTTCGCCGAGCGTCTGGAAGAGGTAGCTGCAGATCAGCCACCACGGCGAGACGAGGACACTGCCGCCGCTGGCGACGACCTTGTTGGCGGCGAACACCATGAGCAGGAAGCCCACGCCGGCGAGGGCGAGGCCGAGGGCGAACTTGGTGGGGCTCGAGAACTCGAGATTGCGCTTGGCCATGCCCACCCAGAGCGCGGCGAACACCGGCGAGAAGAGGATGATGAAGGCCGAGTTGACCGACTGGAACCAGGTGGCCGGGATGGCGAAGCCGAACAGGTTGCGATCGGTGAAGTCGTTGGCGAAGAGCTGCAACGAGGTGGGCGCCTGCTCGAACGCCGCCCAGAAGATGGCCGCGAACACGAACAGCACGAAGATCACGCCTGAGCGCTTCTTCTCGTCGCCGGTGAGGCCACCGAAGGCGAAGATGTAGGCGAAGAACGCCACGGCGATACCCACGAGCACGAAGGTCATCGCGCCGCCGATGGCCTGTGGGTCGAGCGCCACCACGCCGGTCGCGGCGAGCACGAACACCAGCGCCAGCACGGCAAGGCCGCCCACGGTCGCATTGCGCACCGTGGCTTCGCGCCTTGCCTGCACGGTGGCATCAGGATCGCGCACGATGTCCTGGCCGAGGGTGCCGAGCAGCGGGCGGGCGCCGAGCCAGAAGCTGAGGAGGCCGAACGCCATGCCGATGCCGGCGGCGCCGAAGCCCCAGTGCCAGCTCACACGTTCCCCGAGGTACCCGGTCACCAGCTGGCCGATGAAGGCGCCGGTGTTGATCCCCATGTAGAAGATGGAAAACCCGGCGTCACGGCGGGCGCCGCCTTCGGGATACAGGTCGCCGACAATGGCCGAGATGTTCGGCTTGAGCAGGCCGGTACCGAGGACGATGAGTACGAGGCCAAGAAAGAAGAACGGCTTGCCGACGCCTTCGCCGGCAACGCCCGACACGCCGATGGCGAGGTGCCCTGCGGTGATGAGCACCGCACCGATGAGGATGGCGCGACGAAGCCCGAGCCAGCGATCGGCGATCCAGCCGCCGGGCAGCGACGCGAGGTAGACACACGCGGCGTAGATGCCGACGATGGCGGACGCCTGCGGTCGTGCGAAGCCAAACCCGCCATCGGCGAGGGCCGCGGCCATGAAGAGCACGAGCAGGGGGCGCAGCCCGTAGTACGAAAAGCGCTCCCACATTTCGGTCATGAACAGCAGGCCGAGGCCCTTGGGATGGCCAAAGAACGAGCGGTCGTTGGAGGGCGAGACGGACGTGCTCACGAGGCGGGGACTGAGGTGGGAGATTCCTTGATGCACGCCACGAAGTGCCCGGGGGCCTTCTCTTCGAGTGGCGGCACGATGCGGGTACAGGCCGCGTCCTTCTGGGGATGCGGACACCGGGGGTGAAACACGCACCCCGGCGGCGGGTTCACCGGAGATGGAGGATCCCCGGGAAGCAGGATGCGCTGCCGCGCGCCCCCCGGGACCGGGACCGGCACCGCGGAGAGCAGCGCCTGGGTGTACGGCATGCGTGGCGTGGCAAAGAGCGCGCGCCGCGGGGCCAGTTCGACGATCCGGCCGAGGTACATCACGGCCACCCGATCGGCCATGTGCGACACCACGGCGAGGTCATGAGCGATGAACAGGTACGACAGGCCGCGGTCCCGTTGCAGGTCACGCAGGAGGTTCACCACCTGGGCCTGCACACTCACGTCGAGCGCGGAGACGGGTTCGTCGCAGACGATGAACGACGGCTCCACGGCGAGCGCGCGCGCAATGCCGATGCGCTGGCGCTGCCCGCCGGAGAACTCGTGCGGATAGCGGGTGGCATACTCCGGTCGCAGCCCCACTTCGTCGAGCAGGCGGGCCACCCGAGCGTCGGCGGCCGCGCCCTCCGCCAGCTGGTGCACGATGAGCCCTTCCCGGATGGCGGCGCCCACGGTGAGCCGCGGGTTCAGCGATCCGTAGGGATCCTGGAAGACGATCTGCAGGTGACGGCGCATGCGCCGCAGCGCCTCGCCGCGGAGGGCCAGCAGGTCGACGCCATCGAAGTGCACGGTGCCGCCGGTGGGCTCGATGAGTCGGAGCAACGCGCGCCCCGTGGTCGTCTTGCCACACCCGGATTCGCCGACCAGCGCCAGCGTTTCGCCGCGCGCCACGTCGAACGACACGCCGTCGACCGCCTTCACCGCACCGGTCACGCGCTGCAGCAGCCCGCTGCGCATGGGGAAGTGCTTGGTGAGATCACGCACCGACAGCAGCGGTGCCGCGGCAGCCACGCCCATCATGGCTGATGCTCCCGTTCCTGCACCAGATGGCACCGAGCGCGATGGGCCACCCCCACCTGGTACAGCACGGGCGCCTCGCGCGCACATCGCTCGAACGCCCGCGGGCAGCGGTCGCGGAACGCGCACCCGCTCGGCAAGGCCGACGGCGCGGGGACGGTCCCGGATATCGTGGTCAGCCGGGCCTGCTCGTCCCCGAGTCGTGGCATCGCGGCCAGCAACCCCTCGGTGTACGGGTGCGCTGGCCGCGCAAAGAGCGCCTCGACCGGCGCCTCTTCCACCACCCGTCCGGCGTACATCACGATCACCCGCGCCGCCATTTCCGCCACGACACCGAGATCGTGGGTGATGAGCAGCAGCGCCATGCCGGTGCGCGCGCGCAGGTCGCGCAGCAGCTCGAGGATCTGCGCCTGAATGGTGACGTCGAGCGCGGTCGTGGGCTCGTCCGCGATCACGAGCTTCGGCGCGAGCACGAGCGCCATGGCGATCATCACGCGCTGGCGCATGCCGCCGGAGAGTTCGTGCGGGTACTGCTTCGCGCGCGCTGACGCATCGGCGATGCCCACCTGCGTCAGCATCGCGACGGCCTGCGCCCACGCCTCACGCCGGTTGGCGCGCGTGTGCACGCGCACCACTTCGGCGATCTGCTCACCGACGGTGAGTACCGGATTGAGCGCCGTCGTCGGCTCCTGGAAGATCATCGCCATCTGCCGGCCGCGAATGTCGCGCAGCGCGGGTTCGTCGAGGGTCAGCAGGTCGCGCCCGTCAAACAGGATGTGACTGCCGTGGGCGATGCGTCCCGGCGGCGGCACCAGGCGCAGCAGCGACAGCGCGGTGAGCGACTTGCCGCAGCCTGACTCGCCGACGAGGCAGACGGTCTCCCCGCACGCCACGGTGAAACTCACCCCGTCGACGGCGCGCACGTCGCCACCGCCACCGCCATCGGTGGCCGGAAAGGCGATCTGGAGCGACTGGACGTCGAGCAGGGGATGCTGCGGGGTGGCGGGGGACACGGACGCGGGGCTCGAGGGGGCGGAGAGGGGGCGGGCGCGTCAGGGACGGTCAAACTGGGTCAGCGCAAACCGGTCGCGCAAGGCATCGCCGACGGCGTTGCAGGCGACGACGGGCAGGATCATCGCGATGCCCGGGAAGACCGTCAGCCACCATTGGCTGCGGATCACGCCTGCCCCATCGCGGAGGATGGTGCCCCAACTCGCCGTGGGAGGCTGGATGCCGAGGCCCAGGAAGCTGAGCCCGGCCTCGAGGCCGATGGCATTCGCGACGCCGAACGTGCCGGCCACGGCGAGCAGCGGCGCGAGGTGCGGGGCAAGGTGGCGCAGGACGAGCCGCGACGCCCGGACCCCCTGGGCCCGCGCCGCCAGGGCGAATTCCCGCGTCGCGAGCGCGTCGAGTTCGCCGGTGACCATCCGTGCCGTAGCGAACCACCCGGTCGCGCTGATGAGCCAGACCAGCGCCGCCAGGTCGAATGGGCCGGCGACGCCGGCCACGGCCAGCAGCACCAGCAACCGCGGGACGGACATGGCCACGTCGAGGGCCCGCCGGAGCACGGTGCGCAGGAGGGGCGGGCTGAAGGCGGCGAGGGCGCCGTAGGCGGTCCCGATGACGAGCACCAGCGTCGCCGAGGCGAGGGAAAAGGCCAGCGACACCCGCGCCCCGTGCAACACCCGGCTGAGCACATCGCGCGAGTAGGCATCGGTGCCGAACGGGTGGGCCCACGACGGCGCGCAGCTCTTGAGCGCGAGGAGGTCGAGGGTGGCGTTCGGCGGGTAGGGCGAGAGCAGGGGCGCGGCGACCGCGACCGTGATCAGCAGCGCCATCAGCGCGGCCCCGCGCGCCAGCGTGGAGTGGGCGCGCGCCTTGTTCGTCATGCGGAGCGTACCTCCACCTGGCTGTGCGGCACGTGCGCGTCGGGCGCATGCCGCAGGCGCGGGTCCACCAGTTCCCGCAGTGTCTCGGTGGCGATCGTCGCCAGAGCCATGACTGCCGCACCCACAATGACGCAGGCGGCCACCACAGCGTAATCACGCTTGCCGATGGCGGCCATGAGGACGTACCCCATTCCGGGCCAGGCGAAGATCTGCTCGACGAATACCACGCCGGCGAGATTCAGCGGCAGCAGCAATCCGCTGACGGTGATGATGGGCAGGAGGGAAGCGCGCCAGGCGCCGGCAAGGACGCGCCAGCGCGGCAGACCCTTGGCACGGGCCGCTTGCACGAAGGGTTGCTCGAGCACTTCAAGCAGGCTCTCGCGCTGGAACCGGGCCAGCGCCGCAAGGTCGAACAGCGCCACGGACAGCATGGGCAGCAGCAGGTGCCGCAGCCGGTCCGTCCACTGCTCCCTGGCGGGCAGGTACGTGTGGAGGTCGCTGGTCATGCCGCCGCTCGGCAACAGGGGCCACCAAACGGAAAACAGCAGCAGCAGCACCAGCGCGACCCAGAACTCCGGGATGGAGTAGAGGATCAGCAGGAGGGTGGACGTGGCGCGGTCACGTCGCGAACGGGCACGCGCGGCCTGCCAGGTGCCGAGCGTCACTCCGAGGAGGAGGGCCAGCACCACCCCCGGCAGCACGAGGGCCAGGCTGTTCGGCAGGGCGTCGGCGAGCACGGCGGTGACCGGGCGCTGCTGCGCGGTGGACCACCCGAAATCGCCCCGCAGTGTGGCCCCAAGCCAGCGCAGGTACTGCGTGACCACGGGGTCGTCGTAGCCGTAGATCGCCCGCAGACGGGCCCGGACGTCGGCGGGGACCGATTCCCCCAGCGCGGTCGCGGGATCACCCGGAGCCAGCTGCAGGCAGAGAAACGCGATGGTCGCCGCGACGAAGACGACGGCGGCGCTTTGCGCCACCCGCGCGAACAGGCGTCGCCCCGGTGCGCTCAGCGCTTGGCTCCGACGGGGCCGCCGAGGCCGATACGATCACGATCGATGCGCTGCGCCGGATCGACGCGCCAGTCGGCGAGGTTGGCAGACCAGCCATCCGGCCGAAGCGGCGGCACGATGAAGCGCCGATGGATCGCCACGGGTGTGCGCTGCTCGTAAAGCCACACGGCAGCCACGTCGTCGATGGCCTGCTGGAACGCGCGCGCCCAGTAGCCGCGGCTGCGGGATGCGTCGAACGTGGTCAGGGCACTGTCGAGCAGGGCATCGAAGGCCCGGCTGCTGTAGGCACTGGAGTTCGCCGCACCCGACGAGGCCCACGTCTGCCGCAGTCCCACGAGTCCGGGGCTCGTCCCCCACCCGCCGAGGTAGGCGTCGAAGGTATGGCGGTCGATGCGCGCGACGAGCGCATTGACATCGAGCACGAGGGGGGTGGCCTTGACCCCGATCGCGCGATACTGCTCCTGCAACAGCACGGCGTAGCGCTGGCGCGAGGCGCTGCTGTTGGGCACCAGGATCTCGAAGGCCAGTGCGGCGCCGTTGCGCTCACGGAACCCGTCGCCGTCGCCGTCGCGCCAGCCCGCCGAGTCGAGCAGGGCCCGGGCGGCCGCGGGATCGTAGGGGAGTGGTCGCAGGGCGCCGGTGTCCGGAATGAGGGCGCGCGGCGCCGGGGCCAGGGCCACTACCCCCAGGGAATCGAACACGTTGCGCACGAGGCGCTCGCGGTCGATGGCCATGGTGAGGGCCCGGCGCACCGGCACCTCACTGAAGATCGGATGCGGCCGCGACAGGGCGCGCGGATCGCGGAAGTTGAGGGCGAGGAAGTTGTAGGCGAGGGCCCGATTGTCGACGAGCCGCAGGGTGGGCGTCCGGGCGACCTGCGCGAAGTTGTCGGGGCGGATCATCTCGAAGAAGTCCGCCTCACCGGCGAACAGCTTCATCGTGGCTGCACCGAAGTCCGGCACGATGCTCCAGATGACCCGATCGAGTCGGGCGCGGCCGCGAGCGTTGGCCGTGTCGGCCACGAGCTCGATGCGCTGGCCGGGGTCCCACCGTGCAAAGCGGAAACGCCCGGTACCCACCGGCTGACGGGCGAATGACGATTCTCCCAGGCGGCTCAGCGGCACGGTGTCGAGCAGATGCGACGGCAGGATCCACATGTGGTACGTCGCATCGTAGAACTGCTGGGGCGTCCGGCGCTTGAACCAGAACACCGCCGTCATGGAGTCGGCGACCGAGACGGAGTCGATGTTGCCGAGGAGTGACCGGCCTTCGGCGCCGACGGAGTCGCTGGTGTAGGCGCGATACGTGAACCGCACGTCGGCCGCCCGCACGGGGGCCCCATCGTGCCAGCGGGCGGCGGGGTCGAGCGCGAAGGCAATGGACATCGAGTCGGGCGCCCAGCGCCACGACATGGCCAGACGTGGCTCGAACCCCACGTCGCCGTACGTCTCGAGGGCAGGGCCGATGTCGGCGAGCCGGTCGAAGAGGGCGGCCACGACGGCGCCGCCCTGGGCGCTCGTGACGAGCGGCGGCAACAGCGTCGTGGGCTCGGCGGGGACCACTGCGATCATCGTGCCGCCGGTCGCGTCGGTGCCGCCATCAGCGGCCTCGCGCGAGGCTCCGCCGCAGGCCAGTACCGCGAGCAGGGGGAGCAGGGAGAGTGATCGGAGCGGGGCGCGGATCATGGGTGCAGAGAGAGTGTGGTCGCCGGCATCGGTAGGATGCCGATCGCCACTCAGCGGCGCCAGATCCAACGCGGATCGGCCAGCTGACGAATGTGTGACGCTACTGACAGGGGGGGCGATGGGGCCGGCGTGACCACGGTCACCTCGCCGATGGCGGCCAGGCAGTCGCGTACGGCCCGCATGACGCGTTCGGCCAGCGCCTCGGCCGGTACGCCCGGCAAGAGCGACTGCAGCGTCGCGGCGGGCGGCGCCGCGGGAAGCGGGACCGACGCCGTCTCGGCCAGGCGCGCCTGCTCGTCGGCGAACAGCAGACTGCCGTGCTGCAGATAGCCGCCACCCTGCCGCCAGATCGCGCTGCCCACCAGCTTGCGCCCGTCGACGACAATCTCGCCCTCGGCTGGGGCCTCGAAGCAGATGGGACCGTCGGGGCGCAGGGCGCCGACCCCCCGCGCGATCTCGGCCGCTACGCCGATCGCCCGGAGCGCATCACACAGCACGCGGTTGATGGCGGCGTAGGTCGGGCGCCACGGCTGGGCGCTGGCCAGCGGCAGGGTCACGCTGTACGTCAGCTCCTGGTGGTGGAGCAAGGCCCGGCCGCCGGTTGGTCGGCGCACGGCGGCCAGCCCGGCGGCGGCCAGTCGCTCGGGTGCGAACCGGCCCGCCACCCGCTCGTGGCGGCCGAACGAAACGGTCGGCGCCGCCCAGGCATACCAACGCCAGACGGCCACGCCCGTGCGCACCGCGTCGAGCAAGGCCGCGTCGACGGCCATGTTCGTCACCCCGTCGGCCGCCGGCGTGCGCAGGATCTCCCACTGCGGCGGGAGCGATGACGCCGCGTGCGGTCCGGACTCAGTCATGGCGCTGAAGATGGCGACGATCGCAAGGCACACCGGTTCGGGCGTGGAGCATTCCAGTTAAATTACGCCCCGCGCGGCGACCAGCGCCGCGCCCCACTTCGCTTTCCCGACGCCGTCACGGGCCGTCCGCACGGCGCGCCCGCATCTCTGAGGATGGTCATGGCCACGCGCACCGCCTCGCCCGCGCCCGTCGCGGTCGATTCCTTCATTCCCCGCCATCTGGGGCCGAACGCCGCCGAGCAGCGGGACATGCTCGCCACGCTGGGTTACGACTCGCTCGATGCGTTCATCGACGCCGTCGTGCCGGAGCCGATCCGCTTCCGCGGCACTCTGCAGACGGGCCCCGAGCACAGCGAGGCGGAGGTCCTGACGGCGCTCCGCTCGGTCGCCCTGCGCAACCAGGTGTATCGCTCGTTCCTCGGCATGGGGTACTACGGCACCCACACGCCGCCCGTGATCCTGCGCAACGTCATGGAAAACCCGGCGTGGTACACGGCGTACACGCCGTACCAGGCCGAGATTGCCCAGGGGCGCCTCGAGGCGCTGCTGAATTACCAGACCATGGTGATCGACCTGACCGGCCTCGAGATCGCGAATGCCTCGCTGCTCGACGAGGGCACGGCCGCCGCCGAAGCCATGGCGCTGGCGTTCGCGGCCAAGGGAAGCCCGACGCGACACGTGTTTCTCGTGGGCGCCGACTGCCACCCGCAGACGATCGCGGTGGTCGAGGCCCGGGCGGCGGCACGCGGAGTCGAGGTGCGGGTGACCGACGCCCGCACGATGGCGGTCGATGCCACCGTGTTCGGCGTCCTGCTGCAGTACCCCGGTACGGACGGTGCGGTGGTGGATTACCGTCGGCTCGCCGAGCAGGCGCATGCAGCCGGCGCGCTGGTCATCGTCGCCAGCGACCTGCTGGCCCTGTGCCTGTTGACGCCGCCGGGCGAGTGGGGGGCCGACATCGTGGTGGGCAACACGCAGCGCTTCGGCGTGCCGATGGGCTACGGCGGGCCACACGCGGCGTTCTTTGCCACCCGTGACGAGTACAAGCGGCTGCTGCCGGGGCGCATCATCGGCCTGTCGCGCGATGTCGAAGGCGCGCCGGCGCTGCGCATGGCGCTGCAGACCCGGGAGCAGCACATCCGCCGCGAGAAGGCCACCAGCAACGTCTGCACGGCGCAGGTGCTGCTGGCCGTCATGGCCAGCATGTACGCAGTGTATCACGGCCCCGCGGGGCTCACGCAGATCGCCGAGCGGGTGCACCACCGGGCGGTGACGCTCGCGGCCGGTCTCGAACGGCTCGGCTTCGCCATCACGCACGAGAACTACTTCGACACAGTGCGCGTGGAGGTCGGGGCCCACGGCCAGGCAGACATTCTCGCCGCCGCGGCGTCGCGGCGCATGAACCTGCGCGTGCTCGAGCCGGGGACCATTACGTTGTCGCTGGACGAGACGACCACGGCGGCCGATGTGGCCGACCTGTGGGCCGTGTTCAACAACGAGGCGGCCCCGGATTTCACGTACGACGACATCGCGGCCGGGGTGGACGCCCGCTTCGACGAGCGGTTCCGTCGCGTCACGCCGTTTCTCGCGCACCCGACGTTCCACCGCTACCACAGCGAGACGGAGATGCTGCGGTATCTCTACTCGCTGCAGGCCAAGGACTTCTCGCTGGTGCACGGCATGATCCCTCTGGGGTCGTGCACGATGAAGCTCAATGCCACGGCGGAGATGATCCCCGTGACCTGGCCCGAGTTCGGCCAGCTGCATCCGTTTGCCCCGGTGGAGCAGGCGCAGGGCTACGCCCAGATGTTCGCGGAGCTCGAGCGCGACCTGGCCGAGGTCACTGGCTTCGCCGGCGTGTCGTTGCAGCCCAACGCCGGTTCGCAGGGTGAGTATGCCGGGCTGCTGGTCATTCGGGCCTATCACCAGGCGCGCGGTGACGCGCACCGCACCGTCTGTCTCATCCCGCAGTCGGCGCACGGTACCAATCCGGCGTCGGCGGTCATGGCCGGCTTCTCGGTGGTGGTGGTCAAGACCGACGCCGACGGCAACATCGACATGGACGACCTGCGCGCCAAGGCCGAGCAGCACTCGGCCAATCTCGGCGCCCTGATGGTCACGTATCCGAGCACGCACGGCGTGTTCGAGGCGAGCATCAAGGACATCACCGCGCTCATCCACCGGCACGGCGGCCAGGTGTACATGGATGGCGCGAACATGAACGCCATGGTGGGCGTCTCCCGACCCGGGGACCTCGGCGCCGACGTCTGTCACCTCAACCTGCACAAGACCTTCTGCATTCCGCACGGCGGCGGCGGCCCGGGGATGGGGCCGATCGGTGTGGCTGCGCAGCTCGTGCCGTTCCTGCCCACGCATCCGGTCGTCGCCACCGGCGGCACCTCGCCAATCGGCCCGATCTCGGCGGCCCCGTGGGGCAGCGCCAGCATCCTGCCCATCTCGTATGTGTACATCAAGATGATGGGCGGCGAGGGGCTGGCGTACGCCACCAAGGTGGCCATTCTCAACGCCAACTACATCGCGAAGCAGCTCGAGGCGCACTACCCGGTGCTCTACCGCGGCCAGAACGGCCTGGTGGCCCACGAGTGCATCCTGGACACGCGTTCGCTCAAGACGGCCGCGGGGATCGAGGCCGAGGATATCGCCAAGCGGCTGATGGACTACGGCTTCCACGCGCCGACGCTGTCGTTCCCGGTGGCGGGCACCCTGATGGTGGAGCCCACCGAGAGCGAGTCGAAGGCGGAGCTGGACCGCTTCGTCGAGGCGATGATCGGGATCCGCGAGGAGATCGCGGCGGTGGAGCGCGGCGAGGCTGATCGTGAGGACAACGTGCTCAAGAACGCACCGCACACCGCCGCGCACTGCACGAGCGATGGGTGGACACACCCGTACACGCGGCAGCAGGCCGCGTACCCCAGCGCGTGGACGCGCGACCGGAAGTTCTGGCCGACCGTCCGTCGCGTCGAAAGTGCGTTCGGCGATCGCAACCTCGTTTGCGCCTGCCCGCCGATCGAATCGTACGCGCCGACGGTCTCGTAACCCCCCGGTTGGCACCATACAAAACGGCGCGGTTGCCCTTGGGGCAGCCGCGCCGTTCGTGCCGGCGGGACCGGTGGTGCCGGTACGCGGCATCAGTGCGGTTCGAGCAACGGCAGTGGCCGCCCTCCGCGCAGCAGTTCCCCGAAGGCTTCGGCCGGCTGCGGCCGTCCGAACAGGTAACCCTGCATCATGATGCAGCCGAAGCCCAGCAAGACCGCCCGCTGGGCCTCGGTTTCCACGCCCTCGGCGATGGGTTCGAGGCCGAGACTGGTGGACAGCTCGACGATGGCCTTTACGATGGCCGCATCCCGTGGGCTGGAGTGGAGCTCGCGCACATACGTGTGGTCGATCTTGATCGCGTCGAGCGGGAAGCGCCGCAGGTAGCTCAGGGAGGAGTACCCGGTGCCGAAGTCGTCGAGGGCAATGCGATAGCCGAACGCGCGCAGGTCCTTGAACGCGCGTTCGGCGAGGGCCGGCTCGTCGACGAGCAGCGACTCCGTGACTTCGAAGACGATCAGCGAGGGCTTGATGCCATGGCGCACGGGCGTCGCCAGGATCTCGGCTAGCACCTCCTCGTCGCGGAACACCTGGGGCGACAGGTTGATGGCGATCGGCACGGGCTGATGGCCCGAGGCGATCCACGCGGCCAGCTGCTTGCTGACCTCCTCGACGATGAAGGCCGTCAGGACGGAGGCGAGCCCCGCGCGCTCGGCGAGCGCCACGAACACCGAGGGGGGAATGGCCCCGAACTCGGCGTGACGCCAGCGCAGCAGGGCTTCGCCGCCCACGAGCTGCCCGCTGTCGCCGGATACCTTGGGCTGGATGGCCATGCCGAGCTGCCGGTCTGCCAGCGCCGTCCGCAGGCTCGATTCCAGCACCATGCGCTGCAGCGAGGCCTCGCTCATGCGGCGGTCGTAGAACTCGTACAGGTTCCGACCGGCATCCTTGGCCTGATACAGCGCGACGTCAGCGTGCTTGAGCAAGGTGTCGTACGTGTCGCCGTCTTCGGGGAAGATGCTGATGCCGATGCTCGCCGACACATTGTGCATGCCGTCGGGGAGGGCCACGGGGGTGGCCACGGCCTCGAGGATGCGGCGGGCCACCACCGCGGCCTGCTCGCCGGACTCGAGGTCCACGACCAGCAGCAGGAACTCGTCGCCACCCATGCGGGCCACCGTACTCTCGGAGGCCGGATCCTGCGGGGCGGCAATGCTGTCGTTCTCGCGCAGCACCGACGACAGGCGCGCGGCCACCGTGCGCAGCAACTCGTCGCCGGCCGCGTGGCCCAGCGTGTCGTTGATCTTCTTGAAGTTGTCGAGGTCCATCACCATCAGCGCGACCCGTCGATTCTGGCGGCGGGCAGATGCCAGCGCGGCGTTCACGCGTTCGACGAAGTGGACCCGGTTGGGCAGGCCGGTCAACGAATCGTAGTAGGCGAGCATCTTGATCTGCTCGCGCGAGGTCACGATTTCGGTGACATCCTGTACCGTGCCCGTCAGTCGCGGCGCGGAGCCGTCCGGGTGGCCGTACTCGCCCCGCAGCTGCACGGTGCGCGCCCCCATGGCGAGCCGGAACTCGTGGTGGAACAGCGACAGCCGCCCCGCCCGCGCACTGTGCACGATCTGATCGAACGTCGTGCGCTCGGCCTCCGCGAGACAATGGCGTACCTGCGCCGCTGACGTGCCACCAGGCGATGCGGCAATTCCCAACAGGCGAAACGCTTCGCTCGAGCCCACGAACGTGCCGCTGATGAGGTCGAGCTCCCAATTGCCGACGCGCGCAATTCGCTGGGCCTCGGCCAGGCGGGCTTCACTCAGGCGCAGCTCGGCGGTCGCTTCCTGGGCGCGCAGCATGAAGCGGATGCGATGAACGATCAGCGGCGGCCGCATCGATTTCACGGCAAAGTCCGTGGCCCCGCTTTCGAACGCCCGCCGGATGGCCTCAGCATCGTCGCGCCCGGTGAGGATGAGGATCGGCGTCTCCGCCGCCGCCTCGGACGCACGGAGCCGTGCGCACACCTCGAAGCCGTTCAGGTCCGGTAGGTCGAGGTCGAGCAGGATGAGCCGCGGGCGCAGGGATTCCACCAACGCGCATCCCTCGGCGCCGGTGGACGCCTCCACCACGTCGAACCCCGACGCGCGCAGCAGCGACGCCAGCATCGATCGCATCAGCGCGTCGTCCTCGATCACCACGATCAACGGGCGATCGCTCACCACATCACCTGTGCCCGACCTGGGTGGCCGGCGCCGGAGTCCGCGCGCCCGGGTGCCCCACCGCGGACACGGTCCCGGGCGGCGGCACGGCGAGCGGATGTCAAGGACGTGCGGAGGAACACGGCAGTGTGGTGAATGTGACAGGATCGAGAGGTGTCCGTGGGGAAGATCGGCACCGTGACGACTCTGGTTGAGCGCATTTCTCCTCTGCCACGCGAATTCTGCGGGGACTGCCTCGACACGCCCCCAGCGGTGATGCGATTGCCGCTGGTGAAACGGTGCCGGCCCCGGATGCACCACGGGCCCTGGCGCATGCACCAGGGCCCGTGGGCGAACGCCACGACGGGCGGCGGCGCGTCGGGGCGGGTTACTCGCCGAGTTGCGCCCGGTATTCGTCGGCGGACATCAGGCCAGCGTCACCGCCGGCGGCCAGCCGCACCTTGATCATCCACCCGTCGCCATAGGGATCCGAATTGATCAGCGCCGGCTCACCATCGAGGCGGCCGTTCACCTCGACGACTTCGCCGGCAACGGGCATGAACAGCTCCGAGACGGCCTTGACCGCCTCCACGGTACCGAACACGTCGTGCGACCCGAACGCGGCGCCGGGCTTGGGCAACTCCACATAGACGATGTCACCCAGCTCGCCCTGCGCGTAGTCGGTGATGCCGATGGTCACCACACCGGTGTCGGCCGTGGGTCGGACGTACTCATGCTCCTTGGTGTAGCGCAGGTCGGCGGGGATGTTCGACACGAATGGACTCCAGGGGGAAGGGAAACGCGCTCAGGGCGAAGTATCCGCCGCTGTCGCGTCATCCGGAAGCGGGGGGCGGGTCGTGTGTGCGGCGCGCGCCTCGAGTGCCTGCCAGAGGTCGGCCACGCGTGCTGGAAGCTGTGCCCGGGGACCGTCGTTGTCGATGACCCAGGTGGCCAGGGAGCGCTTGCGGGTGGCCGGCCACTGGGCGTCAATCATCGCCTGCGCGTCGGACCGCGACAGGCCCCGGTCGCGCATCAGGCGTTCGAGCCGGACCGCCTCGGGGGCATCGACGAGGATCACCCCCTCGAAGCGGTCAGCCAGTCCGGCCTCGAACAGGAGCGGGATATCCGAAACGACGACGCGGTCACCGCGCCCCCTGGCTGCCCGCTCGGCGGCGTCGCGCAGGTGGCGCACCTCGGGATGCACGATCGCCTCGAGCGTGGCGCGGGCGGCGGGATCGCCGAACACGCGTCGGCGGAGCGCTGCCCGGTCGAGCGTCCCGTCGGCCGTGAGCGCCGACGTCCCGAATGCGGCGACCACGGCCGCCAGGCCTGGCGTGCCCGGTGCCACGGCGTCTCGTGCCAGGCGGTCCGCGTCGATGATGGTCGCCCCGTGCTCGGCGAGCAGGGCCGCGACCGTCGACTTGCCGGAGGCGATGTTGCCGGTGAGGGCGACGTGCAGCATCCCGGAAACTTAGCCCGGCGCCCCAGGCGCGGGCGCGTTGGGCCGTGGCCGATCTGCGCCCCCAACGAGAAAAGGCCCCGGACATGCCGGGGCCTCCTCGTACGCAGGCCGGCGGCGACTACGCCGCCGCGCTTTCCTGCAGGTCGTGATCGTCGTCCGCGACCTGGCGCCGCTTCTCGCGGTTCACGAGCAACTCCTGGATGACCCACGATGCGCCGCCGCGGAGGCGGATCTGATGCGGGGTGCAGCCAAGGTAGCGCTGGCAGGTGTTGCGGAACGCACTGCCCGAGGGAAAGTCGAGGGCGCTGGCCACCCCGTCGGCGCTGCGTGACCCGTCCTCCAGCATGCTGGCGGCCACGATGAGGCGGCCCCACGTCAACAATTGGTGCGGCGGCGGCAGCAACGCGCCTTCGAGTCGCTTCGACAGCAGGCGGCGCGAGACCGCAATCAAGCGCGCCAGGCTGTCCGGCGTGAGCCGCTCGTGGGCCCGCGTCACCGACAGCATCACGGCGTCGCGCACCACGCTCCGCAGCCCCGCGAGGTGGGGCTTGAGGAGGCTCGAGACGCTGCGCGCTTCTGCCTGGTCGAGCAGGGCGGTGAGCAACCGTGGCGTGTCACTTTCATCGGCGACGATGAGCACGTCGATGCCGCAGCGACCGGCGTCGAACATGTCGCGAGCCCGCTCGCGGGTCACGTCCACGTACGCGACGAGTGCGGCGCGGGGGACCCGGATACGCAACTGACGGACGCGCTCGAAGTCGGCGCGACCGTCCACGTACAGGTCGAACACCACCACATTGATCGGGCCGCGTTCGCAGGCCCGCGTGAGCGACGTCCAGTCCTCGCACGGCACGAACCGATAGCGGTCACGTGCAGCGGCCCGAAGCCGAGCAAACCGAGGCTCGTGCGCCAATAGCGTCGCGATTACGCCCATGCGACGATCCGTCCGAAAAGAGTGAGGGAAGAGAAGTGCGGCATCACCACGTGGACGCCGGAACCATCGACGGGGTCACAGGCTCATCCGGGCGATGGCGCCGGCTCGTGCCACCGCGGTCCCCTGACACCGGGCTGCCCCGGGGGCACATTTGACCCATGTCCCACACCGTCAACGACGCTTCGGCGACATCCGACGACGCGCCCGCCACGCCGCTGCTGGCGGCGCTGGCGGCGTCCGAAGCCCGCTTGCGTGGCGTACTCGACGCCGGGTTCGACGCGTTTGCCATTGCCCGCGCCGTCCGGGCCGACGACGGGCGCATCCTCGACTTCACCATCGTCGACGTGAACGCCCGCGCCTGCGCGATGGTGGCCCAGCCCCGAGACGTGCTCATCGGGGGCTCCTTGCTCGACATGTTCCCGCGCAGCCGCGACTGGGGGCTGTGGGAACAATGCTGCGCCGTGGTCGTCACCCGGCAGCCGCTCGAGGCCACGCAGTATGCGCCCTCCGACCATGAGCCGCCCCGGTGGCTGCAGCGTCAGCTGGTGCCGCTGGACGGCGATGCGGTCGCCATCAGCTCCCGCGACATCACCGAGCAGCACCTCGAACGCCTCGCCCTCGAGGCGAGCGAAGCCCGTCATCGGCAGCTCTTCGAGAACAACGGCGCCATCCAACTGCTCGTCGACGTCGACACGGGGCGAATCGTCGATGTCAATTCGGCGGCCGAGGCATTCTACGGCTGGCCACGGGCCACGATGTCGGCCATGTATGTCACCGATCTCGAGTCGATCTCGCTGGCCCATTGGCGCGAGCTCACCGCCGGCATCGCGACCGGGACCGGCATGCGACTGCAGCGTGATCATCGCCTGGCCACCGGTGCGATTCGGCACGTCGAGGTGTTCATCGGTGCGACCGAGATCGCCCAGTCTCGGGTGCTGCACGTCATCATCCAGGATGTGTCCGACCGGGTGCGCGCCGAGCGGGAGCTGCGTGAGTCCGAGGGGCGCTTCCGGGCGGTGATCGCCGGGATGCGCGAAGGCGTGGTGCTGCACGACGACACGGGCGCCATCCGCATGCACAACCCCAGTGCGGAGCGCATTCTTGGCCTCACCGCGGCACAGCTGTCGGGCCTCCAGCCCATCGGCCGGGACTGGCACGCGTTGCACGCCGACGGCAGCCCATGGCCGACGACAGAGCATCCCGCGATGCTGGCGCTGCGCACGGGGCAGGGCCAGCCGCGCCAGCTCATGCGGGTGCAGCGCGGGGACGGCAAGCCCACGTGGTTGAGCGTCACGGCCGATCCACTGCTGCGCGCCGGGGAGACGCGCCCCTACGCGTCCCTCGCCGTGTTCACCGATGTGACGGACGAACGGGAGTCGCAGGAACGGTTGCGTGAAGCACAGAAGCTCGAGGCGGTGGCACAGCTCGCGGGTGGCATCGGCCACGACTTCAACAACCTCCTCACCGTGATCCGCGGTGCCGCCGGGTTCCTCCGCGACGGCGTCGGGCCCACGTCCCCGCATCTCGAGGACATTGCCGCCATTGAGCGAGCCGCCGACCGCGCCGAAGAGCTGACGCGCAGCCTGCTGGCCGTAGGACGGCGGCAGATGCTGCGGATCGAGTCGGTGGACCTGAACACGCTGGTCGCGGACCAGCTCCCGGTGCTGCGCTCGATGGTCCCACTGGCGATCGTCGTGCAGCTGGCGCTGGCTCAGCAGCCAGTGTTGGCCACGCTCGATCGTTCCCGGTTGCTCGATGCCCTCCGCGCCCTTGTCGACAACGCCATCGCGTCAATGCCCGACGGGGGCACACTGACCATCGGGACGGCCGAGGTCGTGCGGCCGACGTCACCCGCGGTGGCGGATGCCGCCGCGCGAGAGGTGCTGGCCGTGCTCGAGGTGCGCGACACCGGGATCGGCATGAGCGAGGAGACGCGCCGACACCTCTTCGAGCCGTTCTTCTCGACGCAGCCGTTCGGCGGCGGCCGCGGTATGGGGCTCGCGTCCGTTCACGGCATGGTGCACCAGAGTCAGGGGTTCCTCGAGTGCGACTCGACGCCGAAGGAGGGCACGACCGTGCGCCTGTTCTTTCCGCAGACGGTCCCCTCGCGGGCGCCCGCTGCCGTCGCTCCTGCCGTCCCGCCCGATGCCGGGAGTGGCGGGGTGCTTCTCGTCGACGACGACCTCATGCTCCGCGAGCTGGCGCGCCGTATGCTCGAGCGCCACGGCGAGGTCGTGTTCGTGATGGAATCCGCCGAAGCCGCGGTCGAGTTCCTCGCGGCACGGGCCGGGGAGGTGTCGCTGGTGGTGACCGACCTGACAATGCCCGGCATGTCGGGGCTCGACCTGATCGCACACCTGCGGGCCCACCACTCCCAGCTACCGGTGGTGGCGATCAGTGGCTACGTCGTGAATCCGGATGCGCGCGCTCTCCTGGCCGAGCAGCAGGTGCCGTACGTGGCGAAGCCCTTCACCGTTCAGACGCTGACGGCCGCGATGGCAACGGCACGCACCGTCGGTCGCGGCTGAAAGGCCGCACCGGAAAGACGACAGCGGCAAGGCCACGCTGGCCGTCAGAGCAGCTGCTGCTGCGCCTCGTCGCGACGAGGGACGATGTGACACGCCCGGCATCGCGCTTCGTAGGAGTCGGCCGCGCCCACCATGATGACGGGAGAGTCGTACGGGGCAGGCCGCCCGTCGATGAGCCGCTGATTGCGGCTCGCCGGCGACCCGCACAGCACACAGATCGCGTGCAGCTTGTCCACCATTTCGGCCACCGCCATGAGCTGCGGCATGGCGCCGAACGGCTCGCCGCGGAAGTCGGTGTCGGTGCCGGCGAGAATCACGCGCCGGCCGCGATCGGCAAGGCTCGATGCCACGTGCACCACGCCGGCGTCGAGGAACTGCGCTTCGTCGATGGCGACCACCTGCGCCATCGGATCGAGGCGCAGGAGGATCTGCGAGGAGGAGTCGACCGGCGTCGCCTCGAAGGTGCGCCGGTCGTGGCTGGAGACAGCCCACAAGCCGGCGTACCGATCATCGAGGTGGGACTTGAACACCTGCACCCGCTTGCGGGCGATGGTGGCCCGCCGTACGCGACGCAGCAGCTCTTCGGTCTTGCCGCTGAACATCACGCCGGCGATGACTTCCATCCAGCCGCCGGACGCCTGAAAGCTGCCACTCATCGGTTACGCCTCGTCGTTCCGGTCGACGGGAGGACGCGGCGATCGCTTTGCATGCTTCATGCGGTCGGCGCGCTCCGACCACTCGGCGCGCCCCTCGGCACGTTCCCGCGGCGAGCGATCGCCGAAGGCCCGGCGTTCATCCGCAGGGCGCGGCGGACGGTTGCCGAAGCCGGCTCCACCACCGCCACGCGGGCCAGCGAAGCCTGCGCTCCGCGGGCTGCGATCCCCACGGTCGACGCTACGCCCGGGCCCCTCGCTGCGGCCACCCCGTTCGGGGCGCCCGCCACGGGGGGCGCCGGGACCGCTGCCGCGCGGTGCCCGGTCACCGCGGTCGAAGCTGCGGGCAGGCCGATCGCCGCGCCCGGCGCCGCGCGGGTCACCGAAGCCGCTGCGCGGACGATCGCCACTGCGCTCCGGACGGCTTCCTCCCCGCTCGTCGATACGGGCGTTGAGGCGACGCCCACGCAAGGTGGCGTCGGCGAGGGCGGCGACGGCTTTCGCCGCGTCGTCCGACACCATCTCCACGATCGCGTGCGACTCGAACAGCTCTACCTGCCCGATCCGGTCACCCGAGATGCCGGCTTCGTTGGCGATGGCACCGACGATGTCGCCGACTCGCACGTTGTCGCGCTTGCCGGCGGCGAGGAACACCCGCTGCCGTCCGGCCAGCGGCGTGGCCGCCAGATCGGCGCGCGTCTCGCGTGGCGGGGTCGGTTTGGCGCCGGCGGTGGCCGCCTTCGCTCGGGCGGCCGCGGTCTCGCGCTTGGCGCCCTCGTACAGGCGCAGCGCCGCACACGCCAGTTCGAGCGCATCGTGGGTTTCGAGCAGGGGCGTAAGCAGCGCCAGTTCACTGGCCGACGCCCCGCCATTGGCAAGCGTCGTGCGCAACGCGCTCCGGAGCAGCTGTACGCGATCGTCAGCCGACGCCTTGCGGGCGGCTGGCGTCCACGCCTCGCTGGCGCCACCGGTGAGGCGACGGAATGCCGGCAACTCGTCGGGCAGCAGCAGGGCCACGGCATCGACGGGCCGCATGGCCACGGCCTCCGCGAGTGCCTCGTACGACAGGGGCGCCTCCCAAAGCACGGTCATGGCGACATGCTGCGCGGTTGGCTGGCGTACGACCTGCACCGCGGTGCCGTCCACGGTGGTCCCCAGCCGCGCGAGCGCCGCGGTGGCCTCCTGCTGGCCAAGGTCGCTGGCCGCGATCACCACCAGGGACGGCGGGTCGGCTTCATCGAGCACCGCACGCAACGCATCGCCGCGGCCCGCTGCCGACGTGAGCAGGAAGCGTGGGATGATGGCCAGCGGCGCATCGCCCACCACCAGTGGCGCGAGGCGCCGGGCCCGGCGCAGCTGCGCCTCCAGGAAGGCATCGCTCTCCGGGGTCTCGTGATCGAGGGTGGCCACGCGCATCACATCGGCTGGCGCATCGCCGAGAAGGGCCTGCAGCGTGTCGGCGCCGTGGGCCGCGAGGATGTCATCGAGACCGATGATGACCACCACCTGCAGCGCGTCGAGAGCGAGCGCGGCATCTCGGCGCAGGGTGAGCAGGTCGGTCGCGGTGCCGGTGGCGATGGCCACCGGGGCCGCCGCCAACGTGCGGCGGGCGCGCACGACCCCGCTGACCGGCACGACGCGCACGGCTGGGTCGTGCAGCAGCACACGCGCCTGTTCGGCGGCGGCGAGCGCCTGCTCGATCGTGGGGGTGATCACGAGGCAGGCCGGCGAAGCCGTCTGGCCGCTCCCACGGCTCCGTTCGATGCCGGGGCGGATCGCCGCGGTCATCATGCGCACATCGGCGGGGCCCTGCAGCACCACGTGCTGACTCCGCGTCGCCCCGGGCGACGTTTCTTCCCGTTCCTGCTCGCTCACGCCCCACCCCATCAGTTGTCAGTCATCCCGACGGCCCAACCGTCGGCTCTTGTGGCGCCCACCTGGCGCCGGGTCGCGTCGTAGCGCGGGTCACCCGCCCGCGCTTAATTGCGACGTCCCGCGTCAGACGCCTCGGCGACCGACGCCGGAACCTAGTCGCTTCCGGACCGAAAACCCAACACCGCCCCGCGCCCGGTCATGCCGCTGTCCTTCCAGCCGTCCCCGAACATTGCGCGTCTCAAGGAGTCCGCCACGCTGGCGGTGGCCGCCAAGGCCCGCGCGCTCAAGGCCCAGGGCATACCGGTCATTGATCTCGGGGCGGGCGAGCCGGATTTCGACACGCCAGCGTTCATCCGCCGCGCGGCGGCCGCCGCCGTGGAAGCGGGGGCGACGCGATATACCAACACCGAGGGCATCCTGCCCCTGCGCGAGGCGATCGCCGCCGACGCCAACCGCATCGAGGGCCAGAGTGTGCCGGTGACCCCGGCTGAGGTGGTGGTGTCGAACGGCTCGAAGCAGTCGCTCTACAATGCGTGCGTGTGCTGCTTCGGCCCGGGTGATGAGGTGCTCATCCCCACGCCGGCGTGGACGAGTTACTTCGAGATGGTCGACCTGGCGCGCGCTGTCGCGGTGCCGGTGGTGGGCGATCCCGCCAATTCGCTCAAGGTCACGGCTGCGATGCTCGCCGCCGCCGCTACGCCGCGCACGCGGGGGCTGATGCTCAACTCCCCGAGCAATCCCACCGGGGCCGTGTATTCGCGCGAGGAGCTGGCGTCGATTCTCACGCTCGCCGCCGACCGCGGGTGGTGGGTGATCGCCGACGAGATCTACCGGCGTATTGCCTACGAGGGGGGCGCCCTGTCGGCGCTCGAGATCGCACCCACGCGTGACAACCTCATCGTGATCAACGGCGTGGCCAAGGCGTACGCGATGACCGGCTGGCGCATCGGCTGGTCGATCGCGCCGCCGGCGGTCTCCAAGGCCATGACGGCCTTCCAGGGACACACGACCTCGAACGCGGCCGCGGTGTCGCAGCACGCCGCGTTGGCGGCGCTGGTCGAGCGCGAGCAGGCCGACGCCGCCGTGTCGCACATGGTGCAGTCGTTCCGCCAGCGCCGCGACGCGGTCCTCGCGGCGCTGGCGCCATTTCCGAGCGTGCGCCATGTGCACCCGCAGGGGGCCTTCTACCTGTACGTGAACGTCGAAGGGTTCCGGGGAGCGCACGATCCCGGCGCGGCCTTCGCCGCCGCGGTGCTCGACGAGCACCAGGTCGCCATCGTGCCCGGCAACGCGTTCGGGACCCCGGGTTGGATTCGCGCGAGCTACGCCACGACCGAGTCGATTGCGGTCGAGGGGCTCACGCGCGTTGCCCGCTGCCTCACCGCCTGACCCTCCACGGAGCTGCTGATGATTACCACGATCGTGTTGGTGCAGGCCGATCCGCGCAGCATCCCCGAATGCGCCGTCGCGTTGGCGGGGATTGCCGGAGTGGCCGAGGTGTACTCGGTGTCTGGCGCATGGGACCTCGTCGCCATCGTGCGCGTGCCCGATCTCGAGCGCATCGCGACGGTGGTGACGCAGGAGTTCGCCAAGGTACCGGGGATCATGCGGACGCAGACGCTCACGGCATTCCGGGCGTACAGCCGGAATGACCTCGAACAGGCGTGGGACATCGGCGTGGAGTGACGGACGGCGGGGCGGCGGATCACGTTCGTGATGGCCACGACCCGGGCCACGCCGTCACGAGACCGGACGTGTTCGGCCCGCCAACGTCACTGCCGACGCGCGGTACGACCTGATGCCGCTGGCCATGACAAGGGGCAGGCGATCACCCGCCCCGCGCCGTGTACCTCACCCCTGGCACCGTTGGCGCTCGTACGTGAACACCTCGGTCCATGCGTCGGCCCGAAAGCGCAGCGCATAGGTGACGAGGGGAAACGCGTCGGCGTGCAGCCCGAAGAACAGTTCGCGCTTGCCGTCGCCGTCGGCGTCGAGGAAACCGAGAAAGCGGCGGCGCGGGGGGGTGCGGTTGTTCCCCAGCGTACTGAACGTGTACGACGGCTTGTAGCCGTAGAGCCCCTTGTCCATCACCACGATCAACTGTCGAGGCCGCGGTGTGGGGTATGGCCGGATGCTGTCGGAGACCACCTCCGGGTCGTCGTAGGTCACGACGATGGTTGGCGTCGCGGAGGCACCGGTGGACGCCACGAATACCTGACGCCGGTAGCGCGAGATCATCGAGAGCGGGACCCCGGCGGTCGGCGCGATGAGGGTGGGGATGGTCTCAAGTGCCTGCTGGATGGTGCCGTCGCGGAGACCGGCGGGTGCCGGGCGCGCGGGCGGGTCACCGGAGGTGAGGAGCTCCACGCCTTCCGGTATCGGGACCAGGGCAGCGGGGAGGACGACGGTGCAGCGGGACACCGTATCGAGCGGCGCGCCCTCCCACATGCCACGGGTCGACGCCACCGGCGCCAACGGTTCGTTCGCCCGATACGGGATGAGTGCGGCACCGCGCTGCAGGTAGGCCAGGTCGAACGCGCGCCAGCCGCGATTGCCCAGAGTGAGCGCGCGCAGCCCGCGCGCCCCGATCGTCGCAATGGGCACGGCCCGCGGGCCGCCCGGCTCGCCGCGGACGACCCGATACAGGACACTCGGCTTGCCGGCCAGGAGGGTGCTATCCCCCTGCCAGGCCGGGTCGTCGGTCCCGAGCGTGCCCTTGAGCGTGGTCTGGACACGCTCGCAGGCACCGAGCGGCGCCGACAACGAGGCCAGGCAAGCGGCTGTCCCCAGCCTGCGGAGCAGGCACCATCGGTGGTGCGCGGTGGAAATCGTGGGCATCATCATCACTCTGGCAGTTTCGTCCGTTCGCCCCCGGAAGTCCACCGGAAATCCATCCGTTGTCGACACCCCCTGTTGTGCCGGTCATTCGGCTGCGCTAGCCTCCCCCCCCGTGATTGCCGCCGAGCCCGCCGCCATGCCCGCTGCTGCACCGCCCGCCGCCGTGCCGCCGTCGCTGCGCGTCGCCCTGCGGGCCCTGCGCCCGGTCCTCGGTGACGGCCTCCGGGTTGGTGAGGACACGCCGACGCTCGAGCACCTGGCGATGCGGGCCGATCCGCCCGCGGTGGCGGGCTGCCTTGCGCTCGAGTCGGGCGCGTCACGGCGCCTGCCTGTCGCGGCGGCGCCACTCATCGCTGGCTTTCTCGATGGCATCCAGCGCAGTCGCCTCGTCGGCCACGTCCACGGGACCCCTGTCGTGCTGGCGACGGTGGCCGCGGCCATCCGTGTGCGGCACGAGCGGCAGTTGCAGGCGTGGGCTACCCCGCTCGTGGAGCGGCGCCTGTTCGTGTCGCGGCGCGCGGTGGGTGAGGCGGCCTGGGCCGCGGTGGACGCGTCCGGCGTGCCGATCACCGATTTGTCGCCTCCGGAGACGGGCTCCGAACCGGCCGACCTCCCCGAGCACCCGCACCTGCTGCGGGCCCGGGCGCTCGATCAGGTCGCGCTCGACCGTGAACGCCTCGAGCGCCAGCTCGCGGCCCAGTGGTGTGCCACGGAGTCCCGCTGGCTGTGGATTGACGGCGGTCTCGCCGGCAACCTCGCGATCACCGCCGCCGCCCCGGCGTTCGGGGTGGTGAAGTCCCACGCCACGCTCTACGGCGACGCCGCCGCCCTGCGCATGGTGCTCGCCCTTCGCGAGGGAGAGCGCTCGCCGGCGTTCCTGGTCGGGCATCGTCCGCGTCGGGCGGTTGCAAGTTGGTACCTGCGCCTGCGTGACGCGGCGCACGGCGACCCACTCTTCGGCCTCGTGCGCGTTGAAATCGCGCCGCCCGCCACGCTGCTCGACCCGGAGATTGCCACCGCCGATGGACGTGAGGCCTTCACCCTGCACGTGGACCGCCTGTCGTCGGCGATTTTGCTTGAACGCGCTCCGATATCCCTGCCCGATGCGCGCTGGGATACGCTCACATACGGTGTTCACGCCTGTGAACGCTATCTGCAGGCCGTTATCGGCTCGTGACCGGATCGCCTCGTGACTCCTGAGCCCTCGACCACGCCCCTGGGGCGCGTTGTCGCCACCGAGCGGCGTCCGAACACGCCGCACGAATTCCACTTCTGGACGGCCGTCGACTCGCCAGTCGGCATCGGGACCATCGTGCGCGTCGATGGTCCGGCGCCCGTCGGGGCCGTGATTCCCCGCATCTACGGCGTGGTGGTCGACGGGTTCAGCTACTCGGACCTGCAGTCGCCGCTGCACGACGTGCTCGGACACGACGGACGCCCGGACGGCGGGCTGGCAGTACCCACCGATCGCACTGAGATCCGGCTCTACACGGCCCACGTGCTGCGACACGTCCCTGAAGAGCCGCTGCAGCCCGTGCCGCTCGGCGTCGTGCACCTCGCCGACGATGCGGACGTGGCCGTGGCGCTGCGCATGGACGGCTACCTTGGCGGCGCGCAATCCACTGGCATCCCCGTGGGCGTCTATCGCGCCGGCGGCATGCAGGCGCCCATCTTCCTCGATGCCGACTTCCTCGTTGGTCCGGAGGCGGCCCACCTCAACATCGCCGGCGTGTCGGGCCTCGCCACCAAGACGAGCGCGATCGAGTGGTTGCTGCAATCGATCTTCACGCACTTCCCGGCCCATCGCGGTCGGGTGGCGGCCGTGTGCTTCAACGTGAAGGGCCCCGATCTCTGCTTCCTCGACCAGCCCGGCCGTCTCGAGGAAGGGGACCGCGCGCTCTATGCCATGCTCGCGGTGCCGCCAACCCCCTTCGGCAACGTGCAGTACTTCGCCCCCTACACGGCCCGGGGGTATGCCCTCAACACCTTGCGCTCCCACCCGGATCTCGCGGACAGTGTCACGCCCCTGACGTGGGGGCTCAGCGAGGTGCTGCAGTACGCCGAGGTGCTGCTCAACAAGGACGACATCGACGCCAAGGCCGACGCCCTCATCGACTTCATTCGCGAGCGGGTCGTGGGCCGCGAGTTCGAGGAGGCGGGGTTCAGCCGCACGCACCGCGTCCAGTCGTTCGCCGATCTCGATGCCTGGTTCCGCGACGTGCTGCGCAAGCTCGAGGAGAGCAACGGCGACACATGGCGCACGCATCACGCGGCCACCATCCGCAAGGTGCGCAACCGTCTCTCGAACCTCTCCACGCGCTGCGCCGGCCTGATCACCGACGATGGTCTGGCGTCGGACCTGCCATTCGGGAGCTTCGCGGATCGCGCGGTGTACGTGGTGGATGTCGCCAATGTGGAGGAGGCGGCGCAGGACCTGGTGTTCGCGCGGGTGGTCTCCCGCCTGCGCGAGCATCTCGAGCGGCGCGACCTCGGCGTCGACCACGTCATCGTCTTCGTCGATGAGCTCAACAAGTACGCAGCACATGACGGCCCCGACACCTACGTCCGCAAGATGCTGCTCGATATCGCCGAACGCGGGCGGTACCTCGGGCTGGTGCTCTTCGGCGCCGAACAGTTCCGCTCGCAGGTACACCGCCGGGTGGTCGGCAACGCTGGCACGAGCCTGTTCGGTCGCATGGACGCCGACGAACTGGCGATGCCGGGCTATCAGGTGCTGAGCCCGGCCGTCAAGGCGCGGCTGGCCACCCTCGACAAGGGGCAGCTCATGGTGCGGCACCCGCACTTCACCCAGCCCATCTTCGTGCGCTTTCCGCGCCCCGCCGTGATGTCGGGCCGGGACGGGGTGGAGCGCTACCCGCAGGCTCCCGAGCCCACGCTGGCACAGGCGGTCACGCGGGACCTTCGGCGCCTCGACCATGGCATTGCCCTTGGCTGGGTGCAGGAGACCATCATGCTGTACGACGAACCCGTCGTGCTCGCCGCACGCAACGCCGTGCTGCGCGCCCGTCCTGACGACGCACGCCGCGCCTTCGTGCGCGAGTTGCAGCGGCGGGCGCTGCCCACGGCCCGCGCGGCAGACGTGGTGGCACCACCGGTGCGCCCCCTGCGGGCCTTTTCGCCCGACGAGTACGGCGGCTGATGCACCGCGGGATCCGGCGAGCCCTCGTGCTGTGGGGCGGGCTACTTGCCCCGTGCGTGGCCGGCGCCCAGCGCGCCCCCGCACGCCTGGGCGCTCCCGAGGGTGTGCAGCTCACCGTGCGCCCCCGGGTGGGCGACACGCTGCGCCTGCAGGTCGAGCAGACGGTGGAGATGCACGGGCGGCGCGTCAGCGGGGCTACCGTGAGTGGGTTGCCGGGAACGCGCGGGACAGCGCCGGAGCCGGCATACGGGCCGCGCGCTGATCGCGCCAACAGTCGGCTTACGCGCCTGCAGCTGTTTGCACATTCACTGGTGGAAGCGAGTGACCTGTCGGTGACGACGTTGCTGGCCACCACCGACTCGATCACGATGTGGGCAGGGAGTCCGGGTGATGCGCAGGAGCCGCAGGCGATGGCGGTGCCCGAGGACGCCCGGCAGGTCCGGGTGCGGGTCACCCCCGATGGCGCCATGCGGTTGAGCGATCCGCCCCCAGGGGCCACGACCCTGGGCCGCACGCTGGCCTCCGTGCCCGGATTGCTTCCCGTGGGGCCCGTTACCGTTGGGAGCGTCTGGACCCGCGACATGGTGTTGCCGTCGCTTCCGCTGAGCGGCTTCCGCGCCGATGGCGTCGTGCAGGCACGGCTGCGCCTCGATTCCCTGACGCGCGGCGGGCGCGATGCCTGGATTTCGATCTCCGGCCTGCTGCGCCGCGATGGGGCGGCCCGGGAGCTGCCGGCGGGCACGCGGATCATCACGGCCGGCACGATCCGTGGCACCATGCACGTCGACCGGGAGCGGGCGTGGATCGTGGACGCTCGCACGGTACTCGACGTGCAGTCGGAGGTCGCGCCTGGGCCCGCCGCCACCGGGACGCCGATGCTGCTCGACCTGCGCATCGTGCAGCAGGTCCGCGTGCGCTGAGCCCGACGGCGGGGCGCACCGGTTACTTTGGGGGATGCGCCTGGTTCACCTCGCCGACCTGCATCTCGGATTCCGCCAATACCAGCGCCTGACGCCGACGGGGATCAACCAGCGTGAGGCCGATGTCGCGGCCACCATGCAGCGCGCGGTGGCGCAGATCATCGAGCGGGCCCCCGACCTGATCGTCATCGGCGGTGACATCTTCCACACCGTCCGCCCCTCCAATCCAGCCATCCTCCACGCCTATCGCGCGTTCATGCAGCTGCGGGCGCAGTTGCCGGCAACGCCGATCGTCATGGTCGCCGGCAACCACGATGCACCGCGGACCGCCGAGACGGGGTGCATTCTGCGCCTGTTCCGCGAGATCGGCGTGCACGTCGCCGATGCGAGGGCCGAGCTGTTCACGTTCGCGGCACAGTCCCTCGCCGTGCTGGCCGTCCCCGATGTGCCCGGCATGGTGCGGCCCGCGCTCCTGCCCCCAGCCGGATTCGAGCACCGGGTCCTGCTGCTGCATGGTGAGGTTGCCGGGCTGTTGCCGGCCCACGCCGCCGCGGCCGACCGGGCCGCCATCGAGATCCAGCCGCACGAACTGCATGCCGACCAGTGGAGCTACGTCGCCCTCGGACACTATCACGTGTACCGGCAGGTCGCGCCGGGGGCCTTCTACAGCGGCTCGATCGACTACACCAGCAGCAATCCCTGGGGCGAGCTGCGTGAGGAGCGCGAGCAGCGCGTACCCGGCAAGGGCTTCATCGAACACGACCTCGTCACCGGCGCGCATCGCTTTCATCCCGTCGCCCCGTCTCGGCCGCTGCTCGACCTCGAACCGATCGATGCGAGTGGCATGAGCGCGGCCGATCTCGACGGCGCCATCCGGGCCCGCGTCGACTCGGCGGCTGGTGGTATCGACGAGCGCGTGGTGCGGGTGACCGTGCGCAACGTGGCACGCCATGTCGTGCGTGCGCTCGACCACGCGGCCTTGCGTGAGTACCGCAAGCGGGCCATGCACTTCCACCTCGACACGCGACGCCCCGAGCCGCTGGCGCGTGGCCAGGGAGGCGGCAGCGGTGCGAGCCGTCGGGCCACCTTGCCGGAGATCGTCGCTGAACGCCTGCGGGAGCGGGCACTACCGGCGGGCGTCGACCGCGACCAGCTGGTAGCGCTCGGGCTGCGCTACCTGCAGCAGGCGGAAGACGCCGCCGTGGCGGCCATGCCCGTGCTCGAGAGCTGAGATGCGCCTGCTCTCGCTGCGCCTGCAGAACTTCCGGCAGCACGTCGATACGCGCCTCACGTTCGATCGCGGCCTCACCGGCATCATCGGCCCGAACGGGTCCGGCAAGTCGACGCTGCTCGAAGCGATTGCGTGGGCGCTCTACGGCAATCCGGCGGCGCGCGGTACACGCGACTCCATCCGGTTCTCGCGGGCGGTGGGACGCGCCCCCGTACGCGTGGAGCTCACGTTCGAGCTGGCGGGGCACCGCTATCGCGTGCTGCGCAGCCTGAACAACGCCGAGTGCTTCCTCGATGGTGGCGACACCCCGATCGCCAACACCATCACCGGCGTGACGGAACTTCTGCAACGGCGACTCGGCATGACGCGCGCCGAGTTCTTCCACACGTACTTCACCGGGCAGAAAGAGCTCGACGTGATGGCCGCACTGGGCCCGGCCGAGCGGGCCCGTTTCCTGTCACGCGTGCTGGGCTACGATCGCATCAGCGGTGCGCAGGAGATGGCCCGTGAACGTCGGCGTGCGCTGCAGGCGGAGATCAACGGGCTCCGGCAGGGGATGGCCGATCCCGACGCCATCTGGCGCGCCGTGGCCGAGGCCGAGGCCCGCGTCGCCGTGGCGCGCACCCGGGCGGTGGAAGCGGAGCAGGGACGAACGGTCGCCGCCGAACAGCTGGCGGCCCTGACGCCTCGCTGGGAGGATGCGCAGGCCCAGCGCGAGCAGGCGCAGCAACTGCTCGCCGAGCTCCGGGTCGCCGAAAACGAAGCGCTCAGCCTCGCGCGCGACCTCGAGCGACTCGACCGAGAGCTGGAGGCCATGGAGCGGGCCAGTCAGGAACTGGCCCCCTTGCAGGAAGCGGTGCGGACCCTGCGCACGGTACGCGAGGACCTCGCCGCCCTCGATGCCCTCGCGGGGGCCGATGCCCGTCGGCAGGCGCTCCTCGAGCGTGTGCGTGCCACGACCGACGAGCAGGCCAAGCTGGTGGAGCGCGCAGCCCGGCTCGAGTCGGCCCCGGCCCTCGAGAAGGAGACGGTACAGCAGCTGGCCACGCTGCGGCAGGCGCTTGTCGACGTCGAGCGCTCCCTCGAAAGGGAACGCACGGACTGGGCGCGTGACCGGCAGGAAGCGGAGACGCGCCTCGAGGCGCTGCGCACGCAGTACGCGGAGCTCGTGGAGCAGCAGGAGCGGCTGGAGGGCCTCGGGGAAGACAGTCCGTGCCCGACCTGCGGCCGCCCCCTGGGCGCGAGCTATCGGGGCGTGCTCGATCTGCTCAACGAACAGGTCGAGACGGTGCGTGTCGACGGCAACTACTATCGGCAGCGTGTCGAGCAGCTCACGGCGCCTCCAGCCAGCCTCGATGCCCTCGATCAGCAGCGCCGCCAGCTGCAGCACGAGGTCGTGACGGCCGAGCGCCGGCACATGCGCATCCAGCATGCACTGCAGGAGGCCGCGGAACTCGTCGATCGGTTGGCCAAGGTGGAGGCCCAGCTTGTGGAGGTCACGGCCCAGCTCGCGGCGCTCCCGGTGGGGTACGATGCCGAGCGGCACGTGGCGCTGCGAGCCGACGCTGCCCGCTTGCAGACGCTCGAAACGCAGGCGGCACGCGTGGGTGCTCTGATCGAGCGCGAGCTGGCCACGCGCACGGAGCGCGCGCGTGTGCTCGGCGCGCGCGACCACACGCGGGCGCGCCTGCTCGACCTCGAGGCCCAGCGTGCCGCCATCGGTATCGATGACCAGGCCTATGGTGCGGTGCGTGACGCCTATGCCGTGGCCAGCACCGAGGCCCGCCGGGCCGACCTCGATGCGCTTGCGGCGGCCGGCGAAGCGGAGCGGGCGCGGGCCGCCCTCGAGGCGGCAGAGCAGGGCCGGCGGGAACTCGCCCGCCTTCAGGCTGTGCTCGAAGGCCTCGAGACCGACAAGCGCCTGCATGATGAACTCGATCGGGCCCTGACCGACGTGCGGACGGACCTCAACTTCCAGTTGCGCCCCGAGCTCTCCGAGATCGCCAGCGGGTTCCTGCACGATCTCACCGACGGGCGCTACACCTCGCTCGAGTTCGACGAGGACTACCGGCTGCTGGTGATGGAGGACGGGCTGCCCAAGCCCGTCATTTCCGGTGGCGAGGAAGACCTGTGCAACCTCGTGCTGCGCCTGGCGATCTCACAGATGATCGCCGAACGGGCCGGCCAGGCCTTTTCCCTGCTGATCCTCGACGAGGTGTTCGGGTCGCTCGATGACACACGGCGGGCCAATGTGGTGGAACTGCTGCGGCGGCTGAACGACCGCTTCGAGCAGGTCATTGTCATCACGCACATCGAACAGGTGCGTGAAGGACTCGACCGGCTGCTGCTCGTGCGCTACGACGAGGCAGCCGGGGCCAGTGTCGTCACCGCGGGAACGGCACTGGCCGCTGACGGGGAGGCGACCGGGTCCATGGACGACGAACCGGCGCTCGCGGGCGGCGGCCCATCGGACGACCCTCACTCACTGGCGGAGGTGTGAACGGCGCATGACGATCACCACGCGCCCCTCTCGCATGGCGCGGCCCATCGAGGGGCCCTTCGTGGCCACGCTCGAGGACATTGCGCAGTTGAACGAGGTGTTCACCGAGGCGTTCACCGAGCGGTATCGGAAGGATGGCATGACTGGCGTGCGCGTCCCAGCGCTCAACCCGGCGGTGTGGCGCTACGCCATCGAGGACGCCGGAGACGGGGCGCTCTGCTGGCGGGACGAACGCGGGCGGATCGTGGCCTTCAACATGGCGCACCACTCGGGGACCGAGGGGTGGATGGGGCCGCTGTGTGTGCGCCCCGACCAACAGGGTGTCGGCCTCGGCAAACTCATCGTCCAGAGCGGCATGCGCTGGCTGCGGCAGCAGGCGGTCCGGGTGATTGGCCTCGAGACGATGCCGCGCACGATGGACAACATCGGCTTCTACTCAACCCTCGGCTTCGTTCCCGGGCACCTCACCGTGACGCTCACGCTCGACGCCATGCCCGGTGAGCGTCCGCCCACGCTGCTGTCCAAGTTGTCGTCGCAGGAGAAGGAGATGGCACTGGCGGCGTGCCGCGCGCTCACCGCGCAGGTGATGCCCGGGTATGACTTCACGCGAGAACTCGAACTGACCGATCGGCTGACCTTGGGCGACACCGTGCTGCTCGGCCCACCGCAGGCCCCCACGGGCTTCGCGCTCTGTCATACCGTACCGCTGGTGGAGGGACGGACCCGTGACGAATTGCGCGTGCTCAAGCTCGTGCTGGCCCACCGGGCCGAGCTGCCGCAGCTGCTGGGCGCCCTGACCGACCTGGCACGGCGCTCCGGGACGCGTCGCCTGGCCATGCGGCTGCAAGGCGACTATCCCGATGCCTATCGCACCCTGATCGCGTCCGGCGCGCGGGTGCGCTGGACCGACCTGCGCATGAGTGCGTATGGCTGGACCGAGGCCCCGCCCGTCGAGGGCATGGTGTTGTCCAACTGGGAGATCTGACCGCGGTTACGACTTGGGGTCCGGTCCCGATGGCGTCCCGCGGACGACGATCCGCCAGATGATGAGAAACACGCCCGCCGTGAGCAGCAGGTGCACCCATCCGGGGGCTTCGGTGGTGAGGGTCAGGCCGCCCCAGACGAGCAGCATCACGACGCCGGCGATGAGGGAGTAATCCATCTCTCAATCTACACGGCGGCTCGCCTTGCGCGGCCTGTGACGGCCCCGTACTCTACGCGTCAGATGCAGGATGTTGGTGCGGGGCGGAGAGACTTTACTTCTTGAGCCGATAAGTCCTGAGAGAGGGCTCGACAAACGGTGTGAACGTCATGCCCCAGTGCGGGGAAGGCGGAAGCGCGGTGAGGGTCTCAATCCTTTCCTTTGGGCTTCAAGATCACCTCTCCGTTCCCGTGTAGTCGCGAAAGCCCCGCCCTTGCGGCGGGGCTTTCGTGTTTTCCGACGAGCGGCCCCCTTGCAGGGCGCCCGTCCGATGGAACTGGTCCCCGATTCCCGGGGTTCATTCCGTATGCCGATCGTTACCGTGACGCGCCGCCTGCGCTTCAACGCGGCGCACCGCGTTCACAACCCCTCGCTCTCGGACGCCGAGAACACCCGGCTGTTCGGCAAGTGCAACAACCCCAACTGGCACGGCCACAACTACGCGCTGGAGGTCTCCGTGCGCGGGCCGATCGATGAACGGACGGGGTACGTGATCGATCTGGGGCAGTTGCGGGATGTGGTGGAACGTGAGGTCATCGACCTGACCGACCATCGCAATTTCAACATCGACGTGCCGTACATGCGGGGCATCAATCCCACCACGGAGAACGTGGTGGTGGCGATGTGGAAGGTGCTTGCCCCGGCGATTGCGCCGGCGCGGCTCATTCGCCTGCGGCTCTGGGAAACCGAGAACAATTATGTCGACTACGAAGGGGAGTGAGGACGTGGCTCGACCCACGACGGCTGTCTCGACGGGCCGTCCGGGCTTCGAGGTCGTGGCCCCCGATGATTTCGCCGGCAACGGCGACCTCGCCGAGTTCGAGACGATCGTCCACCGCCAGCTGGAGCTGATCGGAGAGGATCCCTCCCGCGACGGCCTGCTCAAGACCCCGAGCCGCGTGGCCAAGGCCATGATGTGGCTCACGCGTGGCTACACCCAGACGGCCGCCGAGGTGATCGGCGATGCGCTGTTCGAGGAAGACCACGAGAACATGGTGATGGTGCGCGACATCGAGATGTACTCGATGTGCGAGCACCACATGCTCCCGTTCTTCGGCAGGGTGCACATCGCATACATCCCCAATGGCAAGATCGTCGGTCTGTCCAAGCTGCCGCGCGTGGTCGAGGTATTCGCCCGGCGCCTGCAGGTGCAGGAACGGCTCGGCGAGCAGATCGCCGACGCGCTCGAGGAGGTGTTGCACCCGAAGGGCGTCGGTGTCGTCATCGAGGCCGTGCACCTCTGCATGATGATGCGCGGCGTCGAGAAGCAGAGTTCGCGCACCATCACGTCGTCCATGCGTGGCTTGTTCCGCGACGACTCCAAGACGCGCAGCGAATTCCTGCGCCTGGCGCACGCGCCCACGTCGTACTGAGCCCACGTGGCTGCCGCGCTGCTGCTGACCGGACGGACCGCCCTCGTGACGGGGGCCTCGCGCGGCATCGGGCGCGCCGTGGCGCAGGCGTTCGTGGCGTCGGGCGCGCGGGTGTTCCTCGCGTCGCGCACCCGCCCCGAGCTCGAGCAACTCGCCCAGGCGCTGGGCCCGCTCGCGTACGCGTGCCCCGGTGACCTCACCGATGCCGTGGCGGTGGCCCGCATGACCGACGAGGTGCTCGGGCAGGCGGGTGGCGGGGTCGACATCCTGGTGAACAATGCCGGGATCTTTCCGCTCGCGCCCATCGTCGAGACCACGCCGACGCTGTTCGAGCAAACCCTCGCCGCCAATCTGGCGGCGCCGTTCCGGGTGCTGCATGCGCTGCTGCCGGCCATGAAGGCCCGTGGAGCCGGGCACGTCGTCACCATCGGCTCCGTCGCCGATCGCCGCATCTTTGGCGGCAACGCGGCCTACTCCGCGAGCAAGTTCGGCGCCCGGGCGTTGCACGAGGTGTTGCGCGAAGAACTGGCGGGGAGCGGCGTCCGGGCTACGCTCGTGTCGCCGGCGGCCACCGACACGCCCATCTGGGATCCCGTCGATCCCGACCGCACCCCTGGCCTTCCACCCCGGGCGCGAATGCTACGCCCCGACGATGTCGCCGACGCGGTGTGGTGGGCCGTCACACGTCCGGCGCATGTGAACGTGGACGAGCTCAGGGTGAGCAGGGCCTGAAGTCGGTGGCAAGGGCGGGACGGCGCGAGCGTTTGAACGCGAGCGGGTCTCCACGTGAGCACGGACGCGCGCAGTAACCGGCGCGCCCGATAGCTCGCGCCCCATAGCTCGCGCCCCATAGCTCGCGCCCCATAGCTCGCGCCCCTTGGCTCGCGCCCCATAGCTCGCGCCCCATAGCTCGCGCCCCATAGCTCGCGCCCCATAGCTCGCGCCCCATAGCT
>JAJTGR010000046.1 GCA_021299375.1 Gemmatimonadota bacterium
CGAGGGGCGCGAGCGGCGCCGCCTCGGCCTGCGCGACGCGCGCCGGCAGCGCGTCGATCATGCCCGAGAGGCGGAGGGTCCGGAGCCGTGTCGTGAGTTGCGCCGTCATGTGAGGAAGTGGTCGAGGGTGTATTGGTCCATGGAGCGGATGACGGGATCGGTGGTGGTGAGCGCGCGCGGCGGCGTGATCGGCGCCGCTTCGGTAAGGGCGCGAATCGTCTGGTAGCGGAAGTGCTGCTGGGCGAGGTCGGTACGGACGGCGGCGAGGACGCGCTCGCGCGGGTGCTGCCGCGTGAGGCGGAGCACCCCTTGAATGGGCCGGATCGCGCGCACGCCCCGACTGGCGAGGGCGCCGTCAGCCCATGGACGCAGGACGGGGCCCACGCGTTCACACTGCCCGAGCAGGCGGTCGACGAAGGCCTGTTGGCGCGTCGAGGCGACCACGTCCCCCGGCATCCGCGCGTTCGTGCCGGCCCGCACCACGTGATGGACGGTGGCGAGCGTGCCGCCGGCGTACACGCGGACGAGCTGCGCATCCCACTGCACGCGCACGCGCGTGCCCAGGAGGGCGAGCGGCACCGGATAGAACGCGCCGGCGACTTCGACATGCCCATCGGCATGCACCGTGCGCTCGCCGGTCTGAAAGAGCGGAAAGGCGCCGGCCGGGAGTGGCTGCAGGGCCGGTTGGTCGACCTGCACGAAATGCGTCCAGACTTGGCGCCGCGTGGTGCCATGAATCCGGAGACGGGCGACCGTGCGATTCCAGTGCCGCAGGAAGGCGTTGTGCTCGTCCAGGCGCTCGAAGCGTCGGCCCTTGAGCGCGTTGTCCTTCACGTAGCCGCCGCTGCGCTCCTGCGTGCCATTCTCCTGGGGGTGTCGCGGCTGCGTCGGCAGCGACGTGAAGCCCCAGTGCGCCGCGAACGCCGCGTAAATCGTGTGGTTATCGGGATCGTACAGGCACGCCCGCACGACGGCGGCCTTCAGATTGTCGTGGCGAATCACCTTCGGGACGCCGCCGAAATCGCGGAAGGCCCGCTCATGCAGGCGCAGGAAGGTCTCGAGCTTCTGATCGTCGACCGCCTCTTCGTAGCCATGCCGCGAGTGGCACAGCGTCATGCGAAATACCCACGGCCGCCGCCACTCACCGGTGGCCGCATCCAGCGTCGGGGCCCTGCGGAAGAAGTCGACCTGCGCCTCCGCCCCGGGCGCGTGGTGGTAGACGCCGACGGCGCGCGTGGTGGGCGTCAGGGTCCGCGCGTACCGCTTCACGGACTCGTAACTCGCGCTGTAGCCGAACTCCTCGACGAGATCCTGCCAGAACCGCTGGACACTGAGGCCCGCGTCGAGCTTCGCGGTGATCTCGGATCGGTACGCGGCCGCGGTCGCCCGCGGTCGCCCCAGCGCGGAGCCGGCGAACACCTTGGCCGGATTTGGCGCGGAGCCGGGGAACACTTCGGCCGCATTTGCGGGCGCCGCGGGGGGCCCCTCCTCAGGCGCGGTCCCGGCTGCCGCCTCCGAGCCGGGGAACACGGTGGCCGCTTTTGCCGCCAGGGCGGCGTGGTACCGGCTGATCGTCTCGCGCCGGACGCCCGTCTCGGCCTCGATCCGTCGAAAGCTCCAGCCGAGGTCCAGTAACGCCAGAACCTGTTGTCGTTTCGCCATTTGCAGGTAGTTGCCCATCAACGCCTCGAGAGTGGAGTCCCTCGAAGCACGTCATGGCGTGGCTACGTGCCGTGGCCGGTTTTGGGTGTTCGGTGACAGAGGGCGTGCCGATGCCAAAGACGGTGAAGCTCCCCGCGAACGTGATTCTCCGCGGCAATCGGTACTACATCCGTATCCCGGCGGATGCCAAGACGAACGCCCGTCGCCGCGTGGCGACGTGGATCGGGGATGTGCCGGGAGGAGAGAAGGCCGCGGCGAAGCTCCTCGCTCGCGTCGAAAACCTGCTGTCCGTGGTGCCGCCACGATGGGACCTGCTCCAGGCGCTGAACGCAGGTACGCTCACGCTTCGGCAATTCGATGAGCTGATGGTGACGCGCGGCATCCCGGCTCTTGAGGAGCACGTCGCCAACGAGGCGCGACGCCAGCTCGAAGACAAGTCACTCTTGGAGTTGGCCCAAGAGTGGCCGGCTTTATCTCCGAATTCGGAGAATACGCCGCAGGAAGCGTCGATCAAGTTGCGGAGCACGCGCGTCGAACAGTGCGCCCGCGCGCTTCGCACGCTCGGCAACCTCACGGAGAACGCGCTCAGAGAGCACGTCAAGAGCCGAGGTAAGCTCGAAACGCAGCGGGCCCACCGCAACGATATCGCGATGTTCTGCGAGTGGCTCATCGAGCACCGATTCATCACCACCAATCCCGCGCGGAAGGTCAAGCTCCCGAGGAAGGAGCGGGGCGAGAAGAAGATTCGCTTCCATGAGTTCGGCGACTTGATGCTGGTCTATGAGGCGATGACACCCGGCGCCGCGCGCGATGCATTCGGGTTCATGATCGCGACTGCGGCGGAAACCGGGATGTGTCAGCTGATCACGAGTGCCCACTTGGAACGAGACCGCGAGGTGCACATCCCCGGGACCAAGACCAATTCCCGTGCTCGTCAGGCGATCATCGAAGCGTGGTTCATGCCACGCCTCCGCGAGCTGCTCGCGAATACGCCCGCGGGGCAGCCGCTGATGCCTGCGACGCGGTTCCAGATCGCGGACGAAGCGCGTGCGGCCGTCACCCTACTGATTGAGAAGGATACAAGCCTCCAGCGCCTCCGCGATCTGCGGCCGTACGATGCGCGTCATTCATGGGCGGTGCGGTGGCTGCGCGACAAGCGCGCCCCGATTGGCATGGTCGCGGGGCAACTCGGCCACGTCAACAATGAGATGGTGGTCACGACCTACGGGGTGTACATCCCCAAGAACGACGCGCTGCTCGCGCTCGATCCCGAGCCCGAGGAGGCCACGGCATGATGAGGGTGCAATTTGTCCAAGCGATGTCCATGGATTCCACGCACACGCCGTTGAGACATTTTAAGTCGTTGTTTTGCAAGAGATTGAGATGAGAGGGGCAGAGCCGGAGGCCATCCTTGGTAAGGATGAGGTCACCGGTTCGATCCCGGTCGTGAGCTCTCAACCGCCCCCCGTTGCCGTCCACGCAACGGGGGGCGGTGTGCATTCCACGGTCGTGCGCTGACGCACCTGCCACGACGCCAGCGGGTGAGTACTCGACGCCGAGGCCGCCGGCCGGTGCCTGACGGGCCGACGCGCCGCGTGCCGCCATCCGCGCCGTGTCGCTCGGCGTAGCCAACAGCGCCGGCGATAACACGGTGCAGGGCAGCGCGTGGTACGGCTGGGTGGTGGCCGGTCGGAGCGACTGGTCTTGCCTGCCTGTCGCGGCCCCTGTACGAACCGCGGTGGCACACCGAAGCTTAGGACATGCGTCGCGCGCGATGGTCTGGCCTGCTCCTGCTGGCGCTCATGGCCGGTGGCCCCCGGCTGGCGGCCCAGCCCGAGTCCAGTCCCTCGGCAGTTCGCCTGTTGTCGAACACCGTGTCCGTGCGTCGCTGGGGCAGCGAGCAAGGACTGCCGCAGGCGTCGGTCACGCGGCTGGCCGTCGATCGCGACGGATACGTCTGGGGAGCCACCTTCGGTGGGCTCATTCGCTTCGACGGCCGGTCCGTGCTCAGCCTGTCGGCGCGGGAACTTCCCATCCTGACCGGCAATGCCGTGACGGCCGTGCTTGCCCGTCCGAACGGGGAGCTGTGGATCGGAACGCCCGCGGGCACCGTAGCCCGGCTGCGAAACGGCCGCCTCGTGGACACGCTGCCCCACCCGCCGATGCCGGCGGGCGGCGCGGTGTCCGATCTTCTCATGGACCGCGGCGGAACCCTCTGGCTGCAATCGCTGCGCGACGTGTACGGGTACGCCGAGGGCCGGTGGAGTCGACAACCGCTGCGGTTTGGCGGAGTCTCCCCGTTGGCGCACGATGCCGCCGGCGACGTGATCGTTCACGGCACGGACGGTGTCATTCGGGCGACCACCCACGGCGGTGAGGTGCTGGCGCCCTCCGTACTGCCAACCGCGTTGCGGTCGCCGGCCGAGGCCCCGGTTGCGCTGCACACCGATCGGCGCGGGCGAATCTGGCTGGGGGGCCCCGATGGACTGCACCGGGTGGAGGGCCAGCGCGTGCGGCGGATCACCGGGGTGCCCGGTCCGGTGCACGTCGTCACGTCCGACGAGAACGGCATGTTGTGGCTCGGCATCGGTCAACGGCTCTACCGCTACCACCCCGGATTCGACGAGACCGCCGCCGTCGCGCCGACGGCCGTCATCGATGCCGGCGACAAGGTCATGGCGCTCGCCGTGACGGCGGACGGGGCGCTGGTTGTCGGGACCCTGAACGGCTTGCTCGTGGTCCGGCAGGCGCTCGTGACGGTCGTCGAGGCTCCCACCCGTGCGAACCGGCGCGAGGTCAACTCGGTCGCCGCCGACGGCCAGGGCCGGGTGTGGGTTGCCAGTGACTGCGGAGTCGGGGTCCTGCTCGACCGGCGTGGCGCCCGGGTCGACTCGATCACCCGCGCCGATCGCGCCGCCTGCATCCGAAGCCTGGCGCACGATGCGCGCGGGCGCATCTGGGTGGGTGGCGATAGCGCCATCCTGCGTCGCGATCGGGATGGCCGTGAGCGGAGCTGGCGCATCCCGGTGACCACGACAGCACCGATCACGGTGCGGCCACTGCTGGTGATCGGCGACACGCTGCTCTTCGGCCTCGCGGACGGACGCCTGGGCCGGATCGGTCCGGACGACTCGCTGACCTTTCCGGCGCCCTGGCGCGTGGCCGACGGCCGTCCGATCGAGTCGATCGCCGACGCGACGGACGGGGCCTTCTGGGTGGCCCAGACGGGTCGCCTCACGTTATGGAAGGGCGCGCGCCGCGACACGTTCGGCGCCGACGACGGCATCCCCAACACGGTGCCTCGCGCCTTGCTCCCGCACCCGGCGGGGGGCGTGTGGATCGGTACCTACGGCAGCGGCCTTTACTACTTCCGCCCTGGCGCACGGGCCCGTCCGGTTCCGCTCCCCGACCAGACCGTCTCCGCCCTGCTCGAGGACGGCGAGGGGCGACTCTGGATGCCGGGAAATCGCGGGCTCACCGTGGTGGCCATGGCCAGCCTCCGGCGGTGGCTGCTGGACAGTCTGGCCGCACCGGGCGCGCGTCTGCTGTCCTCGTCGGCGGGGGTCCCCGAGGGCACGTTCGGCGCTCCCGCGGCGGCCGTCATTGCCCCGCGGCTGCTGGCGTTTGCCAGCGTGGCCGGCCTGACCGTCGTGGAAACGAGTCGGGTGACCACGCCCATGGCATCACCCAGGGTGCAGGTGGATGCCATCCGGACCGCGCGGCGTACGCTGACGCCGGCGGATGGCCGCGTGGTCGTTGCGCCCGACGATCGCGTGGTGCAGGTGGAGTACAGTGCCCCCGCCTTTCAGGCGACGGAGGCGACGGAGTTCCGCTACCGGCTCGACGGACGTGATCGGCAGTGGATCCCGCTGGCGACCAACCGCGACGTGCGGCTGGTGGGATTGCCGCCCGGCCGGTACACGCTGCACCTCGAGGGCCGGGTCGCCGAGGGCGCGTGGGGGGCCGCGGCCCCCCTCACGCTCGTGGTGGAACCCTGGTTTGTCGAGCGCGTCTGGTGGCGGGTGGCGCTCGTGGTGCTGGTGGTGGCGATGGCAACCCAGTACGCCCGCCAGCGTGTCAGGGCCGCGGAGGCCGAGGCCCGGGTTCGGGAGGTGGCGCTGCAGGCGCTGCAGGCGCAGCAGCGGTCGGCGGCACTGCAGGAACAGCACCAGCGTGAACTGGCGCAGGTGAGCCGTGTGGCGGTCGCCGGTGAGCTGACGGCGTCGCTGTCGCACGAACTGGGGCAGCCCCTGGCCGCGATCGTGAACAATGCCGAGGTGGCCCGTCGCCTGCTCACCCACGCCACGTCGGCCGCCGGGGCCGCCGATCCACGACTCGCGGAGGCGCTGCACGATGTCGTGGCGCAGGGCCAGCGGGCCTCCGAGGTCGTGCGCGCTTTCCGGGGGTTTCTGCGCCGCGAGCAGGGGGAGCGCGAGCGCCTGCGTGTGCGCGACCTGTTGGAGAGTGTGTCTCTGCTGCTCGGGCGGGAGTACCGGGATGCCGGTGTCGCCCTGACGCTGTCGGTCGATCCATCGGTGCCGATGGTGTACGGCGAGCGGGTGCTGCTGCAACAGGTGTTCGTGAACCTGCTGCAGAATGCCCTCCAGGCCACCGGGAGTGTGGCGACTGGGCCGGTGCTCGTTCGGGCACGCGGGGCGGCTGGTGGAGTTCGCGTGTCGGTCGTGGACAGCGGGCCGGGCATTGCGGCCGAGGTCCGGCGGACCCTGTTCGAACCCTTCGTCACCTCGCGCCGTGGCGGTCTGGGGATGGGCCTCCCCATCGCCAGGCGGGTGGTGGAAGCCCACGGCGGGCACATGGGGGTGGGTCGCCTGCCGGGCGGAGGGGCCGTACTGTCCGTGTGGTTGCCGGCGGCCAAGGCGTTGACTTCGGGGGCGGGGGTGTCGTCATTGCCATGATCGTTGCTTCCTCACACCACGCATCCATGCTCGAGGCTGTCCACCATTCCCCTGCCGCGACCGTCGGGCCGGTCATCGCCGTGGTCGACGACGATGCGGCGGCGCGGGTCTCGCTGGTCCGCCTGCTCGATGTGTCGGGATACGACGTGCGGGCGTTCGACTCCGGTGAAGCGTTTCTGGGAGCGCCGGACGCCGCCACGGTGGCGTGTGTGGTGACCGACCTGCAGATGCCGGGGGGCTCCGGGCTCGATCTGCAGCGGGCCCTGCAGGCGCGGGGGCACGTCGTGCCCATGGTGTTCGTGAGTGGCTACGGGACGGTGTCCACCAGCGTGGAGGCCATGCGGCAGGGCGCCGTGGACTTCTTGGAGAAGCCGGCGCCGCCGGACGCCCTGCTGGAGGCGATCGAACGGGCCGTGGCGAAGGGGCGGACCATCTCGGTACGGCACGAACAGCGGCTGGACGTGGAGCGGCGCCTGGCGCTGCTCACGGCGCGCGAGCGGCAGGTGTTCGACGCCGTGGTCCGGGGGCTGCCCAACAAGCAGATCGGGGCCGAGCTTGGCATTGCCGTCAAGACGGTCAAGGTGCACCGGGGACGCGTCATGCAGAAGATGGAGACCCGGAGTGTCGCCGACCTCGTCCGGGACGCGGAACTGCTGGCCGCGGATTGAGCCGCCGGGCCGCGGGTTGCGCGGGCGTTCGGGTGCGGTTCGGGGGGCAGGCCCCATCACTAACCTCCGCTCCGACCGTCACTTGCGGCGGCACCGTGGTGCGTGTGGACACGGCGGGTGCGTGACTTGCGGGGGGGTCCCGGGGGCGCTACGTTGGAAGGCTCACCCGGTTTCGGACGCATCCGGAGTCAGGTGACCGTACCGGGATCCGTGGATGGCTCCACGGCTGCCGCCCAGGTGGCACGGCGCGCTCCGCGAATGCGAGCGGCGCTTCCGGTACCGACGACGTCTGGGTGCTGACGCACAGCTGCAGCAGGGAGCCGCCACATGCCGCGCGAGAAGATCATCCTCGGGTGCACCGAGTGCAAGAACCGCAATTACTTCACGATGAAGAACAAGCGTCTTCATCCGGAGCGCGTGGAGTGGAAGAAGTACTGCCCGCGCTGCAACAAGCATCAGACGCACAAGGAAACCAAGTAAGTCATGACCGCTCCCGTCGAGGTTTCCCGTCCGGGGCTCGGCACGCGGCTGGTCGCGTTCTATCACGACGTGATCGCCGAAATGAAGAAGGTGACCTGGCCGGACCGCCCGCAGCTGCAGTCGGCGACCGTGCAGATCATCGTCTTCGTGCTGCTGCTTGGCGCGCTGATCGGGCTCGTGGATGTGGCGCTCCAGTTCCTGCTGGTGCGTCTCCCCGCCATGCTGCTCGGTTGAGCGCCCACCCATGACTGTGTCGATGCTCGAGCACCGCTGGTACGCGATTCAGACGACGTCCGGCCACGAGAACAAGGTGCAGCGCCTGATCCAGCGGAAGATCGACACGGATCCGGCGCCGCCCGAGGATCGCCTGATCCGTCAGGCGCTCGTGCCGACGCAGGAAGTTGTGGAGATCAAGAACGGCAAGAAGGTCACCGTCGAGCGCAAGATCTTTCCCGGCTACGTGCTGGTGGAGATGGTGGCCAGTCAGGACACGCTCCACGAGATCAACGCCATCCAGGGTGTGATCAAGTTCGTGGGGAAGGACAAGGATCCGATGCCGCTGCGCGACGACGAAGTGCGTCGACTGCTGGGGCAGGCGGATCTGGCCGACGAGGCGCCGGTGCGCGAGGAGATTCCGTTCCTCGTGGGGCAGGCGGTGGCGATCACCGAAGGCCCGTTCGCCGACTTCAACGGCACCGTGGAAGAGATCCTGCCCGACAAGGGCAAGGTGCGGGTGTCGGTCAGCCTGTTCGGCCGGCCGACGTCGGTCGAGCTCGACTACCTGCAGTTGCGCGGGTACTGAGTTCGACGCGGGACGTCGTCACCACCCGACGCGAAACAACGTGGCAGCACGACCACCGGCGGATGGTCCCTCGGTGGAACTTGCGATGAGGAAGTAGCATGGCCAAAAAGGTCACTGGATTCGTCAAGCTGCAGATTCCTGCAGGCAAGGCGAACCCGGCGCCCCCGGTGGGTACGGCCCTCGGCCCCCAGGGAATCAACATCATGGGCTTCTGCAAAGAGTTCAATGCTCGGACGCAGGGCGGCGACATGATCATCCCGGTCGAGGTCACGATCTACGCGGACAAGTCGTTCACCTTCATTCTCAAGACTCCGCCGGCGGCGGAGCTGATCAAGAAGGAGATCGGCGTGGACAAGGGCTCGGGTCAGCCGAACAAGGTGAAGGTGGGCACGATCACGCGGGCGCAGCTCGAGAAGATTGCGACGGTGAAGATGCCCGACCTGAACTGTGATTCCATGGAGAGTGCGGTGGCGATGATCGCCGGGGCCGCGCGCTCGATGGGCATCACGGTGAAGGAGTGAGCCTCATGCAGACGCACGGGAAGAAGTACCGCGCCGCGAGTGAGCGCCGCGAACTCGGCACGTCGTATGAGGCCAAGCAGGCGATCGCCCTGGTGAAGCAGATGGCGTTCGCGAAGTTCGACGAGTCGGTCGAAGTCGCGATCCGTCTGGGCGTCGACCCGCGGCACGCCGACCAGGTGGTGCGTGGCACCGTCGTGCTCCCGGCCGGTACGGGCAAGACGATGCGCGTGCTCGTGATCGCGGCGGGCGCCAAGGTGCAGGAGGCGCAGGAAGCCGGTGCGGATTTCGTCGGCACCGAGTTCCTGCAGAAGATCAAGGACGGCTGGCTCGATTTCGACGTCATGATCGCCACGCCGGACCAGATGGGGCAGATCGGCCAGCTTGGCCGGGTGCTCGGTCCGCGCGGCCTGATGCCGAACCCGAAGGCCGGCACGGTCACGTTCGACGTGGCCAAGGCGGTGCGCGAGTCGAAGGGTGGCAAGATCGAGTTCCGGGTCGACAAGGGCGGCAACGTGCATGCCCCGATCGGCAAGGTGTCGTTCACGCCCGAGCAGCTCGAGTCGAACTTCACGGCCCTGCTGGACACCATCGTGCGCTCGAAGCCGTCTGCGGCGAAGGGCGTGTACATCCGCAACGTCGCGATCTCGAGCACCATGGGTCCTGGCGTCACCGTCGACACCACGCCGTTCCGGTAAGAGGGAGACGCACCCATGAAAGCCAAGCCGAAGGCCAAGAAGGCCGACAAGCAGATCCTGGTGGACAGCCTGAAGGCGTCGCTCGAGGGCGCGCAGGCGCTGTACTACACCGACTTCACGGGGCTGAACGTGAAGCGCATGACGGACCTGCGCCGCCGCTTCCGGAAAGCGGGGGTCGAGTACGTCGTGATCAAGAACACGCTGGCGCTCCGGGCCGTGAACGAAAGCGGGCTGGTGGCGCAGCGCCTGAAGGGCCCGACGGGGGTGGTGGTGGCGAAGGATGCCATCACGGCGGCCAAGGTGCTCTCCGACTTCGCGAAGGAGAACGACCAGAAGCCGGCGGTGAAGGGGGGCATCTACGAGGGCAACGCGGTCGACGAGGCGATGGTCAAGAAACTGGCCGCGCTGCCGACGCGTGAGGAGGCGCTCTCGATGTTCGCCGGCTACCTCAACAGCATCCCGATGATGTTTGCCCTCGCCCTCGACGCCCGCAAGGCGCAGCTCGAAGGCTCCAACTGAGTTCCCCAGGCGTACGCCTGATCACACGCCCCAGGACCCCTGGGGGACATTCACGGAGAACGTACCACCATGGCTAACACGACCCTGAGCAAGGACGAGATCCTCGACGCGATCGGCGCGATGAGCGTGATCGAGCTCTCCGACCTCATTGAAGCGTTCAAGACGAAGTTCAACGTCACCATCGCCGCGGTTGCGGCGGGCGGCGGCGGCGCGGCGGCCCCGGCGGCCGCTGTGGAAGAGCAGACGGAGTTCACCGTCATCCTCAAGGAAGCGGGCGCCAAGAAGATCCAGGTCATCAAGGTCGTGCGCGAGCTGACCGGCCTGGGCCTCAAGGAAGCCAAGGACCTCGTCGACGGTGCCCCGAAGACCCTCAAGGAGAACGTCTCGAAGGACGAAGCCGCGCAGATCAAGGCCAAGCTCGAGGCCGAAGGCGCTGGCGTCGAGATCAAGTAAAGCCCGGCCTTCAGCCTCCGGCTCTACGTCGACTTATCGGAGTTCCGTCGTTGTAACGCTCCTCCCCGGGGGCACCGGCCACGATTTCGTGACCGGTGCCGTCGGGGACGGGGCGCTTTGCGCCCCCGGTGGTCCGGGTTCCGCGCACCCCGTACGAGGGTGAGCCCCTTAAGGATATGATGAACCAGATCTCGTTCGCGAAGCTCGAGACGGGCATGGACATGCCCCACCTCCTGGACATCCAGACGCGCGCCTTTGAGTCGCTGCTGCAACTGGATGCGGCGCAGCAGGAGCGCGAGGACGTCGGCCTCGAGCGCGTCTTCAAGGACCTGTTCCCGATCACCGACGTCCACGAGAACTTCTCGCTGGAATTCGTGCGGTACAGCCTCGGCGAACCGAAGTACTCCGTCGCCGAGTGCATCGAGCGCGACATGACGTACTCGGCTCCGCTCAAGGCCACCCTCCAGCTCGTCATTTTCGAGGATACCGGGGACGGCAAACGCCCCCGCAACATCATCGAAAAGGAAGTCTACCTGGGCGAACTGCCGCTCCTCACCGAGCTCGGCACCTTCGTCATCAACGGCGCGGAGCGCGTGATCGTCTCGCAGCTCCACCGCTCGCCAGGCGTCGTGTTCGAGGAGAGCACGCACCCCAACGGCCAGCGGTTGCTGTCCTCGCGCATCATTCCCTTCCGGGGCTCGTGGGTCGAGTTCACCGTGGACATCCACGACGTGATCTACGTCCACATCGACAAGAAGAAGAAGTTCCCGGCCACGGCGCTGCTCCGCGCCTTCGGCTACGGCGAGAACCGCGACATCCTGCGGCTCTTCTTCGCCGAGCGCGACCTCGACCTCACCAAGAAGCGCGAAACGCGCAACGACCAGCGCGAAGTGCTCGGCGCGATCATTGCCGAGGACATCGAGCTCGAGGGCGAAGTCACCGCCGCGGATGCCCCCAAGCCCAAGACCAAGAAGGCCAAGGCCGAGCGCGAGCGCTCGGAGTCGGCCCTGCTGGTACGCGAAGGCGACGAGCTCACCGAGGAAGTGCTCAACCGCCTCGTGCGGCAGGGCATCAAGTCGGTGAAGGTGTTCGCCTCGTACACCCAGATCGACCTGCGCGATGAACAGGACGCGATCGACCGCGGCGAGCGCGACGTGCGCCGGACGCTCGCGCGCGACGTCATCGACCAGGACACCGGCGAAGTGGTGGCCGAGAAGGATACGACGCTCACCGACGCGGTGATCAAGCGCATCCGCAAGGCCGACATCGTGAAGGTGTTCGTGTTCGTCGCCTCCGGCCGTGCCGAGTCGACGCTCATCAAGAATACGCTCGCCAAGGACCCCACGAAGCACGAGGAAGAAGCGCTCAAGCAGATCTACGCGCTGCTCCGTCCGGGCGACGCGCCGAACCGCGAGACGGCCAAGCAGGCGCTGGAGCGCCTGTTCTTCTCGCCCAAGCGCTACGACCTCGGCCGCGTCGGGCGCTACAAGATCAACCAGCGCCTGCGCCTGAACACAGCCATGAGCACCACGGTCCTCACGAAGGAAGACTTCGTGGAGATCATGCGCCAGCTCGTCGAGCTCCACGAAGGGCGTGGTGACGTGGACGACATCGACCAGCTGGGCAATCGCCGCATCCGCTCGGTCGGTGAGCTGATCGCAAACCAGTTCTCCGTCGGCCTCTCGCGCATGGCGCGCCTGGTCAAGGAGCGCATGTCGATCAACACCGACCCCGAAAAGATCTCCCTCGACGACCTCGTCAACGCCCGCACGGTGTCGGCGGTCATCCAGGCCTTCTTCGGTTCGTCGCAGCTCTCGCAGTTCATGGACCAGACCAATCCGCTCGCCGAGCTGACGCACAAGCGTCGTCTTTCGGCGCTCGGACCGGGCGGCCTCACGCGGGAACGCGCCGGCTTCGAGGTGCGCGACGTGCACTACTCGCAGTACGGCCGCATGTGCCCCATCGAGACGCCGTACCGCGTGGTGAAGGACGGGCGGGTGACGGGCGAGATCGTGTGGCTCGACGCGAACCGCGAGGAAGACGC
>JAJTGR010000007.1 GCA_021299375.1 Gemmatimonadota bacterium
CACCCAGCGTCCAAGCGAGTCGGTGCGCGTGAAGTGCCCCGATGCCGTGAGCACGACGAGCGCGTCCACCAACGGGCCACCTCGCTCGTCACGAACCACGCCGCGTAGCTCACCGCTGCCGGCCCGCAGACTCGTGCTGTCCCCGCCGAGTTCGCTGCTCACGTACAGGTCACGCCGCAGCACCCGCGCGGCACCGATGGTGAGTGAGACGGTGCCGCTGGCCGTCAGCGAATCGCCGGCGAGCGTTGTCAGCGACAGATCGTGCGGAAGGCCGCAGATGCTGTAGCTCCCCTCGTCGTCGGTACGGGTGGTCCGCGTGGGGATGCCAAGGCGCATGTCGCGGCCCGAGGTATCCACCGCGAACCACTGGAACGCCACCTGGCCGCTGGTCAGGCGTGCGCGGGTCCCCGCGTCGTACACCGTGCCGAACACGATCGCACTGTCGGCCGATGGCTGGTCGGTAGGCGTGCACATGCGCGCGTGAAACGTGCGGAACGAGGGGGTGGCGAGCGTCACCGACGGCATCTGCGCATGGACCTCGACGTCGACCGCGAACCCGAACAGACCGATCGAGTCGAGGGCCGGCGACGAAAAGGTGAGGCGCTGTGGCCCCAGCGGGACACTGTCGAGGCGAAACGCGCCACGCCGATCGGCGATGACCATGCGGGTGGAGCCGGACAGTTCGATCAGGGCACCCGCCAGCGGCTGACCGCGCAGACTATCGAATGCCACACCGCGCACGGTGGTGACTGATGAGTGCGCGGCACGGGGCGCCTCAGACACTCCCACGGCAACGGCCGCAGTCCCCGGGGCTATCGCTGCAAAGCGGAGCCACCCAAGCCACATCAGTAACGCATTCAGCATGGTACCGTTCCCCCACCACGAGGTTCAATAACTCAGCACCTCCCCCTCCAACGTACCGCGGGACATCGCCTTTGACTAGAAGCCCGGCACGCCGCAGAATCATGGGACTTCAGCCGAGGTCCGCCATGCCCCGTGTTCTGCATCCCTTCGTGACGTACGCTCGCCGGCGCCGTCTGTCGTTGCTGGCTCGCTGCCTGCCGGTGGCGGTGCTTGCTCCCATCCCGACGGTGACGGCGCAACAGATGGTCGAGCCGTCGACAGTGTCAACGCCTCCCCGGCCAGCAGGGGCGGCGGAGCCAGCGGTTGCGGCGCGACAGGGAGGGGTGAACGCAAACGCGTGGGCACAACTCCCCTGGCGCCACATCGGCCCCGAGGGCAACCGCTTCACATCGGCCGCGGGTATTCCCGGCGACCCGAACACGTACTATGTGGGCGCCGCCTCGGGTGGCATCTACAAGACCACCGATGGCGGGGTGCACTGGAGCGAGCTGTTCGACGGGCAGCCCGTGCAGTCCATCGGCTCGCTCGCCGTGGCGCCCAGCGACCCCAACATCGTGTGGGCGGGCACCGGTGAAGCCCACATCCGCAGCCACATTTCCATCGGGCAGGGCATCTACCGGTCACTCGACGCAGGAAAGACCTGGCAGCTGATGGGGCTGGAGAAGACCGGCCGTATCGCGCGGGTCGTGGTGCACCCCACGAATCCTGATATCGTGCTCGCCTGTGCGCTGGGCACGGCCTACGGGCCGCAGCAGGAGCGCGGCGTGTACCGCACCACCGATGGTGGCGTGACCTGGACGCGGACGCTGTTCACCACCGAGGATGCAGGCTGCTCGGATCTGGCCATGCATCCCGGTAACCCACGGGTGCTCTACGCCGGCATGTGGCAGATCGAGATCCACACGTGGGGGCGTACCAGTGGTGGCCCGGGGAGTGGCCTGTTCAAGAGCACCGATGGCGGCGTGACGTGGGCCCGCCTCGTCGGCCACGGCTTGCCGACCAAGGTCACGGGCAAGCACGCGCTCGCCATCGCGCGGTCGAACCCGTCGCGCGTGTACGTGCTCATCGAGACGGGTGACGGCCTACCGTGGAATGGCGAGGCCACCGAGAGCGGTCAGCTCTGGCGCTCCGACGACGACGGTGCCACCTGGCAGCTCATCACCCGCGACCGCAACGCCATGGGCCGTGCGCACTACTACTCGCGCATGGCGGTGGCCACCGACAACGAGAACGAAGCGTACTTCCTCACCGCCTCGTATCACGCCACCATCGATGGCGGGCGTACACTCGTGCAGAAGACGGGCGCCGAAGCACCCGGCGGCGATCACCACGACATCTGGATCGACCCCACGAACGCCAACCGGCAGATTGTGGCGCACGATCAGGGGCTGTCGATCACGGTGAACCGGGGGCGAACCTGGTTCAAGCAGCGGCTCAGCAACGCGCAGATCTACCACGTCACCGTTGACAACCAGGTTCCGTACAACGTGCTGGGGAACAAACAGGACGAGCCGAGCTACCGCGGCCCCAGCAACAGCCGCGTCCAGGGCGGGCGCAGCGCGGGCATTTCGCGTGGCATGTGGCACTCGGTGGGCGGTGGGGAAAGCGGGTGGGCCACCCCCGATCCGGTGGATCCCAACCTCATCTGGAGCACTGCGTCCGGCTCCGGCATGGTGGGCGGCATCGTCGTGCGCTTCGAGGAGAACCGGCGGCAGTTCCGCAACGTCGAGGTGTGGCCGCAGCAGTCCAACGGCCCCGCCGACGGGGTGAAGTACCGGTTCGTGTGGGACGCGCCGCTGCTCATCTCGCCGCACGACCGCCACACGCTCTATACGGGCAGCCAGCATGTGCATCGCACGCGCGACGGCGGCAGCAGCTGGCAGGTGATCAGCCCCGATCTCACGCGCAACGATCGCAGCCGGATGAAGAGCTCCGGCGGCCTCACGCCCGACAACATCGGCGTGGAGTATTCGGGTGTGGTGTACGGCATTGCCGAGTCGCCGAAGACGCCGGGCCTCATCTGGGTGGGGACCAACGACGGCCTCGTGCAGCTCACCCGCGACAACGGCGCCACGTGGACGAACGTCACGGCCAACATCCCGGGGATCCCCGCCTGGGGTTCGGTGCGCTCCATTGCCGCGTCGAAGTGGGACGCTGGCACGGCCTACCTCACGGTGGACGCGCATCAGGAGAACGACCGCGATCCGCATGTGTACCGTACGCGCGACTATGGCCGCACGTGGACGAAGATCGTGAACGGCATTCCGCGCAGCATGCTCAGCTACGCCAAGATCATCATCGAGGATCCGGTCCGGCGCGACATGCTCTACCTCGGCACGGAGAACGCGATCTACTTGTCGTACAATGCCGGTGACAGCTGGCTGCCACTGCAGAACAACCTGCCGCACGCTCCGGTCTCGGGGATCATCGTGCAGGAGCATTTCAACGATCTGGTCATCTCCACCTACGGGCGCGGCTTCTGGATCTTCGATGATCTGACACCGCTGCAGCAGCTCGACGCGACGGTGCTGAACAAGGGCGCGCACCTGTTCCCGCCGCGTGCGGCCTACCGTTTCCGCCCAATCACGGCGCCGAGCACCACCTACGACGATCCGACCACGGGGCAGGACCCCGAATACGGCGCGTCCATCAACTACTACCTCAAGGCGCCATCGACCGCAGTGCCGCGCATCGAGATCCTTGATGCCGCCGGTACGCTGGTGCGCACACTCTCGGGCACGAACACGGCGGGCGTCAACCGTGTGCATTGGGATCTGCGGGACGAGCCCAGTCGCGAGGTGCGTCTGCTTACCAGTCCGCTGTACGCCGAACACATCGTCGCCGGCCCACAGGGGCGTGTCGCGCCCGGTACCAACCGACTGCAGATTCTCATGCCGCCGGGTCGATACACGGTGCGCCTCACCGTGGGAGGTACAACCGAGTCACAGCCGCTCGAGGTGCGCAAGGATCCGAACAGTGCCGGAACCGTTGCCGAGATCGCCGAGCAGGTGAAGGCCCTTGGTGCGTTGAAGGTGGAGCTGGACAAGGCGGCGGAGGCCGTGACACGCGTGGAGCGTGTCCGCCTGCAGGCCCAGCAGGTGCAGCGCCTCGCCGCCGGCGATGCCGATGCTGTCCGTGAGGTGCGCGCGTTCGACGCCAGGCTGGTGGAGGTGGAGATGGCGCTGGTGGACCTGCGCCTCACCGGCGGCGGCCAGGATGGCGTGCGCTTCGGCTCGAAACTCATCGGCAAGGTTGGCTACCTGGCCAATGGCATTGCGGTGGCCGATTTCACACCGACCACCCAGCACATCGAGGTACAAGGGATCCTTGGCAATGAACTGGCGGCGGCACTGCGGGCGATCGACGGCCTGCTGGCCGGCGAGCTGCCGCCAGTGAATCGGATGCTGGAGGCGAAGGGACTGCCGCGGATCGCGGATCAGCGGGCGGGAGCAACGCGGATTGTGCCGTGATCTTCTGGAGCGAACCGCGGTAACCGCTTGGAAGCAGGAAGGAGGAAATCAGGAAGGAGGAGGCAGTCACTGCTCCCTCCTCTCTGATTCCCTTTCTCCTGCTTCGCTCCTTCCTGCTTCCTAAGGGTTGGCCAGCCCAGCCGCTACTTGCCCAACTCCCGAACCACTCCTGCCAGCAACCGCACCTTCCCCGCGTCGGCACTCGACGTCGCGTCCCGCTCCAGTTGCGCCGCCAGCGCACCCAGCGCCGTCTGCCGCGACGCCCCACGCGCCTTCTCGGCGGCATCGAGCTGCGTGACCACCCCATCCAGCCAGGACTTCGGCACCGTGCTGTTGCGCGCCAGCTGGTCGGTGTACGCGCGCGCCACCACGAACGCCGCCGGCCACACGAGCTTTGGCTGCTCCTGCGGATTGAAGTACTCGAAACGCACCAGCTTCGCGGCCTCGAGTTCGTTGCGCGAGAGATGCGCACTGGGCGTGAGCTCGAGAATGTCGAGCCCGCGGGAGATCTCGGAGCCGTAGATGAAGCCGTTGTACCAGTACGCCGACCAATGGCCGGCACTCACCAGGCGCGTGGAGTCCATCGGGCCGCGGTCGAAGAAGGCGATCTCGTAGGCGTTGGTCGGGTCGGTCCAGTCGAAGACGTTGATGCCCCCCTGATACCACGACTGCACCATGACTTCGCGGCCCGGAATCGGGATGAGTGAGCCGTTGTGGGCCACGCAGTTCTCGAAGCGCGACTGGGCGGCCGGTAGCTTGAAGTAGCTCGAGAAGACCAGGGAGTCGCCGCTGCGCACGAAGATGGCGTCGGCCCCCCATTCTTTTTTGTCGGTGGCGCGGCAGCGGGGCGCCGTGCCGCCGCCCCACTCGTCGGAGAAGAGCACCTTGCTGCCGTCGTTGCTGAACGTGGCCGAGTGCCAGGCCGACATGTTCGTGTCCGCGGCCGCGTAGAGCCGCTTGGGGTTCTTGATGTCGCGGATGTCGAGCAGGATGCCATAGCCGCTGCAGGCACCGCCGGCGAGGCCGACCGCAGGGTAGGTGGTGATGTCGTGGCACTGCGTCGGACCACGGCCTGCCACCGATGGGCGTGGCGCAGCGCCGGGGCGTGGCGCGCGCTGGCGCACGTCCGCGGGATCGTCACCGTGGCGCGCCGCCTCCCCAAGTCCCTCGAAGATGCGCGGTGAGCTGACGATGGCCGCCGCCGCCGGGTTCTTGAGCGGCACCTGAATGACTTCAATGCGGAACAGTGCCGAATTGGGGTTCACATCCGGCGATTCCGCCGAGCAACCCGCGAGTTCATTCGGCGAGCGCACGCCGGCGGAACCGGACACGTAGATGTACACGTGCTCCGGGTCTTTCGGGTCAGTGACCAGCGTGTTGGTGTGCGACCCGCGACACGTCTGCACGGTCTTGATGGACCTCGGCTGCGTGACATCCGTGATGTCGATAATGCGGATGCCGCGCGCCCGCTCGGGGCTCACCTCGTCGGCCACGCCTTGCAGGCCGCAGTCCACGCGGCCGCTCACCGCCTCGGCCGATACGAACAGCAGATGGCCGTACACTGTCACGTCGCTCTGCGACCCCGGACAGACGAACTCGGTGCGCAGCGTCGGCTTGCGCACGTTGCTCACGTCCCACACCTGCCAGCCGCTGTAGTTGCCCTGGAAGACGAGATTGCCGAGGAAGGCGAGGTCGGAGTTGGTGAGGCGCGGATCGCCGGGGTTGGCCGGCACGGCGAAGGCCGGCGACGGCTTGGTGGTGGAGACGAGGCGCAGGTTCCACGACGCCTGACCAGCATCGTACCAGCCGGCCTTGAGGCCGACGCGCGGATCAGGAGAGGGCGGCGTGAGGGACATCGACGCGGGCGTCGGCTCGGTGGACGCGCTGCCGGAGACACTGCCGGAGGCACCGGCGCAACCAGCCAGCAGCGCCGCGCCGGCGAGGAAGAAAGGGGAGGGGCGTCGCATCGCTTCGTGGAGTGAGAGGACAAGGGGCCGCCGGAGGCACGGCGGGCGAGGGCGAACTCAGGGTTTGGGTCGGGTCTTCAGCAGCAGCTCCATACGGGCGATCTCGGTACTCTGATCGGCCACGACGTCGGACACGAACTTGAAGACGTTGTCGTCGTTGGCCGCCGATCGCGCCTGCATGAGCGCATCGACCATGGTGATCGCGCCGCGGTGATGCTGAATCATGTAGGTGAGGAAGTACCAGTCGAAGGCGGGCCCTCTGGCGCGGGCGAGCGTATCCATCTGCGCCGGCGACAGCATGCCCGGCATCTGGCCGGACGCGCCGGACATGTCCATGCCCGCGTGATGATGATGCGCACCATCGCGCGGAGGCACGGTCTGCTTGCGCGTGCGCAGCCAGTCCTCCATGAAGTCCATCTCGTCGGTCTGGGCCACCGCAATGCGCCCCGCGAGCACGCGGACCTCGGAGCTGGCGCCGTTGGGCTCGGCGAACGATGACATGGTGACGGCCTGCGCGTGGTGGCCGATCATGCCCTGCATGAACTCGACGTCGGCTTTGGTATAGGGTGGGATGCCGCCATCGCGGATGGCCAGTTGGGCGGGCGTGAGCGGGCGCGGCGGGCCGGCGCTGGCGCAGGCGCCGAAGAGCGTGGCCCCGCCAAGGACCGCGAGCACCGCGACCCGGGCCGTACGCGGACAAGGCAAGCGCATGGCGGTCACGCGATCGCGAAGTTGAGCATCATCCCCATGTCCTCATGGATCATGTTGTGGCAGTGCATCAGGAATCGGCCACGATAGCTGTCGAAGGTGGCCGCCACCGATACCCGTTCGCCGGGCAGCACCAGCACGGTGTCCTTGAGGCCGCGCTCCCACGGCATGACCTCGGCGCGTCCGCCCGTCCGCTCCAGGACGCGGAACTGCGTCTCGTGTACATGCACCGGGTGCGGGAACGGGCTGTCGTTCACGAAGGTCCACACCTCGGTGTCGCCGAAGCGGACCGTTTCGTCCATGCGCTCCATGTCGAACGTGCGCCCATTGATGGCGTGCCGCATCATGGCGCTTTCGAAGGAGAAGGTGCGCGTCTTCGTGGCGCGACGGGCCTCCGGGAGTGGCAGCGGGGGCAGGGGCACCGGCCGCCAGGCCACGGGCGAGACCGACCTGGTCACGCGGAACTCCACCAGCGTCATCTCGCCGCCCTGCGGCACGCCGCCGGCGCCCATGCGTCCCATGCCACCACCCATTCCGCCGCCCATCCCGCGCCCCATGCCCATGCCGCCCATGCGGGCCGGAGATGGAAAGGCCGCGGAGAGCAGCGACACGGTGCTGCCGACCCGCTCCCCGGCGAAGCTCACCAGCACGTCGACGCGCTCGCCGGTCCCGAGGTCGAGCGTCGGCAGCGTGACTGGCGCCTCGAGCAATCCGCCGTCGACGCCGATCAGCGTGAACGATGCACCGTTGGAGAGCGCGAGGCGCAGGATGCGCGACGAGGTCGCATTGGCGATACGCAGCCGGTATGTCGTGGTCTCGACATCCTGCGACGGCAGTCGGATGCCGTTCACGAACGGGGCGTCACCGAAGTAGCCCTCCATCTGCTCGTGCATGACGGGCTCGTACTCGAAGGTGCCGTCGGCGGCGAGGCGCCGATCCTGCACCAGCATCGGCAGCTCATGGTCGCCGCCGGGAAGGCCGAGGCGGTCCTCGTACTCATCGCGGATGAGCAGCAGGCCCGCCATGCCGCGGTACGCCTGGATGCCGGTGCGATGATGCGCGTGCGAGTGGTACCAGTACGTCCCGGCGCGATCGATGAGCGGAACGTCGTAGTCGTAGCGCCCGCCGGGCGCAATGGCGAGTCGCGGATGACCGTCGGCCGCCTCGGGCACTCGCAGCCCGTGCCAGTGAAGGATGGTGGATTCCGGCAGCGCGTTGTCGAGGCGAATGCGGAGCCGGTCGCCGGTCCGCCCTTCGATGGTGGGCCCAACCGGCCCCGGTCCGGGGCTCCACACGCGCGCCATCACGCCGGGGGCGATCTCGGCCGACTGCTCCTGCGCCCGCAGCAGCAACTCGGGACCTCGCAGCACGGGCGGCTTGATGAGTGGCGCGCGCGGTAGCGCACCGGGCCGTGCCGGTGCCGCACCGGGGCGGTGCCCGGGATGCGCAGACCAGGCGACCTGGGGACGGACGAGCGGGGCCAGGCCGGCAACCGCGGCCAGCCGGAAGAACTGTCGTCGCTGCACGGGGATGTGGGGCTGGGGAGAAGATCTCCGAGGATATGCGCCGCCCGTACCCGGATGGGAAGACCCCGCGCCTACCGCGCCGACGTGCAGAGGTGCATCATGGCCACTGCGGCGAGTGATCCCTTGAACGCCGGACCGAATCCCGGCGTCTTCACTACCCGATGCATGCCTTCCTTGCGGCCGTCATCGTCGTGGTAGTACCAGCTCTCCTTGGTGGCCACCGTCTGACGGGCGCAGTCGTACATGGCAATGGTGCGGGAGCTGCGCAGGTCACCGTTGGGGTGTTTGAGCGGCGGCTGCAGTCGTACGCGTACGGCTGCGGTCACCACGGTGCCCTTTCGCGACACCGAGCCGGGCTCGAGAAACACGGGGGTGCCCACGGAGGTCGTGCCGATCGCCTTGAGGGGGCGTGCGGACTGCGCGCTGAGCGGCGGGCACAGCATGATGGCACCAAGCCACAGGCCGAGCACGGTGCCCAGGCGCCTGGCTGAGCGGTCCATACCTCAGCGCCTCCGGCGGGCGGTGGAATCCGGGATGAACCGGAAGGGCAGTTGCACGACCTGCGGTACCACGCGCCCCGCCCTCACCGCGGGGGTGAAGCGCTGCTCGCGCACCGCGCGGCGCACGGGTTCAACGAGTTCGCGATGCGTGGTGGTAACGGCGCTGAAGGTATCCATGTCTGCCTCGCCGTTGGTGCCCACCACGAACTCGGCAAGCACCTGGCCACCCGTCTGGGCCTCGAACAGCGAGTCGGGGTAGACGGGCCGGACGAGCGCCGCCGAATCGGGACGGGCCCCCGCATCCACCTCGCCGTGAACAAAGGCCTTGCCCTCCTCGATCAGCGCCGCGATGCGCATGGTGGGGGTGGGTTCGTCCTTCTTGCGCTTCTTGGGGCGGAGTTCGCCGCGCCGAGACCAGAGCACAATGGTCCCGCACGCAGAGCTCATGCGCTGGTTGCCCTGAAACTCCACCGGAACGCTGGCGGCGCCACTGTAGATCTCGATCCCCTCGAACGAACGCGGGTCGAAGGCATCGAGGTCGACCTCACCGGCGTACAGTGGCTGGTTGTCGAGCCACACGAGCGGGGCGCAGCGGCTGCCGCGAATACGGACCGTATTCTGCATGCCGCGCGTCTCGATCCGCATGCCCGGCACCATGCGGAACACATCGGTCATGTGCATGGCGTTGCGGCGATCGAGGTCCGCGAAGGTGAAGAAGCGGCCACCGCCGTTGGCCATGCGGCTGTAGAAGCCGGCCATGGGGCCCGAGACCTCGCGCCGCCCGACGATATTGACCGTGGAGAGCTCGACGGCGAGCCGCTCCAGCGACAGCGTCGCCGTGGTGGGCTCGCCCTGCGCCACGCGCACCCGAATCGAATCGGGGCGATAGCCGATGCGGCGGGCCAGCAGCCATGCGTCGCCGACCGGTACCCGTCCGAAGCTGAACGCGCCCTCGTCGTCCGACTCGGTGGTCACCGCCGAGGTGAAGGTGCCGACGCGGATGCGCAGCTGGGCGCCGCCAAGCGCCGGGCCACCGCGGGCGGAAATGGTGCCGCGCACACTGCCGGTGGCCTCGCCGGAGTCCTGTGCGGCCGCGAGGTGCGGCAGCGCAGTGCACAGGCTGGCCGTAATGGCGGCAAGGGCCGCACGGAGCATTCGGTGACGGGTGCGCATGAGAACGCGGGTGGAGGTGGTCGCACGGTGCGCGCCACGCAACACGGAGCAGGACGTTGAATCATGCCCCGCGTCCCATGACCGAGCAAGGTCGGCTGCGGGCTCTGCCTCTGTCGCGGTCCTGTCGCATGGCATAACGTCCCCCGAGCGCCTCGTCGGCCGACGCATCGCCGACTTCACGTTCTATTCCCGCCGTCCATGTTCCGATCCCTCGACCGGCTGTTGCTCGCCTGCGCCGCGGCCAGTGCGTGCACTGCCGTCCATCCGCTCTCGGCCCAGTCCGGCACGCGCCTGCTGCGCACGCCCACGGTCAGCGCGCAGCACATCGCCTTCGCGTACGCCAACAACATCTGGGTCGTCGAACGCAGCGGTGGCGCGGCGCGCCGGCTCACCAGCTTTCAGGGGCAGACACAGAATCCCCGCCTGTCGCCCGACGGCAAGCTGGTGGCGTTCAGCGCCGAGTATGCGGGCAACACCGACGTCTATGTGGTGCCCGTCGAGGGGGGGCAGCCTCGGCGGCTGACATGGCATCCCTCGGCCGACGTGGTGCAGGGCTGGTCGCCAGATGGCAAGGCCATCATGTTCGCATCGCCGCGAGCCACCTGGGCGCCGAATGCGGCGCCGCGATTCTGGACGGTGCCGGTGGAGGGCGGTGTGGAAACGGCCATGCCGATGCCGCGCGCCTTCCAGGGCAAGCTGTCGCCCGACGGCAACCGGGTCGCCTATCGCATGCCCTCGTCGTGGGACGAGGAACGGCGCAACTATCGCGGCGGGCAGAACAAGCCGATCTGGATCCTCGACCTCACGTCGTTCGCCCTCGACACCACTCCGTTCGCCGGCACCAAGGAGATGGACCCGGTGTGGGTCGGCGACGCGGTGTACTTCCTGTCGGATCGTGACGGTATCTCCAACATCTGGGCCTACGACACCAAGGCCAAAGCGCTCAAACAGGTCACGCAGTTCACCGACTTCGACGTCAAGGCGCTCGACGCCGCAGGCACCACGGTCGTCTTCGAGCAGGCCGGCTACCTCCACGAACTCGACGCGCGCACCGGCGCTTCCAAGATCGTTCCCATCACGGCGGCGGGGGACTTCCCGTGGATGATGGCCGCGTGGAAGGACGTATCGCCGCGCATTACCGGTTTGGCGCTGTCGGCCACCGGCAAGCGGGCGGCGGTCGAGGCGCGCGGTGAGGTGTTCACGATTCCCGCCGAGAAGGGCGACGTGCGCAACCTCACGAACACCAGTGGCGCCGCTGAGATCGCGCCGGTGTGGTCGCCGGATGGCCAGTCGGTGGCGTACTTCAGCGATGCGTCGGGCGAGTATCAGCTCGTGATTGCGCCGCAGACGGGGCTGGGCGCCGTGCGCCGCATTGCGCTGCCGGAGCCGAGCCGCCCGTACACGCCCGCGTGGTCGCCGAACGGGCGTACGATTGCCTACCATGATTCGCACTTCCGCATCTGGCTGGTGGATGTGGCGAGCGGACGGGCGAAGCTGGCCGACACCGATCCGTACTTCATGGGCGATCGGTCGATCGTGCCGGTGTGGAGCCCGGACGGACGGTACGTGGCCTATCCGAAGCGCCTCAAGTCGCTCTTCCGCGCCATCTTCGTGTACGACATCGAGACGGGGCAGACGCGACAGGTCACCGACGGCCTCGCCGATGCCACGAGTCCCGCGTGGGACGCCGGTGGCAAGTATCTCTGGTTCTTCGCCTCGACGAACTTCGCGCTCAACTCGTCGCTGCTGGACATGTCGAAGTACGATCGGCCCGACACGCGCGCGCTGTACATGGCCATCTTGAGCCGGAGCGAGCCGTCGCCGCTGTTGCCGGAAAGCGACGACGAGGTGGCGCGCCTGAGTCCGATGCGCGACAGTGCGGCGTCGGCCACTGCGACACGTCCCCGCGTTGACGGTGAGCGCGGTGATTCCGCCCGCGGACCGGCGGTGGTTCGCCCGGTGCGCATCGACTTCGACGGCATTCAGCAGCGTATCGTGGCGGTGCCGGGGCTCGCCGATCGCGACTACAGCGCGCTGCGCGCCGGTCCGGCGGGTACGGTGTTCTTCCTCGAGCCGGTGCCAGCCACGGGCACGGCCGGCGGCGGCAACGGCGGCAGCACCCTGCATCGCTTCCAGCTATCCACGCGCCGGGCTGCTCCATTCGTGAGCGGCGTGTCGCAGTACACGGTCAGCGCCGACGGGCGCAAGCTCCTGTATCGGAGCACCGGGCAGGGCGGGGGGCTGTTCCTCGTTGACGCCGACCGCGCCGTGCCGGCCCCGGGCACTGGCCGGCTCAACGCCGCGCTGCGGGCGTACATCGATCCGCGCGAGGAGTTCAAGCAGATCTTCAATGAAGGGTGGCGTAACCAGCGCAACAACTTCTACGTGAAGAATCTGCACGGCACCGACTGGCCGGCGATGAAGAAGCTGTACGAGCCGTTGCTCGCGCACGTGAACCATCGCGCCGATCTGAACTACCTGATCGACAACATGGGTGCCGAGACGGCGATCGGGCATTCGTACGTGCGTGGCGGCGACTTCCCGGACGTGCCGGATGGGGCCGGCGGGCTGCTCGGTGCCGACTTCACCATCGAGAACGGGCGCTATCGCCTTTCGCGCATCTACGACGCGGAAAGCTGGAACCCGGAGCTGCGGGCGCCGCTGGCGGTGCCGGGGCTGAACGTCTCGCGCGGTGACTACCTCCTCGCCGTCAATGGCGTGGAGCTGCAGGCGCCGGACAACATCTATCGTCTGCTCGACGGCACGGCCAACCGGCAGACGGTACTCACGGTGAACAGCCGCCCCGACATGCAGGGCGCGCGTCAGATCACGGTGCTGCCGGTGGCCAACGAGCAGGGGCTCCGGACGCGCGCGTGGGTGGAGTCCAATCGGCGCTACGTGGACTCGCTATCGGGTGGCAAGATCGCCTACGTGTACCTGCCCAACACCGGGCAGCCCGGCTACACGAGCTTCAACCGCTATTACTTCGCGCAGCAGGACCGTCAGGGCGTGGTCGTGGATGAGCGCTTCAACGGCGGCGGGTCCGCGGCCGACTACATTGTCGATCTCCTCGGCCGCGACTACGACGGCTACTTCAACAACCCGGTCGGTGATCGCTATCCGTACACCAGCCCCGCGAACGGCATCTGGGGCCCGAAGGTGATGATCATCAACGAGATGGCCGGCTCCGGCGGCGATCTGATGCCGTACATGTTCAAGCGGCGCAAGCTCGGGCTGCTGGTGGGTTCGCGGACGTGGGGCGGCCTCGTGGCCACCACCGACACGCCGCCGTTCGTGGATGGCGGGTCGATGATCGCGCCGCGCTTCGGGTTCTTCTCCCGGGAGAATCAATTCGCCGTGGAAAACGAGGGCGTGGCGCCGGATATCGACGTGGAGAACTTCCCGAAGGAGGTCATCGCCGGACGCGATCCGCAGCTCGAGCGCGCGGTACAGGAGGCTTTGCGGCTGCTGTCCACGTGGAAGAACGACCGGGCCACGAAGGAACCCGCACCGCCGGTGTGGGGCAAGCGGGGCCGCTGATGGCCTCATCGGCTGGGGCATCAGGCCCCAACTTCCGCCTCCTCAATCGCAAGCTGCATCGCTGGGGCTCCATCGCGGTCGCGCTGCCATTTCTGGTGGTGATCACCACCGGCCTGCTGCTGCAACTCAAGAAGCAGCTGGCGTGGGTGCAGCCGCCGGAGCAGCGGACGCCGAACACTGTGCCCATGCTCTCGATGGACCGCATCCTGGAGGTCGCCCGGTCGGTTCCGGAGGCGCAGGTCTCCGACTGGTCGCACATCGATCGGCTCGATGTGCGCCCCGGGAAGGGCATCGTGAAGGTCGCCGCGAAGAACCATTGGGAGTTGCAGCTCGACCTCGCGAGCGGCGAGCTGCTGCAGTCGGCATACCGGCGCTCCGATCTCATCGAGCAACTGCACGACGGCTCGTGGTTCCACGACGCGGCGAAGCTGTGGGTCTTCCTGCCGTCGGCAGTGGTCGTGCTCGGGCTGTGGGTGACGGGCCTGTACCTGTTCCTGTTGCCCTTCCGGGCGCGAGCAGCCAAGCGGCGTGGCGCAGCATCGTAGCGGCGGAGCCGACGGGCTCGACCTTCCGTCCGGCATCGAGGTGTCGGGCACAAGCCTGCTCAAGTGGGCGTGGCAACGGGCGCGGCAGCGGCTGCCGCGCCCGCCTGCGTCGCCGATCGTGGGCGTCCCGCCGGACCTCACGTTCCTTCACGCCAATCGGACCGTGCCGGCCTACACGTGGATCGGCCATGCGTCCGGGATGTTGCAGGTTGGTGGTGCCAACCTGCTGCTCGACCCGGTTTTCAGCCCGGTGGCGTCGCCATTCCGGTTTGCCGGACCGCGTCGCCACCAGCCCCCCGGGCTCACCGCGGCACAGTTGCCGCATATCGACGCGGTGCTGCTCTCGCACAACCACTACGACCATCTCGACCGGCCGTCGGTGCGCGCGGTGGCACGGCAGTCGGGCGGGGCGCCGTGCTATGTCGTGCCGCGTGGGCTGGAGGGCTGGTTCGGGCGGAACCTGCCTCGACGCCGCGGCATGCTGCCGGAGATCGTACCGCTGGACTGGGGGGGCGAGGTCACGCTGCCGGTGGGTGCGTCACTGCTCACCCTGCATTTCCTGCCGGTGCAGCATTGGTCGAACCGCACGATGTTCGACCGCAACCGGTCACTCTGGGGCAGCTGGGCTATCGTCCACGAGACGTTCCGGTTCTGGTACTCGGGCGACTTGGGATACTCGACGCATCCGGCGCGTATCGGGGAGCGCCTGGGGCCCTTCGATGCCGCCGCCATTGCCGTCGGTGCCTACGAGCCACGCTGGTTCATGCGCTCGCAGCACGTCAATCCCGCGGAGGCGGTGCAGGTGATGCTCGACGTGCGCGCGCAGCAGGCCATTGGTGTGCACTGGGGCACGTTCGCTCTCACCGACGAGCCGCTGGATCAGCCGCCGCGTGATCTGGCCACGGCGCTGGCGGCGCGGGGCATTGGCGCGGACCGCTTCACGGTGTTGCGCCACGGAGAGACGCGCGTGTTCGGGCCGCAGTCAGCCGACAGGGAACGGCGGTCGCGTGGGGACGGCAACGGGAACGGCGGCACCGCAGACGGCGGCACCGACAGCGACGTCAGGGAGACGACGTGAGCTGGACCGCGTGCACCGCTATCCCCCGACGTCATGGTCACGCGGTGTCCATGACGTCGTCACCGGGGCCGCCATTCGCGCTGCCGCCGTTTCACCCGCGCCGATTCGCCCGCGCCGTTTCGCTATCGTGGCTTCGCTGTCGTTGCTTCGCTGGCGCGGGTCGCGAGATACACCAGCAGCGGCGGACACCCCAGCAGCAGGGTCGCCGGCCACCACGCGAGTGATCGACCGCTCCGGTGCACGTCGCGCCAGAGCCAAATGAGCACGAGCGCCGTGAAGATGCCCATGTCGTTCCAGGCCATGAACACCATCGGATCCTGGCGCAGTGTCATCCACGCGTGCGACAGGCCGGCCGAGACCGAGCCGTGCTGCTGCATCCACTGGGAGAAGGCCCACTGCTCGTACCCGAAGAACAGGGCGGCGGCGCCCCACAACAGCGGTTTGCGCATCAGCCGGGCGGCCGCTCGTATTCCTGCGTGGGCAGCGCGAACGCCTTCACGAGCGCGGGGTCGCCCTCGATGCCGACCACGCGCTGCGCGACGTATTCGCCCACGACCGGGCCGAACTTGAATCCCTCCGCCTGACCGACGCCGGCGATCCACGCGTTGCTGGTGCCCGGCACATGGTCGACGATGAAGTTCTGGTTGACGCTCGATTCGTAGTGGCAGGCGCGCGTTTCCAGCAGCGGCGCGTTGGCCAGCAGCGGAAAGCGGGCCTCGAGGAAGCGACGGGCACCGTCGACGCGGTCCTGATTCGTCCACCGGGAGCTGAGATCGGGATCCTGCTGCGCCGGATCGACCGGCGTGGCGGGTGGCGCCGGCGGGCGCGGTGCACCGGCCGGTGGCGCCGGCGGAGCGATCGCGCCGCGAACGCGGAAGCCGCGACTGTCCACGGGGAGCATCGGCCAGCCCGTGACACCGGGGAAGTTGAAGCTCGGCAGGTTGGGGAAGGTGAAGCGCGTGTCGCCCACCGGCACCCCGAAGTAGAGCGCGTGCCCGATGGGCACGCGCATCCGGTTCTCCATGTACGGAAACAGCTTGCGCAGCCACGGCCCGCACGCGAATACGTAGGCGTCGGCGCGCAGCACGGTCCCGTTCTCCAGGATCACCCCGTCCATCTGCCCATTCACGATGGGGCCGGGGCGCACGCGCCCGATGACCAGTTCGGCCCCAGTCTTCTGGGCGGCCGACGCCACCGCCTGGGTGGCGGCGCGGCAGCGCACGACGCCGGCGTCCGGCTCGGTGATGGCGACGGTGATATCATCGGCCTTGATCACCGGCCAGCGCTTGCGGGCTTCGTCACCCGAAAGCACCTCGTGGGCGACGTTGTTCTTCGTCCAGAGTTCGATGGTCCGGGTGATGAACGGCTCACGGGTGGCGCGCATGATCACGTCGCCCGTCTGATGCCAGAACCTCGTGCGGAAGACCGGGCCCCACTCCTGCTCGAAGAGCTGCCAGCGGGCGATCGCGGTGCGGGCCCACGGGGTCCACAGCTCGCCGGTCGCGCGGTCGCCGTACGACGAGCGGATGCCACGGGTCTCGTCGCCGCTGGTGGAGCGCGAGTTTCCTGGGCCGTAGGCGTCCACAAGGGTGACGCGGACGCCGCGGGCGCGCAGGTGGTAGGCCGTCCAGCCGCCCCAGGCGCCGGCGCCGATGACGAGCACATGGCTGCTGCTCCCGGCCCCGCGGCGGCCGCGTTCGATGCCGGGCGCCGGGGCGGCGGAAAAGGCTGGCGGCGGGGCGCACCCGGCAAGGAGCAATCCGGCACCGGCGCCAGCCATCCGCAGGAAATCGCGCCGGGGAAGGCCGTGTTCGTCGGTCGCGGAGGGAACTTCTGGAGTCTCGGAAGCGTCCATTGGCCGAAAATGCCGGTACATACGGACGGCCGCAATCACGAGATTGGGCCATCGCGTGATTCGGAGGGTACCGACTCCGACGCGCCCCGGCTTGCCAGCGAAATCCTTCCCGTACACGTTCCATGGCCATGCACCGTCCCTCACTGCTTCCCAACGCTTTGCTCGTCGCCGTGGTGGTGTCGAGCGTCTTCGCGGCGTCCCGCATGACGGCTCAGGCGCCGCGCGTCGGCCCCCGCGTCTTCGTGGCCGACTCACCGCGCGTCTATACCGACTCGCAGGCCGTCCAAGGGCAGACCCTCTGGACCAAGAACTGCGTCGAGTGCCACGAGAGCACCGACGTGACGGGGGCGGACTTCCGGACCAAGTGGTCGGGTCAACCGCTGTTCACGCTCTACGAGCAGATTCGGACCACCATGCCGGATGGCAACCCGGGGACGCTCTCGCGCGAGGAGTACGCGGCGACCCTCGCTTACATCCTGAAGTTGAACGGGCTACCGCCGGGCGAGGCGAAGCTGGAGCCCGATTCGGTCGCCTTGACGGCCATCACGCTCACCCTGCCGCCCGCCCCTCCGGCGCCGTAAGGCGGGGAAGCGGGACAAAACGCATGCGAACACGAGGCCCCGGTCCAAAAGCCGGGGCCTTGCTATTGACAGTCGAGTCTGCGCGTCGTACCGTCTGCGCCGGTTGTCCCCGGTGATATGGGACCAGTCCGGACGGCGCTTGGATGGACCTGCGCGACGGACTGTGACTCCAAACGCCGATTCGTGGTTTCCTGTCGTCCCCGGTGTGTGACAGCACGCCGGTCCCACCTCCCGAGGTCTGCGCGTTCGAGTCGCTGCAGCCTCCTTACCCCGTGCATGCCGGGAGCCACGCTCCCGTTCTAGGCAGTGGCGTGGCCGAGTGGCCGTGTGCGATCGACGCACAGGGCCGGCATCGGTCTGCGACCATGGACCGGCCACAATTCGGGTGGCCGGCAGGTGATCCTGATCTGGGGAGTCACGAGATGCGATTGTTCGGACCTGCTGCGTTCCTGCGCGGCGAGCGAGGCTGCTCGCCGCCGCCGTCTTCGTCGCCTCACACAGCGGCGCGCCGCGGGTGGGCCGCCTGGCTCCTCGCCTTGGCCGTCGCGGTGGGGATGGCGACCCCGCCCACCCTGCCGGCGCAGGGGGCTGGCGGCACCATCACCGGTCGGGTCACCGACGCCGCCACCGGTCAGCCCATCCAGCAGGCGCGCGTGCTTGTCTCCGGAACTCAGAACGGCACGCTCACGGCGGAGAATGGCCGGTACTCCCTTCGGGTCACCGAGACGGGCGCGGTCACGCTCGAGGTCAGCCGCATCGGCTTCGAGGCCAAGAAGGTCACGGTCACCGTCGGCTCGGCGCCGGTGGTGCAGGATGTCGCGCTCACCCAGGCAGCCTTCTCCCTGGCGGCGGTCGTCACCACGGTGACCGGCCAGCAGCGCAAGGTCGAACTGGCCAACGCCACCACGCAGATCGCCGTCGCCGAAAAGGTGGCCGAGCTCCCGGTGTCGAACATGGGCCAGCTGCTCTCCGGCCGCGCGGCCGGTGTGCAGGTCACGACGGCCGGGGCCACCGGCGCCGGCTCGCGTATCCGCATTCGCGGGCAGGCCTCGCTGTCGCTCACCAATGATCCGGTCGTCATCATCGACGGCGTGCGTATGACCGCCAACGCTGGCAGCTCGTCCATCGGCGTGGGCGGGTCCGCGCCGTCGCGTCTCGATGACCTCAATCCCGAGGAAATCGAGAACATCGAAGTCATCAAGGGGCCGTCGGCGGCCACGTTGTACGGCACCGAAGCGGCCAACGGCGTCATCAACATCACCACCAAGCGCGGCAAGGTCGGCAAGACGCGGTGGAACGTGTACACGGAAAACGGCCGCATCACCGATCCGAACGAATATCCGCTCATGTACTACGGCTGGGGCACCCAGCTCAGCGGCGCGACGGCGGGCACCCGTGTGCGCTGCCCAGCCATCTCGATCGCCGCGTCCATCTGCCGCGCCGACAGCCTCCGGGTGGGCAACGCGTTCCTCATCGACAGCCTCACCCCGGTTGATCAGGGATCGCGCCAGCAGTACGGCATGCAGGTCTCTGGTGGGACCGACCGCGTACAGTACTTCGTGTCGGGCGAAACCGAGGTGGAAACCGGCATCTACAAGATGCCGGACATCGAGATCAACCGCCTCAAGACCGAGCGTGGGGTTTCGGGCATTCCGTCGTCGCAGATCCGCCCCAACGCCCTCGACCGCAACAGCCTCCGCGCGAACGTCACCGCGCAGCTCACCCCCAAGGCCACCCTGCAGGTCTCCTCGGGCTACATCAACAGCCGCCAGCGGCTGCCGCAGAACGAGGACAACGGTAACGGGCTCATGGTGGGTATGCTCGGCGGCGAGTGGCGCGAGGATCTGCGCGACAGCCGTGGCGTGCCGTTGCTCGGCTACCGCGCCTTCCCCATGGGCGACATCCTGTCGCGTACCACCAGCCAGTCGATCAACCGCTTCATCAACAGTGTGCAGCTGCAGTACAACCCCATCAGCTGGCTCACCACCCGTGCCATCGTCGGCTCCGACTTCACGGCGCGTAGCGACGTGGGCATCAACCTGTTCGAACAGGGCCCGCTGGGCGTGAACCGCGCGGGGCAGGTCAGCGCCAACAAGGCCGAAATCAACCAGCAGACGGTGGACCTTGGCGGGACGGCCAACAAGCAGGTGTTCTCGTGGCTGAACTCCAAGACGTCCGTGGGCATGCAGTACATCCGCAACGCCTTCGCCCAGTCCGAAGGCACGGGGCAGGGTTTGCCGCCAGGCGCCACCACCACCTCGGCCGGTGCCATACGCAATGCCTCGCAGTCGTTCGATGAGCGTCGCACGCTGGGCTACTACGTCGAACAGGTGTTCAACGTCAACGAGAAGCTCTTCATCACCGCTGGCTTGCGCCGTGACGCCGCGAGCGCGTTCGGTAAGGAGTTCCGCGCCGTCAACTATCCCAAGATCGGTGCGTCGTGGGTGGTGTCGGACCAGGGCTTCTTCCCTGCCTATAGCTGGCTCAACACCCTGCGCCTGCGCGCCACGTACGGCGCCTCCGGCCAGATCCCGGGGACCACGGACGCCCTCCGCTTCTTCTCGCCCTTCCCAACCACCATCTCCGGCACGGCCGACCAGCCGGGCGTGACGCTCGGTGCGCTGGGGAATGCCACCCTCCGCCCCGAGTACTCGGCGGAAACGGAGGCTGGCTTCGACCTCACCATGTTCGACGGCAAGTCGAACTTCGAGTTCACCTACTACGACAAGAACACCACCGACGCCCTCATCGATCGTCGTGTGGCCCCGTCCCTCGCCGGCGTGACCTCACGGTTCCAGAACATCGGCAATACGCGTAACACGGGGCTGGAGCTGGTGTACAACCAGAAGGTGATCTCGACCGACAATCTCGGATTGGATTTCGTGCTCACCGGCTCCACCCTCCGGAACGAGCTCATCACGCTGGGTGAGGGGGTGAGCCCCATTCCGACCGGCAACCGCAACACGCAGTTGAACACGCCGGGTTTCCCGTTGTTTGGTCTCTGGGGGCGCCCGTACACCTTCAACGATGCAAACGGCGACGGGATTCTGGTGGCCAGCGAGATGACGTACGGGGACAATACGTTCATCGGAGCGACCCTCCCCACCCGCGAACTCGCCTTCACGCCCACGCTCGAGCTGTTCGGCCGCAAGCTGCGCATCTCGGGGCAGATGGATAGCCGGTGGGGCATGAAGAAGCTCAACAACACCAAGCGCCACCAGTGCCAGGGCGGTATCTCCTGCCAGGGCCTCTACGCTGGCGCGCCGCTCGAGGAGCAGGCCAAGGCGGTCGCGGCGGCCGCATCGGTGTTCACCGGCTTCTACGAGGACGGGTCGTTCACCCGCTTCCGTGAACTGTCGCTGTCCTACCAGATGCCGAACGCCTGGGCCAAGGCCCTCAAGGCCGAGCGCTGGAACCTGGTGCTGACCGGCCGCAACCTCGGCGTCTGGACGCCGTTCACCGGTGTCGACCCCGAAACCACCGTCGGCAACGGCGACCAGCGCGGCAACGAGGAGTTCTTCTCCACGCCTCCGATGCGCTACTGGACGTTCCGCATGAACTTCAACTTCTGAGCGAGGCGAGCACGCTTCTATGCAATTCCCCCATGTGACTCGTCGACTCATCCGTCCGGCGAGTGCGGTATTCCTCGCCGTCGGGGTGGCGGCGGGGTGCACCACCGACACACTCGAGATCACCGATCCCGACGTCCTCAACGTCGAGGATTACGCCACCACCGCCGGCGCGACGCCGCTCCGGCTGGGCGTCATCCAGGACTTCCAGAACGTCTTCAGCGGCAACGCCAATCTGGAGAGCATGGTCGTCGTGACCGGCAACGTGTCCGACGAGATGTACTCCACCGATACGTTCGACGACCGGCTGTTCCCGAACCAGCGGGCGATGAACGACAACCTGCCGGCGATGGATGGCTTCTACCGGAACCTCCACCGTGCGAGATCGGGGGCGACGCGTACCATCAACGTGCTCCGGCGCGTGGCGCCCACGCCGGTACAGAACATCGGCGAGATGTACAACGTGCGTGGCTATACCGAGACGTTCTTCGCCGAAGCCTACTGCTCGGGCGTGCCCTTCTCCGAGGAAGACGGCACCACGACCACGTTTGGCCAGCCACAGACCACGGCGCAGATCTACACGCGTGCTCTCGCCAGCTTCGACTCGGCGTTGGCCAGCGCCGGCACCGACACGCGCGTGCAGAACATCGCCCGTATCGGTCGTGGCCGCGTGCTGCTCAACCAGGGGCGGTTCGACGATGCCGCGGCTGCCGTTACTGCGGTGCCGACGAGCTTCGCGTGGGTCACCGCGCACTCCACGGGGTCGCCGCGTCAGGAGAACGGCATGTGGAACGCGCTTACCGTGCCGAATTCCCGCTACGCGATCGTGCTCCCCGACGCGCAGGGGCGTGGCGAAGGGATCAACGGCATTGCGTTCCTCACCACACCGGCCGACCCGCGTATCCCGTGGGTGCCGTCCACCCGGACGGGCTTCAACGGCTCCAGCCGGAACCTCCCCACGCAGCTCAAGTACGACCGCACCACCGGGGCGGTGGTGGCCAACGGCATCGAAGCGCGCCTGATCGAACTCGAGGCGCGTCTGCGCCGCGATACGCAGGCCGATCGCGACGCCGTGTTCGCGGGGCTCAACAACCTCCGCGCCACGGCCATCACGCCGGCTATGGCTCCACTGGCCGGGACGGCGCCCACCACGCAGGCCGCGGCGGTTTCGCTGCTCTTCGAGGAGCGGGCCAAGTGGCTCTACCTCACCGGCCACCGCCTGGGCGACCTGCGCCGGCTCATTCGTCAGTACGGCCGCGCCGCCAACACGGTGTTCCCCACCGGCAACCTGCCGGCGCCGCTTGCGGGCGTCTACGGGAACGACGTGAACCTGCCGATTCCGTTCGACGAGCGGAACAACCCGAACTTCACGGGCTGCATCGATCGCAATCCGTAACGTCGTGCTGGGCAGACGAAACGGCCGCCGGGAAACCGGCGGCCGTTTTGCATCTGCGCACGTCTGAGATGGCAGGGGGGGAGGCGAGAGGGGAGAGTCGAGCGATCGAACCGAGACGACGATAGATGTTTGAGAGGTGAGCGACGAAAGAGCGTTGAGAACACCGAGCAGATGCCTCCGCATGCCCGTGCCGGGCACAGCCTCGCGGATGAAGCGCTCGGTGCTCTCGACGCTCTTTCGTCGCTGACTGTCTCAATGCTCTATCGTCGTATCGGCTCTAACTCCTGTCGTCTGCCAACTCGACCCTGAGCGCCTCACTACTGACGTCCGGCCGCCGCCCGCCCCAGTTCGACGGCCTTGAAGCCCTGCTCGCCCCACCCGATCACAAAGACGCTGAACCCCTCCTTCATGCGCTTCTCGATGTCGGCCGCGCCCGCCGGGTAGCCGCAGGGCACCTTGAACTCCTTGCACGCCGCCAGCACCGATTGGATGGCGGCCTCCCACGCCGCTTCGTCGAATTTCCGCTGGCCGCCGGCGTCGGTCGTGGTGAATACGCCACGTAACGTACCGGCGCCGGGGAAGAGCACACCCACGCCCGGCGTGGCGGCGATTTCGCGCACGTTCTTCAGCCCTTCCTTGCTCTCCACGATGGTGAACGTGAGGAGTTCCCCCTTCGGATTGAGGGGCCACAGGTCGGCGCGTTCCTTGTACTCCTTTTCGCTCATTCCCCAGCGGGCAGGGGCGTTCCCTACGTCGTCGGCACGCGTGCCACCCTTGCTCCTGAAGCGCAGCGCGGCAATCCCCTGCTTGAGCTCGGCCGCGTTGAGCACGTCCACGAACACGATGCCGGTTACGCCCTCGTTGAGCTGCTTACCGATGCGGGTGGCCGCGACAGCCGGATCGGGCGCGATCTCCGGCGTCTTCACGAACAGCGGGTGCGTGAAGCGCGCGGGCTTGCCCTTGGTGAGCGCCCCGCCCTCGTGCATGGCCTTGGCAAACTCGGTGAACGGCGGGTACGTCTGGTCGAAGTTGTACTCCATGGTGCCTTCGAAGACGTAGTCGAGCGGCTTGTACGCCAGCGCCTCGGCGGCCAGCTGGCTCATGGACTTCATCGAATCGGCCGGTGGTGCAGGCTGTCCCGGGCGCGCACGGCGATTGGCCGGGGCGTACAGCCCGAAAACCGGCTTGCCCGCGGCCACCAGGTCGATCACGGGGTTGAGGCGCGGCTGCGCCACGGCAGCCGGTGGCGGCACGAGGCCAAGGGCCAGCACTGCAGTGGTCGACCGCATCCAGCTCGATCGCATGTTCGATCGCACGAACGCCTCCGGGAAGGTTTGAGGGGCAGGAACGCAAGACACTCTATCCCTCCCAACGGGCGAGGGAGCACAAGCGCTGAGCCGGCGGGTCCGGCCATGTTCCAGCGGTTGAACGCTTTCCGCTTCTCGGTCGTATAAATTCTCGGGTCCCGCCTTTCCGGGGCGCGCGCCTGCCCGCGCCCCCAACCCGACCACACCCGCTCGAGCCTGGAGGCCCGGGGATGAAGTCGTTGGTAGCTGCTGGAGCTGGTTGTGCTGCACTGTTGGCGCTGGCCATGCTCGACGGTCCCGAGCGCGAAGTGGCCGCAACGGCCCGGGCCGCCAGTGACGCGCCGTCCGCGCCCCTTGCCACGGCGTCGTACGACCTGTCGCTTGTGGATGGCACCGCTGGTCGGATGCGGGCCTCGGCCGCGCGCGCCAGTCACCGCGTCGGTCACCCGGTGCTCACGCCGGCGACGGCCACCATGACGGCGGCGGCGCTCGGCGACGTCGTGAAGAAGACCTGCGCTGGCTGTCACAGCGATCAGCGCCGGCAAGGCAACCTGTCGCTGCAGAATCTCGACCTCGCCACCATCGGGCAAACCGCGCCCGACGTGGCAGAGAAGATGATCAACAAGCTGCGCACCGGCATGATGCCGCCCCCGGGGCGTGCGAGGCCAGGTGGGGACACGCTGCAGATCCTGATGGAGTCGCTGGAGCGTACGATGGATGCGCGGTATGCGGCCGATCCGAATCCCGGATCCCGTACCTTCCAGCGGCTCAACCGCGCCGAGTACGAGCGCGCCATCCGGGACGTGTTGCTGCTGGACATCAAGGCCGACGCCTGGCTGCCGCTGGACACCAAAAGCGCCAACTTCGACAACATCGCCGATGTGCAGCTACCGTCGGCGACGCTGCTCGACTCGTATCTCGACGCGGCCAGTGAGATCAGCCGCCTCGCGGTGGGAGACCCGAAGGCGAGCGTGTCCACGAGTACCTACAAGATCCCGCGCCTCGCCTCGCAACTCGATCGCGTGGAGGGGGCGCCCGTCGGCACACGCGGCGGCTCCTCGGTGACCCACACGTTCCCTGCCGACGGCGAGTACGTGTTCACCGTGACGCTGCACGCCATTCCCACGGGGCAGCTCTTCGCATCCACCGCGCCATTCGACGAAAAAATCGAAGTGTCGGTGAACGGCGAGCGGGTCGCCCTGCTGGATATCGACCGCGGCATGTCGCAGGCCGATCCGCAGGGCATGGAGATGCGCACCAAGCCGGTGCCGGTGCGCGCCGGCCCGCAGCGCATCTCGGTGACCTTCCTGCGCACCTTCGAAGGGCCGGTCAACGACAACATCACGCCGCTCGGGCACAGCATTGCCGACACGCAGATCGGCGCGCAGGCGGGCATCACGGTGCAGGCGCACATTCAGAACTTCGCCGTCACCGGCCCGCACAACCCGACCGGCGTCTCCGACACGCCGAGCCGCCGGCGGATCTTCAGCTGCCGCCCGTTGGCGCCGGCCGAGGCGCGGCCGTGCGCGGAGAAGATCATCGGACGCCTCGGCGCTCAGGCCTACCGTCGGCCCATGGGGGCGAACGACATCAAGGCGCTGATGACCTTCTACGATGCAGGCGCGAAGGACGGTGGGTTCGAGGTCGGCATCCGGAGCGCCCTCGAGGCGTTGCTGGCCAGCCCGCATTTCATCTTCCGCATCGAGGAAGTGCCGGCGTTGGCCAAGGGGCGGGTGGCCGTGAACGGACTCGACCTGGCGTCGCGTCTCTCGTTCTTCCTCTGGGGGGCGCCGCCGGACTCGCAGCTGGTGGCCCTCGGGCGCAGCGGGCGGCTCCAGGACACCACGGTGCTCATCCAGCAGACGAAACGCCTGCTGGCCGACCCGCGCAGCGAAGCGCTCGCCACGCGCTTTGCCGCCCAGTGGCTGCGCCTGCAGGACATCGACCTCGTGCACCCGGACGCCAACCAGTATCCCGATTTCCGCGAGCAGCTCGCCGACGACATGCGGCGCGAGACGGAGCTGTTCTTCTACAACCTCGTGCGCGAAAACCGCAGCCTGCTCGACCTCTTCACGGCCAACTACTCCTATGTGAACGAATCGCTCGCGCGGCATTACGACATGCCTGGCGTGGTGGGTGACCAGTTTCGTAAGGTCAGGTATCCCTCCGGCTCGCCGCGCAGTGGCATTTTCGGGCACGGCAGCGTGCTGACGCTCACGTCGCACGCCAATCGCACGTCACCCGTGCTGCGCGGCAAGTGGGTCATGGAAGTGCTCATGGGGTCCCCGCCGCCGCCGCCGGACGTGCCCGACCTGGAGAAGACCGGGGAAGCCAAGGAAGGGCGGCTGCTCACCACGCGTGAACGCATGGAGATCCACCGTGCCAACGCCACCTGCAAGTCGTGCCATCAGTTCATCGATCCGATCGGACTGGCGCTCGACAACTTCGACGTCATGGGGCGCTGGCGCATTCGCGAGAATGGTGAGCCGCTCGACACCCGTGGCGACTTCTACGACGGGACGAAGGTGTCGAGCCCCATGGAGCTGCAGCAGGCGCTGCTCAAGCGGCCCGTGCCGCTCATGCGCTCCTTCACGCAGAACCTGATGGCCTACGCCCTCGGCCGGCGGGTGGAGTACTCCGATGCCCCCGCCGTCCGGAAGATCGAGGCGGCCGCCCGGGCCAACAAGTACCGCATCAACGACTTCATCGTCGGTGTGGTGAAGAGTGACGCCTTCCGCATGCGCAAGGTCGTTGCCAGCACCGACGTGGCACCTACCAATTCCACTGCACCGGCTGGCAGCCGGGGCCGCTGACTCACGCTCGCACCACACCACACGGAGACGCGTCCATGTATTTCTTGAGCGGAAAGGCGATGCCACGCCGCCAGTTCCTGCAGGGGATGAGTGCCACCATCGCGCTGCCCTATCTCGATGCGATGATCCCGACGGGTCGTCGCGCTTTCGGTGATGCGAAACAGGCGCCGCGCCTGGTGGCCATCGAGATGGTGCACGGCGCCGCCGGCTGCAACGAGTGGGGCGCCAAGCAGCACCTCTGGTCGCCAGCTGCGGCGGGCCGCCAGTTCGACCTCTCGCCCACGGCGCTCCAGTCGCTGGACTCCTACCGCGACTACCTGACCATCATCAGCAACACGGACGTGCGCGAGGCCGAGCCGACGTCGCCCAACGAAATTGGCGGCGACCATTTCCGCTCGAGCGCGACGTTCCTCACGCAGGCGCACGCCAAGCAGACGGAAGGCTCCGACGTGCGCGTCGGCACGTCGCTCGACCAGCTCTACGCCAGGCGCTTCGGGCAGGACACGCCCATCCCGTCCATGCAGCTGTGCATCGAGAACGTGGACCAGGCGGGTGGCTGTGCGTACGGTTACGCGTGCGTGTACACCGACTCGATCAGCTGGGCGTCGCCCACGGAGCCGCTGCCGGTCATCCGTGACCCGCGCGTGGCGTTCGAGAAGCTGTTCGGGGTGGGCGGCACGAGCGCCGAGCGGGCGGAGCGGCGTCGCACGCGTCGCAGCATCCTCGACTTCGTGTCCGGTGAGATGTCGTCGCTCAAGGCGGCGCTCGGCCCCGAAGACAAGGTGCGCCTCGATCGGTACATGGAGGACATCCGAGAGGTCGAGCGTCGCATCCAGCGCGTGGAAGCCCGCAACCTGAGCGGTGAAGTGCGCGAACTGCCCGAAGCGCCCGCCGGTGTGCCCGATTCGTTCGCCGAGCATGTGAAGCTGATGTTCGATATTCAGGCGCTGGCCTTTGCCGCCGACATCACCCGGGTGTTCTCGTTCAAGATGGGGCGCGACGGCTCGAGCCGCACCTACCCGGAGAGCGGCACCGACAAGCCGTTCCATCCGGCCTCGCACCACGGCGGTACCGAGCGTGGCGTGAAGGACTTCAACCTGATCAACAAGTACCACGTGTCGATGCTGCCGTACTTCCTGGACAAGCTCAAGAGCATTCAGGAGGGCGAGAGCAACATGCTCGACAAGACGATGATCATCTACGGGTCGCCGATGGGTGACTCGAACCTGCACAACCATCGCCGCTGCCCGCTCATCGTGCTCGGCAAGGCGGAGCATCGCCTCTCCGGCAACCTGCACATCAAGGCGCCGGACGGCACGCCGATGGCGAACGCCATGCTGAGCATGATGCACACGCTGGGCCTCGAGGAGATGCGCGCGTTCGGCGACAGCAACGGTGTGCTGAACCTGAACGCCCATGCCTGACCGCGAGGTGTTCGTCCGCGGGGCGCCGACGCGTCGCCCCGCACGCCGGCTGGTGGGCGTGCTGGCCGTGGGCGCGACGCTGCTGCTGGGTGCCGCGCGCGACAATCCCACCGAGGCGCCCGTCGCCGACGCGGTGATGCGCGGCGACACTGCCAAGGTGCGCCAGCTCATCCGGCAGGGGCTCGACGTGAACGCCTCGCAGGCCGATGGCATGTCGGCGCTGCACTGGGCCGCGCAGCGCGGCGATGCGGTGTCGGCGCAGATGCTGGTCTACGCGGGGGCTCGGGTGGATGCGGTCACCCGCAATGGGAACTACACCCCGCTGCACCTCGCCGCGCGTGAAGGGCGGGGCGCCGTGGTGCAGGTGCTGCTGGCCAACGGTGCCGATCCCCTCGCTGCGACCTCCACCGGTGGCGCCACCGCCTTGCACTTCGCAGCGGGTCACGGGGATTCGCTGAGTGTGCAGGCGTTGCTCGACAAGGGCACGCCGGTGGACATGCGCGAGACCGCGTGGGGGCAGACGCCCCTCATGTGGGCGGCGGCGTACGGGCGGGTGACCGCGATGGCGGTGCTCATCCGGAAGGGAGCCGGGCTCGAGGCGGCGTCGCGCATCGACGACATCCCGAAGCAGGAGCGGGAGATTCGGACCCTGTTGACGGCCCGCAGCCGCCGCGTGGCAGCGCTCAAGGCCGCCGAGTCACCGCTAGCGCCGACGACGGTGACGCCGAACATCACGCCCTCACCCGCGCCTGCTGCGGCGCCTGCTGCCGCTCCTGCTGCTGGACGATCGGCGCCAGCCCCTGCCGCTGCAGCGGCGGGCACCGCGACGGTTGCCCGAGCCGCCGGCGATTCGGCGCGCCCCGCCACCGGCTTCCAGCAGCGTGGCCCGTCGTACGGCGAGCTGATCGGCAACAAGGGCGGGCTCACGCCGCTCCTGTTCGCGATTCGCGAGGGGCAGGCGGAGGTCGTCGATCGTCTGCTCGAGGCTGGTGCCAAGGTGAATCACGTGAGTGAGGGCGATCACACCAGCCCGTTGCTCATGGCGACCATCAACGGCCGCTTCGACATGGCGAAGATGCTGCTTGGCAGGGGCGCCGATGTGAAGCTGGCCAGTGATGCCGGGGCCACACCGCTGTATGCGGTGGTCAATACGCAGTGGGCGCCCAAGTCGCTCTATCCGCAGCCCACCGCGCAGCTGCAGCAGCAGACCACGCACCTCGAGCTGATGGAGATGATGCTCAAGGCGGGGGCCGATCCGAACGTGCGCCTCAAGAAGCATCTGTGGTTCATGTCGTACAACTTCGACCTGCTGGGCGTGAACACCGTGGGGGCCACGCCCTTCTGGCGGGCCGCCTACGGTCTCGACGTCCCGGCCATGAAGCTGCTGAAGCAGTACGGTGCCGACCCGTCCGTGCCGACCATCAAACCCATGGGGCGCCTGCCCGGTGATGACGCGCCCGAGGAGGGTGCTGCAGGTGGCGCCGATCCCTCTGGCCTGCCGCCGGTGCCCGATGGGGGCCCGGGGGTGTATCCGATTCACGCGGCGTCCGGTGTGGGCTACGGCGAAGGCTATGCTGCCAACTCGCATCGCCACGCGCCGGATGCGTGGATGCCGGCGGTGAAGTACCTCGTCGAGGAGCTCAAGGCCGACGTGAACGCGCGCGACCACAATGGCTACAACCCGCTGCACCATGCGGCGGCGCGCGGCGACAACGAGCTCATCGAGTACCTCGTGTCGAAGGGCACCGACGTGAAGGCCCTCAGCCGGCGCGGGCAGACAACCGCGGATATGGCGAATGGGCCGGTGCAGCGCATCCCACCCTTCCTCGAGACGGTCGACCTGCTCGTGAAGCTCGGCTCGAAGAACAGCAACAAGTGCCGGTCGTGCTGAGCGTGTCTGGCGGCAGCGGGACCGAGTAACCGATCACGCAGAGGCAAAGAGACGAGGAGGCCACGACATCGCACGTTGGGCGCCGTTTCCAATCAAGAAATGGAACCGCGCCAAACCATCGATGTCGTTGCCTCCTCGTCTCCTTGCCTCTGCGTGATCGGGAAACCGCCGTGTCGCCCTCGCTCAGTCGTCGTGACTCAGCTCGTACTGCCGCTGCGCGTGCACGCGCTCCTGTCCCTGCGCCTTGTCGCGCCGCTTGGCAGCGGCCATCGCCTGGCCGTGTGTGGACGACGTCTTGATGGCCGGCAAGGAGAGTTGCTTCTCGATCGCGGTGCTGCTGCACGCCGGGCAGGCGGGTTGCGCGCTCCCGCGCACCAGCGCCTCGAAGGCGTGCTGGCAGGACGTGCAGACGAAGTCGAACATGGGCATATTGACCATCTCCCCTGAGTTGCCGAAGCCCCCAACCGCTCCTGGAGGACACACGATGCTTCCGACGCGACGCGCCACGAACGCGCTGCTTTCCCTCGCCATCTCAATGCTGGCGGCCGCCCCGCTGTCGGCGCAAGCGGCCGCGGCGCGCCAGCCCATCGTCGGCGAAGGGCAGCGCATCAGCCCCACCCTCACGCCCGGCATTCGCGTGGGCAACATGATCTTCGCCTCGGGGCAGCTGGGCACCAGCCCGAACGACACCACGATTGCCGGTCAGACCACCCGGGCGCTGGAGAACACCGAAAAGGTGTTCAAGGCCGCCGGTACCACGCTGATCAACGCCGTGAAGTGCACGGTCTTCCTCACCGATGTGAAGGATTTTCAGGGAATGAACCAGGCCTACACCAAGTTCTTCCCGTCCAACCCGCCGGCGCGTTCCACCGTGGTCGTCGCGGCGCTGGTGGTGCCCAACGCCAAGGTGGAGATCGAATGTCAGGGCGTCATTCCCTGACCAGACTTGCACGAAAAAACACGGGGGACGAGGCGTGATGCCCCGTCCCCCGTTGTCTATCCCACGACTCGACGTCAGCGGCCCGTCGGCCAGACCACACCCTGACTTCCGCGCGGCACCGCGGCGATGCCACGGTAGCGGAACTTCTGTACGCGTTTTCCCTCGTAGGTTTCGGTGGTGTAGATGTTGCCCTTCGAGTCGCTGGCAATGCTGTGGACGGCGAAGAACTGGCCGGGCTGGCGGCCGCCGTCACCGAACCAGGTGAGCGTCTCGAGCGACTGGCGGTCCATTACGTAGACGCGCTCGTTCTTGCCGTCGGCCAGGTACAGGTACTTCTGGGCGGCGTCGCGCGAGAAGGCGATGTCCCACACCGAGCCGTCGCCGCGCGTGGCCGGGGCCACCCGTACTTCCTTCACGAACGTGCCGTTCTTCTGGAAGACCTGGATGCGGTCGTTGGGACGGTCGCACACGTACACCAGCCCGTCGTTCGTGGGCTCGGCGCAGTGCACCGGATTGCGGAACTGCTGGGCCAGCGGTGCCGACGGATCGTAGGGGGGCAGGCGGGCGTCGTCGGGCTTGTTGCCGTACGCGCCCCAGTAGCGCTTGAGCTTGCCGGTCTGCATGTCGATTACGGCCACGCGCTTGTTGCCGTAGCCGTCGGCCACGTAGGCCTCGCCGGCCTTGGCGTCGAAGGAGATCTTGGCCACGCGGCCGAAGTGCGTGCTGTCGTTACTGTTGGCGCCCTGCTTTGGGGTGCCGAACTGCGCCAGGAACTTGCCGTCGTGCGAGAACTTGAGGATGTGGGAGTCGTTACCGCCGTTGCCCCCGATCCAGACGTTGTCCTTGTCGTCCACCGACACGCCGTGGTTGGACGAGGGCCACTCGTAGCCGGTACCCGGCCCCCCCCACGCCTTGACGAGGTTGCCGTCGGGGTCGAACTCGAGGATCGGCGGTGCCGACCGGCAGCACTCTCCCACCGGTGGCGTGGCGTCGGCACCGGCCTCGGTGCGCTGGTTGAGCGTCGAGTCGCCGCGATGGATGATGAAGACATGGTCCCGGCTGTCCACCCCGACACCGATGACGGAGCCGAGGATCCAGTGATTGGGGAGCGGCTTCGGCCAGAGCGGGTCGACCTCGAACTTCGGGGCCTGCACCGTCTGGCGACTGTCGGCCTGCAACGACGCCTGGGCCGCCCCGAGGGCAGCCAGCGCCAGCACCAGCATCGACCAGCGGGTCGACGGACGAAACCTCGGCATTGCACACTCCGGTCGGGCGGGAACCCGGGAGAGGAACCCGTGTGCAACCCGGGTCCCGGTGGTAAGTTCGAGCAACGGCGGCGATCGCAGGAGGGAGACGGTACCGCCGGCCATGGTCTGGACGCGCGCCATGAAGCTACCCGCCCGCTCTCCCCTGTCCAGAGAATCGTTGCGCCTTTTCCGCCTGCCGCGTGCGGTGCTCCTGCTGTTGGGGCTCGTGTCGCTTGCCCGCCTTGCCCGAGCGCATGAGGTGCCCCGACACGTCGGGGTGCGCGCCTACGTCGCGCCGGCGGCTGATCGAGTGCGGCTGCTGGTGCAGATTCCCATGAATGCCGTGCGCGACGTGGACTTTCCACTCGTCGCCAACGACGCGCTCGACATGACGCGCGCCGCTCCGTATCTGCGCGATGCCGCGCGTCTGTGGGTGGCCGATGGGGTGACGCTGCGTGACGGCGCGCGCGACCTTGGTGCGGCGCAGGTGGTCGCGGTGCGCGCGGCGCTCCCGTCGGATCGCGCCTTCGAGCAGTACGCCAGTGCGCTGCGCGCCATGCAGGGGGGCGCGCCGCTCGGCCAGGTGGACATCCCGCACGGGCAGCTGTCGTTGGAAGTGCTGCTCGAGGTCCCGCTGGCCGCTCCGGTACGCGATCTCGTGATCGAACCACGCTGGGCGCACCTCGGGGTGCGTACCACCTCGGTTGTGCGCCTCGTGAACGGCGACGGCAGCGAGCGGGCTTACCGCTACGAGGGCGACCCGGGCGCGCTGCGCCTCGATCCTCGCTGGTGGCACGCCGCCGCGCGCTTTGTCCGCGAAGGTATGGGGCACATGCTGGGCGGCATCGATCATGTGCTGTTCGTGCTCTGTCTCGTGTTGCCATTCCGTCAGCGGCGGCCACTCATCGGCATCGTGACAGCCTTCACCGTGGCGCACTCCATCACGCTCGTGGCGTCGGCGCTCGGCTACGCGCCTGGGGCGGTGTGGTTCGTGCCGCTGGTGGAGGTTCTGATCGCCGCATCCATCGTGTACATGGCACTCGAGAACATTCTTGGTCCGCGACTGGAACGCCGCTGGCTGGTGGCCTTCGTGTTCGGCCTCGTGCACGGCTTCGGCTTTTCGGCGGCGCTCGGCGACACGCTGCAGTTCGCCGGGCGTCACCTGCTGGTATCGCTGGCGGCCTTCAACGTGGGCGTGGAACTCGCGCAGGTGGGCGTGCTGCTGCTGGCCGTGCCGTTGCTCGATCGCCTGTTCGCGCGGACGATCCCCGAGCGCGCCGGCATCGTGGTGGCGTCGGCGCTGGTGGCGCATGAAGCCTGGCATTGGATGACGGCGCGCGGGGCGGAGCTGCAGGCGCAGTCGTTCCGCTGGCCGGTGTTCGACGCGACGTTCGTGTCGGCGTTGCTGCAGGGGGCGATGGGTGTGCTGTGCCTCGTGGGCGTCGCATGGCTGCTGCAGGGGCTCATGGCGCGTCTCCAACGGGGCGGGGCGCGTCCCGAGGTGGGCTCGGTGAGCGTGCTGCTCGTGGCCGTCGGCGCGGCGCTCGTGGCTACCAGTGCGCCACTCGACGCGCAGGCGGCCCCGCGCACCACCATGGCGGGTGCCTATACCGCCGAGCAGGCCGTAAAAGGGCGTGAGGTGTTCAACGGCTCCTGCCTGGGCTGCCACACCACGGCGTCGCATATGGGGCCAGCCTTCCAGATCAAGTGGTTCGGCCGTCCGCTGTACGACTTGTTCGACTACGTGAGCCAGGCCATGCCGAAGTCCGCGCCCGGCAGTCTCACCGAAGACGAATACGTGTGGGTCACGGCGTACATCCTGCGCCTGAATGGGATGCCGCCAGGGAAGATCGCCCTCTCGCCGGAACCGGCGTGGCTCAAGGCCGTGCGCGTCGATTCCACCGTCCGCAACGGGACACGCGAGGGGCGCCCGTCTCGACCACGATGAAGTCCGTTGAGTGAAGTCCGCCGTCGTGTCGTTTCACCACGCAGCACCAACCAGAGCAGGAGCAGAGTTCCCATGACCAGACGTGGTACCACCAAGTTCGTGGCGCTGGCCTCGATCAGCGCCGGGCTGGCGGGCGTACTGCTGACGCAGGTCGGCACGTCGCGCGCGCAGGCGGGCAAGCCGCTCGCCCGTGGCAACGCCTACGGCGAGTGGCGGCACTGGGGGGCCGACCAGTGGAGCACGCGCTATTCGCCGCTCGAGCAGGTCAACGCCTCCAACTTCGATTCGCTGAAGGTGGCGTGGGAGTGGAAGGGCGGGGCCAAACACGGGCCCGACGAGTACTATCGCACGACGCCGTTGTACGCGAACGGCCGCCTGTTCACGGTGGTGTCCACCAAGCGGCATGTGGTGGCGCTCGACCCCGAGACCGGCAACGAGCTCTGGTCGTACAAGGTCGAAGAAGGCATTCGCTGGCAAAAAGCGCCCCGCCAGTTCGCCGGCCGCGGGCTGTCGTACTGGACCAACGGCACGCAGGAGCGCGTGCTGGTGACCACGCCGGGCTATCACCTGATCTCGCTCGACGCGAAGACCGGCAAGCCCGATCCCGCCTTCGGCAAGGGCGGGAAGCTCGACCTGATGGAGGGCCTCGGCTATCCGCTGGTGAAGCTTGCCGTGGATGACTCAGGGCCGCTCATCATCTCCGACGCGGCGCCGTATCGCGAGGCGAAGCCGGGAGAAGGATGGGATCCGGTGAAGAAGATCGGGGCCGACGGCAGCGTGGGCATTCCCAGCCAGATCGCGGCGAGCTCGCCGGCCATGGTGGTGGGCAATGTGCTCATCGTGGGCAACTCGTCCATCCACGGCTACTACCCCATTCGCGCGTCAAACCCCATCGGCACCATTCGCGCCTTCGACATTCCCACCGGCAAGCTGCTCTGGAAGTTCAATCTCGTGCCGCAGCCGGGTGAGTTCGGCGCCGAAACGTGGAAGAACGGCTCCAAGCAGGGCACGAAGGGGGTTGGCAAGACCGACGCCTGGGCGCCCTACGCCGCCGACGAGCAGCTCGGTCTCGTGTACATCCCGGTGGGCATGCCGCTGATGGACGAATACGGCGGCCACCGGCCGGGCGACAACCTGTATGGCAACTCGCTCGTCGCGCTCGACGTGAAGTCAGGCAAGCGCAAGTGGCACTTCCAGATGGTGCATCACGACATCTGGGACTACGACACGCCGATGGCGCCGAACCTGATGGATGTCACCATCGACGGCCGGCTGCGCAAGGTCGTCGCCCAGCCCACCAAGCAGGGCTGGCTCTACGTGTTCGATCGGGCCACGGGTGAACCCATCTGGCCGATGCCGGAAACGCCCGTGCTCAAGAGCGGGGTGCCGGGGGAGGAGTCGGCGCCCACCCAGCCCATTCCCAGCAAGCCCGCGCCGTACTCGCAGCAAGGGCTCGTCGAGGCGGACCTCATCGACTACACGCCGGCCATCCGGGACTCGGCGCTCGCGCTGGCGAAGCGGTGCCGCATGGGACCGTACTACATCCCGCCGGCCGCGGCCGACGGCAAGGATGCGAGCGGGTACCGCTGCGCGTGGTACGCACCCGGGGCGAGCGGCGGCGTGAACATCGACGGGGGCGCCACGCACGATCCCGAGACCGGCATGATCTACGTGGCCTCGATCACCGGGCTGAGCACCACCACGCTGCTCAACGATCCGTGCTCGGAGTTCGCGTACAGCTCGCCGGCCAGCAACTGCGGGCTGATCGGCGCCCTTCCCGCGCCCGCCGGCTACAAGAAGCCGGAGAACGTGGGCTTTGCCGGTCGGGCGTCGGGCTCGATGATCGGGGGCATCTCGATCGCCAAGCCCAAGGAGTACGGTGGCATCACGGCGTACGACATCAAGACCGGTGACAAGACGTGGTGGGCGCCCAACGCGGGCTACATCAAGCAGACGAGCCGCGACCCGCTCTTCGCGGGTGTGACACTGCCGCCCTTGCCCGGACGCGGTCAGGCGCAGGCGATCACCACCAAGTCGCTGTTGATCTACGGCACCGGCCGAAGCGGTGGCCTGCCCGGTGAGCCGCCGAAGCTCTACGCGGTGGACAAGAAGACCGGGAAGCAAGTGGGGGCGGTACAGATCCCGAGCAAGACCACCGCGGTGCCCATGACGTTCCTGCACAAGGGCCGCCAGTACGTCGTCTTCGCCACCGGCGCCGAGGGCGACGTGAGCCTCGTGGCCCTCGCCCTCCCGCGCAAGTAGGCGGTTTCGCTGTAGGAAGTAGACGGCCCACGCCAATCGGCGTGGGCCGTCTCGTTTCCCGCCGTGAACCCCGCGTGCCTACTTCTTCTTTTCGTAGCGCTTGAGGGCGCGCTGCCCGACTTCGGCGCCGTAGATGTTGCCGGCGGCATCCACCGCCACGCCCTCGGCGGAGCTCGTGTTGGCCGGCTTGGTCTCGGGGTCGGGGATGAACGCCGTCACCTCACCCGTCCGTGCGCTGCCGATGCGGATGCCGCGCATCCACGCCCCGTGCGGCGGGTTCACCGAGCCCGACTCCGAGTCGGCCGAGTAGAGCACGTCGTTCTTGTCGATCCAGAGCCCGCTTGCGCGGCTGAACTGGTACCACGTGTCGAGTACCGTGAAGTTCGCGTCGACGATCAGGATGCGGTCGTTGCCGCGATCGGCAATGAACAGGCGGCCGCGCGAATCCATGGCCAGCGCGTGCGGCTGGTCGAGCTGTCCATCGCCCTTGCCCCAGCTGCCCCACGTGCGCTTGAGCGTGCCCGCCTTGTCGAACACGAGGATCCGTGCCGTGGACCCGGCGCGCGACGAGTGGCCCTCGGCCACGTAGATGTCACCGTTGGGCGCGGTGAGCACCGCGTTGGGCTGCCAGAAGAACAGCGAATCGCGCCCGCCGCCGGGTGTGCCCAGCGTCATCAGCACCTCACCCTTCGGCGAGAACTTGACGATCTGGTGTCCCTTGCCGGCATAGGCCGGTGTGGACGAGGTGCCGGTGCAGGCGCAGTCCACCACCCACACGTTGCCGTCGCGATCGACGTGAATACCGTGAGGCGAGAGAATCAGGCCCGTGCCGAACGATGCAACCAGCGTGCCTTTGTCGTCGAACTTGAGAACCGGCGGCAACGGCGAGCCCCCGCACGAGTTGGCGCCACAGCGTTCGGCCACCCAGATGCTCTTGCCGTCCTTGTCGATGGCAACGGCGCTCGTGGAGCCCCAGGGGCGTCCTTCGGGGAGTTTGGCCCAGCCTTCGACGGTGCGGTACGGGTTGGGGCGGTCATTCACCGGCGGCATGGACGGCGAGGACTGGGCCGGCGCGGTGGGCCACGGCGCGAGGCCGACGATGGTGGCCGAGAGAACGGCGGGCAGAAGAGTGCGTCGCATGGTGGGGGAGGCGGGAGCGAGACGGGCGGGCGGTGACGTGTCCGCGAGGGCGTACCGCCGGGGGCAGTGGCCGCGGAGGGTCTGCGTGGTGGAAGTTGCAGCGTCGACCAGCTGTGGCGCCAGCGAGGACAGGGGCGATGGCCGTCGATACGACTCGCCGGCACCCGCCGTTCAGTCAGATCAGAACATGACCTGCAGACGGGCCGTGGCGAAGCGCTCCGTCGGGCGGCTGGCGCCTCCGGGGGCCCCCCCGTCGAACTGGATACGTTCGAACGCCATCTGCACCTTGGTCTGGCGCTGAAGGTACCAGTTGAGTCCGAGCGCGAGCTCGGTGGCACGCTGCGGCGCCGCTGCCGGATCGGCGAATGTGGGAAACGCCGCGTCGCCCACCCGCACGCCGGCGACGCGCGCGAGTACTTGCCACGCACTCCCATTGCGCGATGGCGTCAGTCCGACTTGTGACGCCGGATGATCGGTCAGCGACCATGCGGCCAGCCCCAGCCAGCTGCTGGTCTGTACCCGCGCCGCTGCGGTACCTCGGCGCAGCATGGCCCGGTTGGTCAGCACCTCGCCGTTGAGCGAGAGGCGCCCCTCGTGGAGTTGCACGAACCCGCCAGCGCGCTCGCGCCACCCGTCGGCTGCCGTGCCGCCGACACCGGTGCGGTAGGTGAACCACGTCGTGCCCGTTGGTGTGCGAAACGCCGGCGTCTGCAGGTCCGTACCCCGCGGTGACTGGCGACCACGCGTCGCACTGGACCCCAGCACCAGCCCCTGGGCGCTTCCGCGCACCGTGCGGCGCCGCGGCCGCCAGATGACGCGGGCGGCGAGATCCTTGTCGGTGTTGGCATCGGCAAAGGCGCTGGCGTTGTCGGGCACGCCGTTGAACACCCCGCCCATCAGTTCGAGCTCGCCGCGATTGATCTCGTGGGTGAGCTGCAGCCCCTGATCGCGGTTGCTCGTGAGTGACGACGCAATGGAACGCTCGGGGAAGTACTGATCGATGATGAGGGTCGCCCGTTCCTGCCCGTACGGCGAGCGAAAACGGCCGACACGCAGCCACGTGGCCCGCGAGAATGACACGTCGGCGAAGCCGTCTTCGAGATCGACCACGCCGTTCGCCGAGAACTCGGGCATGAGCCGCATGGACACACGCGGGTGCAGCACGATGTCCATGGTCATGCGCGCCCGGCGGATCGCGAAGCTGGAGATGCCCGGCTGGTCATCACCGATCCAGAGTCGCGGCATGTCCATCTGGATCACGTTGCGCAGGCGCAGCTGCCGGTCATTCTCCGGCGAGCGCAGGCGTAGCCCCTGGCCATCCCAGTGGATGGCGGGGCCCGTGGTGTCCACGGGCCCGATGCGGGCCTGCGCCTGGCTCTCATCGGCGGGGAGGGCGAGGAGGCTCGCCAGCAGCAGGGTGCTGGGCCGGGCAACGGCACGGAGCATCGAATGCACCCTCAGACTGGCGCCTCGGCGCCGCCGGTCATGATGGCGACGGCGTCGGGCATGGTGATGGTGGCCGTCTCCACGAACGCCACGCGTTTCCCGAGACGCTGGATGTGGATGCGGTCGGCGAGCGCGAACACGTGCGGCATGTTGTGGCTGATGAGCACCACCGACAGGCCACGGTCGCGCACACGGCGGATGAGCTCGAGCACCTGGCCACTTTCGCGCACCCCCAACGCGGCCGTCGGTTCGTCGAGGATCACGACATGGCGCGCAAACGCCGCCGCGCGGGCCACGGCGATGCCCTGCCGCTGCCCGCCGGAGAGCGTCTCCACCGGCTGCGTGATGTCACGCACGCGCACGCCAAGGTCGGCCAGGTGCTGCTCGGCCTCGCGGATCATGCGCGGACGGTCGAGCCAGCGCAGCAGCTGCCCGCGCAGACCGGGCCGCCGCACCTCGCGGCCGAGGAACAGGTTGTCGGCGATGCTCATGGCGGGGGCCAGCGCGAGGTCCTGATAGACGGTCTCGATGCCGGCCCGGCGCGCATCGGCCGGGGTGCGGAAGTGCGCCGGCTGCCCGTCCAGCGTGATGGTCCCGCCGTCGGGCACGAGCGCCCCCGACAGCGCCTTGATGAGCGACGACTTGCCGGCGCCGTTGTCGCCGATCACGGCGACGATCTCGCCCGCCCGCACGGCGAAGTCGGCGCCGTCGAGCGCCACCACCTGGCCGTACTGCTTGGTCAGGCCGCGTGCCTCGAGCACCACGGCCGCATCGGGCGCCACGCTCACGCGGCCCGCCGGGACCACTGGTCGGTTGCCACGGCGGCAATCACGAGGATGCCCGTGATGAGAATCTGGTACACCGACGATACCCCCATCAGCGTGAGCCCGTTGCGGAAGACCCCCACGATGAGCGCGCCGACGAGTGAGCCGGTGATGAGGCCCCGTCCGCCGAACAGGCTCGTGCCACCGAGGACGACGGCGGTGACCGTGTCGAGGTTCTCCGTCTGGCCGGCCTGCGGGTCGCCGACACCGGTGCGCGCGATGGACAGCAGCGCCGCCAGCCCCGCGCATAGCCCCGCAAGCGCGTAGGCCACCAGCAACACCCGTGACGTGTCGATGCCGGACAGGCGGGCCGCTTCCCGATGATTGCCCACGGCGTACAGATGGCGCCCGCCCGCCGTTTCGCGCAGCAGCCACCAGGCCACCGCGTACAGGGCCAGCATGGCCAGTGCGCCGTACGCGATCGGTGTGCCGCCGAGCCGCACCGTGTCGCCGAGCGCCGTGAGCAGCGGCGGCAGGTCGGTGACGCTCTGCGACCGCGACACGATCTGCGTGAGGGCGAAGGCGATGTTCATCGTGCCCAGCGTGACGATGAATGGCGGCAGGGCGAGACGTGTGACGAGGAGCCCATTGATCGTACCGGCCAGCGTCGTCGCCCCGAGCCCGATGGAGATGGCGAGCACGGGCGACACGCCCGCCCGTGTGGCCAGCAGCGACATCACCATGCTGCCGAACGCCATGACCATGCCGCACGACAGGTCGATCCCTGCCGTGAGGATCACCAGCGTCTGTCCGATCGCCAGCACGCCCACCACCATCACCTGCTGCACGATGAGCGAGAAGTTCTCCGGCGACAGGAACCGGCTGGACTGCGACGCGAAGAAGACGCACGCCACCAGCAGCGCCACGAGTGGGCCGAACGCCGCGTACCGCCGTGCCGTCACCGCGCGTCCGCCGGGAATCCGCGCGGCACGGGGTTGTGCGCCGCGCTCACCTGGTGCCCCAGCAGCGCTGGGTGCCTTCCGCAGCGGTCAGGCTGGGCACTCCCGAGGCCGCGGTCCCCGCCACGAGCGACACACCGGTGTCGGTGTAGCCGGTCGGCCTGGTGCCGGTGCGCATGAAGGTCATGGCTGCCTCGACACCAAGCTCCGCCATGCGGATCGGATACTGCTGCGCGGTGGCGGCGAGACGTCCCGCCGCCACGTCGGCCACGCCGCGGCACCCGCCGTCAACGCTCACGAGAATCACGTCCTTGTCGCGTCCGGCCTTCTGCAGGGCATTCCACGCCCCCGCGGCGGTGGGTTCGTTGATCGTGTACACCACGTTCACGTCGGGATGCTGCTGCAGACAGTTCTCCATGACGGTCTGCCCCTTGGCCTGATCGCCGATGCTGTCCCCCATGCATACCACCTCGGGCGGCTGGGCGAGGTCGTTGCGCGCGCGGTCGTAGCTCGCCAAGCCGAAGCCCTGCAGGAAACCGTTGTGCCGCTGGGCGCCGGTCGGATGTCCCGGCAGCAGGTCGATGGTGACGATGCGTGGCGCCCGGTCGCCGAGGCGTGCCTTGGCGTAAGCGCCGATCAGCTCCCCCGCCTTGTAGTTGTCGGTGCCGAAGAAGGCGTCGGCCGCGTCCATGGGGTCGGTGGGGCTGTCCACGGCGATCACCACCGCACCGGCCTCGCGCGCCTTGCGGATCGTGGGCACGATCGCCTTGGCGTCGCTGGGCGAGATGAGGATGACCTTCGCCCCCGCCGCGAGCTGGTTCTCGAGGGCGCTGACCTGACCGGCGTTGTCGCCATCGTTGCGGCCGGCCCCGGAGAGCAGTGTGGCGCCGGCGGCCCGGGCAGCCTGCTCGGCGCCTTCCTTCATCGTGACGAAGAAGGGGTTGGTTTCGGTCTTGGTGATCAGCCCGATGGTCGGGGTATCAGCGGTGCGGCCGCCGCAGGCGACGATCAGGGCCGCACTCGCGGCGATCGGCAGGAAGGATCGGAAGGACATGGGCCAAGTATGGGAGCAGATGCAGGTCCGGGGAAGTTGCGCTGCATGGCGCGCCGCCGCACCGTTGGGGATGCCACAACCGCCGTGCCATCGTCCCGGTTGGCTCGACACGCACCCCGCCAGTCCGATCTGCCATGCGTGACCTGACCACCGGGTCGATTCCCGCCCATCTCGTCCGCCTCGCCCTGCCGATGGCGCTCGGCATGATTTTCCAGACCCTCTACTACCTCGTGGACCTCTGGTTCGTGACGAGGCTCGGCGACGCGGCCGTGGCCGGCGTCGGTTCGGCCGGGAATGTGCAGTTCCTCGTGATGGCGCTCACGCAGGTGCTCGGCGTGGGGACCATGCCGCTCATTGCCAACGCGGTGGGGCGCAAGGATCGGGACGACGCGACGCTGGTCTTCAATCAGAGCGTCGTGTGGGCTGCCGTGTGTGCGCTGCTCACGCTGGTGCTGGGCTATGCCTTGAGCGGGCGGTACATGCAGGCGGTCGGTGCCGATGACGCCACGCGCGAGGCGGGACTCAGCTATCTGCGCTGGTATCTGCCGGGACTCGCGCTGCAGTTTGCCCTGGTGTCCACGGGCGCGGCGCTGCGCGGCACGGGCATCGTGAAGCCGACCATGATCGTGCAGATCGTCACCGTGGTGCTCAACATCGTGCTGGCGCCGGTGCTCATCGCCGGGTGGGGCACCGGCCGGCCGCTCGGCGTGGCGGGCGCCGGATTGGCCAGTTCACTCGCCATTGCGATCGCCGTGATCCTGATGATCGCATACTTCTTGCGCCTCGAGCACTACGTGGGGTTCCGACCGGAGCTGCTGCGCGCGCGGTGGGATGTGCTGGCGCGCATGCTGCGCATCGGTGTACCGCCGGGCGCCGAGTTCGCGCTCATGTTCCTGTTCACCGGTGTGATCTACTTCGTCATCCGCGACTTCGGCCCGGCGGCGCAGGCTGGCTACGGGATCGGGTCGCGGGTCATGCAGTCCATCTTCCTGCCCGCCATGGCCGTGGCGTTCTCGGCAGCGCCGCTCGCGGGGCAGAACATGGGCGCTGGCCGCATGGACCGGGTGCACGAGACCTTCCGCTGGGCGGCCATCATGGGCAGCGCCCTCATGCTGCTGCTCACCCTGTGCTGTCAGTGGCGCCCGGAGCTGTTCGTGGGCGGCTTTGCCGACGAGGCGGCGGTGCTGGTGGTCTCCACCGACTTCCTGCGCACGATCTCGTGGAACTTCGTCGCGTCGGGACTCATCTTCACGTGTAGCGGCATGTTCCAGGCCCTCGGCAACACCCTGCCGTCCCTCATCAGCAGCACCACCCGGCTGGTGACGTTCGCGGCGCCCGCGCTATGGTTGGCGCAGCGCCCCGGTTTTCGGTTGCGGTATGTGTGGATGCTGTCGGTCGTAACCATGACGGCGCAGGCGGGATTCACCCTCTGGCTGCTGCGCAGCGAGATGCGCCGGCGCTCCGTCGTGACGGCAGCATGAAGCGACGGGCCATGGGGGTACCCGTGTGCCTGCTGCTGGCGCTCGCGGCCTGCGGTAAGCTGGAGGATGCCACGCCAGCCGACGTGGCGATGCAGCTATACGTGACCCTCGAGGTCAGCGGCGTGCAAACGGTGCCCGATGATCGGGCGCGCCCCGGGCTGCAGCCGTATCTTTCGGATTCACTGTACGCTCTGCTGATCGCCGCCCGGCGTGCACGTGATGCCGCGGCGGCGAGTGCGCCGTCCGGTGCCGCGCCGAACGCCGAGGGTGACCCGTTCAGCAGTCTACCCGAGGGGCGTAATCGCTACGCTGCCAAGACGACGCTCAGGCGGGGCGACACGGCGCTCGTGCTCATGGACTTCACCTACGACGCCCAGAAGCCCGCCGTCTCGTGGAGCGATACCCTGGTTATCACGCGCCAGCGTGGGCGCCACGTCGTGGACGATATCCGCTACGGGGCCGGGTTCGAGTTTGCGCATCAGGGGACGCTGCGGGGGATGCTGCGGGGGATGCTGCGGGGGATGCTGCAGTCCCGGTAGACTCTTGCGCCCCAACGGACCCCGGCGTCGGCCCAACGCGCGGGCTCCTGTGCGCGTCAGCATAGGAGCGCCGTTGTCACTCCCTCTTCCCCGTCCCCCATGCGCCGCCTCCACACCGCTTTCCTGGGGTTCGCCCTCGCCGGCAGCGCCTCGGTCGCCGCCGCCCAGGTCCAAGTCCTGCCCACGCCCCCGGCCGTCATCGACTCCACCGACCCCGTGGCGGTGCTGGTGTCGCGCCTCGACCTCGAGCGCTACAAGGCCACCATCAAGGGCCTCACCCAGTTCGGTGATCGTCGGCAGGGCACCAAGCGCAACCGCGATGCCGTGGATTGGATCGAAGCGCAGCTCAAGAGCTACGGCTGCACCAACACCGAACGCATCACGTACGAGTACAATCCGCCCGAGTTCGCGCCGCGGCCACCCGCGCCGGCGGCTGGCGCTCCCGTGCCGCGTCGGGAGCTGGCGACGACGGCGGCCGGCGGCGGTCGCGCGCGCGGGGTGCGCACCCGCACCGGGGTGAACAACGACTCGCTGCGGCAGCCGGATGCGCGCCTCCGCGCGCTCAACGCCGAACCCAGCACGCCCGGCCAGCGGCAGGAAGTGTACTGCACCAAGGTCGGCACCACCCGCCCCGACGAGATGTACATCATCGGCGGCCACATGGACGGTATCGGCTGGGGTGAGGCGGCCAACGATGATGCCTCCGGCTCGGCGATCGTGATGGAACTGGCGCGCATCTTCAGCGATCCCGCCGTGCAGACGGAGCGCTCCATTCGCTTCGTGCTCTGGAACAACGAGGAGACGGGGCTCAACGGCGCCCGCGCCTACATCGAGCAGCGGGCCAAGCTGCAGGGCATCGAAGAGCCCAAGGGCTCCGGCAAGTATCCGGAGCCCAGGTGGCTCGGGATGATCCAGCACGACATGATGCTGTTCGATCACGGCATGCCGAACCCCGACGGGACCATGCGCAAGGAGCAGCGCCCCGAGGCCGATGTGAACATCGAGTTCCAGAGCAACTCGAAGATGGCGAAGCAGTCGGCGGAGCTGGCCTGGCTGCTGCACGCGGCCAACGCGAAGTACGCCACGCACTATCCGGCCCAGGTCGGTCCGCACATGACCAACACCGACTCGGGGCCGTTCCAGGATCTCATCCCGGCCATCAGCCTGCGCGAGAACGAGCGGGGCACGCAGGTCGGCAGCGGGTGGGACCCGCACTGGCACCAGCCCACGGACCTCTTCAAGACGTTCAGCGACGACGACTTCCGACTCGGCCTCAACGCTGCGCAGACCACGCTGGGTGGCGTGGCGAAGCTGGTCGGCGCCGTCCTCAAGAAGTAGCGCGACCTGTCGCCGCGCGGGGGCTCGTCAGTCGAGCGGTGGAACGCGTCCGGTCCATGGTCGGGCGCGTTCCAGCTGACCGGCCACGCGAAACAGCGTGGCCTCGTCGCCGACGCGGGCCACGACCTGGGTGCCGATGGGTAGCCCCTGTGCATTCCAGTACAGCGGCACCGACATCGCCGGCTGCCCCGTGACGTTGAACAGCGGCGTGTAGGGCATGAACCCGAACACCTTCTTCGCCGTCTCGTCGAGCAGGCCGGCGGCCTTGAGCGCGCCGCCGAGGCCGAAGCGGCCCAGTAGAGCGAGTGCGGCCCGCTCAGTTGACGACGGTTGCAGGGCACCGATGGGAAACGGTGGCGATCCCAGCGTCGGTGTCACCAGCAGGTCGTACCGCGTCAGGAACTCCCCGCAGGTGCGCCCCGCCATCTGCAGGCGGCGCATGCTGGCAGCATAGTCCGACGCCTGGAACGCCTGACCCAACAGCCCCAGCGCCCAGGTGGCCACTTCGACATCGTCGCGGCGCGGCGCCCGCTGCAGCTGCTCCCCCATCCATGCCAGATCGGCGCGGCACTCGGCGGCCACCACCGTGAGGAAGTCGCGCGCCAACTGCTGGCCCTCCACAACGGGTTCGTCGCGTTCCACGTGGTGCCCGAGCGACGCCAGCAGGGCGGCGGCATCATCCAGCGCGGCCACGCAGTCCGGATGGACGCGGCTGCCGAAGAACGGCGACGCCGTGACCGCAATGCGCAGCGCGCCCGGTTCCGTGGTGACCTCGTCGAGATAGGGCCGGGCCTGCGGCGGACACGAGAGCGGCGCGCCGACGTCTTCCCCCGCCGTGGCGTCGAGCATCGCTGCCGAATCACGCACCGTGCGCGTGAGCACATGTTCCTGCACGAAGCCCCGCCAGACATCGCCAAGGTCGGGACCTGTGGGCATGCGCCCGCGCGAAGGCTTGAGGCCGAACACGCCGGTGCACGACGCCGGTATGCGAATGGAGCCGCCGCCGTCGCCGCCATGGGCAATGGGGACAATGCGTGCCGCCACCGCCGCGCCGCTGCCGCCGCTCGAGCCGCCCGGTGTGCGCGTGACATCCCACGGGTTCCGCGCCGGCCCGAGCGCTTCGCTTTCGGTGAACGGGGTGAGCCCCAGTTCGGGCGTGTTGGCCTTGCCCACGAACACCGCCCCTGCGCGCCGGTAGCGGGCCACCAGCGCCGAGTCGTGGCCCGGGGTGACTTGCTGCATGACGCGGGTACCATGGCTGGTTGGGACGCCGGCGATGGTCGCCATGAGGTCTTTGATGAGCATCGGCACCCCAGCAAAGGGCGCCGCCGGGTCGACGCGGCGCGCCATGTCGCGGCCGAACGCATCGAGCGGCCGTACCACGGCGTTGAGGCGTGGATTTCTGGCCTGCACGCGGGCCAGGGCCGCATCGGTGACTTCGGTGGCGGACACCTCGCCGCGCCGAACGAGGTCGGCGATCGCGAGGCCGTCGAGCGTGTCGTACTCGGGGAAGGGCAGGGACATCCGCGAAAGGTGCCCACCGGCCTCGTCCTTGGCGAGGGCGCCCGGTCAGTCGAGGAAGCGCGCGCGTTCGTCGGGGCGAGGAAGCAGGCAGGCCGGGGCGACCAGACGCAGGCGATTGCGAGCGATCAGGTCATAGACGGCGTCGCGCATCGGGCGCGGCGTGAGGCGGCCAAGCAGGCCAAGCACGCCCCAGATCCCGCCAAGGTGGCGGGCGACCGCGAGGGCGGCGGCACTGCGCACCAGCACGCGCCCCGCAGTGGGCTCCACCCACACCACCGAATCGACGCCAGCCAGCTCCGGGTACGCGGCGCGCACCTCGGCCCCGAACGCGCCCTGCAGCGGGGCGAAATGCAGGCGATGACGGCGGGAGGGCGGTTCATGGCGCAGCACGAACTGCACGCTGCCGGCGCAGAGGCCGCAGTCGCCGTCGTAGAGCAGGACTGCCGGGCGCGCCGTGGCCAACATCACGACGCCTGCAACCGGAACCCCACCGCCACGAAGTCGTGATCGAAGGCGAACACCGTCGAGATCCTCTCGCGTCGCATCAGCTCGCACGTCACGGCGTCCACGAGCGACAGCCGGAGATCGGCGAACCGCATCAGCCAGTTCATCGTCGCGGCTTCGAGCAACTCCCCGTCAACCGCACGCCATTCATACGCCGGATCGGCGCGCACACGATCCACGACGGTGTGCGCCACGCGGGGCTCGCGCCACCGCAACAAGTGACCGTGCAACTCGGCAAGCACCAGCACCGAACCGATCCAGCGCCCACCGCTGCCGAGGTGTTGGCGAGCCACGGCCAGCGCGTCTGCGTGGTGCTGGTCGCGCGGGGACGCCAGCGCCAGCAAGGCCCCGGTGTCAATCGCTGCGCGCGCTGTCGGCATCGGGGGCAGGGTACAGGTACTCGTCGTGCTTCGCGGCAAGATCGGTGGGAACCGAGAGCTCGATGCCGAGGGCGCCGACCAGATCGTCCAGGGAACGCCCGGGGGCGCGCGCACCGCGCAGCTCCGCAGCAATGCGGCGCAACCCGCGTCGCAGCAGTTCGGCGCGGGAGAGTGAGGTCTCAGCGGCCAACTCGTCGAGCAGCGCCTTGTCGTCCGGATCCATGTAGACCTGAACGGGTTCCCGAACTCGCGGTGTGCGCTTGTGCATGCATGACTGTATAACGTACATGTAAAGGCTTCAATGCTCACCGCCGACGCCTGTCGCTAAACTCTTGCCTTCACCGCTTCGCGCCCCCTGAGCATGCCTCTCGTGATTTCGCGTGTCCGTTCGATCCTGTTCGGCCTGCTGACGCTGACGTCTGCCGCCTCGCTTCCGGCACAGGCGCGCTCCAGCACACCCGCCCCCGCCATCCCCCGCGAATTCCGCGGCGCCTGGGTGGCCAGTGTGGCCAACATTGACTGGCCGTCGAAGCCCGGCCTGACGGCGTGGGCCCAGCAGGCGGAGCTCATTGCCATCCTCGACCGGGCCCGCACGCTGCGACTCAACGCCATCCTGCTGCAGGTGCGCCCGGCCGGTGATGCCCTGTACGCGTCGCCGTACGAGCCGTGGTCGGCCTATCTCACCGGCGTCGAAGGGCGCCCGCCCGAGCCGTACTACGACCCGCTGGCCTTTGCCGTGAAGGAAGCGCATGCCCGCGGCCTCGAGCTGCACGCGTGGTTCAATCCGTATCGCGCCCGCCATCCGAGCGCGACGGGTGAGCATGCGCGCACCCATGTGAGTGTGAGGCATCCGCAGTGGGTCCGCCGCTACGGCAAGTACGAGTGGATGGACCCGGGCGAGCCCGGCGTGCTCGCGCATTCGCTGCGCGTGGCGCTCGACGTGGTGCGCCGCTATGACATCGATGGCATCCACGTGGACGACTACTTCTATCCCTATCCGGAGACGGGTCCCGACAGCGTCGAGGTGCCGTTCCCGGACAGCGCGTCGTACGCGCGCTATAGTCAGCGCGGGGGTACGCTGGGACGCTCCGATTGGCGGCGCCACAATGTCGACGAATACGTGCGGCGGCTCTACCAGCGCACCAAGGCGATCAAGCCGTGGGTCAAGGTCGGCATCAGCCCCTTTGGCATCTGGCGTCCCGGCTACCCCGAGAGCATCAAGGGCTTCGACGCCTACGAGAAGCTTGCTGGCGACTCGCGCAAGTGGCTGCGCGAGGGGTGGGTGGACTACTTCACCCCGCAGCTGTACTGGCCCATCGCCCAGACGGCCCAGAGCTATCCGGTGCTGCTCGACTGGTGGCTCGGCGAGAACGTGCAGCGGCGGCACATGTGGGTGGGGCACAATGCGAGCCGCGCCGCGGCCGGCGCCACGGGCTGGGGCGCCGACGAGCTCAATGCGCAGGTGCGCGCCACCCGCGCCACCACGGCACGGCCCGACGGCGGTGCCACGGGCGACATCCACTTCAGCATGCGGGCGCTCATGCCGGCCGAGGGCAGCGCGCGGTCGCCGGTCTCGGTGGGGGTGGCCACGCAGCCGCCGGCTCCGACCGCCGCCGCGGCACTGGCCGAGCGGCTCGCATCGGCGCTGTACGCGGATGACGCGCTCATTCCCGCGTCGCCGTGGCTCGGTGCCCAGCGCCCGGCACGCCCCGCGGCGCGCGTCATGCGGGAGCACCAGTCGGGGGAGGCTACGCTCGTCATTGCGCCCGGGCCCAGGGCGCGCTGGACCACCGTGCGCGTGCTGCGTGATGGCGGGTGGTCGTCACATGTGCTCCCGGCCGCCTTCACGCGCCTGGTGATCAGCGGCGCCGACGCGCCATCAGCCCAGCGCGTCGTCGTGACCGCCGTCGATCGGAATGGCAACGAAAGCCGACCGCTCGAGCTTAGCGGCACACCGTCTGGAACGCGCTGATGGCCCTCGTTTCCGTGCAGGATGTATCGGTCGCGTTCGGTGGCCCGCCAGTGCTCGACCACGCCAACTTCGCGATCGAACGCGGCGAACGGGTGTGTCTGCTGGGCCGCAATGGTGCCGGCAAGAGCACCTTCATGCAGGTACTCGAAGGCGCGCTCATCCCCGACAGCGGGCTCGTAGTACGGCAGGGGGGCATTACCCTCGCGCGGCTCGAACAGGATGTGCCGGGCGCGCTCATCGGCTCCATCTTCGACGTCGTTGCGGCGGGACTCGGCGAGGCCGGCCGGCTGCTCGCGGCATACCATGCCGCCACGGTCCGGGTGAGTCACGATCACTCCGAGGCCGCGCTCAAGGAACTCGACCGGCTGCACCGGCAGATCGACGCCGCCGACGCTTGGCAGCTGCACCTGCGCGTCGAAACGGTGCTGCAGCATCTCGGGCTCGACCCGGACGCGCGCATCGAGCAGGCCTCGGGCGGCCGCACCCGCCAGACGCTGCTGGCCAGGGCCCTCGTGAGCGCGCCCGACGTGCTGCTGCTCGACGAGCCCACCAACCACCTCGACATCGACGCCATCGAGTGGATGGAGGCGTACCTCACCTCGCATGGGCACACGCTGGTGTTCGTGACGCACGATCGCGCCTTCCTGCGCCGGGTGGCCACGCGCATCGTGGAGCTCGACCGCGGTCAGTTGGCCGACTACGGCACCGACTACGACACGTACCTCGAGCGGAAGGAGGCCATGCTGCACACCGAGGAGAAGGCGTGGGAGGACTTCGACCGTCGACTGGCCATCGAGGAGACGTGGATTCGCACCGGCATTCAGGCCCGGCGCACCCGCAACGAGGGGCGGGTGCGGGCCCTCGAGGCGATGCGCGTGGAACGGCAGGCGCGCCGTGATCGCGTCGGCACCACGCGCGCCCAGGTGCAGGAGGCCGAGCGGTCGGGGCGCCTCGTCATCGAGGCGCAGGGGCTCACCTTTGCGCATGGCGACACGCCCATCGTGCGCGACCTCACCACGACCATCATGCGCGGCGACCGGGTGGGGCTCATCGGCCCCAACGGCTCCGGCAAGACCACGCTCATCAAGCTGCTGCTCGGTGAGCTCACGCCACAGGCCGGTACGGTGCGCCATGGCACCAACCTCGAGATCGCGTACTTCGACCAGCTGCGCGAACAGCTCGACCCCGACCGCAGTGTGTTCGACAGCATCGGCGACGGCACCGAGTTCGTGCAGGTAGGTGATGAACGCCGGCACGTGCACGGCTACCTGCAGGATTTCCTCTTCTCGCCCGAGCGGGCCCGTACCCCCGTCCGCGCGCTGAGTGGCGGAGAGCGCAACCGCCTGCTGCTGGCGCGGCTCTTCACCCGCCGCTTCAACCTGCTCATCCTCGACGAGCCCACCAACGATCTCGACATGGAGACGCTCGATGTGCTCGAGTCGCTCCTGCTCGGGTTCGGCGGCACACTGCTGCTGGTATCGCACGACCGGGCTTTCCTCGATGCCGTGGTCACCAGCACGCTGGCGTTCGAGGGCAAGGGGGTGGTGCGGGAGTACGCAGGAGGCTTCACCGACTGGGTGCGGCAGCGGCCCGCGCCGGCGGTCGCGGTGCCCTTCTCGAGCCCAAGGCGGGTGGCCGACACCCCTGCGGCGCCGAAAGCGAAGAAGCGCAAGCTCTCGTACAAGGAGAACGCCGAGCTGACCGCGTTGCCCGATCGCATCAGCGGCGCCGAGGAGGAGCGGGCCACGCTCTTTGGGCAACTGGCCGATCCCGCCGTGCTGCGCGACGGCGCACGCGTGGTGGCGCTGCAGGCGCGTGTCGCGCAGCTCGATGGGCAGCTCGAGGCGATGATGGCGCGGTGGGAAGAGTTGGAGACGATTGCAGCGGAGGCGGGGCAGGGGTAGCCTCGCGCCAGCGACGGCGTCCGTCGGGCATGTCCCTCCGCCAGCCCGCCGCGGCCGACGATGCCTCGGCCACCCCGTGCCAAACCCGACGCCGGACGACAAGTTCAGCGCGGCGCCGAGTGGGCGCGTTGGTGTACGGATTCTCCCGTCTCCCCCTGTCACCGCATTTGCGCGGAGTTCTCGTGGTGCCTCCCCGCCTGTCCTCGCTGCTGTTGTCGGGCTTGCTCGTTCCCGCCGTGTCGCTTGCCCAACCGGGTGGCGTGAAGCCCACGACCAAGCAGCAGTTCCCCGCCGATCCCAAGGCCGCTGTCCCCTCGTTGGCCGCCATGACCAAGGCGGCCACCAGTGAGCTCGCCGATGTCGTATCGCGCTTTGCCGCCGACAACCAGGCACTGCAGCGGCGCTACGACGCGCCCGACTCCGACGTGCAGCGGAAACGCCTGCGGGCGTTCTACGAGGGCTGGCGTGCCCAGCTGGCGGCGCTCGACTTCGGCGGGCTCTCGGCCGAGGGCAAGGTGGACTATGTGCTGCTCGACAACCATCTGCGTTACCAGTTGCAGATGATGGAGCGGTCGGAAAAGCAGCGGCAGGAGACGGCGCCGCTGCTCCCTTTTGCCGGCCGGCTGCTGGCGTTGCAGGACGTGCGCCGGGATCTGGTCACCGTGAACGGGCAGGAGGCGGCGCGCACCCTGGCTGAGGTCACCAGGCAGGTGGACAGCCTGCGCGCGCTGTATGAGCCCGCCCCACCTCGGCCCGCCGGAGACAGCGCGTCAGGGGCCGCACGTCCCGCCCGCGTGGTGCCCCCCAAGGTCTCCCGCACCGTTGGGAATCGGGCGGCCGATGAACTGGATCAGGTGCGCAACACCGTGGGGCAGTGGTTCCGCTACTACAACGGCTACGATCCGCTCTTCTCGTGGTGGGTGGCCAACCCGTATCAGAAGCTCGACGAGTCACTGCGCCGCTACGCGCAGACCATCCGTCAGCGGGTGGTGGGCATCCAGATGGCCGGAGCACCAGCTGCCGGCACGATGGTCACCGGTGGCCCGGGGGGCGGCGGCAGTGGGGGTGGTGGTGGTGGTGGCGCCGCCGCACAGGCCCCGCGCAACGCCGCCGCCGCCAACGAGCCGATCATCGGCGATCCCATCGGCGCCGAGGGGCTGGCCATGGATCTGCGCCACGCCATGATCCCCTACACGGCGGACGAATTGATCGCGATCGCCGAGAAGGAGTATGCGTTCAGTCTGGCCGAGGCGAAGAAGGCTGCCAAGGAGCTCGGTTTCGGTGACGACTGGAAGGCGGCCATGGAGAAGGTGAAGAACACGTTTGTCGAGCCGGGCAAGCAGCCGGATCTCATCCGCGATCTCGCCAACGAGGCCGACGCGTTCTTCGCGAAGCACGACTGGGTCACCATCCCCGCGCTCGCGCGCGAGGACTGGCGCATGGAAATGCTCTCCCCCGAGCGGCAGCGCGTGAGCCCGTTCTTTCTCGGTGGCGAAAGCATTCTCGTGTCGTACCCCACCGCCGACATGACCGACGAAGAAAAGGCCATGAGCCTGCGCGGCAACAACCCGCACTTCTCACGCGCGGTCGTGTTCCACGAGCTCAACCCCGGGCATCACCTGCAAGGCTTCATGTCGGCGCGCTACAACAGCCACCGTCGGCTCTTTTCGACGCCGTTCTGGAACGAGGGGCAGTCGCTGTACTGGGAGATGTTCCTCTGGGACCGCGATTTCCACGTCACACCCGAAGACCGCCTCGGTGCGCTCGCGTGGCGTATGCACCGCAGTGCCCGCATCGTCTTCTCGCTCAGCTTCCACCTTGGCAAGATGACGCCCGAGCAGTGCATCGAGTACCTGGTGGACAAGGTGCCGTTCGAGCGCGCCAACTCCGAGGCTGAGGTACGCCGGTCATTCAACGGCAGTTACTCGCCCATCTATCAGGCGGCGTACATGCTCGGGGGGTTACAGTTACGCGCGCTGTACAAGGAGCTGGTTGACTCGAAGAAGATGACCGATCGGCAGTTCCACGATGCCATCCTGCAGGGCGGGCCGATGCCCATCGCGATGGTGCGGGCGCGATTGGCAAAGGTGCCGATGACCCGCGAGGGGCCGTCGCCGTGGCGCTTTGCGGAGCAGTTGCCAGCGCCAAGGCCGTTTCCGGTGAAGTGATCCACTCGGCTTTCGAATGATGACACGAGTCGGGGGTGTGCTGCCAATGTTTCGGCGGCCCACCCCCCGGAGTGTTTCGGCATCTTGCGGCATCAGGAACTGTCAGATCGCATCATCAAGGGTTGCTACACGGTCTACAACAGCCTACCGCGCGATCTCGACGAGGTGCTTTATCGGCGTGCGTTGCAGATCGAGCTGCAGCATCTCGGTCTTGTTGGGCAATCCGAAGTGCCATTCAGAGTACACTATCGCGGCGAAGTGGTCGGCACGTACCGCGCCGATCAGGTCGTGAACGATCTCGTGATCATCGAACTCAAGACGGCTGAACGGCTGCGGCCACCACATCGCATGCAGTTGGCCAGGTACCTGCGACTGGCCGAACGGCAGGTCGGCCTCCTGCTCAACTTCGGGGATCGTGCCGAGGTCCTTCGCGTCGACTTGTAGTCAAGAAGTGAACCGCACGGGCGCCGGCTTCGCCGTCGCGATCACCTGCCGAATGAACAACCGGATGCTCACCCCTACTCCTCGAATCTCGGCGTCACCTCGAGATTGGCGAACACGAACGCGAACACGTCTGCCGTCTCGTCGATCTGTTTGCTCAGCGACGAGCTCCCGTGCCCGGACTTCGTTTCGATACGGATCAACACCGGATTCGGCCCACGGTGCGCCTCCTGCAGGCGCGCCGCAAACTTGAAGGAGTGCGCCGGTACCACACGGTCATCATGATCGGCGGTCGTGATCAGCGTCGCCGGATACGCCACGCCTTCGCGCAGATTATGCAGTGGCGAGTAGGCATACAGAAAGCGGAACGACTCCGGATCGTCGCTCGACCCATAGTCGGCAATCCAGTTCCACCCGATGGTGAAGGTGTGGAAACGGAGCATGTCCATGACGCCCACGGCGGGCAACGCCACGCGCGCGAGTTCGGGACGCTGGGTCATGATGGCGCCCACCAGCAGGCCGCCGTTCGATCCCCCCTGGATGGCGAGCCTGTTACTCGACGTGTAGCCGTTCGCAATCAACCACTCGGCCACCGCAATGAAGTCATCGAAGACATTCTGCTTCTTCGCTTTCATGCCGGCCTGATGCCACGCCTCCCCGTACTCGCCGCCGCCGCGCAGGTTGGCCTGGACGTACACGCCCCCCTGTTCGAGAAACGCCACGCGCAACGCGCTGAACGCCGGCGGCAAGGACACGTTGAATCCGCCATAGCCGTACAGGAGGGTCGGATTGCTGCCGTCGAGCACCAGCCCCTTCTTGGCCACGATGAACGCGGGCACCCGTGTGCCGTCCGTGCTTGGGACGAACACTTGCCGGGTTTCGAACTGCAACGGGTCGAAGGGCAGGGCGACCGCCTGGTAGACCGCGCTGCTCCCAGTCGCGAGATCGAGCCGGTACACCGTGGCCGGGGCCGTGAACGACGTGAACGTGTAGTACACGTGCGTCGCCTCACGCTCGCCGTCAAAGCCCAAGGCCGTGCCAAGGCCTGGCAGTTCCAGCTCGCGCTCGAGCGTCCCGTCGTATCGGTGCACGACCGCGCGCGACGTCACGTCCTTGAGGTACAGCGCGATCAGGCGTCCACCGGCGGTACTCACCGCTTCGAGCGGTTCGTCGCGCTCGGGGATGACCGTGGTCCAGTGCGCCTCGCCGGGGTGCGCCGGATCGATGCGCACGACGCGCTGGTTCGGGGCGCCGCGATTCGTGAGCACCAGCAGCGTGTCGCCGTCGGCGTCGAGCACCGTGAGCTGGTCGTCGAACTCCGTCCACACCGGGTGGAACTCGCTGCCCGGATGCGACAGGTCCTGCACCAGCAGGGCGTTGCCGTCCTTCCCCTGGCCCCGGTCGCTGATGCTGAGCACCGCGAAGCGCTCGTCTTCGGTCGTGCCGAGGATGTGGAAGCGCTGCCCGTGCTCGGGGTCGTGGTACACGAGCCGGTCGTCAGCCTGCGTGGTGCCCAGCGCGTGGTACCAGACCTGATGGTCTTCGTTTTTCGACGAGAACGCCCCGTCGCCCTCGCCGGGTACCGGATACCGGCTGTAGTAGAACCCGTCGCCATGCCAGGCAATGGCCGAGACCTTCACCCAGTCGATGACATCGGGCAGGGCGGCGCGCGTGCTGAGGTCCAGTACCCGGATCTGCTGCCAGTCTGACCCTGCGTGACTGACCATGTACGCCAGGTACCGGGCCTGGCGGTCGAAGGTCAGCCCGGCCACCCGGGTCGTCCCGTCGGGGGAGAGTGCGTTGGGGTCGAGCAGGACCTCGGCCGGTCCGCCCTCGCCGCGCTGCAGGTAGTACACGGGCTGGTTCTGCAGCCCCTCGTTCTTCGCAACGAGCAGCCACGGGCCCTTCTGCTCGGGGGCCGACGTGCGGGGGTAATCCACCAAGGTCGTCATCCGCCGCCGGAGCGCCTCCCGGTACGGGATCGTCGCCAGGTAGTCGAACGTGACGCGGTTCTGGGACTCGACCCACGCGGCCGTTTCCGCCGACCGGTCGTCTTCGAGCCAGCGGTAGGGGTCCGGGACCAGGGTGCCGTGGTAGTCGTCGACCTGACCGGACTTGCGGGTCGCAGGGTAGCGGAGCGGCGGCGTCATGCCGGAGTGTAGCGGTCCGGCCGTGGCGCCCGGAAGCGTGGGCGCGTCTACCCGCCGGATCCCGCCCCTAGCGAACCGGTCCGAAACCCTTCTATTTTTCGAGACTGTCCCGGAAACGGGACGCTTTCTCTGAGTACGCAGCAGTCCCGACGCCTTTCCTTTCCCCATTCGGGGAGTGACGGCGCGGCGGCGATGCCACGTCGGTCCCGGCCCGGAAGACTTCGCTTTCGGCACCGCGTCTTGGCCTCTCGCACCGACTGGTCCGCCTGAACGCGCTCCATCCGCGCGGGGGTGGCAGTCGGCATCGCAGCACCTTGAACCGGGTCGGTGCCATACCGGCCCCGGAGAATCACGATGCACCCGTTTATCGAGACCCAGAAGGAGTGGATGAAGGAAATCCCGCCGTTCCGCGCCGGTGACACCGTGCGCGTCAACGTGCGTGTGAAGGAAGGCGACAAGGAACGCATCCAGGCCTTCGAAGGGATCTGCATCGCCCGGCGCGGCGCCGGTGTCAGCGAGACGTTCACCGTGCGCAAGGTGTCGAACGGCGTCGGCGTGGAGCGCATCTTCCCGGTGCACAGCCCGATGCTTGCCGAGATCGTCGTGGTGCGCCGTGGTGTCGTCCGTCGCGCCAAGCTGTACTACCTGCGCAACGTCACGGGCAAGGCCGCCCGCATCAAGGAGCGCAAGGTCGTCCGGCCGGCCAAGTAAGCGGCCGCAGCGCGCCATCGAACGGCACGGAGACTCGCCGTCGGTGGCGCGTTGGAGCCCGATCGAGCGGACGCTGCGTGAGCAGTATGGGCCACTGCTGGTTGGTGTCGATGAAGTCGGACGGGGCCCCCTTGCGGGCCCCGTTGTCGCATGTGCCGTGGTCATGCCCCCCGACCGGCGCGCCATCCCCGGCGTGGACGACTCCAAGCAGCTCGACCACGCCACGCGGGTGGAGCTCGCCGCTCGAATCCGCGCGCACGCGCTCGTCGTTTCGCTCGGTGCCGCCAGTGTCCGCGAGGTCGACCGACTGAACATCTACCATGCCACCGTGCTGGCCATGCGCCGCGCCCTCGCGCGGGTGGTGCACCGGCTCGGACAGGCGCCGCATCACGTGCTGGTTGATGGCACGCCCCTCCGTACTCTGGGCACCCCCCACACCGCCGTCGTGAAAGGCGACGCCAGATGCTACGCCATTGCCTGCGCCTCGATCGTCGCCAAGGTCACCCGCGATCGACTCATGACGGCCCTGGCTGCCCGCTACGACGGCTACGCCTGGGCTCGCAACAGCGGCTACGGCACCCCGCAGCATCGGCAGGCCCTCGCGGAGTTGGGGCTCACGCCACATCATCGTCGCAGCTTCTGCCTCGATGCGCAGGTCGCGCTCGCCCTCGATGCCTCGTCCACCCAGGATGCGTCCCATGAGTGACTCTGCTGCCATGGCTTCCGTGTTTCGTTCCGGCCTCCTCGACGGCCAGGTGGCCCTTGTGACCGGCGGGGGAACCGGTATCGGGTTCGGCATTGCGGAGCTGCTCGCAGAACTGGGCGCTCACGTCGTCATCGCCAGCCGCAAGCCGGCCCATCTCGAAGCAGCCCTCGCCGCGCTCACGTCACGTGGCCACAAGGCCAGCGCGGTGTCGCTCGATGTGCGTGATCCCGAGCGCGTCACCGCCGTGGTCAGGGAGATCGCCACCCAGTACGGCCGCATCGACCTGCTGGTCAACAACGCGGCCGGCAATTTCTACGCGCCGAGCGCCACCCTGTCGCCCAACGCGTGGCGCAGTGTGGTGGAGATCGATCTCTTCGGCACGTTCTACTGCTCGCAGGCGGTGTACCCGATCATGGCGGCGCAGGGAGGCGGCCGCATCGTGAGTACGTCCATGACGCTGCATTACCGCGGGTGGCCGATGATGGCCCATGCGACGGCGGCCAAAGCCGGAGTCGATGCGCTCACGCGGACGCTCTCCGTGGAGTGGGCCCCGCAGCGCATCCGGGTCAACGCGATTGCGCCCGGTCCCATTCCCACCGAGGGCGTGCGCAAGGCGTTCATGCCACCGGCTGACAGCGGCATACCCGATCGCTTCGCGGCGGCGGAAGACAGGATGGCCGAGTACGCCCGCACCGGCATTCCCCTTGGCCGGTGGGGAGCGCCCCGCGACATCGCGAACATGGTGGCCTTTCTCGCCTCACCGGCCGGCGACTGGATCACCGGCGCGATCTTCGTCGTCGATGGGGGCGAGTGGCTGGCCAAGGCGACGACCTGATCGCGATCATCACCGTGTGAAATGGGCCGTCCTGCGGTGAGGTCCGTCGAGCCTCACTCGACGCCGTGGCCGCCGGCGCCGTCGGCGTCCGTGCCGTGGACGTGGGGTGCGGTTCGTCATGACGGTGCACGTCGGATTCGACGATCTCGCCGTGCGTCAGGAGGATCAGGCGGTGCTCGCATGGCTGTGATGCCATCCGGCACCGTCCTGATTGACAGTGCCGCCCGGAGGCGACACTTCATCGCCATCACCCTTTCGTGAGGCATTCCCGATGCTCAACGCGATGCGGCGTGTTCTGACGCGCGCCGTGCTTCTGCTCGCCACCGTCTGGGCCGTGCCCGCCGACATGGCTGCCCAGGCATCTACCGTCGAAGGACAGGTCGTGGCCCGTGAGACCGGCGCCCCGATCAACGGGGCGCAGGTGACCTTGCGGAACCTCGAGACCAACGAGCGACGCAACGCCGTGGCCGGAACGACGGGCAACGTCCGCTTTCTCGGTCTCTTCTCCGGCCGCTACGAGCTCACCGCCCGTGCGCTGGGCTACCGGCCGGCCACCCAGACCGTACAGCTCGTCATCGGCCAGCGCGCCTACCTCACGATTTCGCTGGAGAGCGGCGCCGCCGAGATCGCCGGCGTCCAGGTGCAGTCGACGCGCGTCAAGTCCGTGGAGGTCCAGCGCCTGTCCGTATCGGCGCCGATCCTCAAGGAAGAGATCGAAAACCTGCCGATGAATGCGCGCGGCGTCATGAACCTCGCGGCCATCGCGCCGGGCGTGAAAGCGTACGCGCCACAGCAGGGGCGGTCGTTGCCGTCCGCCGGGGGGGCTCCCGACCTGCGTTTCATCAACCTGTACATGGACGGCGTCGAGATGAAATCGCTGTTCAACGGCAACCTGGTGGGCATTCCGCAGACCGGATCGCCGCTGCCGCAGGAAGCGCTCGAGGAATTCCGGGTGTACACCACGCCCTACGACGCCGAGTTCACGCGGGGCGCGTCGTACGTGATTGCGGCGGCCAGCCGCCGCGGCACGAACAAGTGGGAGGGGTCGGGGTTCGGCTACTTCCAGAATGCCGACTTCATTGCGCGCACCTTCGTCCAACGCAACCTCAACCAGGGAATTCCCGACTACAGCCGACAGCAGCTCGGCCTCAACGTGCGCGGGCCGCTGGTGAAGGACAAGCTGTTCCTTGCCGCCAGCTACGAACTCACCAGCACAAACAACTACATCGATGTCGTGCCCGGGCGTCCGGCCATCAATCCCGGCATCTGGGACCAGTTCGGCGGCAGCGTTCTGGCGCCCCAGAAGAATCACACGCTGTACAATCGCCTCACCTACGTGCCCAACGACAGGAACACGTGGGACCTGATGCTTTCGACGCGCAACCTGTCGGGTGAGGGGAACTTCGGCAACCGCACGTCGGCGCAGACCGGCATTGCCCAGACCTACTGGATCACGACCGGGCAGTTGCGGCATCGCTGGCTGCCCGCCACCAACGTGGCCAACGAGGCCTCGCTGCAACTGGTGAGCTGGTCGCATAACGAGCCGTCGCTCACCCAGTCGGCGCAGCTCGCCTATCCGAGCCTCACCATCGGTGGCGCGGCCGGGTTCCCGCTCGAACTGCGCGAAACCCACCTCCGCTTCATCAATCGGGCGCAGATCACCAAGGACGACTTCTACGGCACCCACCTCGTGAAGGCCGGCGTCGAGGTGAGCATGGTGCAGGGGTCGCAGTACAACCCCATCAACCAGTACGGCGCGTTCACGTTCCCCACCGATACCAGCAGCAATCCCAATGCCGGCAACATCGGCGTGGGCTTCTTCACCCCCGCAACGCGCGACGATGCCCGGGCCAAGGCCGATGGGCAGATCATCGGGCTCTATTTCAATGACGAGTGGCGCCCGATTCCGAACGTCGCGGTGAACATCGGGGTGCGATGGGACGCCGAGCTGAACACGCTCAACAACGACTTCGTGTCGCCCTGGCTCACCGATCGCGGCGGCATGCTCACGAACATCGCCCTGCTGCAGCCCTACCTGAATCGCGGCGATCGCGAGAACGACATGAACAACATCTCGCCGCGGCTCTCCTTCTCCTGGGACCCGCGCAAGGACAACCGGACCTTCATTCGCGGTGGATTCGGCATCTTCTTCGACCGCACCACGAGCTTCATCGGCTTCCAGGAGAAGCTCAACGCCGCATGGCGCACATACAACTTCGTCAATCCGGGGACACGCGACGGCGAGACGCTGCGCCAGCGTGTCATTTCGGGCGGTGCGTCACTCACGCCGGCGCTCATCCTCGTCAAGAACCGGATGGAGACGCCGGAGAACCGGCAGATGTCCATCGGCGTGGGCCACCAGTTCACCGAAACGTTCGGCATGAACGTGGACTACGTCCGGCAGCGCATCTCGCACCTGTACACGCGCTGGAATCCGAACTGGTTCAACACCACGACCCGTGCCCGCCAGCTCACCCCGAGCTACGGCGACATCACGCTGTGGGATGACTTCGGCAAGGCCACCTTCGACGGCATGGTGCTGTCGGCCACGTACAACAAGCCCGGCCATCGGGTGAATGTGGCCTACACGCTCGGCTTCTACGAGAGCGAGTTCGAGGGCAACCTGGCACCCGTGCACACCGACCTCGCGCTGTACGACATGCAGCCCACGACCGGCGACGAGCGCCACCGACTGGTGGTGAGCTCCATCGACAACCTCCCGCTCAAGGTCAGGCTGTCGAGCATCGTCACGCTGGCGTCGCCCCGTCCCTACGCCGTGACCACCGGCACCGACGACAACCGCAACAACATCTTCACCGATGACTTCCCGAACGGCGTGCGTACGGCTCGTCCATCGAATGCGTTCGAGAACTGGTATCGCTCAGTGGATCTACGGCTCGCGCGGGAGCTCTTCGTGCAAGGCGGTCGCAAGGTCGAGTTGAACGTCGAGGCATTCAACCTGTTCAACTTCGACAATTGGTCGACGATCGCCGGACGGCGAGCCGATGCCTCCGGGCGGGCGCTCACCGACTTTGGTACCAGAACCGGCGCCTTCGCCGCCCGGCAGCTGCAGGCAGGGCTGCGCGTGGCCTTCTGAGGCGCGGCGCCCGGTGACCCGCACGCGCACACGGTGCTGGCCCAAATGGCCAGCGCCGGTCGCGTGTGCGCGGATGAGGGGTCAGCGATAGAGCCGATACGGGGCAATCGCCTTGGCAAAGGCGGCGGCATCGGCGTCACCCTCGGCCAGCCACGTGCGGACCGCCTCGTCGCCGCTCTCGACCGCTTTGCGCAGCCGATCGGTGCCCGCGAGGCGGTCGATGGCGCCCACGCGCCATTCCCACTGCGCGGCATGCCGCTTGTACAGCACACGCAGCATCCACGCCCCAAGGGCGACCGGGCGCACGACCTCCCGGTCGGTGACCTGCACCTTGAGCATCGGAATGGTCTGCCCGCCGAACTTGTATCCCGGCTCAATGGCCCGGCTGGTGGACTCGAAGCGCACCCCAGGCAGGCCCATGGCGTTCAACTCGGCCGCGGCATCGGCCGCGTCGGTGAGCCAGGCCGCGCCGATGAGCGTGAACGGGTCGTCGGTGCCACGCCCCTCACTGACGTTCGTGCCTTCGAAGAACACGGTGCCCGGATACACCACCAGCGCCGACACATTGCGCAGGTTTGGTGACGGGTTCACCCACGGCAGGCGCGTGTCCTCCCACCACATGTCGGCGCGATAGCCGCACATTGGCACCACGGTCACATCCACGGCGAACATGCCGATGCCGCCCAGGTAGCGCAGCAGTTCGCCGGGCGTGAACCCGTAGCGGGCCGCCACCGGGTACAGCCCCACGAGCGTTGAAAACTGCGGATCGAGCATACCGCCTTCCACCCGGTCGGCGCGGATCGGATTCGGGCGGTCGAGCACGATGAACGGCTTGCGGGCGGCGCGCGCCGCGAGCACCATCGACCACTCGTAGGTGTAGACCCGCGCCCCGACATCCTGGACGTCGTACACCAGCACGTCGACATCCTTCAGCATCGCGGGGGTCGGCACGCGGGTGTCACCGTACAGCGAATAGACCGGGACGCCCGTCGTGGGGTCGACGGCGTCCGAGATCTTTTCGCCGGCCTTGGCGGCGCCACGAATGCCGTGTTCGAGACCGTACAGTGCGGTGAGGCGCACACCGGGGGCCTTGTGCAACAGGTCGATCGTGCTGCGGCCGTCGCGGTCGCGGCCCGAATGGTTCGTGATGAGACCGACGCGCTTGCCGCGGACGAGATGGAGCGAGTCGCGCAGGAGGACTTCCACGCCCGGCACGACGCCCCGGGCATCGGCTGAGCACGTTACCGGCGTACGCTGCGCCGCGAGCGAGAGGGGCAGGAGCAACGCCGCCGATGCCAGCGTCGGAAGCCCGGGAAAGCGGAGGAGTGTCATGCGAACAGTGTACGCGTCCTCGCCCCGTGGCGCACGGTCGCCTGTAACTCGGGTCGGGGGGGGCCGGGCGCGGGTTGACCGGTTCGACCGAACCGATGATCCTTCTAGGCTGGCAGCGGATGCCGGTCGACCGGGTAGCTCAGTCGGTAGAGCAGCGGACTTTTAATCCGTAGGTCGTGGGTTCGATCCCCACCCCGGTCATGCCTTGGGGCCAGTCGTCTTCGTCGTGGCAGGAGTGAAGAGTGGGACGCTTGACTGTTCGGTTCGGGGTGGCGGCGCTGTGCGCGCTCGCTGCCTGTGACACGCCGGCCGTGCGCGACGTGCCGGCGGCGGCGGGGGAGGCCTCGGCGGCGACGTCACCGGCCGACACACCGGCCGACTCGGCCGCAGCGACGGCAGCGGGCGCTCCGGCCTTGGCCCCGCAGTCCATCACGGCCGGCGGGCAAACGCTGACGGTCCAGTTCGATGTGCGGTGCACGGGCGGGCAGACGACGCAAATGGCCCTGCTCGTGAGCGGGGCGCCCCCGATGAAGGTGTTCGAGCCAAGCAGCCGGGGCGCCATGTCCACCATGGTTACAGTCTCGATCGACGGTCGCGCCCCGCTGCGGGAACCATGGACGCTGACGGGGGACGGGGAGCAGATCGCCACCGCGCCTTCGGCCGTCGACGTGGGTATGCAGCTCCGCGGGGCCACCCGTCTGCGGGTGACCTTCCAGCCCTACGGGGCGAAGCCGACGAGTCTCGAGTGGGACCTGGTGCCCCTGCAGCCCCAGTTGACGCGCACGGCGCGGGAATGCCAGTGGCCGATCTAGGATGACGCGCGCCGCTGGCTCACTGTGCCAGATGCGACACGCTGCGTTGGCGTTGCCCCGCGCGATCGTGACCGCGGGACCCGTGCTCTTGCTGTTCGCCGCTCACGCGGCGCTGGCTCCTCGTCCGCTGGCGGCCCAGTTCGGCCTTCCGGGGGCCAAACCATCGGCGGATTCGGCACGGACCGTGGCCGCGTCGATCGCCATCTCGCCGGCCTCACCGCGCGCGGCGCTCGAGGGGTTCCTCCGACACGCAAACGCGGGCGACTGGCCGGGCGCCGCTGATTTCCTGACCGTCCCGACTGGGGCGCGGGACCGTGCACCGCAATTGGCGCGCCGCCTCAAGTCGGTCATCGACCAGAAGCTGGCCCTCGATCCCCGCGACCTCTCGGCGCTCGCCGTCGGGGATACCACCGACGGTGACCTCACGGGCGATCGGATCGCGATCATCAGCGGTCCCGGGGACCGTGAAGAACCGGTGCGGCTCGTGCGGGGCTCCGGCACTCCGTCGCGCTGGCGCTTCTCGCAGGCCACCGTGGCCAACGTCGACGCCTGGTTCGAAACGCTGCAGGCCCCATGGATCAACGAACGCCTCCCGACAGCGCTCCGCCGTGAAGGTCCGCTGAAGGTCTTCTGGTGGCAGTGGCTCGGGCTCGCCCTCAGCCTGCCGATCCTGGTGCTCGTCGCCTGGGTGCTCGGGGCCGTACTGCGGGTCATGCTCGGGCGGATCGCCAGGAGCACCGTCACCGAGTGGGACGACTTGCTGCTGGCGAACCTGCGAGGGCCGTTCCGGCTGTGGGCTGCGGCCCTCGCTGCCGGGCCGCTGCTGTCGTTCCTGCAGCTCAACCTCCGCGTCGCCGGCTTCGTCGACGCGCTGGCGCGCGGCCTCGGATTCATCGCACTGTTCTGGGCGCTGCTGCGCGTCATCCGCCTGGTGCAATCTCGACTCGAGTCGGCCGAGTGGGCGGCGGAGCAGGGGGCGCAGGCGCGCACTCTGGTACCGCTGCTCAGCAACTTCCTGCGCGTCACGCTCGCGGTCATTGCCCTGCTCGTGGCCCTGGCGCAATTCGGCTATCCGGTGGGCACACTGCTCGCCGGTCTCGGGATCGGTGGGATTGCCGTGGCGCTTGCGGCGCAGAAGACCGTCGAACACCTCTTTGGCAGTGTGAGCCTGGCAGCCGACAAGGCCTTCCGGGTCGGCGACTGGGTACGCGCGGGCACCACCGAAGGCGAAGTCGAGCGCATCGGCCTCCGGTCGACCAGCCTGCGTACCATCGATCGGACGGTCGTGCGCATTCCCAACGGCCGCCTCGCTGACGAACGCATCGAAACGTTCGGAGAGCGCGATCGCATCCTGTTCCGCACCGACATCGACGTGACGTACGATACGTCGCCGGAGCAGCTCGAACGCATCCGTGACGAGTTGGAAGCCGCCTTGCGGGCGCACCCGCTCATCTGGCCCGACCGCGTGCGCGTGTTCGTCGTCCTGCTCACCGATTCCGCGATCCGCCTGAATGTCACGGCGTGGTTCCTCACCACGGATCTCCACGTATTCCTCCGCATTCGACACGACATGTTCCTGCGCTTCATGCGCATCGTACGCGACAACGGGTCCAGCTTCGCCTTCCCGTCGCGTACGGTCTATCATGTCGCGCAGCCCAGCGTGGTGGTGCCGCCGGGTGGTGATGACTGACGGGCTCGCCGCGGCCGTATGCTGATGCGCCTGTTGCAGGCCGACGTGCCCGGGGGGCCACCGCCGTTACTGGCCACCGAGCTCGCGGCCACGCTGCTGCAGGGGGCGGTGACCACCGGCGTCGCCGCGCTCTGCGCGCACCTGTACGTACGCTATCGCCGACCGTGGTTCGGGTGGTTCGCGCTCGCCTGGGGCGTATATGTCGCCCGGCTGTTGTGCATCCTCAGCTTCCTGCTCACCTCCGAACGGATCTGGTTGTATTGGCATCAGGTGACGACCGGGTGGACAGCGCTGGTGCTGCTGTGGGCGTCGCTCGTCTTTCTGCGGCAGCCGAAAGCCCGTCCAGCCTACCTGGTACTGGCCCTCTTCCCGCCGCTCTGGTCGTACCTGGCCATTTACCGGCTGGACCATTTCCTCTGGGCCGCGCTGCCGGCGGTGCTCTTTCTCAGTGGGGCGACGGCGTGGACGGGGTGGGTGTTCTGGCGCCACTACCGGATCGCCGGCTCCACCGGAGCCCGGTTGCTCGCGATCGCTTTTGCGCTGTGGGGACTTCACCACCTCGACTACCCGTTTCTGCGCGCCCAAGGCGCGTGGACGCCGTGGGGCTATTACCTCGACATCGCGTTCGAACTGCTCGTGGCGGCGGGCCTCGTGCTGCTGGTGCTCGACGACCTGGGCCGCGGGGTGCGGGCGCTGTCACTGCTCTCGGGTGACCTCCAGCGCCGCTCCGATGGTGCCGAGCCGCTTGATGTGCTGCTTTCGCGGCCGCTCGCCCTTCCGGGAGTGCGCGGTACGGCCATGTATCTCTTCGATCCGCGGCCGACCCGAGGCGATACCGAGAGTCTCGAGGACGAGTCCCCGGCCGAGGCGCTCGATCGCGTGCTGGAGGCTGCGCGAGAACGCACCGTGTCGGCGCTCGCCGAGGGCGCGACACCGCGCGGATACTTCCTGCGCGGCGCCGGTGGATGCGAGGCGTGGGTGGGCATCGAACCGGTGCCGGCCGTGCGGGACGCGCTCACCCGTGTGCGGACGACGCGACGGCCGCAGGTGGTGGCCGCCAGTGCCGGGCAGCCGTTCATCGCCGCCCTGCCGGTCGGATCGGGTTCCAGGTTGGTCGGCGCGCTCGTCATGGCCGGCGATGTTCGGAACCCATTCACGGCCCTCAACGACGACTTCCTGCTGGCGCTCGGGCAGCAGGTTGGGGCGGCGCTCGACCAATGGTCCCTCGACCGGCAGCTGTCCACCCGCACTCGAGCCCTCGAGCAGCTGTCGGCCCGCATGGTGCGCCTGCATGAAGAAGAGCGCCGTCGCCTCTCCAGGGAACTGCACGACGAGACGGCCCAGGTCTTTTCGGCGGTCAGGATGCAGCTTGAAGCGTTGCGGTCGCTCCTGCCGAGCGACGCGGCCCCACGACTCGACCGGCTGCTGGGGCTCGTCGACACCGGCATTGCCAGCATCCGGCAGGTCACTAGCGATCTGCGGCCCACCCTGCTCGACGACCTTGGCCTGCGGCCGGCGCTCCATTCGCTCGTGACCGATTTCACCGAACGGAGCGGTCTGCACGTCAGCTTTGCCGCTCCGCTGGACCTGCCTCCCCTGTCGGACGATGCCGAACTGGCCATCTTCCGTGCACTGCAGGAGGCCCTGTCCAACGTCGTCCGCCATGCCGACGCACGTCGCGTCGACGTAACGGTGAGTGTGGTGGACGATGTGCTCTCCCTGGTCGTGAGCGATGACGGCTGCGGGTTTCCGACGCTGCGCACCGGGCGCCTCAAGGATACCGATCACCGCATGGGCCTCACCGGCATGCGCGAGCGCCTGCTTGCCGCCGGAGGAACCCTGCACCTCGCCAATGGTACCCCCGGCGCCACGCTCTGCCTGAGCGTCCCGGTACCGCCCACGGTCTCCGCATGACGTCCCCCGCCGCACCCGGGCGTATCCGCGTCCTCATTGCCGACGACCACGCGCTGGTGCGCGAAGGGCTGCGGTACGTCCTCGACGCCGACCCGGGTATCGAAGTCATCGCCGAAGCCTCCAATGGCCGGTTGGCCGTGGAACTGGCGCGGCAGCACCACCCCGATGTGGTGGTGCTCGACATCACCATGCCTGAGGAGAACGGCCTCAAGGCGGCGGCGCGCATCCGCGAACAGCTCCCGCAGACGCGGGTGCTGCTGCTCAGCATGCATGAGCAGGGTGAGTACGTGCGCGAAGGCATGCGGATCGGCACCCATGGCTACCTGCTGAAGGACGCGGCCGGCGAGGAGTTGCGGGCGGCCATTCGCGCCGTGTACGCGGGTGGTACGTTCTTCAGCCCCGCCGTGGTGAAGCGCCTGTCCTCAACTGAGGCCGTCGGTGATGCGTCGGCGGCGTCCCAGCTCGAGCAGCTTACGCCCCGCGAACGGGATGTCCTCCGCGGGGTGGCCCGCGGCCTGACCAACAAGGCCATTGCCGCCGAGTTGGGGATCAGCCGGCGGACAGTGGAAGCGCACCGGGAGAGTCTCATGCGCAAGCTGCAGATTCACTCGGTCGCGGGGCTCACGCGCTTTGCACTCGAAGCCGGCATGGCCAGTGACAGCTGACGAGTCCGTCAGGTGGTGTCCCGACCGGTTGGTTTCACGTAGTTTGATGCGGTGAATCCTGCCGTCTCCTTCCTGCGCGCGAGGCCGCGAATGCCCGCCGGGCGTGGCCGACACGTCATTCGCCTGACCCTGCTCCTCGGCGTTGCCGTGAGCGGCGCCTGCCGTCCGTTGCAGCCGCTGCATCCGGTACCCGTGGCGGCCCCCGCTGCCGCGTCACCGTCCGTCCCCCGCGGCGCCGACAGGGCCACCGAGCCGGCGGCCGGCGCGGTCGTCCCGGCGTCTCGGCAGCAGGTGGTGGAAACGGCGGCGGCCGTCTTCGGTGATTCGGCGGCCCTGTTGGATGTGCCGGTGGCCGAACCGGAGTGGGACCTCGATGTGCGCACCTACGAGACGCACGAGCGGGTGACGCACTATGTGAACCTGTTCGGTTCGACCGCCAGGGAACGGACGGCAGCGCGACTCAGCCGCGGTACCCGCTACGAACCGATGATCCGCGCCAAGCTGCGCGCCAACGGGATGCCGGAGGACCTCACCTACCTCGCGCTCATCGAAAGCGGCTACGATCCGCACGCCTACTCGCGGGCGGCGGCGGTGGGCATGTGGCAGTTCATGAGCAGCACGGCGCGCGACATCGGCATGCGTGTGGATTGGTGGATGGATGAGCGCCGCGATCCGGCGCGCGCCACCGACGGCGCCATCCGGTTCCTGGGCTACCTCCAGCGCCAGTTCGGGTCGCTGTATCTGGCGGCGGCGGCCTACAACGGCGGCCCGGGTCGAGTATCGCGCGGGCTCTCACGCTTTGCCGAGGAGCTTGAAGGGGCCGAAGGGGAGGACCGCTTCTTTGCGCTGGCCGAGCAGGATTACCTGCGCGCGGAGACCAAGAACTACGTTCCGCAACTGATCGCAGCGGCGCTGGTGGGCAAGCGGCCCGCCCAGTACGGGCTGCGGGTGGACACGCTGCCGGCGTATGTCTACGACTCGGTGCAGGTGGAGCCGGGTACCAGCCTGGCCGCCGTGGCCGATGCGGGGGGCATTCCTCACGCCGACCTGCGTGACCTGAATCCCGCCCTGCTGCGGGGCGTCACGCCGCCGGATGCGAAGGTCTGGGTGCGGGTGCCGGTGGGCAGCGCCGAGCCGACCGCGGCCGCGCTGGATACGCTGGACGCCGACGCGCGACGTGGCTTCACGATGGCCAAGGTGACGGATGCGATCAGCACGCCCACCACATTTGCCCGCCGCCACGGCATCACGCTGACGCAGCTGCGCTGGTTCAATCCCACCATGCGCACGTCGCGCAAAGGTCGGCTGGTAAGTGGCCAGTCACTCCGGATTCCGCGCGACCATGCCCTGCGCTTCGCCCAGGTCGTCCCGGATCCGGCCATCGAGAAGTACGGCTCGGCAACCGCGGGGTCGCGCACTGCGGGCGGGTCGGCCGCCGTGCACGTGGTGCGCCGAGGCGAGACGCTGGGGGGCATTGCCCGCCGCTACGGCCTCACCGAGGCTCGATTGCGGGCGCTGAACGGCATGCGTGGCAGCCGCATCAAGGCCGGCCAGAAGCTGGTGGTGCGCGGGAGCCGCACGGTCAGCACGACGACATCCGCGGCGGCATCGAAGACGACGCCCGCGACGAAGGCTCCCGCGACGAAGGCTCCCGCGAAGAAGGCCACCGCGAAGAAGGCCACCGCGAAGAAGGCCACCGCGAAGAAGGCCACCGCGAAGAAAAAAGCGACCGGCAGGAGATCTCCGGTCGCTTCGTCCAAGGCCAAGCGCTGATTGAGCTTGCCTTGCGTCGTTAATCCAATGTGCCACGTCCGCGGTAGCCGCGGGTGACGATGCTTTCGTAGCCATTGGCCGGGCTCATGCCCATGGCGATCGCCGCGTTCACGGCGGTCGGCCCCCGGTTGTACACCAGCAGCGCCAGCTTCAGGTCGCCCTTGTACTCGCGGATCAGCGTCCGCAGGTACTTGAATCCGATCCGCAGATTCACGTCGGGATCGAGGAGCTGCTCCCGGGTCACGCTCGGTTCGAACTCCCGCGCCGTGCCGTACATGAGCTGCGTGAGGCCCAGCGCGCCCGCGCGGCTGACCGCCCGCGGGTTGAAGACACTTTCCACACGAACGAGCCGGAAGCCCAGCTCCGGCTCGAGGCCGGCGGTGACCGCGGCATCGTAGATGCGACGCGCCAGGTCGGGCTTGATCCGATAGCGTGTGCTGTAGGTATAGATGTGATGCCAGCGGCTCAGCGATTCCTTCCGCTCCTGCTCTCGCGCATCAGGCGCCAACGGCAGCGACGCCCGGCCAGTGGCCTTGCCCCGCTTCAGGACATCGCCGGCCGGACGCCACAGCGACGGTGCGGTGAGCGTACCGGAACCTGCCAGCGCCACCGGTCCGATCGAATCGGCCGCGGGGGGGACCACCTCGGTCAGCGTGGGTGTCTCAGGGCCGACGGCCAGCGCAAGGCCAAAGACCGTAGCGCCAGCGACCAGCACTCGCGACAGCCGGCGTTGGGTGTGCCGCCGATGCATCCGACGGCGACGCGCCACGGCATCATGGCGTACGGCAATATCAACAGGGTCGTGCATGGGCCCTCTCGTGCTTTCGGGTCACTCACGGCGCGCTGGTGAAGTCCCCCTTCGTGCCGCCGCGCTTTTCGCGCAGCACGATCTCGGAAATCACCATCGTCCGATCGAGCGCCTTGGCCATGTCGTAGATCGTGAGCAGAGCCACAGACACCGCGGTCAGCGCTTCCATCTCCACCCCGGTCTGAGCGGTGGTCCTGACGAATGCCTCCACCCGGCAGCCGGGCAGCGACTCATCGAGACTAACCCGGACCTCGATCCCGGACAACGGGAGCGGGTGACACAGGGGGACGAGCTCGGCGGTTCGCTTGGCTGCCTGAATTCCGGCCAGTCGTGCCACCGGGATGACGTCGCCTTTCTTCAAGCTGTTGTCCCGTATAGCGTTGAACGTGTCCCGCTGCATGACGATCTGCCCGCGGGCGACCGCCGATCGTACGGAAATCGGCTTCTCGCTGACGTCCACCATCTGCAGATTTCCGCCCCCGTCCACATGCGAGAACTCACGCGCGAGCTCGGGAGCCGGTGAGGGGGCGGGGGGCGACGTCGGAGTGTCCTGGGTGGTCATACCATTGGCATCGACGGGGACAGGCTTACGGATGGAGTGTGCGATGTATCGAACGGAGCAGCGCGGCGGTCTGCAGATTCGGGCTCACGTTGCGCTGCGTGAGTTCTTTCGCCTTTTCGACCAACGGTATCGTCATCGCCATGCGACGCGCGTCGGCCGTGCGGTCGGCATGCACCAACTGCTTCGTGCGCGCGTGCAACAGATGCGTGAGCGCCTCAAGCATGTCGCTGAAGGCGCCACGGGCCCCCGCCACGCCCTGGCGCGCCGCCACCTTGATGCGCAGCGCGGTGCCGTCTGGGGTGGCGGGGGCAAGCGCTGCTTCGAGCAGCTGGCGCGCCGCCGCGAAGGCCGAACGCATCGACTCGCCGGCGAACAGGTTGCCCGGCGCCCCGTTGGCGCGCGCCAGCACCTCGTCACGAGGGACCTGGGCCAGCGTCCGCTCCACGACCGGATCGGAGAGGAAGGCCTCGAGGTCGGCGACCGTCAAGGTAGGGACGCGCACCGACACCACCCGTGAACGGATGGTGGGTAGCAGCGTGCCTGGCTCGCTGGAGGTGAGAATGAGCGTCGTGCCCGGCGGCGGCTCCTCCAGGAGCTTGAGCAACATGTTGGCCGATTCGGGGCTCGACTCCTGCGGCACCATGCGTTCGGCATCACCCAGTACGAACACCGCACGTCGCGCCATCGCCGGCCGCCGGCCCGAGTCCTGCACCACGGCCTGCATCATGTACTTATAGATGGCCTCGGTGCCGGTGGACGGCCCCCAGAGTCCTTCGGCCTTCATGCGATCGGCGATCGCCTCGGCGAGGTCCTCCCGCGCATCCTCGGGCTGCGGGTCGGAATCCTTGACCTTGGCCCGCGGAAACACCCAGTGCAGGTCGGGGTGCATGCCGCGTTCGGCATAGCGACAGTGCTGGCAGGCACCGCACGGTTCCTCCAGCCGGTCGGCCACCGCGCGCTCGCAGAGCAGGAACTGCCCCAGCCAGAGGGCCAGCCGCTGTTTACCCACGCCGCGTGGCCCCTGCAGCAGCAGGCTGGCGGGCAGGCGCCCATCGGCGGCTGCGGCGGTGAGCTGGCGCCGGATGGCCCAGTGACCGTACAGGGGGCGGTGCGACATGCCGGCAATCTAGCAAATGCCGGTCGGCCAGGAGCGATGATCGCGGGTGACGATCACGGGCGACGATCACGGGCGACGATCACGGGTGACGATCGCGGGCGACGATCGCGGGTGACGATCACGGGCGACGATCACAGGTGACGATCGCGGGCGACGATCGCGGGCGACGATCGCGGGTGACGATCGCGGGTGAAGATCGCGGGTGACGATCGCGGGCGACGATTGGCCGATGCTACATTGGCGCATGACTCGACCCGTTCTCTCCGTGCTGGCCGGCGCTTTGGCGCTGCTGCTCGCCGCCGGCTCGCTCGACGCGCAGGCGCGCGCCCGCGCCATCGGCCTGGCTCCCGGGGTGTTCACCCCCGGGCGCCACAATGCCATCACCGACGTGCCCGGCGTGCGCGTGGGGCACGCCACCATCGCCGAGGGCGACTCGTTGCGCACCGGTGTGACGGCCATCGTGCCGCACGGCGGCGACCTGTTTCGCGACCGGGTGCCGGCCGCACTCCACGTGGGGAACGGCTTCGGCAAGCTGCTTGGCGTGACGCAGCTGCGTGAACTGGGGGAGATCGAGACGCCGATCGTGCTCACCTGCACGCTGTGCATCTGGCAGGCCGGTGACGCCCTGGCGCAGTGGATGCTCGCCCGCCCGGAGAACGCGAACGTGCGCTCCATCAATCCGGTGGTCGGCGAGACCAACGACGGGGGGCTGAACACCACCCGGGCCCGCCCGGGTATCGCCGCCGCCGTGGCGCGGGCGCTGGCGGTGGCCGACAGCGGCCCGGTGGCCGAGGGGAGTGTGGGGGCGGGGCACGGCACGATCATGTTCGGCTGGAAGGGCGGCATGGGCACGGCCTCCCGGCGGCTGCCGGCGTCGCTGGGCGGGCACACGATTGGCGTGCTGGTACAGGGCAATTACGGCGGGGTGCTGCAGATGGCCGGGGTGCCCATCGGCCAGCTGCTGGGTCGCTACGCGTTTCAGCGCAACGTCGCGCCCGGCGCTGGCGGAGGTCGGCCGCCGGGGGATGCCGGGGCCGAGCGCGGCGACGGCTCCTGCATGATCGTGATCGCGACCGACGCCCCGCTGCTGGCGCGCAACCTCGAGCGGCTGGGGGCGCGCGCCATCATGGGGCTGGCCCGCACCGGATCGAGCGCGTCGAACGGGTCGGGCGACTATGTGCTGGCGTTCTCCTCATCGCCGCGGGTGCGGCGGAATCCCGACGCGACCGTGTCCACCAACGACGAGCTGGGGAACGAGGCCATGTCGGCGCTCTTTCAGGCCGTGACCGAGGCCACCGAGGAGGCGCTGTACAATGCGCTGCTCATGGCCACCCCGGTGAGCACGCGCGCGACGACGGTGCGGCCGCTGCCGCGCGACTCGGTGCAGGTGCTGCTGCGGGCGCGGGGGGTGGGGCGGTAGCGGCGTAGCGATATAGAAGGGCGCGCGATGCTTTAGCCGACCGCTGCGTTCGCTCTCGTGCTCAGGGCACCGCATCGTTCCACAAGGGCTTCGAAACGCTCCGCATCCTCGAGAAGGAGCCCGTCCCCGATCATGCGTGCAGAGTCGGCAGCGAGAATCGTGGCGGCGGCACCGGTCGGAACCAGTTGGAGGTGGCCGTTGACGGCGGCCACGTAATCAATCGGCGAGCCGTCTGCGGCCTTCTCCGCGAAGAACATCGTCTTGTGGCGAGCGACCGCGTTGGCCAGCACGCGATCGTCACCCGCAGCGGTCGCAAAGCCCGCGTCATCGAGTCGAACGACATCGTGCCAGTGACGCGCGAAACGATCACCGTGCAACCGCTCCTGCTTGCAAAAGACATGGATGGCGGTGGCCTTCTCCCAGAACGTCCGCTCGGCATGCATGACTCGTGGTCGGGCGGTGGGAAACAGTACGCCGTTCACCAACTCTGCCGCATCGCAGGCCACATCGCGCGGACTCGCGGGTTCGCCCGTTGAGCGCGCGCCGAATTCGAGCAGGACGCTCGGCGCCACATAGCCGGTGCCCGTGGTCGTTGCCGTGTAGTCGATGAAAATCCTGTCCCCATCGATTCGGGCTGCTGCCGGCAACGATTCGGTCGCCAACGCTGTGGCCACGATTGGTTGAACGACGTCCGCCACCTACTGCGGCAGGCGTTTGCGTACCGCGCTCGACCAGCGGTTCTCTTCGCTTCGTGTCCTCGGCAGCGCCTCGCCTTCGTCGCCGACGAGATCGGGCGCGAGCGCCCGGATGTCATAGGTGATGTCCACGTCCTCGGAGAATCGCCGAATGCCCCCCGTACGCCTTCGAGAGCGACGCCCCGCCCTTGAACACGAGCTGTTCGCCGACCGGTGAGCCGAAAAGTGTCGAGAGCGCCCACACGACCCATACGTCCTTCTCGAGCAGGTGCGCCGGTCGACCCGAACGGTCGGCTGCGACGCGCAGGACTTCCTGTCGATCTTCGATCGGGAGGTGCAGGAAGGCGTCAGTCATGCGCGACCTTGCCCACACTGCGTGCAAGCCAGGTCGGGAGCTGCGGCGCTACCGCGAACAGTTCGCCAAAGACGGTGGGCGGCAGCGTGCGCTTCAGTGTATCAAGCGCTTTCTCGACCTTCTCCGGTCCAAGCCACGCGAGCGCGTGTACCGCTTGGCGCGCCAGCCCATGCGGTATGGCGAGTTGCCAGCGTGGCGCATGCCGAAGCTCGACGGACTGCTCTCCCAGTACAAGCGTTCGGGTGCGCCCCGACGTCAGAGAGACCGACCGGATCGGCACCTGCGTTGTCAGTCCGAGGCTGTTGGCGGCGGCCGCACCGCTCGACACGATCACCTCACCGCGTTGGGCCGCGAGCGCCTCGACCGCCTGTTCCACCGACGGGGCTCTGACCCCGAATCGACCGGCAACCGGCCGGAGGTAGACGCCACGCCCAGCTCGGATGAGCTGCCCCGTCGGACCAGGCGTAACAACGCCTGCTCCACTGCGGCACGACTGCCAAGGTGGAGCAAGCTCTTTGCCGCCACAGGCGTGCCTTCGGGCAACCGTGCGGCGAGTTCGAGGATCTGTTCGGTCACATTGGGCATGGGGGGGGACCTGTCAGAAAAAGAGCCGACTTTCTGACAGGATCAATATGGGCCAGCCCCACGATCGGTTGGGCCTCTTCACTCGGCGCCATGCGGCGTGATCCCCTCCCGTCGCGAGGTGTGCGCGCGGGGGCCGCCGATAGGCGCGCGCGGCACCCGCCGTCAGCCCAGCAGGTCCGCCAGCACCGCCCCTGCCGTAGCCAACCCGCCCGCACCCGGCCCCGTGAACACCAGTTCCCCCGCCGACGCGGACTCGATCACGATGCGGTTGAACGGGCCTGCCACCTGCGCCCACGCATCGTCGCCGCGAACCCGCGTCGGTTCGATGGTGGCCACGAGATGGTCCCCGTCGCGCTGGCACGAGGCCAACAGCTTGACCCCGTCGCCCTCCGCCGCCACCTGCGCGGCCCACGTCGCCACCTCGGCGGTGATGCCGCGGCGGCGCACCTCCAGCGACTCGGGCGCCACCCCGAAGGCGAGCCACGCCAGAATGCGCAGTTTGTCCTCGGCGTCCTGTCCGTTGAGGTCGCGTGTGGGATCGGCTTCGGCATAGCCGAGGCGCTGCGCCGTGGCGATGGCCTCGCCAAGCGACTGGCCAAGCGCGACCTGCTGGAGCACGAAGTTGCTGGTGCCGTTCAGGATGCCGGTCACGCGCGTGATGCCCACGCCCGCGGCGCCCGAGCGAAGGCAGCGCACGATGGGAATGGCGCCGCACACGGCCCCTTCGAAATCGAGTCGCGTGCCGTTCGCCGTGGCCAGCGCCTCGAGCGTCGCGCCGCACTCGCCGAGCAGCGCCTTGTTCGCCGTGACCACCCGAATGCCGCGAGCCAGTGCTGTTTCCACCAGCGTGCGCGCCGTGGTGGTTCCGCCGATCGCCTCCACCAGCACATCGACGTCGGGGCCGAGCAGCGCAGCGGGATCGGCAAGGCAGGCACCGTCGGGCGCAATACCCCCGGCGATGGCGTGCGTGAGCGGCTGGCGCAGGAGGGTGGCATCGCGCACGAGCACACGCTGGACCTGCACGGGGCGGGTGTCGCGATCCGCCGCCGCGCGGCCAACGAGGAGGTCGAGCAGGCTGCCGCCCACGTGGCCGCAGCCGGCGAGTGCCACGCGCAATGTGGTGGCCACGCGCCCCACCGGCTCGCGCGATTGCGGCTCGCGCAGTTGCGGCTCGCGCCCCACCGGCTCGCGCAGTTGCGGCTCGCGTAGTTGCGGCTCGCGCCCTTCCGCATCAGCCACAGCCTTCGCCAGCAGGCGACTCACCTGTTCACTCTCGAGCAAGAACGCATCGTGCCCATGCAGCGACGCGATGTCGACATACGCGGCGTGTGCCGCCGCCGCCCACTCGCGTACACTCACGTCCGGATACAACTGGTCCCCGGGTATCCCCACTCCCGTCAGCCGATCAGCCACCGGCGCGAGCGCCGCCGCGATGCCGCCGCGCCCGCGGCCGACATCGTGCGTGTCCATGGCGTCGATGAGCGCGCCGTAGCTGGCCGCATCGAAGCGCGCCACGAGCTTCTCTCCGTGGGCCTCGAGCCAGGCGTTCACCTGAAAGCTCTCGCGACGGCTGCGCGTGCGCCCGAATCGCCGCTCGAGCCCCTCCGGTGTGCGGTAGCTCAGCATGCCGACCATGCGCGCCAAGGCCAGCCCGTCACGCGCGCCGCCCAGCGCGATGGCCCGGCGCATGATGGCGTTCCAGGCGAGCCCCTGCGCGGTTTGCGCGGCCGGGGCGGCGAGCGCCACGGCGCCACGCACCCGTGCAGGGAAGCTGGCCGCGAACTCCAGCGTGACCATGCCCCCGAGCGAACCGCCGCACACCAGCAGTGGCGCCGCGATGTCGAGCGCGTCCAGCAGGCGGGCAAGCACCGCCGCCTGGTCGCGCGTGGTGAAGGGGGGCAGCGCGTCGGGGTCGGCCTCGGTCGGGCCGGTGGTACCATCGCAGCCGCCAAGCAGGTTCGCGCAGAGAATGGCGTGCCGCGTGGGGTCGAGCGCGGCGCCCTCTCCGATCACCCCCTTCCACCACGTACTGGCGTGCACGGTGCCGGTGAGGGCGTGCACCACGAGCACGACGTTGTCTCGGGCGGCACTGACGGCCCCTTCGAGACAGTACCGCACGTCGATACGGTCGAGTCGCTCGCCGGACTCCAAGAACACGTCACGCAGCGCGATGGTAGTATCCTCCACGGGCCACGCGGGCGCCGGCGTCGAGGCTGACGACGCCGGTGATGCCGCCACCGTGCGCGACGCACTGCGGACACTCCGGCGAGGCGGCCGGACGCTTGGTGGATAGGCGCTCATGCCGCCGACACGCTGCGCTGCGGGCCTGCGGTGGTGGTGTGTCGCTCGTCGACCGCGACCGCGGCCGCCAACGCCCGATCGAGGTCGGCGAGCAGGTCACCGGCGTCCTCGAGGCCGATCGAGAGGCGCACAAGATCCGGCGTGACACCCGCCGCCCGGCGCTCGGTGTCGCTCAGCTGCTCGTGGGTGGTGGTCCACGGATGGATCACCAGACTCTTGGCGTCACCGACGTTGGCGAGGAGCGAGAACAGCTTCGTCTCCTTGATGAAGCGCCGGGCCGCCGCCTCACCGCCGCGCACGCCGAAGGTGAGGACGCCGCCGAAGCCACCCGTCAGATACTTCGCGGCGTTGCCGTGCGTCGCGTGCGAGGCGAGGCCGGGGTACCGCACCCACGCCACCGCCGGATGCGACTCCAGGAACTGCGCCACCCGCAACGCGTTGGCGCTGTGCTGCCGGATGCGCAGCGGCAGCGTCTCGAGCCCCTGCAGAAAGAGGAACGAGTTGAACGGCGAGAGCGCGGCCCCGATGTCGCGCAGCAGCAGCACGCGCAGGCGAATGGCGTAGGCGATGTTCGCCCCGCCCACGTTGCCGAACGCGTCGGCGAACCGCAGACCGTGGTACGCCGGCTCGGGATCCTGATAGAACGAGCGGAAGCGCGCCGTGGCGCCCCAGTCGAAGCGGCCGCCGTCGACGATCACGCCGCCGATGCTCGTGCCGTGCCCGCCGATCCACTTGGTGGCACTGTGCAGCACGATGTCGGCGCCGTGCGCGAGCGGCTTGACCAGCACCGGCGCGAACGTGTTGTCCACCACCAGTGGCAGGTTGAATTCGTGGGCCAGCGCGGCCAGCGCGTCGAGGTCCGGCACGTCGAGGGCCGGGTTGCCGACGGTTTCCACGTACACCGCCCGGGTGCGGTCGTCGATGGCCGCCGCCACCGCCTTGAGGTCGTGGATGTCCACGAAGCGCGTGCGGATGCCGAGGCGGGGCAGGGTGTTGGCGAAGAGCGACACCGTGCCGCCGTACAGCGAGCGCGAGGCCACGATGTTGTCACCGGCCTCGGCGAGGTTGAGGATGGCCAGCGTCTGCGCGGCCTGGCCGCTGGCCACGCCCACCGCCGCCACACCGCCTTCGAGCGCGGCAATGCGCTTTTCGAAGACGTCGGTGGTGGGGTTCATGATGCGCGTGTAGATGTTGCCGAACGCCTTGAGGCCGAACAGGTCGGCCGCGTGTTCGGGGCTGTCGAACACGAACGAGCTGGTGGCGTAGGTGGGCACGGCGCGGGCGCCGGTGGCGCTGTCCGGCGATTCCTGGCCGGCGTGCAGGGCGATCGTGTCGGCGGCGAAGGGGCGAACAGCGGATACGTCTGACATGCGAGGCACTCTCCAACTTCAGGTGAGTGCCGCCCAACAACACGAAGCGCCCGGAGACGGAGGGCCGCCGGGCGCACTCGCTGTTTAGCTCCTTGTTTTACGTGGCGGCAATCGGCGGCAAATCACCACGGCGCCATGAGCCGACCTCGTGTCGGCCACATGGCAGAACCTTCAGTTGTCTCCTGCGGGCCCAGCGACTGCTGCGTGCGAACCGCCCCAAACGGCTGACGGCCCGCGCCGATGTGATCGTCGCAGGCCGTCAGGACCACGACTTAGACGGATGGTCAGCGCCGCAGGCGCTGAGTACGCGGCCCGTCAAATCGGGAAAATCGCCGCGCACAGCCAAGTATCGGCCGGACCGGGCGGATTATCAAGTAGGGCTTTCCCTGAACCTGCCGGTGTACGTCAGGCCGCTGCTTCGCTGGAGAGGACCCGGTACGTGTCGCGCGCGATGAGCAGCTCTTCGTCGGTGGGCACCACCCACGCCTCCAGCCGCGAGCCCTCGGCCGAAAATCGGCCTTCGCGGCCACCCACGAGCGCCGCGTTGGCGGTGGCGTCCACGGTGAGGCCGGCCCACTCGAGATCTTCGCATACACGCCCGCGGATCTCTGCCGAGTTCTCGCCCACCCCGCCGGCGAACACGATCGCGTCGGCTCCGCCCAGCGCCGCCAGATAGGCCCCGACGTACTTCCGCACGCGGTAGCAGAACATGGTGATCGCCAACCGGGCCCGGCGGTCCTGAAGCTCGTTCGCTTCGGCCAGCAGGTCCCGCATGTCATTGGTGAGCCCGGAAACGCCCAGCAGCCCCGACTGGTTGTTGAGCAGCGCTTCCACCTGCGGCAACGAGAGCCCTTCCTTCGCCGCGATGTAGTCGAGCAGGGCGGCGTCGATGTCGCCCGAGCGCGTGCCCATCACCAGCCCTTCCAGCGGCGTGAAGCCCATGCTGGTGTCGATCGACTCGCCACCGCGAATGGCGCAGGCCGAGCAGCCGTTGCCGAGATGTAGCGTGACGATGCGTACGTCGCGCTTGCTGCGACCGGTGAGTTTGCGGAAGCGGTAGGCGATGGAGCGGTGCGACGTGCCGTGAAAACCGTACCGCCGAATCCGGTGCCGCCGGTACAACGGATACGGAATGGCGTAAAGGTACGCGTGCTCGGGGAGCGTCTGATGAAACGCCGTATCGAAGACGGCCACTTGCGGTACGCCGCTGCCGAGAGCCGCGCGCGCCGCTTCGATGCCCCGCAGGTTGTGCGGATTGTGCAGCGGCGCCAGCTCCACGTTGTCTTCGATGCGGCGCAGCACGGTGTCGTCGATCCGCACGCTGGCGCGAAACGCCTCACCGCCATGCACCACCCGGTGGCCTACCGCGTGCAGATCCGCCCGGGTGGTCAGCCGGGTGCCGCTCTCCGGCGACGTGATGAAACCCACGAGCCAGTCCACGGCCGCCCGCATTTCGCGCAATTGCGCCGTCCGTGTGCGTGTGCTGCCGTCGCCGTTGCGCACCGTGATCACCGCCTCGCCCCCGATGCGCTCGATCTGCCCGCGCAGGAGCTTCTCGTCGCGGTCGTCGGCAATGCGCGCCGCGTCGGTGACGACCACCTGGAACTTGAGGGTCGCCGAGCCGACGTTGAGGACGAGTACGTTCACGGAATCAGAACGGCTTGTAGAGCGCCATGTACACGGCCACGCCGGCCAGGAGCGGCAGCAGGAAGATGAACGGCTTCGCCAGCGCCGGCTTGCGGTACGGCATGAGCACGATCGCGCTCAGGATCACCCACACGATGATCTTGACCCACAACCAGCCGGGAAAGTTGGCGCCGTGCTGGAAGCCGATGCGTGCCAGCATCCCGAAGCCGCCCACAAGAATGAGCAGGGCGCCGAGGCCGTGCATCGAGCCCATCAGCCCGCGCGTGCTGCTGGACGCCTTGGTTCCGCCGTTCGCCGCGTGCGTCGCCACGCCGCCGATGGCGACGAAGAGCATGGCGATGCCGATGATGTGCAGAATTTCGTAGAAATCGCGAGGAAACATGAGTCTGGGGTGTGGGCGGTCAGGACGTGATGCGAGCCAGTACCGGCTCGTGCACATCGAAGCTGGCAATGGTGCCGGGCGACAGCCGGCGGTAGCTCTCGAGCACGCGGCCGAGCGCATCCTGCGCATCGGCACCGATGGCTGAGAGGTGGCCCATCTTGCGACCGGCGCGGGCACCGGCCTTGCCGTACAGGTGCAGGCGCGTCCCCGGCACCGCGAGCGCGTGGAGTACGTCGGGCGGGTTGTCCTGCAGCCACACGTCGCCGAGCAGGTTGACGATGGCCGACGGCGCGAACACGCCCGGATCACCGAGCGGCAGATCGCAGATGGCGCGCACGAGCTGTTCGAACTGACTGGTGCCCAGTCCGCGCTCGCTGTGGTGGTAGGTGTTGTGCGGGCGCGGCGCGAGTTCGTTCACCAGCAGGTCGCCGTCCGTGGTCACGAAGCACTCCACGGCCAGCAGCCCCACGATGTCCAGACGTTCGGCGACCGCGCGCGCCAGCTGCTGCGCGCGCGCCGACATGGTGTCGGAAATCACCGCCGGAATCACGGCCCACGTGAGGATGCCGCTGGTGTGGTGATTGCGCGACGGTGGATACACCGCCACCGCGCCGCTGGGCGAGCGGGCCACCAGCACCGACAGCTCGAAATGGATGTCGACCCGCTGTTCCACCAGACACGGACGGCTGCCGAGCGCGCTCCATGCCTCGGCGCCTTGCTCAGGCTCCGAGAGGCGGACCTGCCCGCGACCGTCGTACCCGCCGTGCGTGGACTTGGCGATGCAGGGGCCGTGTGTGCGCACGATGTCCGCAATGTCGTCGGCGCTCTGCGCCGCGACGAAGGCTCCGAGCGGAAACCCCTGGCGCTCGAGCCACTGCTTCTGGCGGATGCGATCCTGAATGATGTACACCGCGTCACGCCCCGGACGCAGTGGTGCGCGCGCCGCCACGGCGTCGAGCACGTCGGGGTGGATTTGCTCGATCTCGAGCGTCACTACATCGCACTGCGATGCGAGGTCCACGGCGGCGGCGACGTCGTCGAACTTTGCGGTGATGGTGCGCGAGGCGACCGGGCGCGAGGCGCACGCCGCCTCGGGGTCGAGCACCTGAATGTCGTATCCCATCGACCGTGCGGCGTAGGCGGTCATGCGGCCAAGCTGGCCGCCGCCGAGAACGCCGATGGTGGCGCCGGCCAGAATGGGCGACGGCGCGGCGGTGCTGGGGGTGACCGTCACGGAGCGATGGCGTTGGGGGCGTTGAGCGGCCGGGCCAGCGCCTCGGCGGCCTTGGCCTGCCGGCGCGCGGCGAGGCGGTCGCGCAGGCCGGCGTCGTGTGCCGCCAGCAGCTGGGCGGCAAAGAGTCCGGCGTTGGCCGCGCCCGGCTTGCCGATCGCAAAGGTGGCCACCGGCACCCCGGCGGGCATCTGTACAATGCTGAGCAGCGCGTCCATGCCGTTGAGCGGTGTGGCCACGACCGGCACACCGAGCACCGGCACCAGCGTCTTGGCGGCGAGCATGCCCGGCAGGTGCGCCGCGCCACCGGCACCGGCGATGATGGCGCGCAGTCCGCGCGGTGCCGCCGATTCCGCGTACTCGAAGAGCCAGTCGGGCGTCCGGTGCGCCGAGACCACGCGCGCTTCGTACGGAATGCCCAGTTCGGCCAGTACCTCGCAGGCAGGCGCCAACGTCTCGAAATCGCTGGCACTGCCCATGACCACGCCCACCAGGGGCGTGGCGCCGGCAGCGGCGGGGCTGTCGGGTGCTGCGGTCACGGTGACTCCGGGAGAGAGGAATACGGCGGGCGAAAGTTACCCGCCGCGCTCAACCGGAACCACGGGACCGCGCCCGGAAATGCTAGGGCGTGCCGCCGAGCACCGTTCCGAGAAACGCCACGTCGTCGAACCGGCGTCCCCGTTGAATCGGTCCCATGCGGACGACGACCAGCTCGCGGGAGGGAATGACGTACAGGCGCTGGCTGCCCATACCGGCCGCCATGACGAGGTCGGCGGGCATCCACGCCGGGAGGGTTCCGGCCGCGCCGCGCCGCGGGGCCCCAGGACGTGTTCCTCGCGCGCCAGTACGCGCCCGGCGGTCGCGCAAGCCGCCACCCCGACGCCCCTCGTCCTGCACGAATTCCTCACCCTGCTGCTTCAGCAGCGTCGCCCCGGCGAGCCACCACGACAGGCCGTAGGCGGGATTGCGGCTGGCGGGGCGAAAGAGCTCGGGAATCTGGGGCTCGGGCAGCAGCCGCTTCCCCTGGTGCACACCGCCCTGCCGAACAAACTCGCCGAACGTGGCCCAGTCGCGGGCCGTCATGGCTGCACCACCCGCCAGTTGCGGCTTGCCGTCGCCGCCGCAGGTGAGGCGCCACTCCACCGTGATGCCCAGCGGTTTCAGGAGGCGATCCTCGAGGTAGTCGGCGAATGATCGGCGCTGCACCCGCTCCATCACCGCCCCCATGGTGATGAACGGAAACGGGCCATACCGGAACTGCGTCCCGGGGTCGGCGATGGCCGGCGCCTGCACGGCATCGTTCCACGTGGCGCTCGGCCCGCCGCAGCCGGTCGCGGGATTCCCGGCTTCCACGCCGCTTTCGAGAGACAGTAGTTGGCGTACCGTGACGGCGGCCTTGCGCGGGTCGGCGTTCCAGTCGGGTAGGTACGCCGCGACAGGCTGGTCAAGGCGAACGAGGCCATCGGCCACGGCGGCCAGGGTGGCCACCCCCACGAAACTCTTGCTGCCGCTGGCCAGCAGCTGCCGACGCCCCGCGTTGCCGCCGGCGCGGTACACCTCATGGATGACGCGACCGCGATGCATCACGACGAGTGCCTGTCCGTCGGTCTGGCCGAAGTAGTCCGTGGCGCGGGCGAGGGCCGCGGAGTCGGGTTGGGCCGCGAGCAGCGCGGCGAGGGCGAGGATCAGCATATCCGTACGACGCGCGCGCGCGGGCCGCCGTTAAGCGGCGCCACGCCCACCGCTACTGGCCCGGTGGCCCCACCACGGGGCGGGTGCTGCCGCTCCACTCCTGAAACGACCCGTCGTACATGCGGGCATCCAGCCCCAGCATGGTCGCCACGAACCACAGCAGCGTCGCCTGCTGGCCAATGTGGCAATAGGTGATGACCGGCTTGCCCGGGTCCACGCCCGCGGCATCGAACAGCGTCTTGAGTTCACTGAGCGGCTTGAGGTAGCCGTTGCTGCTCACGCTGGAGAGCGGCACGTTGACGGCGGTGGGGATGTGCCCCGGCCGAGGGTAGCCGCCACCGTCGCCGTTGTAGAAGCGGGCCAGCCGGGCGTCGATGATCGTGGCGTCGGGGGTGCCCGTGCCCGCGGCCGGGCCCGAGGTCGGCCCGCCGTTCCGCTCGCGCAACGCGATGCGCTCCACCTGCTCGATGGTGGCGATCAGCTCGGGGCGCAGCTTCGGCGTGAAGCGCACGGCCGGGGCGGCCGCAGGCGCGGCGGTGGTCACGGCGCGCTGCTCGCGCTTCCACGCCTGGAAGCTGCCATCCAGCAACGACACGCGATCGATGGCCCCAAGATACGCCAGCGTGATGAACACCCGCGTGGCCGACTGCAGGGCGCCATCGTGCGGAATGACCACCACGCGCGAACGGTCGGAGATGCCGTTGCGCACCGCCCACGCCGTGAGCTGGTCCACCCCCGCCATCTGCAGCGACAGGCCGCCGGGCTGCGCCGGCAGGGCGATCTCTTCCAGCGACACGAGACGGCTGCCCGCGACGTGGCCGCTGTCGTACTGCGCCTTGTTGCCCACGTGCAGCAGCACCAGGTCCCCATCGCTGGCATGCTCGGCCAGCCACGACGTGGAGACGAGCATCGGTGCGGCGTTTGCCGCACGACTGTTGGCCGGTGCGGGCGGCGTCACCGGCGCCTGGCGGCAGGCGCCCGACAGCAGCAGGGCACCAACGACGAGGGTACACGAGCGCGAAGGCATGGTCATGGCACGGAATCGGAAGGAAGGCATCACGGCACGATCACCGGACGGCCACGCGCATCGCGCACATCCACCGGTGCGATGCGCGTGGCCTTGAGGGCGGGCTCGATGCTGGCGCGGTCACCGGCGATCACGATGGTGAGGCGCGCCGGGTCGAGATACTGGGTCGCCACACGCTGCACGTCGGCGGCTGTGACCTTGTCGATGCCGGCAACAAAGGCGCCGAGCGTGGACAGCGGCAGCCCGTACGGCACCAGACCGGCCACCTGGGCGGCAATGTCGCCCGTGCTTTCGAAGCCGTCGGCGTAGCCGAGACGCAGATACCGCTTGACCTTGGCCAATTCGGCCGCCGGGAGCGGCTGCCGGATGTTGCGCAGCTCCTTCATGAATTCGATCAGCGCCGAGTCGGTCTTGGCTGACACCACTTCGGCGCGGGCAGTGAACGGCCCGCGCTCGCGGCGCATCGAGAACGACGAACCGGCGCCGTAGGTGTAGCCCTTCACTTCGCGCAGCGTGTTGTTGAGGCGCGAGGTGAACGAACCGCCGAGCGCCGTGTTCATGACCATGAGCGGGTAGTAGTCGGCGGTGCTGCGCGACACCCCGATGCCGCCGATGCGGAAGCTCGACTGCGCCGCCTTGGGCTTGTCTACGATGTGGATGGCGGTGGGGCGGGCTGCCGCGCGATTGGACGCATACGCGGGGGCCGGCGGGAGCGTCGCTCGGGCCCACCCGCCAAAGGCGCGTGCGGCCAGCGCCTCGGCTTCGGCCAGCGAGAGATCGCCCACCAGCACGAGCGTGGCGTTGTTGGGGCGATACCAGGTGGACCAGAACTGCCGGGTGTCGTCCAGCGAGAGGGATTCGACCGACTCCTTCACGCCGCTGGTGCTCCGGCCATACGGATGGTCCTCACCGTACACCAGCGCTGCGTAGGCACGGTCGGCCATGGCGGGCCCGCGATCCTGCTCCTGCAGCAGCCCGGTCAGGCGCTCGTTCTTGAGGCGCGTGAACTCCTTCTCGGGGAAGCTGGGGCGCAGCACCACATCGGCCATGAGCGCCATCGCGCTGTCGAGCGTGGCGCGCGTGGTGTGCAGCGACACCGTGCTCTGCTCGAGTCCCGCGAAGGTGCCGAGGCGAATAGCCAGAAACCCGACTTCCTCAGCCAGCGCGAGCGCATCGCGAGTCCCCGTGCCCTCGTCGAGCAGGTTGGCGGTGAGCGTGGCCAGCCCCGCCTTGCCGGCCGGGTCGGCCTCGCTGCCGGTGCGGATGACGAGCTGGGCATCCACCACGGGCAATTCATGCTGCTCCACGATGACCAAGCGCAGGCCGTTGGGCAGGGTGCGTTCCACCATGGCGGGGAGCGCCAGCGCCTTGGGGGCCGCCAGCGCGGGCGGGGTGGCGCTGGCGGCCTGCGGGGCGCCCTGCGCCGCGGCCACCGAGGGCAGCGCGAACGTGGCCGCCGTGCTCACGGCGCAGAACGTCAGGACATGCTTCGACATCACTTGATCCCTCCCAGCGTGGCGGCCGTCAGGGCCAGCGCCGCCTTGCCTTCGGGCACGATGGTGAGCACCACCCGGGGCGTGCCTGCGAGGTGGGTGCGGGCGGCGCGCTGCACTGCGGCGGCGGTGAGTGCTTCGTAGCGCGCGAGATCCTGCGCGAGGTAGTCGGGCTGCCCGGTGAAGTAGTTGTAGTAGCTCAGGCGAAACGCCTTGCTCGCCACATTCGCCAGGCCATCGAGCATGCTCGCCCGCATGCCATTCTTGATGCGCGTCAGTTCGCGCTCCGAGGGGCCCTCGGCAATCAAGGCATTCAGGGTGCGGGTGATCTCGGCGTCGAGCTCCGCGGGTGGTACGCCGGGCTTCGCGGTCACCACCAGCTGGATCATGCCGTCGAGCTTCTGCGACTGGTTGCTCATGCGCACGTCCTGCGCGAGCTGCTTCTCGTAGACGAGCGTCCGGTACAGTCGCGAGCTCTTGCCGCCGGCCACGATGTCGGCGACGGCGTCGAGCGCGGCATCATCGGCACTGAACGCCTTCACGCCATGCCACGTGTAGTAGACGCGCGGCAGTTGCACCCGGTCCTCGAGCACGAGCACGGTGTCGCGCGTCAGCGTGATGGCCGGCGCCGTGGGGCGCGTGATGGGGGTGGCGTTGCGCGGGATCCGGCCGAAGTACTTCGTGATCCACGCCTTGGCCGAGTCGGGCTCGAAGTCGCCGGCAATGGTGATGGTGGCGTTGTCCGGCGCGTAATACAGGCGGAAGAAGTCCTTCACATCATCGAGGGCGGCGGCGCTCAGGTCGTCCATGCTGCCGATCACGTCCCACGAGTACGGATGCCCCTTGGGGAAGAGCACGGGCAGGATGGTCTCGTCGGCCTTGCCGTACGGCGCATTGTCCACGCCCTGACGCCGCTCGTTCTTCACCACGTCGCGCTGCAGGTCGAGCTTGCTCTGGTCCATGGTGGGGAGCAGCCAGCCCATGCGGTCGGCGTCCAGCCAGAGCATGAGCGGCAACGCATTCGACGGGCCGGTCTCGTAGTAGTTGGTGCGGTCGAAGTTGGTGGAGCCGTTGTTGCTGGCGCCGGCTGCTTCCAGCCACTCGTCGAACTTGCCCACCGGGACGTTCTGCGAGCCCATGAACATCACGTGCTCGAACAGGTGCGCGAAGCCGGTCCGCCCGGGCTTTTCGTCACCGGAGCCCACCTTGTAGAAGTTCTCGACCGCCACGATGGGCACCGAGCGGTCCACATGCAGGATGACCTCGAGCCCGTTGGGCAGGGTGTACTTCTCGTGCGGGATGCTGGGGGCCTTCTGCGCCGCGAGCGGCGCTGGCGCGATAGCGGCCATGGCCGTGACCGCGAGGCCGGCGGTCGCCAGCAGCTGGGCCGCGCGGGCCCGGCGAAGCGAATGAGCTGACATGAGTCGTGGCAAGATGCGAGAGAGACAGGTAGCGGTGGAAATGTATACGCCCCACTTTGCCGGAATGGTTCAGGTCACCTATGCCGCCCGGCTCGGCACCTTCTCCGGCACGATGCTCGTGGTGGGTGGCATCATCGGCGCCGGCATTTTCCTGTCGCCGGCGGTGGTGGCGCAGCGCGTGGGCAGTGCGCCCCTCACCCTCGGGGCGTGGGGGATGGGGGCGGTCATCGCCATCATCGGCGGGTTCGTGTACGCCGAGCTGGGGGCGCGGCGCCCGCAGGCGGGCGGCACGTATGTGTATCTGCGGGATGCCTTCGGGACGCTGCCGGCCTTTCTGTACGGGTGGGCACTGTTTCTCATCATGGCCACGGGCGCCATTGCCGCCGTGGCCATGACGGGCGCCAACTACCTCGCCGAACTGCTCGCGCTGGGCCCCGAGGCGGGGCGTCCCATGGCCATTGGCCTCATCGTGGTGCTCACCGTGCTCAACGTGCTCGGCGTCCGCATCGGGGCCACCACGGGCAACGTGCTCACCGTGCTCAAGCTCGCAGCCATCGCGCTGCTGGTGTTTGCGGCCTTGGTGCTGTCGCCACAGCACTCGCTGCCGCCGGTGGCGGCCGCCGTGCCCCTCGCGCCCCCCGCGGGGCTCGGGCAGACGGTGGTGGCGATGGGCGCGGCGCTGGTGCCGGTGCTCTTCTCGTTCGGCGGCTGGCAGCAGACCAATGCCGTGGCCGAAGAACTGGTCAACCCGCAGCGCACGCTGCCACGGGCGCTCATTTTCGGGGTGCTGATCGTCGCCGTCACCTATCTGCTGGTGAACGTGGCCTACCTGCGCGCGCTCGGCCTCGAGGGGCTGGCCACCAGTCGGGCGCCGGCTGCGGAAACGATGTTCGTGTTCCTCGGCCCGTTCGGTCGCACCCTCATCACCTTCGGCATCGTGACCTCCACCGTGGGGTTCCTCGGTATGGTCATCCTGATGTCGGCGCGGGTGTACCAGGCCATGGCCGCCGACGGCCTGTTCTTCCGCCGCATGGCGGCGCTGCATCCACGCACCCGTACCCCCGTCGCGGCACTGGTGGCGCAGGGGGTGGTGGCGCTGCTGCTGCTGCTCACCGGCACCTACGCTCAGCTGCTCGACTATGTGGTGTTCGCCGACTGGATCTTCTTCGGCTCCACGGCGGCGTCGCTGTTCGTGCTGCGGGCTCGCGACGACGCGCGCGGCGTGACCAGTCCGGTGCGCTCGCCGCTGCACCCCGTGGGCACGGTGCTGTTCGTGGCGGCAGCCGTGTATGTCGTGATCGGTTCCATTCAATCCAATCCCGTCAACGCCGCTCGCGGGGCCGGGCTGCTGCTGCTGGGACTCCCCGTGTACGCGTACTGGAACGCGCGGCGACGCCGCGAAGGATCGACATGAGCCACGCGACCGACGCGATGCCGCGCATTGCTGCCCTCACCGTGTATCCGCTCAAGTCGGCGGCCGGAATCGCGGTGACCTCCCTGCCGCTCGACGAACTCGGCGCTGTCGGCGATCGACGCTGGTTGCTGGTGGATGGCGCAGGGCAGGCCATCACGGCACGCACCTGTCACGCCCTGCTGCGCATCGTGCCGCGCTTCGCCGGCGTGGACCGCGATGGCGCCCTGCTGCTCGACGCCTCCGGCCTGCCGACGTTCACGGCCGTGCCGCCGGGGGCGGATGCCGGCGAACGCCTGGTGGAGGTGTGGGGCGACCCGGTGCCTGCCGAGGACGCCGGCGACGAGGCGGCCGACTGGTGCAGCGCGGCGACCGGGCGTGCGTGCCGGCTGGTGCGGGTGGCGGAGACGGCCCGCCGTCCGCTCAAGGCCAAGTACGCCGGGCCACTCGACCACGCGGGGCGGCATGTGGCCTTCACCGACGGCGCCCCGCTGCTGCTGCTCGGGCTCCCGAGTGTGGCGGCGCTCGAGGCCCGGCTGCGGGAGCAGGGCGGGTACGCCACGATGGACCGCCGGCGTTTCCGGGCCAACGTGTGGCTGGATGGCCTCGCCCCGCACGAGGAGGACGGCTGGCGCCAGGTGTCCATCGGCGACGTGACGCTTGGCGTGGGCTCGCTCTGTGTGCGCTGTGTGCTCACCACGCTGGACCCGGACACCCAGGAGCAGGGAGTGGAACCGCTGCGCACGTTCGCCCAGTATCGCCGCACCGAGGACGGTGTGGTGTTCGGCGTGAACGCCACGCACGTGGCGCCGGGGACGCTGCGCGTGGGCGACGCGGTGCAGGTGCTGGCTCGGCGGTAGGGCCGACACATTCGGTTGCGGTAGCGGCGCTGTCGCACCGTATGGGCGTGCCGTCAGCAGTACGCGCGGTCGTGCCGCGTCAATCGTCCGCAACGAACCGCACCGCCGTCTCGATCACGGCCGCATCCCGCAGGATACGCCGGTGCCCCACGCCGTCGACGGCCACGAGTTGCGCGGCCGGCCAGGCGCGGGCGATGCGTTCGCCATCGGTGAAGGGCACTTCGCGGTCGTCACGGGCGTGCACAACGAGGGCACGGGTGGGCAGGGTGGAGACCAGCGGCAGCACGTCCACGTCGCGATGCCCTCGGGCCACGACCTGCGCCCGCAGCCGGTTCACGAAGTGCGCGGTTGCCCGGGATGGCAGGTGCATGGCATCGGCGAACCGATGCAGCACCTCGTGCAGCGAAGCCGGGCTGGCGATGAGCACGGCGCGCTCCAGCGCGAGCCCGTTGGCCAGCGCAATGGCGATACTGCCGCCGCCCATGGAGTGCCCGATCGCCGCCCGCAGCGGGCCGAAGGTGGCCTGCACTTCCAGCAACGACTCGGCGAAGCGGTACGGGTCGGCCCGGTCACCACGCGAGTGTCCGTGCGCCGGGCCGTCGATCGCGACTACCCGGTAGCCGCGCGCGAGCAGGGCAGGGGCAAAGTTGGCGAACTGCGTGGCCCGCCCCTACCAGCCGTGCAGGAGCGCGGCCGCTGGCCCCTCGCCTGCCGTGAGGACGGACACGCCGCTCCTCAGGCGCTGCCGGGTCCCGAGGCGCTCGAACGGCTGCTCCCAGTCTCGTGGCGCGAAGCGGCGGGGGCGCGAGAAGAGCCGGGCATTGAGGCGGGCGGCCACCGTCGGGGCGACGCGGCCGAGGGTGCGGTTGGCCCCACGGATGATACGGAGCGAGGTCGGGACCGAATCGGGCACCGTCGAATCATGCGTACCTGCGGTGCGTTGGGACAGGGCGTGTGGCACCGGTGTCGATCCGAACGAAGAACGGCCAGCCCCTGAAAGGCTGGCCGCTCACGTAAGTCGTTGATTTTCAACAGCTCCCGGGGAGGGACTCGAACCCCCGACAGGGTGATTAACAGTCACCTGCTCTACCACCTGAGCTACCCGGGAATACTCGATGACGCCGCGCCGGCAAAGGCCTCGACGAAGCCCCGAATTATCACCGCGGGCCAAGGCCGAGTCAAGCGGGGCCGAGACATTCAGTCGCGGGGTGCGAGAACGGTGCGCAGCCAGCGTCCGGTGTGCGACGCGGGCTCCTGCACGATCTCCTCCGGGCGTCCCATGGCCACCACCCGCCCGCCACCGTCGCCGCCGTCGGGGCCCATGTCCACGATCCAGTCGGCCAGCTTGATCACGTCCAGGTGGTGCTCGATCAGCAGCAGCGTGTGTCCCTGATCCAGCAGCCGATCGAACACCTGGGCCAGCTTCCGGATGTCCTCGAGGTGCAGGCCCGTCGTGGGCTCGTCCAGCACATACAGTTTGCGGCCGCCACCCTTGCTCGTGAGCGCCAACTCGCGGGCGATCTTGAGGCGCTGCGCCTCGCCGCCGGACAGCGTGGTGGCCGGCTGTCCGAGCCGCAGGTACCCGAGTCCCACCTGCTGCACCTGCCACAGCGCCTGCGCGAGTTTGTCCTCGCGCGGAAAAACCCTGATGGCTTCGTCGACGGTGAGTTCGAGCACGTCGGCGATGTTGCGCCCCCGCACCCGCACGTCCAGCACGTCGGGCTTGAAGCGCTTGCCGCCGCAGGCGTCGCAGGGCACGAACACGTCGGCCATGAACACCATCTCCACCTCGAGCGCGCCGGCGCCTTCGCAGTGTTCGCAGCGTCCGCCGGCCACATTGAACGAAAAGTGGCCGGCGCCGAAGCCACGCGTCCGCGCCAGCGGCACCTCGGCGAACAGGCGGCGGATTTCGTCGTAGGCCTTGACATACGTTACCGGATTCGAGCGCGGCGACTTGCCGATCGGGCTCTGGTCCACCAGCACCACGTCGTCGAGATGCTCGACCCCGCGCAGCGAGGTGAAGTCTCCCACGGTCTCCCCGAGATGCTCCTTGGCCGAGTGCTCACCGTGCAGCTGGGCCTCGACGGCGTGAAAGAGCACGTCGTGCACGAGGGTACTCTTGCCCGAGCCCGACACACCCGTCACCACGGTCAGCGCGCCGAGCGGGATGCGCATGTCCACCCCACGCACGTTGTGGGCGCGGGCGCCGCGCAGCTCCAGCCAGTGCGGCCCGAGCTTGCGGCGGGTGACGGGCACGGGAATGGTGCGGGCGCCGGTGAGATACTGTCCGGTGAGCGGGCTCTGCGCGATGTCGCGCATGGGGCCGGCGAACACCACCTGGCCCCCATGTTCACCGGCGGCCGGCCCCATCTCCACCATGTAGTCGGCGATGCGCATCGCGTCGAGGTCGTGCTCGACCATCACCACCGTGTTGCCGAGGTCGCGCAGGCGCACCAGCAGCGACAGCAGTCGGTCGAGGTCACGCGGGTGCAGCCCGATGCTCGGCTCGTCGAGCACGTAGGTGGCATCGACCAGCGCGGCGCCAAGGGCGTTGGACAGGGTGATGCGCTGCGCTTCGCCGCCCGACAAGGTGCGCGTGGCGCGGTCGAGCGTGAGATAGGTGAGCCCCACATCGGCCAGGAACCGCGTACGGGCGCGCGCCTCGCGCAGCACCGCCTCGGCGATGTGTGCCTCGGCGCCCTGCAGCGACAGCCCATCGAGCCATGTCCGCAGGTCGCGCACGGGCAGCTGCGCCACCTCGGCGATCGTGCGCCCGTCGACGCGCACGGCCAGGGCGTCGGGCTGCAGTTTGGCTCCACCGCAATCCGGGCACGACTGAGCACTCTGGTACTTTCGCAGGAAGATGCGGATGTATTGCTTGTAGCGCTTTTCCTCGAGCGCCTCGAGAAACGGATAGATGCCGGTGTAGGCGCGGGTACTCGCCCGCAGGAACTGCTCGCGGGCCTTGGCCGGCAGCGACTTCCATGGCGCGTCGGGAGAGACACCCAGCGCACGCGCGAAGTCCACCACCAGGCGTCGCTGCTTCTCGTAGCGTGGTGCCGTCCACGGGTCGATGGCCCCGTCGCGCACCGAGCGCTCGGGGTTGGGCACGATCAGCGCTTCGTCGTAGGTCAGGGTCGCGCCGAACCCATTGCAGGTGGCGCAGGCCCCGCGCGGATTGTTGAACGAGAAGAGCTGCGGCGAGGGCGCCGGGGCCCGCGTGCCATCGTTCGGGCACTCGAACCGTTCCGTGAAGGCGAGGCGCGTGACGGGCGTGCCGTCGGGTACGGGTGCCAGCCCGGGTGGCGGCAGCACCGGTTCGGTGAAGAGCAGCGCGGCATCGCCATCGCCTTCGCGAAACGCCGTCTGCACGGCATCGGCGATGCGGCCACGCGCCGACGCCTCCACCCGCAGGCGGTCGATCACGATGTACACCTCGGGGGCCGCCGCCAGATCGACGGTCGACTCGGTGATGTCGTCCAGATGCAGCACCTGCGCGCCCACCGCGATGCGCACGAAGCCGCGCGCCCGCAGGTTCTCGGCGATCACCGCATGCGTGACCTTGTCCGACCGGATCAGCGGGCAGGTCACCATGAAGCGCGTCCCCTCGGGCAATTCGAGGGCGACATCGGTCACCGACTGCACCGTATCGGGACGCAACTCGCGCTGGCACACCCGGCAGTAGGTCCGCCCCACCCGCGCCCAGAGCAGCCGCAGATAGTCGTAGATCTCGGTGGCGGTACCCACCGTGGAGCGCGACGTGCGGGTGGGGTTCTTCTGCTCGATGGCGACCGCCGGGGACATGCCCTCGATGAGGTCGACCGCTGGCTTCTCCATGCGCTCGAGGAACTGCCGGGCGTACGCGGAGAGCGACTCCACGTAGCGACGCTGTCCCTCGGCGTACAGTGTGTCGAATGCCAGCGACGACTTGCCGGAGCCGGACACGCCGGTGACCACGGTGATGGCCCGGCGCGGCAGTTCGAGGTCGAAGCCCTTCAGGTTGTGTTGACGGGCGCCCAGGATGCGGATCGTATCCTTCATTGCCTGAATACTATCGGAGCGTCCGACTAGATTCCGCCGCGCATGGCCGCCGCTGCGCCTTCCGCTCCCGCTCCCGCCCCCGACGCCGACGACGCCCTCGGCAAGGCGTACGATGCGCGTCTCGTCCGGCGCCTGTTGGCCTATGTGCGCCCGTACAAGCCGCTGGTCGCCGCCGCGCTGTCGTGCATTACGGTGGCGTCCGGCATGCAGTTGGCTGGCCCGCTGCTCACCCGCTGGGTGATCGATACGGCCCTGCCTGCCCGCGACGCCTCGCTGGTGTGGCAGGTAGCCCTCGGGTACGCCGTCCTCCTCGCGGGGCAATTCGCGGCGGCGTACGGCGAGACGGTCTTCACGGCCCAACTCGGGCAGCGCGTCATGCGCGACCTGCGGGGCGAACTGTTCGCGCGGCTGCAGGCCCTGCCGATCGCGTTTTTCGACCGCTCACCGGTCGGGCGCCTCGTCACCCGCGTGACCAGTGATGTCGAGGCCCTCAACGAGCTGTTCACGGCGGGGGTCGTGTCAGGGCTGGGGGATCTGTTGACGTTGCTCGCGATCGGTGCCGTGATGCTGGTGGTGAACTGGCGGCTGGCGCTCGCGGCCTTCGTGGTCATTCCACTGGTGTTGCTGGTGTCTCGGGTGTTCCAGCGGTCGGTTCGGACGTCGTATCGCGACATTCGCACCCGGCTGGCACGACTCAACGCGTTTCTGGGAGAGCGACTGGCCGGGCTCCGGATCGTCCAGCTTTTCGGGCGCGAGTCGCATGAGGTCACCCGCTTCGCGACCCTCAACCAGTCGCACCTCGACGCCCACCTGGCGTCGATCACGGTGTACGCGCTGTACTTTCCGGTGATCGAGTTCCTGACCACCCTCGCCCTGGCCAGTCTGCTGGTGACGGCCGGGTTCCAGGTCGGGGTCGGGGCCCTGTCGGTCGGCACCGTGGCGGCGTTTCTGCAGCTGGTACGCCGCTTCTTTCAGCCGCTCCAGGACCTGTCGGAGAAGTACAACATCCTGCAGGCGGCCATGGCCGCGTCCGAGCGCATCTTTGCGCTGCTCGACACACCGCCCGCCCCGGGACTGGCTCCGACACCCGATCTCGAGGCACGGGTCGCCCGCATGCGGGCTGATGGCGTCACGGTCGTGTTCGAGGACGTGTGGTTTGCATATGAAGACGGCAGCGGCCTCACGGACGATACCGTGGGGCCGCGTGAGTCCGCCTCCAGCCCGCCCGCGGAGCCGCGCTGGGTGCTGCGCGGCGTGTCGTTTCGGGTAGGCCCCGGCGAGTCGGTGGCGCTCGTCGGTCACACGGGGGCGGGAAAGACGACCATCGTCAACCTGCTGCTCCGCTTCTACGAGCCGCAGCGTGGTCGCATCCTCGTGAACGGGACCGACATCCGCGACCTTCCGGCGGACGTGCTCCGGGCAGTCATCGGCTATGTGCAGCAGGACATCTTCCTGTTCGCCGGGAACGTGGCGTCGAATCTGCGCCTCGGCACCGGGCTGTCGGATGCCGCCTTGGCGCAGGCCGCCGCCCGCGTCGGCGCCGATCGGGTGGTGCAGCGTCTTCCCGGCGGCTGGCACCACGAGCTGGGCGAGCGCGGTGGTGGGGTGAGTGTGGGGGAGCGCCAACTCCTCGCGTTCGCTCGCGCCATCGCGGCGGATCCTGCCCTGCTGGTGCTCGACGAGGCCACCAGCGCTGTCGACTCCCACGTCGAATCGGTGATCCACGCGGCCGTCGCCGAGCTCATGGCCGGACGGACCACCATCGCCATCGCGCACCGACTGAGCACGATCGTCGGCGCCGACGAGATCCTGGTGCTGCATCACGGCGCCGTCATCGAGCGCGGGACGCACCGGGGGCTGGTCTCGGCCGGTGGCATGTACGAGCGGCTCTTTCGCCTGCAGGCCGGCGAGCCGGCCCCACACGAGGCGCCCGTCGCCTCGGCGCCACGCTTGCCAACCGGCGCGACGTCCGGGTAGCTTCGCTCGGTAGCATTCGCGCTCCCGGTTGGACTTCCAGAGACGAACCACCCCACCCACGTGCAGCTATCTGTCGCCGCCGGGACCGACGTCGGACGTATTCGGGCCGGCAACGAAGACAGCCTCTATGCAGACGCCGATCAGGAGCGTGGGCTCTTCATCGTGGCGGATGGCATGGGAGGGCATGCGGCGGGCGAAGTGGCAAGCGAGATGGCCGTGCAGATCGTGGCCCGCGAGCTGGTCGGCGTACGGGACCTCGGCCATCACGACGCGGGCCCCCGCATGGCCGAGGCCCTGCGAATGGCGAATCGCGCGATTTACGAGCGGACGATTCAGGAGGCCGACAAGCAGGGCATGGGGACGACGGCGTCCTGCGTGCTCATGGGACAGGGTCGGTACCTCATCGGCCACATCGGCGATTCGCGCGTTTACTTGCTGCGCGACGGGGTGCTGCGCCAGATCACCAAGGATCACTCCTACGTGCAGGAACAGGTGGACGCCGGGTTCCTCACGCCCGAGCAGGCGCGCTACCACCCCTACAGCAATGTCATCACGCGCTGCGTCGGGGCCAACGCGGCGGTCGAGGCCGACGTGCTGACGGGTGAGCTGCAGGCTGGGGACATCTACCTGGTGGCCTCGGACGGACTGACCGGCATGGTCGAGGACCCCCAGCTCAAGAAGATCCTCGAGTCCCGGCAGACCGCGGGGCGCATGGTCGATGAGATGATCACCGAGGCCAACCGGCGCGGCGGCCTTGACAACATCACCGCCATCGTCGTCCAGGTGGTCAAGGTCACGGGTGTGGCGACCGGCGAGATGCCGGCCATTTCCCGGCCCGTCTGACCGGCCAGCGCGGCGATGTCGGACGAGTCGGTTGGCGCCGTGGCGGCGATGTATCTGGGCAACCTCCTCTACGCCATCGAGCGGTGCGCTCTCGCCCTCGACAGTGAAGGGAAGCCGCTCGACGCGGCGTTCTATCGCGGCATCGGCCGCAAGCTTGCCGAGGCGCATGGACAGTCCCGGCAGGCGCCCCCGCCCCCAGGAGACAGGTAGCAATGCGTCGTTCATGGTTGGTTGCGTGCGGTGCCGCGCTCGTTCTTGGTGCGCCGGCCGTAGCCCATGCGGCCCGATGTGAGCTGGTCGGTCCCCGTCGCAGCCTGGCGCCGGCGGACAGCAGCTGGCGGGCCCTCTACGACTCCGGGCAGCCCTTCGCGGACTTCCTGGCGGCCGCCAAGGCCCGGCGCGAAGGGTGGCTGCGGCTGGCCGACAGCGCCCGGGTGTCCGACGCCCTCGTCGCTCGCGCGACGGCGGTGGGCGGACCCTGGCACCTGCTGGTGGTGGCCATCGATGCCTGCGGCGACTCCATGAACTCGGTGCCCTATCTGGCGCGTCTGGCCGCCTTGGTGCCGGGGCTGGAACTTCGCATTGTGCTCCCCAAGGATGGACGGGCAGTGCAGGAGGCGCACAAGTCCCTCGACGGGCGCAACGCGACACCCACGATCATGCTGCTCGACGCCGACGGGCGCGATCGCGGCTGCATTGTCGAACTCCCGCGGCCGCTCCGCATGTGGGCCCACAGCGTACGCGGCTCCGTCACGGCCGATTCGCTGCACGCGGGCATTCGCGCGTTTTACGCGGCCAACCGCGGCGAGGCGATCGTGACCGAGGCCGTGGAGATGCTGGAGGCGGCGCGCGCCAACCGGATGCTCTGCGATCGGGGAAGCTGACGCGCGCTTGACCCGTACCCGACGGTCCACCGGCCGGCGAGGCCCGGTGGGTCGGTCGGCGCCGGCGACTCAGGTGCTGAGGAGGGGAGCCCCAGCGTCGAGCCGGGCCCGGACCTCGCTGGCTTCGAGACGCAAGGTGGCCAGGACCTGTGCGGCGGGGACGGGGGCCCGGCCGGCCGTGAACACCCGAAGTCGCCGCGCGCTCCGGTAGAGCTCCTCACTCAGACGCGGCAGGTTGAGGGCACCTTCCCATCCTTCGGCCGTCAGGTGCTGCACCCGGCCGTCGCGCCGCTGCATGGGGATGTCCACGCCCAGCATCTGGGTCTTGGTGGGAAAGTCGAGCAGCACCGCGCCAGAGGGCAGCCCGAGTTCCCTTGCAAAGGCGTCCTCCACGCGCCGGGTGAGCGGGTAATCGGACGCAATCCACTCGCCGACCTCGTCCCCCAGCGTGGCCGCCGGGCATTCATAGGCGCGCTTGTGCAGCCGGCGCACCCGGATGGCATCGAGCAGTGTGCGCGCCTCGGGGACGAGTGGCGGCGTGTCGAGGTGGATGAGCAGCCCCTCGTCGGTGAAGCGCGCGACGGTGTCACAGGCCACGGCGCCGGTGTCGAGGGCCACGGCCACAAGGCGCTTGTACATCGCGGTCGCGCTGCGAACCGCATGGTGCCAGTACACGTTGCGATACATCTGGTACTTGGCAAAGAGTAGCGATTCGAGCGCCGACAGCCCCTTCTCGTGCACCCCAACAGCTGGGCCATGCGCCGGGAGCGTCACCACGACCAGCGAGTTGAGCAGCCGGTCGACATCGATCTCGCCATACGGCACACCGCACATGGTGGCGTCCCGCTTGAGGTACTCGATCTTGTCGAGGTCGATGGAGCCCGAAATGAGCCCCTGCAGCGGGTGCGCGCTGCGTCCGGTGATGAGGGTGAAGACCTCGTCGGGCGCACCGTCCCCCAGTGCCTCACGCAAGACGGTGCCGACGGCGCCACCCACGATCAACGGTCGTGCCACCTCTTCGTGGTCGGTGACGCCGATTTCCTCCAGCGCGTGCGAGAAGGGATAGTGTCCCACGTCGTGCAGCAGCGCGGCCGCACGGACCACCTGCTGGTCGCGCGCGGACACGCCACTCAGCGCCCCGCGTTCTTCCAGCAGGCGCAACGCGAGGCCAGCCAGATGCCAGGCGCCAAGGGCGTGTTCGAACCGCGAATGCGTTGCCCCGGGGTACACCAGAAACGCCAAGCCCAACTGCCGCACGTAGCGGAGCCGCTGCATGACCGGTGTCTCCAGCAGGGCGAGGGCGAGCGGGTCGAGCCGAATGTTGTTCCAGAGTGGGTCGCGAAGGATTTCCATGCAACCAAAGTATGCCCGACCCCGTCATTCGGGCATCAGGTCGGGGTGACGTCGGTGCGACGTCCCAACGAAATCGGGCCGTGCCGCATTAGAGATCATGCAGGGAGTGACGCCGGGACCCAACCTCCGGCGCGGCAGTACCGGTCGGCGCCTGCTTGACGCGGGCCGGCATTCCACCGTCCAAACGTCGTGACTACATCCTTCTCGTCGTGGCGCCGAGTGCTTGGCGCCCTTGCCGTCGCGCTGCTGTGCGTGGTGTCCAGCCGCTCGGCGCAAGCCCAAAATGTCGACATCATCCGGGGGCGGGTGCTCGGCACCGACACGCTCCCCATTCCCAACGTGCTGGTCACGGCCACCACGCTCAGCGGCAACGTGAGCCGTACGGCGCGGACGGACAAGAACGGTCGCTATACCATCTCCTTTCCAGGAGGCGAAGGCGACTACTGGGTAACCTTCTCCGGCATCGGCCTGTCCCCGCGACGGTATCAGGTGAAGCGCACGGCCGACCAGGAGATCCTCATTGCCGATGCGCGCCTCTCGCCGGCCGCCATCACGCTCGATGCGGTGCAGGTGACGGAGCGGGTCGCCGTGTCGCGTGCCGACACGGTGTCCGACGTGTCAGGTACCGAGCGGACGGTGAGCGCCGACGAGACGGCGGCGTTTCTGGCTGCCGAGCAGATGGGTGACCTCGCCGCGATGGCCTCGGCCATTCCGGGCGTGCAACTGCTGCTGGGCGCTGATGGCGGCGCGGACGCGTTCTCGGTGTTCGGGCTCGGCGGCGACCAGAACAACACCCAGCTCAACGGGCTCAACTTCGGCGATGCGCAGCTGCCGCGTGACGCCAACGTGATGACATCGCTGAGCACGTCGCCCTACGATGTGTCGCGCGGCGGCTTCTCGGGCGGACAGCTGCAGGTGCGCACCGGCTCGGGTTCCAACTTCCAGCGCCGTCGCCTGAGCGGCAACTTCGTGTCGCCGCAGCTGCAATGGGCCGATCGCATCGGCATCGCCACGGGCCAGCAGTACACGAACATGTCGATGGGCGGCTCGGCGGCGGGGCCGATCAAGCAGGACCAGCTCTTCTACAATACGTCGTTCCAGTTCGATCGCCGCCTTCAGGACCTGCAGCTGCTCACCAACAGCAACCCGTCAGGGTTCGAGGCCGCCGGCGTATCCGCCGACTCGGTTGCGCGCCTTCTCGACATCCTGGGGTCGGAACAGGTGCCGGTCACGATCGCGGGGTACGATCCGCAGCGCATCAACACGCGGTTCAACACGCTCAACAGCGTCGACTGGGTGCCGCAGAACTCCTCGCGCGGCAGCACGTACACGTTCACGGTGTCGGCCAACTTCAACCGGACGGCGCCCGTGGGTGGTGGGGGCGGGTTCGGTGGGTTCGGCGGCTTCGGCGGTGGCGGGACCAGCCTCATCACGCCCTCGCGTGATGGCACCCGTACCAACTGGGGGGGGGCCGCCCAGGCGCGGCACAGCGGCCTGCTCGGCTGGAAGGGCATCTTCACGGAAACCACTATCGGCTACAGCACCAATCGCAGCGACGGCGATCCTCTGCTGGTGCTGCCCTCCGGCAACGTGCGTGTGAATTCCCAGTTCGCCAGCGGCACGGCCTCCGTGGCCAACCTGCAGTTCGGCGGAAGCACGGCACTCAACAATGCCAGCGCCAACAGCTCGTTCGCGGGCAACAATACGCTCTCCTGGTTCTCGGCCGACAACCGGCACCGGGTGAAGCTCACCACCGAGCTGCGTCGTGATGAGTTCTCGTCGCTGTTCAACTTCAACGAGTTCGGCAGCTTCTCGTACAACACACTCGCTGACCTTCAGGCCAATCGCCCCGCGTCGTTCACGCGCCTGCTCTCGCCGCGCACCCGCAGGGGCAGCCAGATCGTCGGCGCCATGTCGCTCGGCGACGCCTGGCGTCCGACGAGCGACCTGCAGATCCAGTATGGCGTCCGGGTGGACGGCAACCAATTCAACATGGGGCCGACGCAGAACCCCGACGTCCTGAGCAAGTTCGGGTACGACAATGCCGAGGTGCCGAACCGGCTGTACGTGAGTCCGCGCGTGGGCTTCTCGTGGACCCTCGGGCAGGCCGACCAGCTCGCGCTGCTCCCTGGCATGATCCGCGCGCCCAGGGCGGTGATTCGCGGCGGTGTGGGCGTCTTCCAGAACACGCCGGGCACCCAGCTCATCTCGGGGGCGATCGACAACACCGGCCTGCCGAGCGGGCTGCAGCAGCTGACCTGCCAGGGTGCCGCCACCCCGATCCCTGATTGGACGGCGTACGGCGCCGACCCCGGCAACATCCCGCGCACCTGCGCCGACGGCACGAGCGGCACGGTGTTCGCCAACAGTGCGCCCAATGTGACCCTGTTTCTCCCCGACTTCTACGCGCAGCGGGCGCTGCGCGGCAATCTGGGGTGGCAAGGACCGGTGCTGCGCAACCGGTTCAACTTCTCGGTCGACGCGACCCTGTCGCGCAATCAGCGGCAGCAGGGCGGGATCGACATCAACTTCCCGAACCAGCAGCGGTTCACGCTGGCGGGTGAAGGCGGCCGCCCCGTGTACGTGACCCCGACGGCCATCGTGCCTGCCACTGGTCAGATGGCATGGCGGCAGGCCCGTCTGGTCGACGCGTACGGCCGAGTCACGGCGCAGACGTCGCAGTTGGAGTCGGAGAGCAAGCAGCTCACGTTCAGCCTGCGTCCCATCACGTTCAACTCACGCTGGTTCTGGAACGTGTCGTACGTCCTGGCCGACGTGCGGGAGGAGTTCCTGGGCTTCAACAGCACCGTGAATTCGCCGGTTGGCACCGAGTGGTCGCGGGGCGGGAACTTCTCGCGACACCAGATCCAGTATTCGTTGAGCTACAATGCATGGGACGCCGTGCGCATTTCCTGGGGGGGCGGGCTTCGCTCGGGCATCTACTACACGCCCACCATCAATCAGGATGTGAACGGCGACAGCTATGGAAACGACCGCGCTTTCATTTTTGACCCGGCGACGGTCACGGATCCGATGCTCAAGGCCGGCCTCGAGAATTTCCTCAACACCGGAACCCGGGAGGCGGTGCGGTGCCTGCGGTCGCAGTTCGGCCAGTTTGCCGGCCGCAACAGCTGTCAGGGGCCGTGGACGCTGTCGGGCAACCTGAACATCTCGTTCAACTCGCTCAAGCTCGGCCTGCCGCAGCGGGCGAATGTCTCGTTCCAGGTGGCCAACGTGCTCAATGGGTTCGATCGCCTGCTCAACGGCGAAGGTGGGCTCAAGGGCTGGGGCGCCTTCGCCAACCCGCAAAGCAACGGGGCGCTCCTCTTCGTACGCGGCTTCGATCCGGTGACCAATGCCTTCAAATACGAGGTCAACGAGCGCTTCGGCAGCACACGCCCGAACCAGACCACGCAGCGCTCGGCGCCGGTCACGTTCACGTTGCAGGTGGGGTGGGACCTCGCGCCGCCCCGCGAGCAGCAGCAGTTGCTCCAGCAGCTCGACCGCGGTCGCTCGCGCCCGGGGAACAAGCCCAGCCTGCAGCAGTTGCGCCAGACCGCGAACGTCGGCCTGATCAACCCCATGCAGCAGATCCTGCAGCAGGCGGACACGCTCAAGCTCACGCGCCGGCAGGCCGACAGCCTGGCCACGCTGAACCGTCTGTATGTGCTCAAGCAGGACAGCGTGTGGACGCCGGTGGCACGCTTCCTCGCCGATCTGCCCGACAAGTTCAACCACGACGATGCGTACGGCCGCTATCGCCAGGCGCGCGAGGAAACGGTGGACCTCCTCATCAGAATCGCGCCGGGCATCAAGACGCTGCTCACGCCTGAGCAGATCCGCCTTCTGCCCACGTCGCTCGTGACGTTCATCGACCAGCGCAACCTGCAGGGCATCCGCTCCGGGACGCAGGGGGACAACCGCTTCGGTGGTGGCATGGGCATGGGGCGCCGCTGACCATGAGCGCGTACTCGACGACTTCCACTGGTGGTTTCAACATGACCGATTACCTCCGTTCGTTGGGCTGGAGCACGGTGGGCGTGTTGCTCTCCGCGGCGACGGCTCTGGCGCAGAACGCGCCGCCAACGTCGCCAACCGCCAAAGTGCCGGTGCGCGAAGTGGGGCCGGTGATCGCGCGTGCCGCGCAGTCGGTGACGGGCACCAATCAGGTGCGCCCGCTCAGCGACGGCAGCGTGCTCGTGAACGACGTACAGCGTCGCCAGGTGCTGCGCTTCGATCCCACGCTCAAGAACGTGGTGGTCATCGCCGACACGGCACCGGGAGCGCTCATGCCCTACGGCCAGCGCCCGGTGAGCCTCATCCCGTATATGGGTGACTCCACGCTCGTTGCCGACGCGAGCACGCTGTCGCTGGTGGTCCTCGATCCGAATGGCCGCACCGTGCGCGTCATGGCCTCGCCGCGTCCCAACGACATCAACCTGCTGGCGAACGTCAACCTCGGAACGTATGCCTTCGACGCCCAGGGGCGCCTGTACTATCGGCAAGGCGGCACGGGTGGTCCGGGTGGCGGCGGAAATCCGATGGCCATGATGTTCGGGGCCGGGAACGACGGCGGCCGCAATCGTGGTGGCCAGGGCGGCGCCGGTAACGCCAATCGCTCGCCGAACCAGAACCGTGGCGGCGACATGGGTGGACCGCCCGGTGGCGGTCCGCCGGGGGGATTCGGTGGAGGGCAGGGCGGCTTCGGAGCCCAAGGCGGGCGCGGCGCCAATCAAGCCAACCAGCCGGACTCGGTGCCGATCGTCCGCGTCGACTTCGACACGCGCACCGCCGACACCATCACGTTCGTCCGGGTGCCGAAGAACGAAACCCAGATGACCCGTGGTGAGGACGGTGCGATGCGGTTGACGGTGAAGATCAACCCGCTCCCGCAGGCCGACGACTGGGCGTTGCTCAAGGACGGAACGGTGGCCGTGATGCGCGTGCTCGACTACCACGTCGACTACTATCGTCCCGACGGCGCCCACACGGCGTCGGAGAAGCTGCCGTTCGACTGGAAGCGTATCTCCGACGAGGACAAGACCAAGCTGGTGGACTCGCTCAAGACCATGGCCAATGCCATCACCCAGCGTATGGGACAGGGCGGCGGCGGATTCCGCATGAGTTTCGAGCCGATCGCGCCCGAGAAGCTGCCCGACTACTACCCGCCGGTGCGGCCTGGCTCAAGCATCGCCGACCACACCGGCAACCTGTGGGTGGTGCCCACCACATCGAACCTGTCTGCCCAACTGGCCCAGCAGTTCATGGGGGGCGGTGGCCCTCCGCGCGGTGTCATGGCCGGTGCCGGGGCAGCCCCGAGGGCGCCTGGCGCGCCTCGTGACTCCACGCGTCAGGGGCCACCACCGGCGGCCATGATGGCCATGATGGCCCAGATGGCCAACCAGCCGCCGATCGTGTACGACGTCATCGATCAGGCCGGCACACTGGTGGAACGCGTCCAGTTTCCCCCGGGTCGCCAGCTGGTGGGCTTCGGCCCCGATGGGCTGCTCTACATGGCGGCCCGGGAACGCGGCGCCCTCTATCTCGAGACCGCACGCCTCAAGTGAATCGGTGCACCGGACGAACGGGGCCCCGGTGCCATGGCACCGGGGCCCCGTTTCCGTGGCGTGGGGCCGAGCGAAGGCGCGGTGTGAGCGCCGGCCTCGTACCGCGTCAGCCCTGCGGGCCGGCCGCGAGGATGGCGGGCGACACCGCCTCACCGAACTTCCTGATGTTCTCGCGGAACATGCCCGCCAGCTTCGACGCCTGCACATCGTACGCCGCCGCATCGGTCCAGGTGCGCCGCGGGTCGAGCACTTCGCTCGGCACACCGTGTACGGTTTGCGGCATGTGGAGACCGAACACCGGGTCCGCCGTGAACTGCGCCTGGGCCAGCGACCCGTCGAGCGCTGCGCGCACCATGGCCCGCGTGTAGCTCAGCTTCATGCGGTTGCCCACGCCATACGGACCGCCGCTCCAGCCAGTGTTCACCAGCCACACCTGCGAGCCGTGCTCGTGGAGCAACTGCCCGAGCATCTCCGCATACTTCGTGGGATGCCACACGAGGAACACCGCGCCGAAACAGGCCGAGAACGTGGCCTGCGGCTCCGTCACGCCGCGCTCGGTGCCCGCGACCTTGGCGGTGTAGCCTGACAGGAAGTAGTACATCGCCTGCTCCGGCGACAGCTTGGCGATCGGTGGTAGCACGCCGAACGCGTCGGCGGTGAGGAACACCACGTTCTTCGGGTGGCCCCCCTTGCCGCTCGGCACGTGGTTCGTGATGTAGGGCAGCGGGTACGACGCACGCGTGTTCTCGGTGATCGACTGATTCGAAAAGTCCACCTGTCGCGACGGCTGCTGCAGCACGACGTTCTCGAGGATCGTGCCGAACATCTGCGTGGTCGCGTAGATGTCGGGTTCGCTCTCCGCCGACAGGTTGATGACCTTCGCGTAGCAGCCACCTTCGAAGTTGAAGGTGCCGTCGGGCGACCAGCCATGCTCGTCGTCGCCGATGAGGTTGCGCTCGGGATCGGCAGACAGCGTGGTCTTGCCGGTGCCCGACAGGCCAAAGAACAGCGCCGTATCCCCGTCGGTCCCGATGTTCGCCGAGCAGTGCATCGAGAGCACACCCTGCTTGGGCAGCAGGTAGTTCATCACGGTGAACATCGACTTCTTGAGCTCCCCCGCGTAGCGCGTGCCGCCGATGAGGATGGCGCGTTCGGCGAGGTTGAGCACGATGAACGTGCCCGTTCGCGTACCATGGCGGGCCGGATCGGCCTGGAACTCCGGCGCATGGTACACCGTGAAGTTCGGGGCGAACATGGCCAGCTCCTCGATGTCGGGGCGGATGAACATGTTCCGCACGAACGCCGCGTGCCATGCGTTGGGCAGGATGTACCGTACGCTGAGGCGCGTGTAGCTGTCCGCGCCGCAGTACAGATCCTGCACGAACAGCTCGGGGCGGCCGTTGAGGTAGGCCTGCACGTCAGCCTTGAGCACCGCCCAGTGCTCCGGCGAGATGGGCTGGTTGACCTTCCCCCAGTCCACGTCACCCGCACTCGTTGGCTCCTGCACCACGAACTTGTCATTCGGGGAGCGGCCCGTGTGCGGCGAGGTGACCGCCACAAACGGCCCCATGTCCGCCAATGTGCCTTCGCCGCGACGGATCGCCGCCTCGATCAGCTCGGGCCCGACGAAATTCCAGTGAACCTGCCCCTGCGGATGAATGCCCTGTGGGGCAAGCCCGTCCGCGCTCTCGCGCGCCGGAACGGACGGGGAAACCTGTGTCGCCATGGGTGCGACCCTCGACGGTAAGCGGCCAACAGCGCGGCGGATCAGGGCGCCAATGCCGGCGCGATCAGCAGGCTGCAACAACTGAACGGATGTGAACGCGACGCGAGCGTCACGTCGGGGAGCCAGCGCATTCGGCGCCCGCGTGCACGGACAGGCGCCGAATCAGGAAACATGTGCGGACGGGGCCGCCCGCTCAATGGGCAGTCGGTGCGCTACAGCGTGAATCGCGGACGCTCCCCGAGCAGATACTGCAGCGTCTGGGCATCACGACTGGTCGGGACGGAGACCGTTGGCACACCGAACATCACGTCCTGCGTGTTCGGGCTGTGGCCACCGATGCCCAGCGCATGCCCGAACTCGTGGGCGACCACGGCATTGAGGGCGTCCTGGCTTCCCGTCCGGCCGATGTCCAGGCGGATCACCACGGACGTTCGCGTTGTCCCGCCGCCGGCGGCGGCCAGACGCAACGCGCGGCTGCCGTCGGGGCAGAAATAGGTGTAGCCCGCTGACCCGCGCGGATCGAACGGGCAGGCCGCCGCCGGTACGACTGGCAGCGTGGTGGACTGGTCGAGCACGACGATGTTGGCGTCCGCCAGCGTGGCGGCCGCTTCGAGCCGGTACTCGCCGAACAACGGCAGCTCATTCCACGCGCGCATGGCGTTGACCACGGCCAACCGGACATCACGCGTCAGGTCATTCGGCTGGATGAACCACACGGTCACGGTGCTGCCGCTGGGCCAGCGATACAGCTGCCCGCCCGTGAGCGACGTGGGATCGTAGGCGAAGACCGGCCGCGCCAGCGTCGGTGCTTCGCAGCCGGCCAGCACGCCTGCCAGCAGCGCCAGCCTCGCGGCCGCGAACCACCGGGACCTCGCATGACGGGGGGTCATCGTCCGCTCCTCACGCCAATGATGATGCGGTTCACCCAGCCGGGCGTGATGAGGGCGTAGCCTGGCGTCGTGCCCAGACGCACCATGCCAACCCGGGCGAAGCCGATCAACTCGCGTTGGCGGCGGGTGGACTCCTCCGGAATGCGACTGACGGCCAGCCCCACCTCACCCACAGGGGAGATGGTGCCGGCATCGCGGAAGGGGAGCAGGTTGCCGAGTCCGTTCAGGACCGCGATGCCCGCCAGCCCTTCGAGATGCAGGCGGGTCCGCCCGCGGCGGGCACTCGTCATGGAGAGCATGCCGAGCGCGTCGACCTCCCGGAGCGTTCCCTCGCGCCAGGTCGCCCCGGCCTCATGCAGGCTGATCGGCTGCAGTGCCGCCCGCAGCATCACGCCCGCGTCAGTGTCCTCACGGACTGCTCGCCGCATGCCGATCCCCAGCGCACCACCGGCCGTACTTCGTACGGTGGGGGCGCGGGGCCCCTCGAGCCATGTGCTCCCGAACCAGCCCGAGCCTTCCTGCATGAAGCGCCAAGGCGTGGAGGCGCGCTGGGCGGCCAGAGGCGAAGGGCGAAGGCCCCCCAGACCAACGAGCCATACGCCGAACGCCATGGCGTGGCGCGCCCGCATGGATCGACGACGAACACGGGTCATGGGTACTCCTGGGAATGGGTGTTCAGAGGCCGGCAAAGCCACGCAGCCGGCACAGCATGCGACCATCGGTCGCCGCCGGCGTATCGCCCTTGGGTGTCTCGATGATCTTCGGAATCGCCGCCAGGCGGGCATCGGTCATGATGCGGCGGAAGGCCTCGCCGCCGATGGTGCCCTCCCCGATCAGCTCATGCCGGTCGAGATGTGAGCCCCGCTTGGCCTTCGAGTCGTTGAGGTGGAGGCAGCCGAGGGCCTCGAACCCCAGCACCTCCGCAAAGCGCGCCCACACGCCGTCGTAATCGGTCACGAGGTCGTAGCCGGCCGCCCAGATGTGCGCCGTGTCGAGGCACACCCCGACGCGATCCCGTACCGACGCCGGCAGCCGGGAGAGCAGGTCCCGCATCTCTTCGAAGGAGGAGCCGAGCACCGTGCCCTGGCCGGCTGTCAGCTCCATCAGCAGGCGCGTGGGCCCCGGCTCGGCCTCGAGCGCCTCGGCAATGCCGTCGGCGTTGCGGGCAAGACCACTCGCGCGGTCATCCATGAAGTTGCCGGGATGCGAGACCAGGGCGTCGAGGCCCAGGGCGTGGCAGCGCCGCAGTTCGGCGCGGAAGCTTGCCACCGAGCGGGCGCGCAACTCGGCATCGGGCGACGCGAGATTGATCAGGTACGAGTCGTGTGCACAGCACCAGCGCACGTGTGTTTCGGCCATCGCGGCCCGGAAGCGTGCGGCTTCGTCGGCATCGATCTCGCGCTCCGCCCAGCGGTTGGCCTGCTTGGTGAATACCTGGGCACCGGTGGCACTGATCTCCCGGGCGCGTGCAGCCGCCTCCCACGTGCCGCCGGCAATCGACACATGCGCGCCGAGCGGAGCACGGTCCATGGTCCAGTCCCCGGCGTCGACCGTCACGGGGGCATCGAGTGGCGGTGCAGGCGGCGACGGCGCCTTTCGGGTACGCGGGACCTTGGCGGGCGGTGCGGCGGCACTGTGTCTGGCGGGCATGCCAGAACGGTAATGCAGGGCGGACGGAAACTCAGCGGGCACCGGTCAGCGCTGTTGGCGTAGCCACTCCAGCGGATCCACCGCGCGTCCCTTGGGCCGGATCTCGAAGTGCAGGTGCGGGGGCAATTCGGGGTCGGTCGCGCCGACGGTGCCGACGGTCTGCCCCTTGGCCACCTGCTGTCCCTGCCGCACATCGATACGCGCGAGTGATCCGTAGACCGAATAGTCGCCGCCGCCATGCTGCACGATCACGGTCGGGCCATAGGTACCGACGTTGTCGGCCAGCACCACCTCACCTGGGGCGATCGATCGTACGAGGGTGCCCGTGTTGGTGGCGATGCCCACGCCGTTCCACCGCGTCGTGGTGTTGTTGGGATTCACCACCCGCCCGAAGCGATAGAGGATCGTGCCGTCTACCGGCCAATCGAGCTTGCCGAGGTCGGACGTGCGGATACTGGAGGCCGGTGCCGGTCGTGCATTCGGCGCCATCTCCGCTCGCCGGCGAGCCGTCTCGAGGACGGCGATGGCGTTGGCGATGCGCGACTCGGCACGGGCAATCTGTTGCAGGCGTTCGCGCGCCTGCGCCGCCGAGCGTTGCACGGCGGTGAGGTTGCGCTGACGACGCGCCTCGAGGTCGGCAAGCCGGCGTGCCTCCCGCTCCTTCTCCTGCCGGTTCCGCCCCACTTCATCCTGCAGGCGTACCAGCAGCAACCGCTGGGTGACGATCTGGTCGCGCAGCCCCTCCACCTGGCGGACGAGCCTGCGGTCGTTGAGCGCGAGCTCGTGCAGGTACTTGTAGCGGGCCACGAGGCCGGCGAAGGACTGGGCCGACAGCATCGCTTCCACGTCGTACAGGCTGCCGCGCTTGTAGATCTCGACCATGCGCCGTCGCAGCGCGTCACGCTTGTCGCGCAACTCGCCTTCGGCACCACTGAGCCCAGCGCCTGCCTTCACGACTTCTTCGTTGATCGTCTCGAGCTGTTGGTCGAGGGCATCGACCAGCCGCTTGGTCGTCAGGCGCTGCTCTTCGAGATTGCTGACTTCTTCGGCCAGTGTCCGGGCGCTGCGCTGCAGTTCGTTCATGCGGCTCTCGAGGTCGCGACGCTCCCTGCGCAGCTTGTCGAGTTCATCCTGTTGCTGACGCAGGCGCTGTTCAGGCACCGGAGGCTGTTGGGCGCTGATCGCCCCGCCGATGCCGGTGCACAAGGCCAGTCCGAGCGCGGCGCCGAGCAGGCGCATCACGCGTCGCGCCAGACGCCGCGCAAATGCCGGCCCACCGACAACCAGCTCCCCACCAATCCCAGCAGTCCCCCGGTCAGGATACCCAGGACGATCTGTTCGGGCGTGAAGAAGACCGTGCGCATCAGGGAGCGCGTCACGATCGCGCTCGTGCCCCACGCCAGTGCGACCGCGAGCACGCCTCCGGCGATCCCCTTGAGGGTGCCGTCGATGAGATAGGGGAGGCGCACGAACCCGTTGGTGGCCCCGACGAGGCGCATGATCTCGATCTCCCGGGCGCGGGCCAGGATCGCCATGCGGATGGTCGAGCCGATGATGATGAGCGCCACGAGCGCGAACACCCCACCGAGCGCCGACCCGGCGAGCGCCGCGATGTTTCGGATGCGATAGAGCTTCTCCACCCACTCGCGGCCGTAACGAACGTCCTCGATCACCGGAAAGGTCAGCAGGCGCCGGGACAGCGCATCGACCGCGGCCGGGTCGCGTGCCCCCTCCTTGAGTCGCAATTCCACCGACGCCGGGAGGAAGGTCCCGTCCATCACGTCGCGGAACTCCTCGAGTTCGGCCCGAGCGCGCGCGAGCGCGGAGTCGGGCGACACGTAGCCGACATCGGCCACCTCGGGGATCCTCGCGATCTGGCGCATCAGCGTTTCGACCTGCGCATCCGCAACGCCATCAGCCAGAAAAGCGCGGATCTCCACCCGATCCTCCACCTCGCGCAGCGCGGCCCGAATGTTGATGGCCACCAGGCCGAACAGGCCGAACGCGAACAGGGAGAAGGCGATCGTGATGATGCCAAGCGTGCCCAGCAGCGGGGCCCGCCGGAAGGCCAATGCCACTTCGCGTAGCGCCAGTCTCATCGGTCGCGCCTCATCGCCGTCCCCGCATGTCGGCCACGAGCCGCGCCACATCAGTTCCGTCGAATACCAGGGCGCCCTTGTCGAGCTCGAGGAAGCGTTGCTGCGCACGCTGGATCAGGGCGACGTCGTGGGTGGCCATCAGCACCGCTGTCCCGCGGGCGTTGATCTCGCGCAGCAACACGAAGATGGCGTGGGTGGCGCGATCGTCGAGGTTGCCGGTGGGCTCGTCGGCGAGCAGCAACAGCGGATCGTTGGCCAGGGCCCGGGCGATCGCCACCCGCTGCTGCTCGCCGCCGGACAGCTCGTGCGGAAAGGCCGTTGCCCGCGAGGCCAGGCCCACCTGCGTCAGTAGTCGCGCCACCTTCGGCGCGATCTGCGCGCGTGGCGCGCCAACGACCTCGAGGGCGAAGGCGACGTTCTGTTCGGCCGTCCGGTCAGGCAGCAGGCGGAAGTCCTGAAAGACGATCCCCAGCTTGCGCCGCAGGCGCGGGATCTCGCCTGACCTGATCGACGCACTGGAATACTCCGAGACGCGGATCTCACCGCGGGTTGGGCGTTCCGCCATCGTGAGCAGCCGCAGCAGCGTACTCTTGCCGGCCCCTGAATGCCCGACGAGGAAGACGAACTCGCCCTTGCGAATGTCGAAGGACACATCGCGCAGGGCAGCACCCGAGCGCGGATAGTCCTTCGACACGTTGGCGACCCGGACGATCTCTCCCCCCATTCAGTGGTGCTCCGCGAGGGGCGATGAAGGGGCGGCGGTCAGCGAGGCCACAAGGGCGGTGACAATTACCGTCGGATCCTCGAGGCCCACCTGCAGCCGCACCAGCCCGTCGGTCGACAGTGCACGGGCCTGCGTGACCCCGCTCGCACCCACGGCGCACTCGCGGCCGAAGTACGTCGACAGCTGGTGGCACAGGAGGCCGACGTGTGCGGGCTCCTCCAACTCGAGCAGCACGACGGGCCCCGCGCCGTGCATCCACTCGATACACGCGGGGTGATCCGGATCGTCCGGCAAACCGCTGTAGAGGACGCGCCGGACGCCCGGCGCCGAGCGCGCGCACATCGCCACGTGGCGCGCGGTGGCATTCACCTGCTCAACGCGCGCGGCCAGCGTGTCCAGCCCCAGCGCGAGACTGGATCGCGCCGCCGGATGTGGAACTGCACCCCACATGGCCATCTTGCGACGCACCTCGTCGACGACCGCCTCGGTGCCGCACACGACACCTGCGTCCGCGGTGCCCTCCTGGTCGAGCAGCAGGCGCGCATCGTGCACCACGACATCCGCGCCGTGGCGGAGCGGGGTGAAGTTCAAGGGGGACGCGGCCGTGGCGTCGACGATGAACGCGATCCCGAGTTCCTGGGCCAGGGTTCGCGGCGGGCGCAGGTCGACCAGCCGCCCGCTTTCCACGACGGGGGATTCGACGAAGAGGGCCCGGGTGGTCTTGCGCAGTTCCCGACGCCAGCCGCGCGTGTCGCGAGGGTCGATGAACGACACCGCGACGCCGAGTGCGGGCAACTCCGTGTCGAAGAAGGCGCGCGTCTCGGGGCGCAGCCAGCCGCAGGCGAGCAGATGATCGCCCGTCCGCAACAGCGCAAGGATTGTGCAGGCGGTCGCCGCCCGCCCGCTGGCCAGCACGAGGGCGGCGTCGGCGCCCTCCAGCACCGCGAGGCGATGTTCCAGCGATTCCATCACGGCGCTCAGGCGGCGCGATCAGGAACGGGGACGCGACGGCGCGTCCACCCGGATGACACGAATGACTTCGGAGGGGGCAGCGCCTACCACGTCGCGCAGGACCACCCCGCCGCGCGGCAGCGACTCGTCCACCTCGAGGACGGCCAACTCCGAACGCCGCGCCGATACCACGCGGACCAGCTCGCCCGCCGTCACGAGACGGACGAGCGCATCGTCGGGGCGCATGCGAATCATCGGGCCGCGCTCGGCGTCGCCTTTGCGGGTGGCAATGAACCCGACCACCTGAAGTGGCGGAGCAAACCCGCTGAACATGCCGAGCTTTCGGCCGGCCCCGGGGCCGCCGATCCCGCCCTTCTCGTCCTTGCCGCTCGATCCGCTCACGAACTCCCCCGGACGGCACCCGGCACCGTGTACCCCTCGTCCCGCAGCATGATCAGGCGCCGCCGCTCGAGTCGGACCAGATGGGCGTGTGCCGCGCTCTCGGACACGGCCAGCACCTCGGCCACGGCGGGCGCCCTGATCGGACCATGCGCGCGGACCACCTCCCAGTGGGCCCGCTCATCGTCGTCGACATAACCGAACAGCTCAGCCTCTCCCTCGTGCCAGGACACCAGGGCCAGGGCATGCCGCTCCAGGACCGTCTCGATGGGGTCGAGGTGCCCCTCATGCAGGCCGCGGAACGTGAGGTAGCCACGCAGCCCGTCGTCTGCGGTGTAGCGCAACAGCAGCTTGGCCACGATCTCATCGGCGCAGGAGAAATCGAGCAGGTTCACCTGCGAGAAGTCGATGGTGGTGACATCGGGCGCCGCCAACTCGCGCACCTGCTGCTCGATGGCCGTGCGGACCGCTGCGCCCGTGGGCCGCGTGACGAGGTTGGAGTACAGGTCGCACACGGTGCCGCGCAGCACGGTGCCCACGTCGATGCAGCGACTCATGGGCGGCTCCCGAGCCGTGACCGGCTTGCCCCACGGCTGCCGGCCCGTACCGGTGCATCGCCAAGGCGCTCGGGAATGACGATCTGCATCTGGGCCCCCGGGAAGAACGGGAGGCCTTCCGTGAGCGGGAGATCCGCATCCCACTCGGGTGCGATGGCGAGACGCGCCGTGCCACTGCGGACGGTGAGCTTGCCATGCCAGCGGCTGACGAACCGGCGGATGCCCGCCAATCCCTGCCCGCGCCCCTTGTCACCGTGCCGGAACCGGCTGGTGGCCCGCAGCACCGCATCCTCGAGGGCCTGCCCGTCATCCCACCGGTCCGAGGACCGGTGGCCGGGGGAGCTCTCGAGCGACTTGCGGAAGCCGATGCCGGCATCGCACACGGCGATCACGACCACCTTCCGACCGAGGCGCTTGGTGTACGTGTACTTCTGCACGGCCACCCAGCCGCCGCGTCCGGCATGCTCGACGATGTTCTGGCAGGCTTCGCTGAGCGTCATGCCGAACGCGCCGGTGATCGCGGTGTCGAGGTTCAACTGCCCGTGCAGGATGTCGGCCGCCTTCTGCTGAATGCGTCCGACCACGCCATGCACGTCGTCGCTCTGCGTGATGGGCGTGATCTCGAGCAAGACGTCGCTCTCGTGCGCGTCGCGGGCCCGCGGGACGGTCCCATGCATCTCGTACAGTTCGGCAGCGTGCCGCACGAAGCCGATGCGCGACCAGTAGGACAGTGTGTCGGCATGCTCCGGGAGCGCGAACGCCAGCCGGTCCCGACGCGCCTGCGCCACGCACAGCAACGCCGTCAGACCGTACGGCGAGGCCCACCGCGCATGGCGCGCATCGATCAGGATCTTCTCGCCGTCGGGGAGCGGCGCGAGCTGCTCGATGACCTGCTCGAAGCTCGCTTCATCGAGTGACGGCGGCACGCTGATGACGGTCGTCACGTGGTGCTGAGCTCTCCCCGAAGATGATGCGCGAGACCGGTGGCCCCACGATGTTCGACGTTTCGCGATGCCGCCCGATTGGCGGTGCCCATGGCCTCCGTCAACATATCACCGGCGAGCAGCCGCGAGAAATGGGTCGCGCCCCACACATCGCCACAGCCCGTCGGATCCCCGGGGCCGTCGACACGCGGTGGTACGCCCGGCACGAGCGCCGTCCGCACCGCCCCGAGGGCGCCGGCGCCGCCGCGGGGCGATGTGGACAGCGCAGCGTTGTGACCTCGCCGCGGTGGCAGGTCGGTCAGCCGCTCGAAGCCCGGGGCGGCGAAATACGCCGCGCCCCGCTTGCCGAGGGTCACGCAGAGCACCGACACGCCGGCGGCGATGGCCGTCGCGGCCAGTGCCATCGAGTCCGGCGCCATCAGGTGCATCTCATCCTCGTTCACCTGCAGCACGTCGAAACACGCACACCATGCAGCCACGTTCGGCAGCGGCCGCGGGGTACGCAGCCCATCCGCCTGCACGGCCATCACCAGCATGTGCAGGTCGCAGTAGATCGGTCCGGCGAAGTGCGCGCGGATGAGCTGCATGGTCTCGAGGTCGAGCTCCCAGCCGCTCAGCAGATTGATATACAGGGCATCCAGGCGCGACGCGTCGAGCACGGGCTTGAGGCCAAGCCACGTCCAGCCGGGCACGCCGCCGGTGAGATGCTCACTACGCCGTTCATCGTCGAGATAGCGCAGCTCCACGCGGTTGTTCGGGTAGGGCACCCCGATGAGCGCCGCATCGGGAGCCATGCGACGCAGTCCGCGACAGAACAGCTGGGCGCGGTCGAGGAGATCGTTGCCCACCATGGCCAGCGGCACGATGTCCCAGTCGTCGGGCAGGGCGGCATCGAGCGCGGAGAGCGAGTAGGTGATCCCGCCCCATTCCTCAATCGGTACGCTGCGCCGGTCGCGCCCATGGAGCACGTCCCAGACGAAGGAACCGATGACGCCGAGGCGCCGTGTGCGGACGGCTGGGGACGCGTCGTCCGCGGCGCTCACGCGGGCGGCTGTCCGGTGGTCTGCGCGATGAAGCTGGCCACGGCACCCACAACCCCGGCGGTGCCCGGCAGTGTACCCGGGACGATGCGGCAAGCGTCCGACACGCTCTTGAAGGCCCGGCGCCGTACCTCGGTGCGGAGCGGCCCGAAGAGCGCCTCGCCGGCCGATGTCACCCCGCCAGCGAGCACGACCACGTCGGGATTGAAGATATTCAACAGGTTGGCGATGCCGGTGCCGAGGAACTTGGCGGTATCGCGGACGAGTTCGACCGCGATCGCATCGCCCTGGCTGGCGGCCTTGTAGACGAGTGCCGCGGTGATGCGCGTCAGGTCGCCATCCACCATGCCGGGCAGCATCGACGGCTCGCCGCGCGCGAGCGCCTCCCGGGCCCGGCCGGCGATGGCACTGCCGCTGGCATAGGCCTCGAGGCAGCCGTAGTTGCCGCAGCCGCACTGGCGGCCGTTCAGGTCCACGGTGATGTGGCCGATCTCACCGGCGGCATCGGTCGACCCATGGTAGAGGCGGCGGTCGATGATGATGCCGCCCCCCACCCCGGTGCCGATGGTCAGCCCGATCATGTTCCGCCCCCCGCGCCCGGCCCCCAGCCACCACTCCCCGTAGGTGGCGCAGTTGGCATCGTTGTCGATGCGGACGGGCAGTCCGGTGAGCGCCGTCATCCGGGACACCAGCGGAAAGTCCCGCCACTGGAGATTGGGGGCCACCAGCACCAGCCCCCGCTCCCGGTCAACCGTGCCCGGGGCCCCCAGACCGACGCCGAGGATCTGGTCGCGCGCCACTCCGCCGTCCCGCTGGGCCGACTCGATGCAGGTCTCGACCATACGCGCCATGCGGGCCACGACGGCGTCAGCTCCCTCACGGGCAAGCGTGGGCTCGGACGCTTCGCCGTAAAGACGCGAGCCGTCGAGGGACATCGCCGAGACGACGATGTTGGTGCCACCGAGATCGATCCCGATGACGAACTGGGAGGCAGGGGAGTTCGGCATGTGGAGCGGCAATCTAATGGGCAGGACTGTCGTCGTGCCTCACGGTCGGCCGGGGCCGCCCCCAGGAGCGGAGGACAGCGTGCGCAGCGCGCCTTCCGCGGCGGTGACCGCCGCACTGTCTCCGCTGGCCCGGGCGTGTGCGAGTGCTTCGGTAAGTCGGGTACGCGCCAGCAGCGTGTCGCCGCGTACCGCATGGACCTGGCCAAGTAGCCGGAGCGCCGTAGCCGACCGCGGACGCAGGGCCACCGCTCGGCGGGCCATCGCCAGGCCGGCACCGGCGTTGATGGTGGCCAGCAGTGGGGCAACCTCGAAGTAGGATTCCGGCAGCGCTCGGTCGGTGGTGTCCTCCCCGACGGCGGCGGCCGGGAAATCGCGCTGCCGCCGGGCCCACTGCTGCTCCACCCCCCGCATGACGCGCACCCACTGGGTCGAGTCGGCCTGGTAGGGATCGGGCAACCGGTCGATATCCGTGACCGCCATGGAGTAGGACGCGAACACGAAGCGCAGCCCGTCCGTCAGGCTCTGGAGCGGCGTCAGGCTGTGCGGATCGTCGGGGTACCGGCGATGCCCAAAGTGCACCGTGGCCCGTGACCGGCGCGCGAGGAGCGAATCGAGGCGCCGCTCGATCCGACCCGCACTCCCGTCGATCAGCGGCTCGTTCCCGCCGCGTGTGCTGAACAGCCGCAGCGGCGTCCGACGTGAGGCGATGGCCGCCGACCACGGCCCGATGAGGGCCCGGTTATTGAACCACAGCGACGGGCTCATGGCAATGACGGCCTGGGCCATGGTGGGGCGGCGGCCTGCCACGTACATCCCGGTGAGGCCGCCAAATGAATGACCGGCCAGCACGGTGTACGGCGCCGTCCGATAGGCCGTCGCGACCACCGGCTTCGCTTCGTGCTCGATGAAGTCGAGGAAACGGTCCATGTCCCCGGCTGTCGGATTGATGGCGCGCATCGTGGCGTCGGGCGCGGGAGTCAGGTCCCGCGTCCGATCACTGCCGTTGGCCACGCCGGCCACGATCAGCGGCGGAATGGCACCGCGCGCCGCAAGAAACGCGATGTTGGCGACCGCAGCGTCGAATTGCTCCCGATCGTCCGCATCGAGCAGCCAGAGCACGGGATAGCTTCGCCGGTCGGTGGCGTAGCCCGCCGGCAGGGCAACGAGGAGCCGGCGGTCCTCCTTGAGCAGCGCCGAGGCGATCGTGTGCTCCCGCCACGACGGCGGGGGCGCCGCCGGCGCCGTCGTGGCGCAAACGGCCCGGGGGAGCGCCGCCGTGCCCAGCGCGCATGCCGCCACGGCACGGCCGAGTCGGTTCACCAGCCGACGTCTCAGGGGCACGATCATCTCCGGGGAAGGATGGTGGCAACCTCCGCCGCCACCTGGGCGGCGGTCAGTGTGCGCATGCATTGCCAGTGGGTGAGCGGGCACTGCCGGGGGCCGTGCGCGTGGCACGGGCGGCAGGCCAGCCCTTCCTTGGCCACCACCGCGCGGCGGTCGGCCAGCGGGCCGAACCCGAGTGCCGGCACGGTCGGGCCGAACAGGGCGACGGTGGGGGTGTTCATGGCGCTCGCCAGATGCAACGGCGCCGAATCGTTGGTCACCAGCAGGCGGCACCGGGCCAGCAGCGCCGCCGAACCGAGCAGCGACAGGCGCCCGGTGGCATCGATCACCGGTGGGCCGCCGGCGCGCGCGACCGCGCCGGCAATCGCTGCGGCCAACGGCGCGTCACCGGCGGCGCCGATCACCACCAAGCGTTCACCGCCGCCGGTCTCGAGCAACTCGGCCGCCAGCGCGTCGTAGCCTGGCCAGCGCTTCGTCGCCCACACGCTGCCCGGCGCCAGCGCCACCAGCGGCTCGCCAGCGGTCACGCCATGCGCGGCGAGCAGATCGTGCACCGCGTCGTCCTCGGCCGCCCCGGGATGCAGGGTGGGCCGCAGTCCCGCCGGTACAGCCGAGTCGCCGGGCGGCGACGCCAGCTGCCACAGCCGAACCGCGTGGTGCTGGTCCTTGGCGTACGGCACGCGACGTGTGTAAAGCATACGGCCGCTGCTCGTGGCAAACCCCACCCGTTCGCGAATGCCGGCGAGCCAGGCGAGGCTCGCCGTGCGCAGCGACCCCTGGGCCAGGTAGGCGCGCGTGGCCCCGGTGGCCCGCAACGCCGCGGCGACCCGCCGCAGGCCGCGCCAGCCGGCGTCGGTACCGCGCTTGTCGAACACGATCACGCCCGCCACCGCCGGATGGTTCGCCAGCACCGGCGCGTTGGCCGGCGTGGCTACCACGTGCACCGGCCCGGCCGGTGCCAGCCGCTCGAGGAGCGGCGTGGTCAGAATCATGTCCCCCAGAAAGGAGGTCTGCAGAACGGCCGAAGTGGTCACGGGCCCGCGCGTCAGTCCACCTGCAGCACCGCCAGGAACGCCTCCTGCGGAATCTCCACGCTGCCCACCTGCTTCATGCGCTTCTTCCCCTCCTTCTGCTTCTCCAGGAGCTTGCGCTTGCGGGAGATGTCGCCGCCGTAGCACTTGGCCAGCACGTCCTTGCGGAGCGGCTTCACGGTCTCGCGGGCGATCACCTTCTGGCCGATGGTGGCCTGGATCGCCACCTCGAACAGCTGCCGGGGGATGAGCTCCTTGAGCTTCTCCGCCACCTTGCGCCCCCACTCGTACGCCTTGTCCTTGTGCACGATCACGGAGAACGCGTCGATGGCGTCGCCGTTGATGAGCATGTCGAGGCGCACCAGATCGCTCGATCGGTATTCGAGCATCTCGTAGTCCAGCGAGGCATAGCCGCGCGAGACGGTCTTCATCTTGTCGAAGAAGTCGAGAATGATCTCGCCGAGCGGGAACTCCCAGTCCAGCTCCACGCGCACGGTGTCGAGGAAACGCGTGTTCTTGTAGATGCCGCGCCGCTCCATGCCCAACGTCATGATCGGGCCGATGTACTCGGCGGGGCACATGATGCGCGCGCGCACGTACGGTTCCTGCACGTCGTCAATCACGACCGCGGGCGGCATCAGTGCCGGGTTCTCGACCAGCAGTTCCGTGCCGTCCGTCTTCGTGACATGGTACTCCACGCTCGGAACCGTGGTCACCAGGTCAAGATCGTACTCCCGCTCGAGCCGCTCCTGCACGATCTCCATGTGCAGCAGCCCCAGAAAGCCGCAGCGGAACCCGAAGCCGAGCGCCGTGGACGTTTCCGGTTCGTACTGCAGCGACGCATCATTGAGCTTCATCTTCTCGAGGGCGTCGCGCAGTGTTTCGTACTGCGTGGTGTCGGTGGGGTAGATGCCCGCGAACACGAACGACTTGACTTCCTGATAGCCCGGCAGCGCTTCGGTGGCGCGATGGTCCTTGTCGAAGATCGTGTCGCCGGCGCGCGTCTCCCGCACCGAGCGCACGGCCGCCAGCACGTAGCCCACTTCACCGGCGCGCAGCACGTCGGTGGGCACCTGCCGCAGCTGCAGGTATCCCACCTCCGCCACCTCGTACACGTTGTCCGACACGCCGAAGGTGATCTTCATCCCCTTCCGGATCTCGCCGTCCACGACGCGAATGCTCGGAATGGCGCCCCGGTACTTGTCGTAGTACGAGTCGAAGATGAGCGCGCGCAGCGGGCCGTTCAGGTCACCCTGTGGTGGCGGCACGCGCTTCACGATCTCCTCGAGCAGCTCGGGCACGCCGGTCCCTTCCTTGCCACTCACGCAGAGCACGTCCTCGGGCATACAGCCGATCAGGTCGACCACTTCCTGGCGACGCCGCTCGGGCTCGGCGCCGGGCAGGTCGATCTTGTTGAGCACCGGGATGATCTCGAGCCCGGCGTCCATGGCGAGGAACAGGTTGGACAGCGTCTGCGCCTGGATGCCCTGCGACGCGTCGACCACGAGGATGGCGCCTTCGCAGGCCGCCAGCGACCGCGACACCTCGTAGGTGAAGTCCACGTGCCCCGGGGTGTCGATGAGGTTGAGCTCGTAGTTCTGCCCGTCGCCCGCGGTGTAGCTCATGCGGACGGCGTTCAACTTGATGGTGATGCCGCGCTCGCGCTCGAGGTCGAGCGTGTCGAGCACCTGGGACTTCATTTCGCGCTTCTGCAGCGTGCCGGTCTTCTCGATCAGGCGGTCGGCGAGCGTGGACTTGCCGTGATCGATGTGGGCAACGATGCAGAAGTTGCGGATGTGACTGAGATGCAACGGGTCCTTCCTGGAATGGGCCGACCGGGAACAGCCTCAGAAGATAGTCGAGCGTCCGGCGGAACTGGAAACAGATGCCGGCGTAGCCGCCCGAAACGACGACGGCGACCGTTCCGCGATGGAACGATCGCCGTGCGCGCGCGGTGCCCGCGACGCGGTCAGACAGGCGGCTGAGCGACCGGCGCCTCGACCGACGACGCAGTGGGCGGCGGCGGCGGCGGCGGTGGCGGCGGCGGCGGCGGCGGTGGCGGCGGCGGTGGCGGCGGCGGTGGCGGCGG
>JAJTGR010000101.1 GCA_021299375.1 Gemmatimonadota bacterium
AGCGTCTAACGCGCGACCGTGAGACCACCGTGTGACCAGTCGTTTCACGGCCGATACACGCCAGGCCCTGTCGCGCTTACGGCCACGGCGACGCCTCGGCCCGCCGCGAAGCAGCATCAATGTGCCCGCGCACGCGTGCCGGCGTGTTGCCGAGGCGTTACCGCGTGCAGCGCGATGCGTCCGACGCCTTTCCAGGTGTCTCATGACGCAACCCCCTGCTGCTCGATCCAGCGGCGGATGTCCTCGGCGCGCCAGACGGTCACTCGCTCGGACAGCTTCACCGGCTCCGGAAACGTGCGCGCATGCACGCGTCGCCACAGCGTGGACTTGGAGATGGGGACGAAGGACAGCACCTGCGGCTGGCGCAGGAAGCCGGTATCCGGCAGCGCAGCACTGGGCGCTGCGGCCGGGGAATCCGCCGACGGGGTGGCGGGAACAGAAACGCGGGGCATGATCGGCCTCTCATCGGCATGCAGCCGGCAAAGGTCATGACCTGCTCTGCGACGACGGCGCTCGGTCAGGAAACGCGCCAGCCGCCCGGGAACGCTCGACTCCTGGACCACCGCGGGCGTTCCGTTCGCGCGGTGGATGAAGATGCCTTCCGAAGAGGGCCCCTGCCGAGGGCCCTCTTCGGTGTGATTCGATCGCCACCCCCTTGGGGGTGCATGCCGGCCGCCAAGCGGTGCGGGTCCGCGCGTTCGATGCGACGGAGGGCCGAGCCCGGCACCGGGTGCGTTCGGTCGCCGAGCGGGGCAAGGCGGGACCGCCGGAACTGACCGGCATGCCGGAGGCAGCGTGCCGACGTTGGACGAGGCAGGTATCGACTGCGACGCCACCCGATGCGGGTGGATAGCCGGGGCGATTCGCCCGTTGAACGGGTGATCGGCGCTACGGTGGCGCCGACTTGCCTCTGCGGGCAGCCCACGGCCTGGACACACGGTAGCGTCCGCACCGCTCACGGGCAACACGCCCGCGCCGATTGCCCGCGCAAGCGTCGGTGGGTGCCGCCGCTTGGGAGAGACATCGGACGGCCTGCAATTCCACCGCCTACTCCGCCACCGCAGCAACCGTCGCCGGCGCAGGCAGCAGCTCCGCGTCGCGGCCCGCTGACGGTGGGGGCTCTGCGGGTCCGTCCGGTGCCCTGGTCGTCGAATCGACGGCTTCGCCGATGGCGGCACCGTGCGCATCGTCAGGGCCTTCAGCATCTTCGGGCGAAGTGGCGCGGGCATCGAGCGCGTTCATGCGCCGCCGCAGGCCCGTCGCAAAGCTGCGCGCACCGTTGGCGATGTCGCGCACCTGGCGCTTGAGGCCCGCACGCTGCGTGTCCACCGCCTGCGCCGAAACAACCTCATGGATCTCCAGCGTCTGCAGCAGCGGCATCAGCTGGTCGAGCTTGACCAGCACCTCCAGGAATCGGCGGCTGATCGACGACAGCACGCGCACGTCCACGTCCAGCGGCACCGTGTCGTAGGACGCCAGGCTGGTGATGCCGTGGGCCTTGAACAGCGCCTCGGCGCCGTCGATGGCCTCGTTCAGGCTGGCGGTGGCGGCATCGATCCTGCCGCGCAGCGCCGTCTCGATCCTGCCGATGTCGTCGTGGTCGAGCCGGGTGCGGGCGATGACCGAGATGAAATGCATGTTCAGCTGCAGGGTGTTGAACATGCGAACGAACATGCGCTTGCCCTCGGCACTGCTGAACCGCGTGGCGATCTTGAGGCTGGCCGCCTCGACGCGACGGAAGTCGACCTTGGCTTCGCGGGCCAGGATGCGGGCGTTGGCGCCGCCCTGGTCCACCTTCACGATCTCGACATTGGCCATGCCCGCGGCTCCTTGTGCTGACAACGGGGTCGATGGCATCTTCCGAACGTGCACGGCCCTTTGCCACGCGAAAGCCCCGGCACCTCGGGGCGCTTTCGCAATCAGTTGCGTGGCGACGGGCATCGGCCCATTGACCGGGCGGAACCGGCGACCTACCTTTGCGCCATGCAGCAGCTGGCCCTGCATCCAGACTCGGCAAGCCTTGGAGATTTCCTGAACTGATCCCCCGCGTGGGTGCACGTGCAGGTCGCACAGGCACCCGTGGGGACGATCGAATCGCGGTGATGCACGCCCACCGATAGGGGACACCCGTTGCGGTGTCGCTCCGTCGGGTGCCCCTGTGCATCGCCGTGCCGAGGACCGCGCAAGCGATCAGGCACGCCGGGGCATTCGCCTCAGGCCGGGCCTTCGAGGCAAGGGCTGCGTCCCGGTGCCGAGCGCATCCGCTCGAGCGCCGTACCGACCGCGCCCTTGCCTCCCGGGCTCGTCCCGTTCTCGCCGATGTCCCCCGATCGGACGCTGACACCGATCACCGCGCTCGCGCGCGCCACTGAACCCTGTCAGCCCTGGAGTTCCAGGCTCCGCCCGCAAGGCGGCCGGGGCCACATCACCCAACCGTCACCCGCATGGGGGCCCACGCCCCCGCCACGGGGTGCACGTGGTCTCCCTTCCCATCCAAGGAGTCCACGATGCACAGCACCAACGCCTGCCGTCAGGCCGGCGCCCCTGTCGGCTCGCCACACACGGCAAACCTCGACGCAAACCGAGCCCGACTCGGCTCGACGACGATCCCGTTCGTCATCGACGCCTCGTTCGACATCCCGGCCGGCCTGGATCTCCAGGACGATGCCGGCGCAGACAGCGCCGCCAGCGCCACCGGCGCACCGGGCAGCACCTGCGAAGAGTGGGTGGAGGAGTGGAGCGAGGACGACATCGTCCCGCTGCACTGGCGCCTGCTGCAGGAGATCCGGCACCTGGCCGACCCGGTCACGCCGCTGGAGGAGAAGCTCGACACCCTGCG
>JAJTGR010000047.1 GCA_021299375.1 Gemmatimonadota bacterium
CCCGCGCCGTTCATCCCGCGCCGTTCATCCCGCGCCGTTCATCCCGCGCCGTTCATCCCGCGCCCTTCCGTGCTTAGCTTTGCAGCATGAAGATCTACACCCGTTCCGGAGACGAAGGGGCGACCGCCCTGTTTGGCGGTGGCCGTGTGGGCAAGGACCACCCGCGCGTGGAGGCCTATGGGGACGTCGATGAGCTGAACGCCTCACTCGGCCTTGCCCGCTCGATCGACATGATGCCGCGCATCGATGAAGTACTCGTGCCGGTCCAGCGCGACCTGTTCGCGATCGGGGCCCTGCTCGCCACCCCGGATCATGAGAAGATGCGGGAGCAACTCGCCAAGGCCCGTATCGACGACGGCCGCATCGAGGAGCTGGAGCGGGCCATCGACGCCTGCGAAAGCGAACTCGAGCCGCTGCGCAGCTTCATCATCCCCGGTGGTACCCCCAAGGCCGCCGCGCTGCACGTGGCCCGCACCGTCTGCCGCCGCGCTGAGCGACGCGTGGTCCACCTCGCCAACGAGATCGCGTTGCCGCATCTGGTGGTCATCTACCTCAACCGGCTCTCCGACCTGCTCTTCATGCTCGCCCGCGTGGCGAACCGTCGGGCCGGCGCGGGCGAAGTGACGTGGTAGCGTGAACCCGCCGCTCCCCCTGCCGCTCGACTACCCAGTGTTCTGCGAGGCAGGCGCGCTGGACGGGATCGGCCACGTCGTGGCCACCCAGGCGCCCGCCCACCGGGTGGCGGTCATCTCCGACGAAACGGTCGCGGCGCACCACGCCCCGCAGGTGCTGGCCCAGCTGCGGACCGTCATGCCGGCCGACCGGGTCCGGCTGCTCACCATTCCGCCAGGTGAGCAGGAAAAGACCCGCAAGCGGTGGTCGATCCTGACCGACGAACTGCTGGCGTGGGGCGCGGGCCGCGACACCACCATCATCGCCCTCGGCGGGGGCGTCATCGGCGACCTCGCCGGGTTCGTGGCCGCCACCTATATGCGCGGCATCCCGGTCATCCAGGTCCCCACCTCGCTGCTGGCCATGGTCGACGCCTCGGTCGGCGGCAAGACGGGCGTGGACACCGCCGCCGGCAAGAATCTCGTGGGGGCCTTCCATGATCCCGCCGCCGTCGTCATCGACCCGCTGGTGCTGACGTCGCTGCCGCCGGCCGTCCTGCGCAGCGGCCTGGCAGAGATGCTGAAACACGGCGTCATTGCCGATGCGCGCTACTTCGACGCCCTGCAGCAGGCCCTCCCCTCGCTGCGTGCGGACGGCGCGCGATCGCCCCACTTCGCCCCGCTCATTGCCGACAGCGTCCGGATCAAGGCAGCCATCGTCGCGGCCGACCACCGAGAAGGCGGCAAGCGCCAGATCCTCAACTTCGGGCACACCATCGGGCATGCCATCGAGAAGGGGCAGCAGTACGCCCTGCTGCACGGGGACGCCGTGGCGATCGGCATGGTCATCGAATCCCGGATTGCGGAACGTGCCGGGGTGACCGACGCTTCGCTGAGCGCCATCATGGCCGACGCCGTCCGCGCAGCCGGATTGCCGTCCGCACTCCCGCTTGGCACGAATCTCGCTCAGCTTCTGGTCGACACCCACGGCGACAAGAAGGCCCGGGGGGGGGTCGGGCGCTACGCCCTTCCCCAGGCCATCGGCGTCATGGGGTCATGGAACGGCTCCTGGTCCGTTGCCGTACCCGATACGTTGGTCCGGGCCGCGTTGGCCGAACATGCCGCGACGGTGGCCTGATTCCTGCTGGTCCCCGTTGTAGCATTCGCTTCTCCGGATATCGTCATCCAAACCGGTCACTGATTCTATGCACATCCGTACTCGCACCCTCCTGGCCGCCGCCCTCTGCAGCGTGGCCGCGACACCCGCCCTGGCGGCGGCGCAGACGTGGGCGTCGTGGAACGTACCCGGCCAGTGCGGGGGACCGGTTGCCGGCGCCTTCGGTTCCGCCTCGGTTACCTACACGGGCGCGTACAACGGCATGCAGACTGCCGGTTTCAGCGGCGTCACGTACCCAACCCCCAACCCGAACGTTCTCAACTGTGAGACGTCGACTGGCTTCGCGTTCGGTGGCTTCGACGCGTGGGGAGTCACCCCGCCCGGCGTCTACGACGTCAAGCCGGACAACAAGTCGTTCATCCAGATGGTGAACGCAGGGGTGTCTCTGAACACCATCATGTTCAGTCAGGCGGTGATCGACCCGTACATCGCCCTCCACAGCGTGGGGAACACCGTGTGCTCGACGACTCAGCCGGACTGCGGAGGCACCCCGGTCACCTACCTGTTCGACGCGCCGTTCACCATCGTGTCGTACAACGATACAGAGTTCGTCGATCCCTGGATCGGCCTTGGGTTCTACGACCTGGTCAACACCAGCTCGCTGTTCGGTATCCGAGGCCGCGAGTTCAGTGGGCTGCTGCAGTTCAAGGGGACCTTCACCTCACTGTCGTTCATGACGGAGAACTCCGAGAATTGGCACGGTTGGACGGTCGGTGCCGCCTCGGTCGTCCCCGAGCCCTCCAGCGTCGCCCTGCTCGGGGCCGGCCTGCTGGCCCTCGGCGGCGTGGCCGCCCGTCGCCGCCGGTCCCGCTGATCCGCTGGACGCACTGACCCCGACTGGCCCCGGCCCCACGGCGCCCCCTGCCCTCACCGGCGGGGGGCGCCGCTGCTTTTCGACCGGTTCGGCACAGGCATACATCTCGCCGGCCCTGCGCAACAGCGATGCACCAGAGAGACATGACGTTGCATGCGCGCAACAGAACTGCTGCGAGAGCCGATCAAATCTGATCGTTCGATGCGATTTTGCGCTCCACGGCGCAACATCGATCGCCCCCCGCATATCCGTCCAATGCGTTGGGCAGGAAGCATTTGGTCCGTCCACCACAGCCGTCCCCCGAGTCACGATCACCTCGCCTGCGGCTACGCACGCACAGAACGGGACCACCCGAAGAGCCTCCGCCTGGCAACACCGTCACCTGCGGCACGGCGGTGGTGGCCCCGTACCTCGCCCGCATCAACGTCGGGCGGCCCTCAGTGCAAACCAGCATGACGTCCATGGAGCGGTTCACGATCGTCTCGCGCCACACCACACGGTCGACGCTCGCCTTCCGGGAGTCCGCGCCCGCCATCGACTCGCCTGTCGACACCGATGCCGGTCGCCTCTCGCCGGTCGCCGGTCGCCGGTCGCCGGTCGCCGGTCGCCGGTCGTGACCGAGTTCGGCGGCCCCGTTCCGGGGCACGTTCGCCTCGCCGGCGGCCGGCATGCGTGGGCCACACGGGCACGCAGGCGCAACGGGGGGCCGCTGCGGTACCGGAGCCCGCCAGATGCGGGCTCACGAGCGCCCGACTGCCGCCTCTGGGCGTCGACGTACACTCGCGTCAGGGCCGATCCATCGGCGGCGCGGGGCACACGCCGCCCCCTCGCCAAGAGGCAGGGGACGGAATTCGCCATTTTTTTTCGGAAATGTCACGAGACTGTCGCTGAGCTGCGTTATTTCGTCACCATCCGAAATTTTTCATTGACCGTCCGGACTTCGTGTCGTATAGTGGCGCTCCCACCCCCTGATCGGGTCGTCCCGGCCCGATCTCCAGTACACGCAAGGCGAGGGCGTATGCAGGCAGCTGCCGCGACCAGGACTTCCGAGGCCCGTTCCAAGGGCTTCTTCCGCTCCGCTCCATCCACGGCCTTCGACCAGTACCTCCACGACATCCAGAAGCTGCCGCTCATTACCGATGCGGCGGAAGAGCGTCGCCTCGCCCGCCTGGCACAGAAGGGCGATGAGGCGGCCGCCGAGCGCCTGGTGACCGCGAACCTCCGGTTCGTGATCAGCTACGTCAAGAAGTACCAGGGCCACGGCCTCGACCTCTCCGAACTCGTCGCCATCGGCAACGAGGGGCTGCTCAAGGCGGTCCGCAAGTTCGATCCCGACCAGGGCGTCAAGTTCATCTCCTACGCCGTTTGGTGGGTGCGCCAGGCCGTCCTCAAGGCGCTGGCCGAGCAGACGCGGAGCGTACGCATCCCGCTCAACCAGAATTCGCAGCTCATTCGCATGGCCCGCGGCGAGATGATCCTCTCCCAGGTACTCAACCGCGAGCCGACCGACGCCGAGATGGCCAAGCTGCTCGAGGAACCGATCGAGCAGGTGCGCAACGCCCGCTCCATCACCAGCACCGAAGTCTCGCTCGACGCGCCCATCGATCGGCAGGACCGCGAGGCCTCCACGCTTGGGGAGCGTTTCGCCGGCGAGACGCACGCCGACATCGAGGACGGCACCGACTTCCGCCTCATGCGCGAGTTCATCGACCGCGTCTTCCGCAAGTACCTGACGCCGCGTGAGCGCAAGATCCTCTACCTCTACTATGGGCTCGATGAAGGGGCGGAGGCCATGACGCTTGAGCGCATCGGGGCGCTCATGGGTGTGACGCGTGAGCGCATTCGCCAGATCCGCGAGCGCGCCTTCGAGAAACTCCGCGAATCACCCGATGGCCATGCGTTGGCCGGGTTCTGGGGAGCGGCCTGAACGGCAAGCCGGGAGCCCGTCCCCGTTGAGAAAACGGCGACATCGAAACAGCTTGAGTTACGGCGGGCGTTCACCTCCACGAGCGCCCGCCGTTCTGTTGCCCTGCCCTGAGAGATCATCGTGCCTCGTGCCCTGATTGTCGACGACGAACCCGGCATCCGTTTTGCGCTTCGGCGCTGGTTCGAGCGGCAGCAGTGGACCATCGCGGAGGCGGGCGACGGGACCGATGCCCTCCGGCTGCTGCGCGACACGGACGATGACGGCCCCGACCGCTTCGACCTCGTGGTCTGCGACCTGCACCTGCCTTCACTGGGGGGAGACGCCCTTGTCCGCATTCTCCGGGAGGAGCGCCCCACACTCGTGAACCGCGTGGTACTCACCACCGGCGACTCCGTGTCGTACGCCGATGCCGGCAGTGTGCTGGCGGAACATCCGCACGTGCTGCAGAAGCCGTTCGGTCTGGGCACACTCGCGTCAGTGGTCGCACGGGTCTTCGGCCGCTGAACGCCGGTTCGGCTTTGCACCCCTATGCGTGAGCGCCTCGCCGCCATCGTTGGCCCTCGCTGGGTGAAGACCCGCCGCCCGGAACTCGCGCCATACGACGCCGACGGCCTGCCCGGCTATCACGCCACGCCCTCGCTGGCCGTGTTGCCGGGCACCCGCGCTGAACTCATCGCCGTGGTCGCCGAGTTGGCGCGAACCGGCACCCCGTTCGTGCCGCGCGGCGCCGGCACTGGGCTGTCCGGCGGCGCGCTCGCGAACCAGGTGGTGCTCATCGGGCTCAATCGCCTCACGCGCATTCTCGACGTCGATCCGGTCAACCGCCTCGCCCGCGTGGAGCCTGGCGTGGTGAACGCCCGCCTGTCGCGCGAGACCGAGAAGTTCGGCCTGCAGTACGCGCCCGACCCCTCGAGCCAGACGGTGTGCACCATTGGTGGCAACGTGGCCGAAAACGCCGGCGGGCCACACTGCCTCAAGTACGGCGTGACGCTCAATCACGTGCTCGAGTGCGAAGTGGTGCTCCCCGACGGTTCGGTCACGCGGCTCGGCAACGCCTACGGTGACGTGGACGGCTATGACCTGCTGGGCGCCTTCGTGGGCAGCGAAGGGTGCTTCGGCATTGCCACGGAAATCGTGGTGCGCCTCGTGCCGCTTCCCGATGCCGTGCATACGCTGCTGGCCGACTTTCCCAGCGTCGATTCGGCGGCCCGGGCCGTCTCGCGCATCATCGCCACCGGTATTGTCCCCGCAGCGCTCGAAATGATGGACAACGCCACCATCCGCGCCGTGGAGGCGAGCATCTATGCCGCCGGCTATCCGGTGGACGCGGCGGCCATCCTGCTGTGTGAAGTCGACGGTATCGCCGAGGGCCTCGAGGAGGACGTCGCCATCATCCGGCAGGCGTGCGTGGAGAGCGGCGCGCGCGGCGTGCGCATCGCCACCGACGCTGCCGATCGCACGCGCCTTTGGCAAGGGCGGAAGAAGGCGTTCGGGGCCATGGGCCGCCTCGCCCCGGCGCTCGTGGTGCAGGATGCCGTCGTGCCGCGCACGAAGCTGCCCGAAGTGCTCGCTCGCATTCATGTCATTAGCGAACAGCATCGTGTGCGTGTGTGCAATGTGTTCCACGCCGGCGATGGCAACCTGCACCCCAACATCGCCTACAACACCACCGACCCCGACGAAAGCGCGCGGGTGCACGCGGCCATGGGCGAGATCATGCAGGCCTGCATCGACGCCGGCGGCACCATCACCGGCGAGCATGGCGTGGGGCTCGACAAGCTGCCGTACATGGACGCGCTGTTCGATGCGCCCTCGCTCGACGCCATGTGCCGGCTGCGCGGCGTCTTCGACCCCGAGCGCCGCGCCAATCCCGGGAAGGTCGTGCCGGTGCACGCCTGCCGCGAATGGCACGCCACACCGGCCGGGCGCGCATGAGCACCGGCGCCGCTTCGCCGTCGGTGGCCGCGTCCTCCGACCACGCGCGGGCCGATGTGTCGCGCGCCGATGTCGCGCTCGCCGAGGTCGTGAAGGCCGCGTACGCCGAATCGCGTCCGTTGCGCATCGTGGGGAGTGGCACGTGGCTGCATGGGGGCGGTCCCTTCGCCGACGCGACCCCGCTGTCGGTGCGCAACCACGCCGGTGTCGTGGAGTACATCCCCGGCGATCTGGTCATCACGGTGCGCGCCGGCACCACGCTCGCTGAGCTCGCGGCCATGACCGGCGAGCATGGGCAGACGCTGGCGCTCACGCCGTACGGCGCGCCAGAGTCAACGATCGGCGCGGTGGTCGCCACGGCCGCGTCGGCGCCGCTCGCGCTGGGCGACCTGCTGGTACGCGATCTGGTGCTGGGGCTCACCGTCGTCACGGGCACGGGTGAGGTCGTGCACGCCGGCGGGCGGGTGGTGAAGAACGTGGCCGGCTTCGATCTGGTGCGCATGCACACCGGCGCGTGGGGCACGGTGGGGGTGATCACCGGGGTGAGCCTGCGGCTGCACGCCCGCCCCGCGTGCGACGCGGTGGTGACGGGCCCGCTCACGCGAGACGTGGGCGACGTACTGCCGGCGCTCATTGCCAACCGCGCCCCGTTGCCGATGCTCGTGCGACTCGTGCCCGGCGAGGTGCCGCAGCTGTGGGCGCGGGTGTCGGGCAACGCCGCGCGCGCTGCCGCCCTCGAGGCGCGGCTCGCCACGTTCGGCGTCCCCACGCGGGCGACGGTGACGACGGGCACGACACTGCACACCAGCCCGCTGCTCGACACGCCTGCGGACGCGATCGTCCTGCGGTTGCGCACCGCCCTTTCCGATGCCGTGCCCTTTGTGCGCGCGGCCCGTGATGCGATGCCAACGGCGACGCTGACCTTCGATCCGGCGCGCGGCACACTGCGGACCGTGATCCCGTCGGACCGACGGGACGTCGTCGAACGCGACGTCGCGACGCTGTACCGCCTCGCCACCCAATGGGGCGCAGCCCATCCCATCACGACGGTTGTCGAACAGGGGCGTACGAAAGCGGCGACGCATCACCGCCTCGACGCCGGCGTCAAGCGCGCTTTCGACCCGGGCGACCTCCTCAACCGATTGCGCCAGCCATGACGCCCGCCCCTACCGCGCCCACGGCCCCGTCGCCGGCCTGCGCCCTGCCGGGCACCCCGCTCGCCGCCGCGGCCGCCGGGCTCGATGCCTGCGTGCATTGCGGCTTCTGCCTGCAGGCGTGCCCCACCTACGTGAATCTCGAGGACGAGAACGACTCGCCACGCGGTCGCCTGGTGCTCATGCGCCGCCTGCTCGACGGCGACATCCCTCTGGACGACGCCGACACCGGCCGCCACATCGATCGTTGCCTCGGCTGCCGCGCCTGCGAAACGGCGTGCCCCTCCGGCGTCCCGTACGGTGAGCTGCTCGAGGCCACCCGGGCGACCATGGCCCCCGTGCGTGGTACGCCGCTCGTGGCGCGCGTGGTACTCACGGTGTTCCGGCATCACGCGCTGCTGCGTGCCGCGCTGTTTGCCGCGCGACTCGTGCGAGACAGCGGGCTGCCCGGCGCCCTCGCGCGCGTGCTGCCCGCGCGTCTGGCTTTCCCGATGGCGATGCTGGCGTCCACACGCCCCAACCCTGCCCTCGCCGCGCCACAGTGGCTCGCGCCGGCCACGCTCGCGCGGTCGCAGCTCGCGCCGTCGCAGCTCGCGCCGTCCACCCTCGCGCCGTCAACGCCCGCGCCGTCAACGCTCGCGCCGTCAACGCTCGCGCCAGCGCCCGCCCCGTCCGCCGCGCTCCTCACCGGATGCGTCATGTCCGGCCTCTTCGCCCACGTGAACGCCGCGACGGAGACTGCCCTGACGCACAACGGCTTCACCGTGTGCCCCACCAGTGGCCAGCGCTGCTGCGGGGCGCTCCACGCGCACGCCGGTGACCTCGCGGGCGCACGGGCGCTGGCGCGTGAAAACATCGCCGCCTTCGAGCGTGCGAATCCGGATCTGGTGGTCGTCAACGCCGCCGGCTGCGGCGCCATGCTCAAGCAGTACGGGCACCTCCTGCACGACGATCCCGCCTGGGCCGAACGTGCGCAGCGCATCAGCAACAAGACCCGCGACGTGAGTGAGCTGCTCGCCACCGCCGGGCCGGTCGCCGGTACACGCCCCATCCCGCTACGCGTCACCCACGATCCGCCGTGCCACCAGATGCATGCGCAGCGCATCGTGCATCCGCCGCTGCAGTTGCTGCGGGCGGTTCCCGGGCTCACGCTGATTCCACTCGAAGATGCCGACCAATGCTGCGGTTCGGCGGGGATCTACAACCTCGTCGAGCCCGCCACCTCCGACGCGGTGCTCGCCCCCAAGCTCGCACGGATCGCCGAGACCCACGCCGAAGTGGTGGCCACCGGGAACCCCGGCTGTTCGATGCAGATCGGGGCGGGGCTGCAGTTGGCCGGTGCCAAAACGACGGTGGTGCATCCGGTGGAATTGCTGGCGGCGTCCTACCGGGACTGAACGCGCGATCGGGGGACGGTTCCCAATCGCGGAGCCAGCGCGTATTCTCGCGCCATGATCTCGCGCCTGTTCGCCTGCGCGGTCGCAGGTGGCGGCGGGTTGGCCGTCGCCCCCTGGAGTGCGGTGGTGGTGCCCGGTCGCGATGGCCGCCACCACCGGCGCACGCGCCGCTCCCGCTCCCAGCTCCGTGCCGACCGATGGGTATCCACGCGCGGCCAGCATTCGTGCGTCTGTGCGATGTCGTGGAACGAGCGGCCATGGACGCCGCTGGCGCCACCGTGTGCGCAGCATCGTCCGGCGAACTGGAGGCGACACGACCGCCCCGCATCAGCTCGCTGCCGCGGGGTGTCGGAACCTGCCACCGAACAGCACGAGCCAGCGAGCAAGCGCATACGACCCGGCGCGAGCAGGCGGTCGCGTACCATAGCTCCCGCCCCATCGCTCGCGCCCCCCAGTTCGCGCCCCGTGGCTCGCGCCCCATCGCTCGCGCCCCCCAGCTCGCGCAGTCCCACCCCACCCCGCCCCGCCATGCCCTCCCGTCGCTCCTTCCTCAGCGCTTCCGCGGCTTCCCTCGCCGCCCTGTCCCTTCCGCGCGTCGCGCGCGCCGACGACACGCCCCAGCAGGACCTGCCACCTGCCATTCGCGCCCTCTCGCCCATGCGTGACGGCGTCGTGCCCATCTCCGTCGACGAACGCCGCGCCCGCATCGAGAAGGCGCGCCGGCTCATGGCCGCCAGCAAGATCGACGTGCTCATGCTCATCGGCGGCACGTCGATGGAGTACTTCACCGGCATGAAGTGGGGGCTCAGCGAACGGCTGCTGGCGGTGCTCATTCCCGTGAAGGGCGCACCGTTCCTGGTCACGCCCAAGTTCGAGGAGGAGCGCGCCATGGAGCAGGCGCACCTCGGCCCGCTCGGCAAGGACGCCACCGTGTACGCGTGGGAGGAGCACGAGGATCCATACACGCTCATCGCCACCGGGCTGCGCGACCGCGGTCTGTCCACCGCGACGATTGGCGTCGAGGAGACGGTACGCTTCATGTTCGGCGACGGAGCCGCCAAGCTCCCCAACGTGACGCTGGTGAGCGGCACCCCTATCACCGCCGGCTGCCGCATGGTGAAGGACGCGCACGAGATCGCGCTCATGCGGCACGCCAGCCAGGTCACCATCCGCGCCTACGAGGCGGCGTGGGCCTCGCTCAAGGACGGCATGACGCAGACCGAATTCGGCGGCCTCATCTCGCTCGCCCATCGTCGCCTTGGCTACGACGGTTCAGCGAGCGTGCAGGTCGGCAAGTACGCGGCGCTGCCACACGGGTCGGCCACGCCGCAGGTGGTGCGCGAAGGGTCCATCGTGCTCATCGACGGCGGCTGCAAGGTGGAAGGCTACGTCTCCGACATCTCGCGCACCTTCGTGCTTGGCAAGGCCACACAGCGCATGAAGGACGTCTTCGAGATCGAGCACCGCGCGCAGAAGGTGGCGCTCGAGACCGCGCGCCCCGGGCTGCCCTGCGAAGCGGTCGACGCCGCCGCCCGCAAGGTCATTGTCGATGCCGGCTTCGGCCCCGACTACAAGTACTTCAGTCACCGCGTGGGCCACGGCATGGGCATGGACGGCCACGAGTGGCCCTACCTCGTGAAGGGCAATGCACTGCCGCTCGAAGCCGGCATGGTCTTCTCCGATGAACCCGGCATCTACATCCAGGGCGAATTCGGCATCCGGCTCGAGGACGACATGGTCATCACGCCGAACGGCGCGGAGCTGTTCACGGCACAGTCGCCGAGCCTGGAGCAGCCGTTTGGGGTGGGAGGCTGACTGCTGAACGGCGCGACGGCGCGACGGCGCGACGGCGCGAGCTAAACGGCGCGAGCTAAACGGCGCGAGCTAAACGGCGCGAGCTAAACGGCGCGAGCTGAACGGCGCGAGCTAAACGGCGCGAGCTGAACGGCGCGAGCTGAACGGCGCGAGCTAGACGGCGCGAGCTAGACGGCGCGAGCTGAACGGCGCGAGCTAGACGGCGCGAGCTAGACGGCGCGAGCTAGACGGCGCGAGCTAGACGGCGCGAGCTAGACGGCGCGAGCTGAACGGCGCGAGTCAGGGGGCGCGAGCCAACGCTCACGCGCGTGGCTCGCGCCGTTGCGTAGTTTCCAGGTCCATGCCTGCCCTGATTCTCGCCTTCGACGGCGTACTCGCCGACACGCTGCCGCTGCGCGCGCACGCCTTGCGTGAGGCGTGCACGGCAGAGGGGCTGACGCCATCGGTGGACGCAATCACCGACCTGCTCCCCGGCCTCACGTTCGCCGAGGCGGCTGGTGCGCTGGCGGAGGGCCACCCCGACCCGACGATCGCCGATCTCATCGCCCTTCGCGCCCAGCGGGCCTACGGCGCGCTGGTGGCACACGGGGTTCCGCTGAACGCGGCGTCCGTGCGCGCGATGCACGACGCGTCGGCCCGCGGAACCCGTCTCGCGCTGCGTGCCGACTCCGAACGTCGCCACGTGGAGCCACTGCTCACCTTGGCGGGACTCGAGTACCTCGTCGGCGTTCTGCGCTGCAGCGACGACCTCCCGCGTGGCCCGCAGCCATCGCTGGTGCGCAGCTGGACCGTCCTCGATAAGCGACTGGATCGACTTGCCATCGACGTGCCGGCGCGAACGGCGTGGGAGGCCGCGCCGTGGCCCGCGGTGGTAGCGCAGCCGTATGTCGCCGAGGTCGGCATCGGCCTGACGTGGGCACCCACTCGACCGGGCCCCCTGTAATCGGGGCCCGTTCCCCGTCAGCTTCCACGGGTTCGTCGCTTCATCGCCTTTTCCGCTCCATCATGTCCGACCACCCCAGTACGCCCGCGCCAGGCACCGCGCTAGGCACCGCGCCAGGTACCGCGCCAGGTACCGCGCCTGTCACCGCGCCAGGCACCGCGCCTGTCACCGCGCCTGTCACCGCGCCTGTCACCGCGCCTGTCCCGCCGGCCCTCGTCTATCCGGAGCCCCTCGGCGCGGCCGAGAGCGAGGCCTATCGCGACCTGCGTCAGGAGGCGGCCTGGTTCGAGGCCGAGAGTCAGTGGAGCAGCGTCAGCGGGGCAAAGGCGGTCGAGGCGCTCAATGGCCTCGTCACCAACGACGTGTCGGCGCTGGCGGTGGGGATGGGGCAGTATGCGGTGGCGCTGACCCCCAAGGGCAAGGTCGTGTGCGACATGTACATCGCCCGCACCGACGCGCAGCGTTTCATGCTGATGGTACGGCGTGACTGCGCGCCGGCGTGGCTGGCCATGGCCCGCAAGTACATCAATCCCCGCCTCGCCACGGTAGCCGACGAGTCGGCGCAGTGGGGCACATGGATGGTCTACGGGGCGCGAGCCGCGCAGGCAGTGGTCAACCTCGGCACTGCCTCGCACACGGGGGAGCATCCGGGCGACATCACGGCGACGGGGCTCGCCGAGTGGCCCGAGTGGTCGCACGGTACGTGCACCATCGGCCCGGCGAGTGTGCGCCTCATTCATGCCCCCGTGCTGGGGGCCCTCCCTGGTTTCGTCATCGTGGCGGACATGCGCGACGCGAACTTCGTGCAGGCGCAGCTGCAGGCCTCCACCTGTCGCCACGCGAGCCGCGCGGTGTGGGACATTGCCCGTGTGGAAAGTGGCCGACCGGCGTTCGGTATCGACATGGACGAGAACACCATCCCGCAGGAGGCGAATCTCGACACGCTCGGGGCGATCTCGTTCACGAAGGGGTGCTACACGGGGCAGGAGACGGTCGCCCGCGTGCACTTCCGCGGACATGTGAACCGTCACCTGCGTGGACTGCGGGCCACGCAGCCACTGCCTCGGCACGCCCGCGTGCAGGATACGTCGGGCAAGGACGTGGGCGATGTACGCAGTACGGTGATCTCCCCGCGACTGGGGCCGATCGCGATGGCTATGATCCGGCGTGAGGTGGAGCCAGGGAGCCACGTGATGATCGAGACGCCGGACGGCGTGCTACGAGCGGAGGTGCTGGCCTTGCCGTTTGCCGAGTAGCGGAACAGCGGCACAGCGCCAGCGAGGGGGCGCGAGCCAATCGACGCGAACTCTGGCTCGCGTTACGTGGCTCGCGCCCCCTCGCTCGCACCCCCTCGCTGGCGCCGTCGCGCAGCCCACACCTTCGGCCACCCCCAAAGCAAAAGCGGGAAGCACCGAAGTGCTTCCCGCCTTGCTTCAGCCGAACGGGCTGCTTAGTGCTTGGTCGTGTCGGCCTTGGCCGAGTCCGGCTTGGCCATCGAGTCAGCGGCCGGGGCGGCCATCGCGGCCGAATCCATGGCCGGGGCAGCGGCAGCCGGAGCGGCGGCGGCGGTGTCAGCGGCCGGGGCCTCTTCCTTGGCGGAGCAGGCGGCGAGCACGATTGCAGCGGCGACGAGGGCGATGCGCTTCATGGTGGAGGACTCCAAACGGTGCGTGTGTGCGCCGTGCGTCCAGATGTAGCGCACGGCCCCCCCGGCAGCATGCCGACGGGGATCAAGCGCAGGGAATTTACGTTCCACGGCTTTCCTGTCAAGGGCACGCCGACGCCCCCTGTCTTTCGTCCCAATACCGGAAGCGATTGCGGGGAAACGAGTTTCATGACGTTTCACGACCCGGCGTTCAACGCCCGGTCCGGTGACCACTGCGGGGGTTCCCGGCGGGGGAACGCGGCACATCGCCGGGCACCGTTCGCGCCCCTCGTGCGCTGTATTTCCAGACCATCATGCCGGCGGGCCGATTCCGCGGTCCGCTCCCGTGCTCGACTTCCAGCTCCGACCCGTGGCCCGACTCCCCGACACGCTTGGCGCGCTTCGCCGCTCCGGCTACGCCGCCAACCGCCCGACGTCCGTGAAGGACGAAATCCGCCGCAACCTCATTGCCCGTCTGCAGGACGGCGGACCACTGTTCCGCGGCGTGCTCGGATATGAGGACACGGTCATGCCGCAGATCGTCAACGCCCTGCTGGCGCGGCACAACTTCATCCTCCTCGGCCTACGCGGGCAGGCCAAGTCGCGCATCCTGCGCGCGCTCGTCTCGCTGCTCGACGAGGCGATGCCGGTGGTGGCCGGCAGTGAAGTCAATGACGATCCGTTCCACCCCATCAGCAAGTATGCGAAGCAGCTCATCGAGGAACAGGGCGACGACACGCCGATCGCCTGGGTGGGACGCGACCAACGCTACGTGGAGAAGCTCGCCACCCCCGACGTGACGGTGGCCGACATCATCGGCGACGTCGACCCGATCAAGGCGGCGCGCGGCGGCCATCTGCTCAGCGACGAACTCACCATTCACTACGGCATGATGCCGCGCGCGAACCGCGGCATCTTCGCGCTGAACGAACTCCCCGACCTTGCCGGCAAGGTGCAGGTGGGGCTCTTCAACATCATGCAGGAAGGCGATGTCCAGATCAAAGGCTATCCGGTGCGTCTGGCGCTGGATGTACTGCTCTGTTTCACCGCCAACCCGGAAGACTACACGGCGCGCGGCAAGATCATCACGCCGCTCAAGGACCGCATCGGCAGCGAGATCATCACCCACTATCCCGAAAGCGTCGACCTCGGCGTGGCCATCACTCGCCAGGAAGCGTGGACGCAGCGCGACCACACGGTCGAGATCCGTGTCCCCGACCTCATCGAGGAAGTCGTCGAGCGCATCGCCTTCGAGGCGCGCGACGACAAGCGCATCGACAAGCGTTCGGGCGTTTCCCAGCGCATGCCCATCACCGCCATGGAGAACGTCGTGTCGAATGCCGAGGCGCGGGCCCTACGCAACGGCGACCGTGAGGCCGTGCCACGGGTGGCCGACGTCTACGCTGCCCTGCCGGCCATCACGGGCAAGATCGAGCTGGAGTACGAGGGTGAGCTCGTGGGCGGCGCGACCATCGCGCGGGAACTCATCCGCCGCGCCTGTGATGCCACGCTGCGCGAGCGCACCGGCGACCTCGACACCGACGAGATCGTCATGTGGTTCGACCAGGGCAGCGCCCTGCAGGTCGGTGACGACATCGCCATCGACCTGGTGCGCAAGGGCTTCGACCTCGTGCCCGGGCTGGTGGACACCGTCACCGCCCTCGGTCTCGCGAAGAAGGGCGACGACCCGATGATTGTCGTGGCGTGCGAACTGGTGCTCGAGGCGCTCGTCGCACGCCGCAAGATCTCGCGGTCGGACGCCGGCGCGTACGGCCGCGCAGAGCGCGAGAGCCGCAGAAGGCCAAACCAGCAGGACTACTTCGGGTGAGGGCGGGCCGTCCCGTACCTCGTGCGTCTACGGTTTGCGTTGGAACAGCGCACACGGAGCGCACGGAGTACGGCGCGGGCGCGGAGCACTGCTGCCATCAATCGCCGTCCTCCGTGGGCTCGCTGCACTCTGTGCCCTTCGTGGGAGCTGTTCTTTCATTTCACGTAAGCATCAGTCATCGGCGGGTTCCCACGCATCCCCCGACGACGGTCTCCCCCACCGCAAACCGTACCACGATCAGCGCGTCGCGGATCTCGAGCTTCCCATTGCAGTCCGCATCGCCGGCTGGGAACAGCAGGACCGATGCCGCCAGCTGCACACCCGTCAGCCCCTGCTGAATGAGCAGCGCGTCGGCGGCGTCCACACGGCCATCGCCATTCACATCGCCGCGCAGCACCGGCGCTGCCGTCGTGAAATCGAAGGCCCAGATGCCGCGCCCGTAGGTGGCGGCCACGAGGCGGTTGGTACGCGGGTTGTACACCAGGTCGGTGATGCGGATGGTGGGCAAGCCCTCGCTTCGCGACCAGGTCGCCCCCGGGTCGCCGCTCTCGTACACCCCCAGCATGTTGCCCACGTAGAGCCGCCCGTTCGGGCCCCACACCGCGGCCTGCGTGGTGACGTCGGGCAGGGCGCCGTTGATATCCGACCATGTCTGGCCACCGTCGCGCGACAGGAACACGTGGGACGTGCCTGAGCTGCCGAACGTCACCACCACCCGAGTCGGGTCGGCGGGATCGATGGCGAAATCGGTCACGCCGCGCGCGGGCAGCGTGGTGCTCGGCGCCAGCCAGGTGAGGCCGTGGTCGCGTGTGAAGCGCACGTTGCCGTCACTGGTGCCGGCAAAGATGACATTCGTATCGCTCGGCGCCACGGCGAGCGCCGCGATCTCACCGGAACCACGTGTGAGGTCACCGGAGATGGCCGTCCAGCTGGTCCCCTCATTGTTGGTGCGATAGACGCGGACTCCGCCAAAGTAGAGGCGTGTGCTGCGCTGAGGGTCGATCACGAAGGGCGCGATGAATGCGCGGCGCTCGTTGGCGTCGATACCGGTGAGGATACTGCGCGATGTGCCCGTGCTGGCCTGCAGGCGGCGCATGTTGCCACGCTGGCTCGACACGTAGATCACGTCGGGGTTCTCCGGGTTGATGGCGGTGAAGGCGCCATCGCCACCGTTCACCCCGTTCCACTGCAGCATGCCGTTGCGGGCGATGAGCGTACCGTTGTCCTGCAGCCCGGTGAGGATACCCGTGGCATCGGTGGGGTGCACCGACAGCCCGGGGTAATGCAGCGATGTGGCGAGCCCCGCATTCACCGCCTCGAAGCTCTCGGCGCCATCGCGCGACAGGAAGGCCCCCCCGTCGTTGCCGGCGAACACCCGGGTGGGGTCGTTGGGGTCGACGGTGATCACGTGCCAGTCCACATGGATGCTGGGCGCAATCTCGCTGAACGTCTGCCCGCCATTGCGTGAGCGATACGCCCGCACGCCCCCCACGTAGATCACGTTCGCATCCGACGGATCGACGGCGATCATGAGGTTGTAGTTGCTCTGCTCGCCGAAATTCAGGCGGTTGGCCACCAGCGGCGGCGCGGTCACCCCGGACGCGTCGAGTGTCGTGCGGGTGCCGGTGGCCTCGTCGAAGCGGTAGAGCCCTCCGAAGCGGCTGTCCGGCCGTCCCGCCACGATCCACACGCTCCCCGGGCGTGCCCGCGACACGGCAATCTCGAGCCGGGACACCGAGTCGGCCGTGAACGTGGTGACGGTCGTCCACGTCGCACCCCGGTCGGCGCTGCGCCAGAGCCCCGGGGGCGTGGCGCTGCCCTGCACCCCCACGCGCGCGGCGTACATGACGTTCGGGTCCGTCGGATGCTGCACGACGTCGCTGAACGTCAGCGCCGGCGTGACGACTGCCCACGTCTGCCCCGAGTTCGTCGACCGCATGATGCCGCGCAACGTGGCCGCGAGCACCGTGGTGGCGTTCGTGGTGCCGGCACTCGCCCGATCGACCACCAGACCGTACACGGCCCATCCCTGCGCCAGGGATGTCGTGAACACATTCTGGCCGTACGCTGTCCAGTTGGCCCCGCCATTGGTGCTGCGCAGCACCCCACACCCCTGCGTGGACTCACTCGGCTCACCAGTGGCCGCGTAGACGATCTCCGGGTTGACCGGGTCCACCGCCACCGCCCCGATCACGAGCGAGCACTGCGTATCGGTGAGCGGCATCCAACTGACCCCTTCGTTGATGCTCTTCCACAGGCCACCCGCCGACGTCCCCACATACAGCACGTTGCGATCGGTGGGGTGGAAGGCCAGCGCCGGCACCCGCCCCGCGTCGAGCTGCGGCAACGAGCCATAGAAGCCGTTGTCGCCATAGAAGCCACGCGGGCCGATGCTCGTCCAGCGGCCCGGTACGGGCACTGGCACCCCATCGCGCAGCAACGCGCTGCTGGCCCCCGCCTGGGCGGCCAACCAGGTGCCATACGTCATGCCGCTGCGCGGCTCGAGCGACCCGGGCACGGCGTCCCACAGGCTGATCAGTGCCTGCCGACGCTCCTCCGGATCACCCTCTCGAAGGGGCTCGCGGGATTGGGCGCCGAGCGGGAGCGCGAGCCCTATCGGCAGCGCGAACATGGCCAGCACCGCCGCCCATGAAACGACACGCCTCATCGCACCACTCCGGTCAGGGTGAATGCCAGGGCGTTCGAGCTGCCGCGCGTCGTGCTCACCCGCACGTCGTACGTGCCGCTGGGCAACGGCTGGACCGGTGCGCCACCCCGGTCGGGCACCTGCTCGTCGTCCCGCGGCACCTGGAACTTCAGCGAGGTCGGCGACGTCCGCGGCACCTGCTGCAGTCGCACCCGGCCGAAATGCACGGTGTTCAACGAGTCGAACCCGCGGCCGGCCACGACCACGTCCACCGGGTCACCACGCGTGACATCCGCGCTGCTCGGTGTCAGCGCGGTGATGAGTGGCGCGGCCGCATGGCGCGTGTGACAGGCGGGAGCGACCAGGATGAACCAGGCGGGGGACAGGCCGGCGAGGAGGCGCACACGGGCACTGCGCGAACGGGTACTGCGCGAGCGGCAACTGCGCGAGCAGACACTACGCGAGCAGGCACGGCGCGAACCAACGGGCGTCATGGGGCACCTCCCGCGGCGGGCGCGATGGTCACATCGAGCTCGGAGAGCAGCGACTGACCGGATACGCCATGCACCTCCTGCACCGCGAGCTGCCACGCCGGCGTCGTGCCGGGGGTCGGGTGGGGAGACGCACTCGGCGTCGACCGGACATACGTCAGCGTGAGCAGAGGGCCGGTGTGCGTCCCCGCTGCCCACGCGGCCGCCACCCGGACCTCGCGCTCGTGCGCCTTGCAGGCGATCAGCGGTTCGCCCTGCGCCGCGGCACAGCCAAGCAAGCGCCAGGCACCGTCGGACATGGGGGGCGGGGTGAGCGTGGCGGTGAGGCTGCCAAGCGCTCGAATGGGACCGGTACCGAGCGAGAGCGTGAGGTGCACCGTGTCGGCGGTGGCGGTGCGCACGTGCAAGGTGAGTGCGCTGCGGACAACGGGCTGCGGGGTGTCGAGCAGGGCGTTGCGGCAGCCGCTGGCGCACAGCACGGCCAGCGCAACGGGCAGGCACTGCGGCGCACGAGCCACGCGCAGTACGAACGAGGGGAGACTCATGGCACGATCACCACGGGGTTGAAGATGCTGGTGACGGCGGTGACATCAGTGAGGTCACCCGTCAGCAGCTGGTTGAGCGTGAACACCACCTGGTTGCCGACGTTGCGCTGATTCACGCGGCAGACGAGACGCACCAGCTGCACCGGGCCCGCGACCGGCGTGGCCGACGTCCAGGTGACGCGTACGTTCTGTTGCGCATCGACCGTCTGTGCCACCACGCCACTGCGCAGCGTGGTGATGGACGTGACGTTGAACGGCGAGAAGGGGAACGCCGCCGAGCCCGGCCAGGCGATCTCGAGGTCCGCGGCGGAAAGCGGGCGTTCGTCACGCGGCACGAGCTCCACCACGATCGAGAACGTATCGGTGGCCACGCGATAGCTGGGCAGCGTCGCCCGCAGAATCGGCCCGGTGCCGTTGCGCGGCACGAACACCAGCAGTGAGTCGGCCACGCTCGGCGTACGGCTCGCCTGCGCCACCACGAACGTCCGTCCCGGCAGCACACCGGTGATGCGGCCGTCGAACCCCACGGACGCCCGCGAGGGGTCGCGCACGACCCAGCGCACACCGCCTGTGCCCATCACGTCACCGGCGGCATTGCGAGCCTGCACGAACGGGAGGACGCTCGTCGTGGTGGCCGACAGCTCCAGTACGCGGCCCACGGTGTCAGCGGCCGACAGCGTGGTGCGAATGCGCGCCGGCTGGGCCGCGGTGTCCGGAGGGGCCACGGCAATGCTGCGCGACGACACGCCCACCAGCCCGTCGGCGCTGAACTGCAGCCCGCGGGTGCCGATCCCCTCTGTGAACGTCAGGCCGGTGAAGGTGGCCCGCCCCAGCGTGTCGGTCACGGCGGTGTTGTTGGTGAGGCTGCCCGCGCCGCCGGTGAGCGCCGCCCGCACACTGACGCCGGCGTCAGCGGCGCTGTTGCCCACGCTGTCGAGCATGCGCACGATGGGCGCCAGCGCGATCGGTACACCCTGCTCGGCCCCATTGGGCGCGTCGCGCTCGAGGAAAAGGCGGACGGGGAGTCCACCCACCAGGGAGAGCGTGGCGGTGGCCACCGCGGTGATGGAGTCGGCCGCGAAGCTGAGCACACGAGTCCCAGCCAGCCCGGTCACCGTGAGCGTACTGAACAGGGCACGCCCCTGCGCGTTGGTGAGTGCGGTGCCGTTGGTGAGCGCGGTGACGCCAGCGCCCCCTGACGACGTGACCGTCACCCGCCGCCCGGCGACGGGTGCATCGTTCCCCTCGAGATCGCGCAGCTGCACCTGCACCGCCGAGGCACTCGGCAGGCCGCTGCGCAACCGCGGCGGTGAGCCCACGAAGGCCACCCGCGCCGCTGGTCCGGGCGCGAGGTCGAACACCCCGCTGGTGACCGGGGTGAGCCCCGGCGCGAAGAACTGCAGCGACCGCCCGCCCACGAGCCCCGACACGGTGAGGTCGGTGAAGCGAGCCACGCCCTGCGAGGCCGCGAGGCTGATGGCCCCGGTGACCGTGCCGGAGCCGACGAGCGCCACGTTGACGGTGGTGGTGGCCGACGGGACGACGTTGTCGGCGTTGTCGCGCACCTCGACCACCGGCTGCGTGACGAGCCGCACCCCCGACGCCGCGCCGCTCGGCTGGGTGGCGATGACGAGTTTGGCCGGTGTGCCAGGCGTCACCGTGAGGGTGATGCTGCCGGTGGTGCCCGTCGAGGTCGCGGAGAGGCTGGTGGTGCCGGCCTGGATGCCGGTCACGAGACCGGCGGCGTTCACCGACGCGATGGCGCTGTTGGCGGAACTCCAGGTGAACGTGGCGGAGTTGACGGGATTGCCGCGCTTGTCGGTGAGCTTCGCTGCGAGCTGTACGGTGCTGCCCGAGGCGATCGTGGTCAGGCCACCCGACGCGCTCACGGCAACGACGGGAGGGACGTCGGGGGCGGCGGGGTCGCCGGAGCAGGCAGCGGCCAGGACGCTGGCGAAGGCGGCGAGGATGCGGCGCGTGAGGAGCATTCGAGACCGGCGGAGGATTGAACGGCCAGGGCGGTCAGCCCCATGGAAACAGCACGGAGGGAATCAGGAGGGAGGAGGAGGCAGTATGCCCTGTCGGGAGCGTAGGGTCGGGACCGTGGGGTGTCAAACAACGAGCCTTTTTTCTTGGGCGGCCGCCGCCGAATACGCCCGCGATGTTCCGCACCCACGTCGTTGCTCCTCCGAGACGCCAAGCCGTCCGGGCGCAGCGAACCCCTGCCGTTGCGGTCTCACATTCGGAGAAATCGTGGCCGTGGCTGACGCGGTCGAACTCCCTGGGCTCGCGACGCTCGCACACCACGGAGAATGGGCGGCATGGAGAACGGGACGCGCGGAGCAACGGCAGCGCGACCCAAGGCCGTGAGGCGGGACGCCCTCGCCCCCTCCGCCAGAGGCTTGACCGCCGCACACGGAGCATCGACGCGCCGAGGAACCCGGCGCCGCCGGTCACGAGCCGTGTGCGAACAGCCCCAGCTCACGTCTCTCCACAAGCAACGCACGCATGACCAGCCAGTCGTTCACAGCGCCTCTGCCGTGGCAGTTCTCCCTGGCTCCCATCCTCCGTGGCTCGCGAGCGCAGCGAGCCTTGGCAGTTTCGAAGATCCCGCTTCGGCGACGAGCCGTGCCGAAAGCAGGCACCGCATACCAGCATGGGCTCGCTGCGCTCGCGAGGCACGGAGGGAAGGAGGCGAGGAGAACGACAACGGGGGTCAGGTGCCATGGTGTGAGCCTTCACACGCTCCGCCAGAAACTCGACCGCCGCACGGTGATGATCGACGCCCCCATCAGCACCACCGCCGACATGGCGATCGCGTGCCCTGCCGAGAGCGCGTTGGCGAGCGCGCCCATGGCGAACGAACCCACCGCCTGCGACAGGCCGATGAACACCAGCGAGTAGAACGCCATCAGCCGGCCGCGGAAGCGATCCTCCACCATGAGCTGCAGGATGCCGTTGGAAAGCGCGTTGAAGGTGATCATGCTGACCCCCGTCACGAACAGCACGGCGTGGGCCAGCAGCGGGCGTGTGGTGTACGCGAACGCCACCAGGGCCGTCGGAAACGCCAACGCGGCGGCCATCATCGTGCCTCCACGAGAGGCGCGATGGGCGATGGGGCCGGCCACCAGCAACGCGCCGGTGAGACCGCCTACGCCGAGCGTGGCCAACAGCGCCCCGTAACCGCCGGCGCCAAGCCCCAACTGGTCGCGTGCCACCACCGGCATGAGCGTCAGGAACGGCCCGCCAAAGAGCGCGCCCACGGTCACCAGTGCGAGCAGCTCCCGCACTGACCCCGGCTGCAGCAGGTAGCGCACCCCCGCGGCGGCGCCGATCGAGCTCTGGCGCAACACCTCGGACATGGTGGCGGCCGCGCGCGCCACCGGGGCCGGCACGTCCATGCGCAGCAATCCCCAGATCACCGCCACGAAGCTCAGGGCATTGAGCCCGAAGCACCACGCGATGCCGAAGCGGGCAATGACCAGTCCCCCGAGCGCTGGCCCCACAATGCGGGCCAGGTTGAAGCCACTCGCGTTGAGGGCGATGGCCGACTGCAGGTCGTCGCGTCCCACCAGCTGGATGAACAGACTCTGGCGGGCCGGGATCTCGATGGCGCTGCACAGCCCCTGCACGAACGACAGCGCCAGCAGCAAGGGGATGGACACGAAACCGGTGAGTGTCACCAGCCACAGGGTGACCGCCTGCAGCAGGAAGATGGCTTGCGTGACTTTCACGATGCGCAGCCGGTCGCCCTGATCCACGAGGGCGCCAGCGTGCATGCTGAGAAACACCACCGGCAGCGCGCCCACGCTGGCCACCAGCCCCACCACGAACGCCGAGTTGGAGAGCTGCAGGGCCAGCCACCCAACAGCCATGGTCTGCATCCAGGAGCCGACCAGCGACAGCGTCTGACCGGTCCAGAACAGACGGAAGTTCCGGTGCTGGCCGAGGACCCGGAACGGGTTGCGGGACGGTCGGGCCGGGATGGGAATTTCTTCGGTGTGCAGGGATCGTGCGGCGAGTGTTGTGCGTACAGTGTTCAGGCAGGAAGAGTAACCTCCCCCCGACCGGGCAGCCGGAGCAGCCATGCGGTTCCACACCTACACCAAGTTCAACCCCCAGCTGGCCGATGCGGTCGACCTTCAGTCGCTGCTCGACCAGCTCGCCGACTTCCTGCTCCAGTCAGGCTTTGCCGGCGGGAACCAGGGCTACTGGGGCGACGGGGACGACGCCGACCGGTCGCTGGACGCGCTCAAGCAGGCCATCCTGCAGGCGCTCATCGAAAGCGGGCAGATCACCCCGGAGATGCTGCAGGCGCTGCGTGGCGAAGGGGACGAGGTGAGCGAGGAGAAGCTCGCCCAGCTGCTCGACGGGCTGGTGCAGCGGCTCATCCAGGACGGGTTCCTGAGCATGGAGCAGGGCGCCAACGTGCCCGCCGGCCACCAGCCGGTCACCGGCAAGGGCTCCATCGCCCAGGCGGCCAGCAAGGACGTGCAGTTCAACCTCACCGGCAAGGGCATCGACTTTCTGGGGTTCAAAACGCTCCGGCACCTGCTGGGGAGCGTGGGCAAGTCCAGCATCGGCAGCCACGACACCCCGCAGCTGGCCACCGGCGTGGAGAGCGACGCGTGGAGCAAGCCGTACGAGTTTGGCGACACGCTCAACCTCGATGTCCCCGGCACACTGGCCAACGCGCTGGCCCGCAACGGCTCGCTCGATGTGCCCATCGACCTGGACTACCGCGACCTCATGGTGCGCCAGAGCGAGTACCGCTCGAGCTGCGCCACGGTGCTCATGCTGGACTGCTCGCACAGCATGATCCTGTACGGCGAGGACCGGTTCACGCCAGCCAAGAAGGTGGCGTTGGCGCTCACGCATCTCATCAAGACGCAGTTTCCCGGCGACACCATTCGGGTGGTGCTGTTTCACGACAGCGCCGAAGAGATCCCCATCGCCACGCTGGCCACGAGCCAGGTGGGGCCGTATCACACGAATACCGCTGAGGGGCTGAAGCTGGCGCGGCGGCTGCTGATGGCGCAGAAGAAGGACATGCGGCAGATCATCATGATCACCGACGGCAAACCCAGCGCGCTGACCATGCCCGACGGGCAGATCTACAAGAACAGCATGGGGCTGGACGGCTACGTGATTGCGGAGACGCTGCGTGAGGTGGCGGCGTGCCGGAAGAGCAACATCATGATCAACACGTTCATGCTGGCGCGCGACCGGGCGTTGGTGGAGTTCGTGAAGCGCATGAGCGAGATCAGCCGCGGCAAGGCGTACTTCACGAACACCATGAGCCTGGGGCAGTTCGTGCTGATGGACTTTCTGAAGAAGAAGACGAAGCGGGTGAGCTGACCGGAGGTCGGCTCACCCGCTGTGCTGTCCGCGGCTACTCGCGCGCGGCACGGGCGATTCGTGCCGACGTTACCAGCCGCCGATGCGGAGCAGCATCACCGGGATCGTCCGCAGCATGATGAGCACATCCTCGCCGAGCGACTGGCGGCGCATGTAGGCGATGTCGAAGGCCACCTTGCGGCGCACGTCGTCGAGGCACTGGTCGTAGGCGTTGGACACCTGGGCGAGGCCGGTGATGCCCGGGCGGACGCGCTGGCGGACCGGATACTCCTCGATCTGCTCGCGCAGGCGCACGAAGATGCTGGGGCGCTCGGGGCGCGGGCCGACGATGTTCATGTCGCCCTTGAGCACATTGAAGAGCTGGGGCAGCTCGTCGATGCGCGTCGCGCGGAGGATCCTGCCGATGGGCGTCACGCGGTCGTCGTTCTGCTTGGCCCAGACGGCCTGGCCGTTGGCCTCGGCGTCCACGCGCATCGAGCGGAACTTGAAGATGGTGAACGGGGCGCCGCCGAGGTCCTCCCGGCGACGCTCATTGAGGGCGCGAGTACGGGTCCAGCGGCGATCGAGCCCCACGCGTTCCTGCATGTAGAGAATTGGGCCGCGGGAGGTGAGGCGGATGGCGAGCGCGGCGAGCAGCATGATCGGCGCGGCGATCACGAGCATGGCGGCCGCGACCACCACGTTGAACACCCGGGTCGCGGTCTCGGAGCGGGGCCGGGGTTCGAAGTGGTCCAAGGGGTCCGGAGGGGGCGCGATCGAACGAGCGACCTCTCGTCCGTCGGCGGTCCCGAGGCTCCCGCCCCGGCGCCGGTCGGGGCGCACGTCGACTGGCCCGGTGGAGCGTATCGAGGTGATGAGCTGGACGCCAGACATTATCGTGGGGAGACAGAGACAGCCGCCGGGGGGAGGAGTGGTTCCCCGGCCGACGTCCCGATACGTTGCAAGATCCGGACCCGTTGCGCTCTCGCCAGAACTCGGCAGTTTCTCGGCAGTAGGGCACCGCCCTGTGACGAAAATGGTACGGCAGGCCAGTACGGCAGGGGGCTACGCCCCAACCGCTGTTGCATTCAGGCCACGATTCGCTGCACTCCCCCGACAGCATGCCGATACGTGCTCACCGCGGCCGCACCCGGCGTTCCCACCGTCCGTCCGGTGAATCGGCCAACCCCCGGATGCGCGCGTTCCCCGGCCGCAGGGCCGCCGTGGCGTTCCGGGTGTCGATCACCAGTGTCGCGCTGTCCACCACGGCCTGATAGTCGATCGACGAGTGGTCGGTCACGATCAGGACGGCATCGGCGCCAGCAAGGGCCTCCGGGGTCAGGGCCGAGCTGGAACGGACGTAACCGTGTTCCCGGAATGCCGCGACATGTGGGTCATGGAAGGCCACCTCCGCCCCTCGCGCCTCGAGCAGGCGGATGATGTCGAGCGCCGGGCTTTCGCGTACATCGTCGAGGTCCTTCTTGTACGCCACCCCGAGCACGAGTACGCGGCTGCCGTTCACCGCTTTTGCGTACTCATTCAGCGACGCTTCCACCCGCTGCACCACGTATTCGGGCATGCCCGCGTTGATCTCGCTGGCCAGGTCGACGAATCGCGTCTTGTAATTGAGCGTGCGCATCTTCCAGGCGAGATAATGCGGGTCGAGCGGAATGCAGTGGCCGCCGATGCCGGGCCCAGGCGTGAACTTCGTGAACCCGAACGGCTTGGTAGCCGCGGCGTCGATCACCTCCCACACGTTCACCCGCAGCTTGTCGCACATCATGGCGATCTCGTTCACCAGCCCGATGTTGACGGCGCGGAAGGTGTTTTCCAGCAGTTTGACCAGCTCCGCCGCCTCGGGGGAACTCACCGGCACCACCGTGTCGATGCAGCTCTCGTAGAGTGCGCGGGCCACCTCCACACAGGCCGGGGTGATGCCCCCCACCACCTTGGGGGTGTTCCTGGTGTTGAAGCGGGGGTTGCCGGGGTCCACGCGCTCCGGGCTGAAGGCCACGAACACATCCTGCCCGACCGTGAGCCCCTTGCCCTCGAGACGCGGCTGGAGCAATTCGCGCGTCGTACCCGGATAGGTCGTGCTTTCCAGCACTACGCACAGCCCGGGGCGTGCCTGTCGCGCGATCGCGTCGACGGCACTCAGCACGTACGCCATGTCCGGATCCCGGGTCTTGGAGAGCGGCGTGGGCACGGCAATCGAGATGGCGTCACACTCGGCCAGCCACTCTTCGCGCGTGGTCGCGGTGAAGCGCTGGCCCTGCACCGCCGCGGACACCTCCGCGTCTGGCACGTCCTGGATGTGCGACCGCCCCTGCATGAGTTGGTCTACCAGCGGCGCGTTCACGTCGTACCCGATGACACGAAACCCCGCCCGCACGAACTCCATGACCAGCGGCAGCCCCACGTAGCCCAGCCCCACCACGCCGATCGTGGCCGTGCGCTCGGCAATACGGCCCAGCAGGCGATCTCGAAGGGCAACGGCGTCGGACATGAGGCAGCGGCGGAGGCGAGGGGTCGGGGCGAGCAGCGCGCGGAATCTCGTTGCAGTGACGACCGAACGCCACATTCGTCCCCAGCGCGCGCCCGAGCGCCAGTGCCCCGGGGCACGGCCCTGGCGCTGCCGCTTGAACGCTTGAGGCCCGCGCCGCGCGCTACCCGAAACGGGCTGAAGCCGCAATACTCCAGCCGGTGCGTCGTCTTCTCCCTAAATGTGGACCACTCCGTGAAGCTGCTGCATATCGTTGGTGCTCGCCCGAACTTCCCCAAACTCGCGCCGGTGCACCGCGCCGGCCAGGCTGCCGGTGTGACGCAGGTCATCGTGCACACCGGGCAGCACTACGACGAGGCCATGTCGGCCGGGTTTTTTCGGGACCTGGGCATTCCGGCTCCGGACGTGAACCTGGCGGTGGGCTCCGGCTCCCACGCCGCCCAGACGGCCCGCATCATTGAACGCTTCGAACCGGTGCTGCTGCAGGAGCAACCGGACTGGCTCGTGGTGTACGGCGACGTGAATTCCACCATGGCCACCGCCATCGTGGCCGCCAAGCTCGGGGTCCGGGTCGCCCATGTCGAGGCTGGCCTGCGGAGCTACGACCGGAGCATGCCGGAGGAGATCAACCGCGTGGTCACCGACCGGCTGGCCGACCTGCTGCTCACCCCCTCGCTCGATGCCAACGCCACCCTGGTGGCGGAGGGGGAGTCGCCAGAGGCGATCGTGTTCGTGGGGAACGTGATGATCGATACGCTCCTGGCGTCGCTCCCGCGGGCGGAGGCCACCGGGTATGCCGCCAGCCGCGGTGCCGATGGACGGCACATCGTGGTGACGCTGCATCGGCCGTCGAATGTCGATGATCCGGAGCGCCTCCGACTCGTGTGCCACGCGCTGTCGGCGCTCGCCGAGACGAGACCGATCTTCTTTCCGGCACATCCGCGGACGCAGCAGCAGCTGCGGGTGCTCGGCATCGACCTGGGGCAGGTCATGGTGAGCGATCCGCTGCCGTATTTCGAGGTGCTCGACCTCGTGCGCGGCGCGCACGCCGTGGTGACCGACTCGGGTGGCCTGCAGGAGGAGACCACCGCGCTTGGCGTGCCCTGCTTCACGCTCCGGCCGAACACCGAGCGCCCCATCACGGTCACCGAAGGCACCAACCAGCTCGTCTCCGACCTGTCGGCGTTGCGCTCGTTGGTGGAGGGCGCCACGCCGGTGCGGCCACCACGCCCGCCGCAGGGGTGGGACGGGCGGGCCGGCGAGCGGGTGATTGCGGCGCTGCTCGCGCATTCCCGCGCCCACTGAACCGTGCGGAGCCGTGCGTGACTCCGGCGTAGCGCAGCGGCTGGCCGCCGTCGACGCCGTGCGCGGGCTCGCGGCGCTGGCGGTGGTACTGTTCCACGTGCCGGCCGCGGTGCGTGACGCCGCCGGCATTCCGCGACTGCTCAACGCGGCCTTCGATGCCGGCTACCTGGGCGTGGACGCCTTTTTCGTGCTGAGCGGGTTCGTGATTTCGCTGAGCGTGGCGCACGGCGAGTGGACGCCCCGGTACCTCGTGCGCTTCCTCGCGCGCCGGTCGGTGCGGCTCGATCCCGCCTACTGGGCCGTCATCGCGCTGGAGCCGCTGCTGGGGTGGATCGGCTTTCGCTTCCTGGGTGACCAGTACACGCTGCCCACGCTCGGCGGGGTGCTGGCCCATCTGGTGTACCTCCAGGATTTCCTAGGGCTGGGCCAGATCTCCGCCGTGTTCTGGACGCTCTGTTTCGAGGTGCAGTTCTACCTGCTGCTGGTCGGCACGCTGGTGCTCACCACACAGCTGGAGCGGCGGACCGGGCTGTCACGCCGCGGGGTGCTGGCAGCGACCCTGCTGACGCTGGTGGGCTACTCGTTGCTGATGCGGGCCGGGCTGGCGCCCAAACCGCTCACGGGGCTGATGCTGGAGCGCTCGTACCAGTTCGGGCTGGGGATCATCGCCTGGCTCTGTGCCAGCGGGCGGCTCGCGCCCCGCCACGCCCTGCCGCTGCTGGGCGGCATCGTGGTGGCCCGGGCGGCTGCCGGCTCGGTGCTCGAGGCGCTGGTCATCGGCGGTACGACGGGCGTGTGCTGGCTGTCGGTTCGTTCGGCGCGGCTCAATCAGTGGGCCGATGCGCGTCCGCTGCAGTTCCTCGGTCGCATCTCGTACAGCCTGTACCTGTTTCACGGGGTGGTGCTCGGGCGGGGGGCGACGGTGTGGCTGATGCTCGTTGCCGGATCGCCGCAGCTGCGGGCACTCGCCCTGCTGGGCCTGGTCCTGCTGCTCGCTGGCAGCGTGCTGTTCGCGTTCGTGATGTACCGACTCATCGAGGTGCCGACGCTGCGGCTGTCGAGGCGCATCCGCCTGGACCGCGCGGTGCTGGCGCCGACGGCCGTGCCGGTGCCAGTGTGAATGTCTGGATGCGATGGGAGCGGGACGGCAAGCGTCCAGCGGGCAGTCATGACATCATCACCCTTGAGGGTTCATGATGAGGACGAGCGGGCCAGTTCGTCCACGATGCCCACGTGTGTGTCGACCCACGCCTTCAAGGAGAAGTGTTGCTCGACCCGTTGCCGCGCCGCGCTGCCCATCGCATCGCGCAGCGCCGGCTCTCGCAGCAACCGGGCAATCGCGCCTGCCATCGCAACAGGATCGGCGGGTGGCACGACCAACCCGGTCACCTCATTCTCGATCAACTCGGGAACGGCCCCCACCTTACACCCCACCACCGGGCGTCCGGCGGCCATCGCCTCGGCAATGGTGAGTCCGAACGCTTCGCCCCAGACGGCCGGGTGGACGAACAGGGCCGCCTCGGCGACCAACTGGTGCACGTCGTCACGCAGTCCGAGGAATTCGACCCGGTCGGCGATACCCTCGGCAGCCGCGAGCGCCTCGAGTCGCGCCCGCTCCCCGCCATCACCGCAGCGCTCCCCGCCATCACCGCAGACGATCAGCCGTTCCCCCGCAAGAGCGGGCTGCGCGAATGCCCGGATCAGGACATCCACCCCCTGCCGGGAATGAGTGCTGCCACGCAGATGGTGTGGCGACCTGCCGACGAAGCCACCCGCTGCCGGAAGCGCTCGACATCCACCCCGTTGTACACCACCCGTAGCCGGTCTGGCGACACCCCGAAGCGCGCATGAATGCGACGCGCTACGAAGTGCGAGATGGCCACGATGTGCGCGGTCCGGGCGAACGTCACGCGGTCAAGGAGGCGGGATGCGAGCGACTGTCGCCCTTGTTGCGTGTCCAACGAATGACAATCCTGAAACGCCACCCGCAGCGAACCCATTGTCGCCGCGGCCAAAACGGCGAGGGACCGCGGCGCGAAGAGACTGAAGTGAGCGATGTCGGCGTGATCCCTGAACCATGCGCGCGCCGCGGGCACGCTGCGCTCGAGTTCCGCGAGGTCGTGCCACTGCACACCGCTCTGCTCGAAGCGCTGCCGCACCACGGGGTGACACGGCCCATAGGTCGCCACGGCCACATCGAACGGGCCGGCGAGCGGTGCCGTGAACTGATTGAGCCAGTCCTCCATGGAACCGAGCTTGCTGGGCAGCAGCTTGACCAGCACGGCTACGCGGATCTTCCCGCACCTGGCCGACGGCTCGTTCTTCGACATGGAGTCAAGGTGTGGGAGATTGCGCCATGGGATCAGGAAAGCCCTGCAAGCGCCCGCTCGATCTTATCTGAGTGACCGGCTCCACGGTCCCCCCCACGCCACATCGTGGCGGAGGCGGCGAGCGGGCGCCACGCCATCGGCTGGCGTACGTGTGCCGGGCTGGGAGCAGCGGAAGCCATCTGACGAGGCCCCGATCGCCATCTGCGCACGGCGCGGCAGCCGGCCCTCGGCCATATGACCGGCACTCGCGCCGCCCGAAACGGTATCGGGCACTCGGAATGGCGTGCGGGAAGCCCCCCGCCGTGTCGAGGGAAGGCCGCTGGAGCGATGAGACGCTCGTCGCTCCAGCGGCGTCGTTGGTTGACTGGGCCATCGGTTCAACCGATCGGCCACGAGCGAGGAAAGTCCCACGAACGGGCGGGCTTCCCATCGACGGCGTAGCCTTGCTGAGGAGTCGAACGAATGGGTTGGCGCGATATCGCGAGCCGGTTGAGGGACGGCGTTCGTTCAGCGGCGAGAAACGCCGGGTACGATGTGATACGGTACGTCGAGCAGCCGCAGCGTCCCTTCGATGTCCTCGGACTGGTCATGTCGCAGCGGGTGGCGGCGAAAGGGCCGCTCCGTTTCGTGCAGATCGGCGCGAACGATGGCATGATGGACGACCCGATGCGGAATCTCATCCTCCAGCACGGCCTGACGGGCCTCCTGGTCGAACCGCTTCCGGATCTCTTTGCGCGACGGCGCGCCAATTACGGCTCACAAGCGGGACTGTCCTTCGAGCAGTGTGCCATCGGTGATGCTGAAGGCGAGGCCACCATCTACCGTGTCCGGGCCGACGCGGACGTACCCGACTGGCTGCATGGGGTGGCCAGCTTCAATCCCCGCCACATCGACCGTTTCAACCTCGGAAAGCGGGCGACCGACATCGTCGAACCAGTCACAGTCCGGATCACGACCTTGCCGACGCTCGTGAAGACGCACGGCATGGAGAACTTTGACCTCCTGCAGATTGACACTGAAGGGATGGACTGTCGAATTGTGTCCTGGGCAATCGAGGCGAACTTGCGCCCGGCCATCATTCACTACGAGCACTGCCACGCCTCGCCCGAGGAGCGCGCAGAGTGCAAGACGCTGCTGGCGGGGGCAGGGTACCGCTTTATCGACGCTGGCACCAACACCCTCGCGATGCGCGACGACGCCTGACTCGACGGCGTGGCGCCGAGTGGGACCGCGTGCCGGCCTCGCGCCTTAGCGACGCGACGTCGGCAGCTTGAAGGCGATGACGCGGTCGGAACGCCCAGAGAATCCGCGCAGGATGCCTCCCGTGGCCACGACCACGACGTACTGTGTGCCATTCACGGCGTACACTGTCGGCATCGTGGATCCCGCGGCGGGTAGCGGATAAGACCAGAGCTCTCCTCCGTTGGCCGCATCGTAGGCACGCAGTTTGTCGTCCGTGGTGCCGGTCGCGAAGAGCACGCCCCCTGCCGTGACCGCTACGCCTCCTGTGTTCAGGAGGCCGCGCGCCGTTGCACCATCACTGCGCCCCACATCACGTTGGCCGAAGGGAACCTGCCAACGCATCTTGCCGGTGTTGAGGTCGATGGCCGTCAGCAGCCCCCACGGGGTCTTGCTGCCTGGATGACCACGATCGTCCAGCACCGTCTGGAAGAACGCGTTGAACACGAACGACCGTTGCTGGTCGCTTCGCCGGTCAAGTTCCAGGAAGTACCGATACAGCGTGTCTAGCGTGGCGGCCTCCACGCGCGAGCCAACCGCAACGCCTTCGTGCTGCTCGCGGAAATAGGTAGTCGATTGGAGCTGTTCCCGGCTGCGAACCGCGGTGATGCCCGTCAGCGAGGGAATGTACGCGTCGCCTGCAGCAGCCCACTCGGCCGAGCCCCTTCGTGAGGTTCCATGACAGCGCGAGCAGTTCGCCTGATACAGGGCGTTTCCCGCGAGGTCGGAGCCGGATGTGGCGGTCGCCTTGATATCCGCATACTCCACGCGGATGACCCACGGAAACTGACTCGAGGGGACGTACAGGATGCCCGCTCGCTGGTCGATCGCCCCGCCAGGCCACTCCGCGCCACCACCGAGACTGTACCTCGCGACTTTGCCACCGATCCTCGGCGGTTCGAACAACCCATAGGTGGCCCCTCGCAGTTTCCTTCTCACGGTGCGCGTGGCGCTGTCCGTGCGGTCGGTGATCTGGTCAGGCCCGAATTCCTGTGCCGTGTACGGTGCCGGCAGGCTGAAGACCGGCTGATAGGGGGCTGTCTGTTCGCCGGGTACAGTGGACACGGGCGCCCTTTTGAGGCGATAGGCGAAGATCGCCTTGCCTTGATCCCGATCGAGCAGCAGCGTGTTGCCGCGCTTGGTGAGCGCCACGACCACGTCCACCGCCCGCCCCTCCCTGACGATCGTCGTGAGCATGGGCGCCGCGGCGATGTCCAGGTCCCACAGATCGTGGATGGTTTCCTGAAAGCTCCAGACAACTCATCCAGTCCGTGTGTCAATGGCGACCACGCTGGAGGCGTAGTCGTTCTTTCCGAGACGCGACGTGCCGATGAACGCGGGCCTCGGATTGCCGGTCGAGACGAAGACCATGTGCCGCTTCACATCGGCCGACATACCTCCCCAGGGCGCCCCTCCCTCGAGACCGCTTTCCGTTGCGGATTTCCTCAGCAGCGGCCGACTCCATCGCAGTTCGCCGCTGACAAGGTCGTACGCCTCTACTGCGGGAGCGAGTGTGGCGATGATCAGCTTGTCGTCCACGATCAACGGCGCAGTGAGCGACGTCCCGCTCCCGACGACGCCGTCCTTGCCAAAGGACTTCACCACATCGCCGGTGGCCGCGTTCACGGCGTACACGCCCGTGCTGCTCGGCACGAAGAGCCGCGAACGTGTGAAATCGTCGTTGGGCTCCCAGACAAGCCCACGCCTGGCGACGGGGGCTGGCAAGGCGCGGCGCCAAATCTCCTTGCCTGTTTCGGCATCCAGCGCGATCAGGTCACCATCGACGTTGGTGAGGAACATTCTGGTCCCGACCACGACCGGATTTGTCTCGACCGTCGCACCGCCGATCTTCGTTGAATCACCGAGATCGCTGCCGGACGAGTAGCTCCGCGCCGGCTCGAGGAAACGCACGTTCTGCACGGTGATCTGGTCAAGCGAGGAGTACTTGCTCGACAGTTCATCGCCGCCGCTCCGGTGCCAGGTGTCGAAAGCCCTCGCTTCTGCCTGACTCGCCAGCAGTCGCGACACGTCGACACCCGATACATCGATGTACTCCGGCATTGCCGCCCGCGCGGCGGGGTCTTCCCGCGGCGGCATCGAGAGCGTATCGAAGATCGAGTAGGGCAACGTGGCCGATCCTGCCAACACGTCACCCGGTGCGCGCACGCTCTTCACGGTCGCGATGAGTCCCTGCCTCCGAACACGGTTCCAGCCTTTCGCGATCGCCCTGCCGATCCCGACTTCTCGCACCTTGCGGACCAGGTCGGGCCGTGTGGTGAGGAGGGCAACAGGACCGAGGAATGCAACGGCTGTGGCGATCAGCAACGGCCACGTGAATCGTCTGGCGGGCATTACTTCAGAGGGTCAGGGATCGTCGGACTTGCCTTGGTCGTCACGGATTGCGCGATCGTACATCCAACTTCACGCAAACACCTCCAGCGCCAACTCGATCTTCCCAAAGGGCGCACTCACCTGCACCCCCTGCACCGCCCCGCGCACCCGCGCCAGCGCTTCCCTCGCAATGGCAATGCCCTCCGCCAGCGCGTGCTCCTTGCTCGTCTCGTTGGCGCGGCGCATGCGCTCCAGCACCTCCGGCGGCACCGTGACCCCCGGCACCTCATTCGCCAGAAACTCCGCATTGCGCGCCGACACCAACGGCCAGATACCGGCCACCACGGGAATGCGCACGTCCTGCACGCTCTCCAGAAATGCCTCCAGCTGCGCCGGGTCGAACACGGGTTGCGTGATGGCATACTCGGCCCCGGCCTCCACCTTCCAGCGAAAGCGCTTCAGCTCGTGCGCCGGGTCGATGGCCGCCGGGTTCACCCCCACGCCGATCACGTAGCGGGTGGGGTCGCCGATGGGGTTGTTACCGGGGTCCAGCCCGCGATTGAGCTTGGCGACCAGGTTGGTGAGGCCGATGGCGTCGATGTCGAACACCGCCGTCGCATCGGGATAGGGTCCCATCTTGGGCGGGTCGCCGGTCACGAGCAGCAGGTTGCGCAGTCCGAGGGCCGAGGCACCCAGCAGGTCGCTGAGCATGCCGAGCAGGTTGCGGTCGCGGCAGGCGTAGTGGGTGACCGCCTCTATGCCGTGCCGCTCGATGATGAGGCTGGTGGCAATGGCCCCCATGCGGCTCTGCGCGCGCGGCCCGTCGGGCACGTTGATGGCGTCCACCCCAGCCTTGGCCAGCGCGGCGGCATCGTGTTCCAGCTTCACGGTGTCCACCCCCCGCGGCGGCACGATCTCCACGCTGGTCACGAACGTACCCGCGGCCAGCTTGGCGCCGAAGCGAGAGCGCTGCGCCAGCGGGACAGGCTCTCGGCCCTTGGCGGGCTCTCCGGGCACGGCGAATTCGCGCGTGTCGCCCACCGACACGCGGGTGCGCGGCGCCAGCGGACGCACCCCCTCCACCATGGCCTTGATGTGCTCGGGGGTGGTGCCGCAGCAGCCGCCCACGATCTTGGCCCCCGCCTGCACCAGATGCCGGGCGTAGGTGGCCATGTACTCCGGGCTGGCCATGTACATGCTGCGCCCGCCCACGTCGCGCGGCATGCCGGCGTTGGGCTGGGCGCTGAGCTTGCGGTCGGTCACGGCCGCCATGCGCTCGATGGCCTCGAGGATGGTCTGCGGCCCCACCGAGCAGTTGAGGCCGATCACGTCCACGCCCCATTTGTCCAACACCCGCGCGATATCCTCGGGGGTGGCCCCGAACGCCGTGCGCAGTTCAGGACCCACCGTGGCCTGGGCGATGACCGGCATGGCCGGGTTCACCTCACGCGCCGCCAGGATGGCCTGCTCCAGCTCTTCCAGATCGGCGAATGTCTCCAGCACGAAGCAGTCGGCCCCGCCCTCGGCCAGCGCCGCCATCTGCTCGCGGAAGTAGCCGCGGGCCTCCTCGCGGCTGGTGGGGCCATAGGGTTCCAGGCGCACGCCCAGCGGGCCCACGGCACCGGCCACCAGCCGCTGCTCCCCCGCCGCCTCGCGCGCCAGTTGGGCGGCGCGGGTGTTGATGGCCGCCACCTGCCCCTCCAGCCCGTACTGCGTGAGCTTGGGGCGGTTGGCGCCGAAGGTGTTGGTCTCCACCACCTCGGCCCCGGCCTTCACGTAGGCGGCGTGCACGTCACGCACCAGGTCGGGGCTTCGCAGCACCAGCTCGTCGTAACACTGGTTGATGAAGACGCCGCGGTTGTAGAGCATGGTGCCCATGGCACCGTCGAAGAGCACGACCTGACCGGGGTCGAGCAGGCGAGCGAGCAGGGCGGCGCGGGGTAACGACCCTGCGGTGGTCGCTTCAATCGGATGCGGTGAGGCAGTGGTCATAGATACCTTTCAAGATATGTCGAACCCAGCCCCGCGCACCGCCCGTCTCGCACAGCTCGTATCGGCGCTCTCCTCCCGCATCCTCCTGCTCGACGGCGCCATGGGCACCATGCTCCAGCGCCACCGCCTCACCGAGGCGGACTACCGGGGCACCCGCTTCGCCGACTGGCCCAGTGACCTCAAGGGGAACAACGACCTGCTGGTGCTCACCCAGCCCGACCTCGTGGCCGGGGTGCACCGGGAGTACCTGGCGGCCGGGGCGGACATCCTCGAGACCAACACCTTCAATGCCAACGCCATCTCCATGGCCGACTACGGCATGGAGGCGCTGGCCTACGAGCTGAACGTGGCCGGCGCGGCGCTGGCCCGACGGGTGGCCGACGAGTTCGAGGCCCAGGACCCGGCCCGCCCGCGCTGGGTGGCCGGCGTGCTGGGGCCCTGCAACAAAACCGCCTCCATCTCCCCGGACGTCGAGAACCCCGGCGCCCGCAACGTGACCTTCGACGAGTTGATGGCCGCGTACCTCGAGGCCACCCGCGGGCTGGTGGACGGCGGCGCCGACATCCTGCTGGTGGAGACCATCTTCGACACGCTCAACGCCAAGGCAGCGCTCTTCGCCATCGAGCGCTACGTGGAGGAGACCGGCACCCGCCTGCCGGTGATGATCTCGGGCACCATTACCGACGCCTCGGGACGCACGCTTTCTGGCCAGACGGCCGAAGCGTTCTGGACGTCCACGGCCCACATCCGGCCGCTGTCCATCGGCTTCAACTGCGCCCTCGGGGCCGACCAGCTCCGCCAGTATGTGCAGGAGGTGGCCCGCCTCGCCGACTGCCACGTGAGCGCCCACCCCAACGCGGGGCTCCCCAACGCCTTCGGCGGCTACGACGAAACGCCGGAGATGATGGCCATCCACATCGGCGAGTGGGCACGCAGCGGACTGCTGAACATCGTGGGTGGCTGCTGCGGCACCACACCGGAGCACATCGCCGCCATTGCCAAGGCAGTCGCGGGCGTGGCGCCGCGCAGCATTCCCACGCCAGAGCCGCTGCTGCGCCTGAGCGGCCTCGAGCCGTTCACGGTGGGCCCCACCACCAACTTCGTGAACGTCGGCGAGCGCACCAACGTGACCGGCTCGGCGCGCTTCGCCAAGCTCATTCTCGAGGGCAACTACGCCGAAGCGCTGGCCGTGGCGCGCCAGCAGGTGGACAACGGCGCGCAGCTCATCGATGTGAACATGGACGAGGGGCTGCTCGACGCCGAGCAGGCGATGGTCACCTTTCTCAATCTGGTGGCCAGTGAGCCCGACATCAGCCGCGTCCCCATCATGGTGGACTCGAGCAAGTGGAGCGTGATCGAGGCCGGCCTCAAGTGCCTGCAGGGCAAGGGCATCGTGAACTCCATCTCGCTCAAGGAAGGCGAAGCGGAGTTCCTGCGCCAGGCGCGCCTCGTGCGCCGCTATGGGGCGGCGGTGATCGTGATGGCCTTCGACGAACAGGGGCAGGCCGACACGGTGGCGCGCAAGGTGGAGATCTGCACGCGCGCCTACCGCCTGCTGGTGGACACGGTGGGCTTCCCGCCGCAGGACATCATCTTCGATCCCAACATCTTCGCCATCGGTACCGGCATCGAGGAGCACGCCGAGTATGCGGTGGCGTACTTCGAGGCCACGCGGCAGATCAAGGCCACCCTGCCGTACGCCAAGATCAGCGGCGGCGTGAGCAACGTGAGCTTCTCCTTCCGCGGCAACAATCCGCTGCGCGAAGCCATCCATGCCGTGTTCCTGTATCACGGCATCAAGGCTGGCATGGACATGGGCATCGTGAATGCCGGCGCGCTGGTGCCCTACGAGGATATCCCCGTCGACCTGCGCGAGCGCGTGGAAGACCTGGTGCTCAACCGCCGCCCCGATGCCACCGAGCGCATCATGGATGTCGCCGAGCAGGTGAAGGGCACTACCAGGGCGGGAGGCACGGAGACAGCTGCCTGGCGGCAGCTGGGCGTCGCGGAGCGATTGACGCACGCACTGGTGCACGGGATCGACACCTTTGTCGTGGAAGACACCGAGGAAGCGCGCCAACTGGTGGCCCACCCCATCGAGGTCATCGAAGGCCCGCTCATGCGCGGCATGAACGTGGTGGGCGACCTGTTCGGCGCCGGCAAGCTGTTCCTGCCGCAGGTGGTAAAGAGCGCGCGCGTCATGAAGAAGGCCGTCGCGCACCTCATTCCCTTCATCGAGGCGCGCAAGACCGCCACCAGCAAGCCGGCGGGGCGTGTGCTCATGGCCACCGTCAAGGGCGACGTGCACGACATCGGCAAGAACATCGTGGGCGTCGTGCTGCAGTGCAACGGCTACGAAGTGGTGGACATGGGCGTCATGCAGCCCTGTGCCGCCATCCTCGACAAGGCGCGCGAGGTGAACGCCGATGTGATCGGCCTGAGTGGCCTCATCACGCCGAGCCTCGAGGAGATGAGCTTCGTGGCCAGCGAGATGGAGCGACAGGGCTTCACCATGCCGCTGCTCATTGGCGGCGCCACCACCAGCAAGGCGCATACGGCGCTCAAGATCGAGCCCGTATACCGCGGCCCCGTGGTGCACGTACTCGATGCGTCGCGCGCGGTGGGGGTGACCAGCAGCCTGCTGAGCGACGAGCGCAAGGACGCGTACATCGCCGAGGTGCGGCGCGAGTACGAGGGCATTCGCGAGGCGCGCGCCGCGCGCGGTGGCGCCGAGCGGCTCATTACGCTGGAGGCGGCGCGGGCCAACAAGGTGCCCATCGACCTGTCAGTGCCGGTGCCGGTGCCCGCGTTCACCGGGCCGCGCTCGATCGCGCCGTATCCGCTGGACGACCTAGTGCCGTACATCGATTGGACGCCCTTCTTCCAGACGTGGGAGCTGGCGGGGCACTTCCCGGCCATTCTCGACGACCCGGTGGTGGGGGAGACGGCGCGCACGCTCTACGCCGACGCACAGGCGCTGCTGCACCGTATGGTGCGCGACCAGCGCGTGGAGGCGCGGGCGACGTTCGGTTTCTGGCCCGCCAACCGCGTGCGCGATGATGAGATCGAGCTGTACGCCGACGATACGCGCACGTCGGTGGTGGCCACGCTCCCCATGCCGCGCCAGCGCTTCGACAAGAAGGGGGACGGGCGCCCCAATTACTGCCTGGCCGACTTCGTGGCACCGCGCGAGAGCGGGGTGCTGGACTACGTGGGCGCCTTCGCGGTGACCGCCGGCCATGGGCTGGAGTCGCTGGTAGCCGAGTTCGAGGCGCAGCACGACGACTACGGCAGCATCATGGCCAAGGCGCTCGCCGACCGGCTGGCCGAGGCGCTGGCCGAGCGGTTGCATCAGCGGGTGCGCACGGAGTTCTGGGGGTACGCGCCAGCGGAGGCGTTGGGGAACGACGACCTCATTCGAGAACACTACCAGGGCATCCGGCCGGCGCCGGGCTATCCGGCCTGTCCGGACCACGCGCTCAAGCAGCCCATCTTCGCGCTCACGGAAGCGGTGGCGCGGGCCGGCATGGCACTGACGGAGACGGGGGCGATGATCCCCGGCGCGAGTGTGAGCGGGTTCTACTTCTGGCGGCCGGAGAGCCGATATTTCGGGGTGGGGGCGCAGTAGGCATGTGCGGCATTGCCGGCTTCTGGATGAGCGGCGGGCTGCGCGAAAGCGAGGCGCACGATGCCGTGCGCGCCATGACCGATTGCATTCGCCACCGCGGCCCCGATGATGACGGCGTGTTCGTCGATCACGAGGTCGGCGTCGCCCTTGGCTTCCGCCGGCTCGCCATCCTCGACCTCACCCCGCTCGGCCACCAGCCCATGGCCAGCCCCAGCGGGCGCTACTGGCTGACCTTCAACGGCGAGATCTACAACCACCGCACCCTGCGCGCGGAGCTCGAAGCGGCCGGCGTGACGTTCCGCGGCCGGTCGGACACCGAGGTGCTCTGCGCCGGCTTCGACGTGTGGGGCATCCGCGAGACGTTCACGCGGGCCGCCGGGATGTTCGGCGTGGCCGTGTGGGACACCATGAAGCGGCAGCTCACGCTGGTGCGGGACCGCATTGGCATCAAGCCGGTCTACGTGTCATCCGCGGCCGGCGTGGTGAGCTACGGCTCGGAGCTCAAGAGCCTCATGGCGGCGCCGCGGTTCGACCGCACACTCGACACGGAGGCCATTGCCGAGTACTCGGCGCTGTTGTTCGTGCCGGGGCCGCGCACGGTCTTTCGGCGGACCGTGAAACTGCCCCCGGGTTGCCTGCTCACCATCACCGACCCGACCGCGCCGCTGCCGGCACCAGAGCCCTACTGGTCGCTCGAGGAGGTCGCGCAGCGGGGGCGGCTGGGAGGGCATGTCCTCCCGCCCGAGGAGGGCCAGCGCGAGTTGGAAGCGTTGCTGCTGAACGTCCTGGACGAGCACCTCGAGTCCGATGTGCCGCTGGGGGCGTTCCTGTCCGGTGGCATCGATTCATCGCTGGTGGTGGCGCTCATGACACGCGTGAGCCCCGCACGGGTGAAGACCTTCACCATCGCCTTCGACAGCGCCGAGCACGACGAGTCGGCGCACGCCGAACGGGTAGCGCAGCATCTGGGCACCGAGCACGTCACGATCCCGCTCCGCGGCGCCGACGCGCTGGACGAACTGCAGACGGTCGTCGAACACTACGACGAGCCCTTCGCGGACTCCTCGCAGTTGCCCTCGCTGCTCGTCTGCCGGGCCGCACGCCGGCACGCGACCGTAGTGCTCACCGGCGACGGCGGCGACGAGATCTTTGCCGGCTACAATCGTTACGTGTACGGTGGCCGGCTGTTCCCGACGGTGTCGCGGCTGCCCGCGGTGGCGCGGCGCCTGGCGGCGGCGACGCTGCAGGGGCTCCCGTCGGGGGTCCTGGAGTCGGGGTATCGCTTGGCGAGCCGGGTCAGCGGCCGGGTGCCCCATGAACGGCTCGTGGTGGACAAGCTGCGCAAGCTGGGGCGCCTGCTCACGGCGGATGGAGACCGGGGGCGCTATCAGCAGCTGGTGTCGACGGAAGGCGTCGAGGATGGCCAAGGCACGCGCTGCCCCCCCGCGGCGCTGGCTGTGGCGTTCGATCGCCATGCGCAGGCATCGCTGCTCGACCGCATGCTGCTGGGCGACCAGCTTGCGTATCTCCCCGACAATCAGATGACCAAGGTGGACCGGGCGAGCATGGCGGCGAGTCTCGAGGCGCGCGTGCCGCTGCTGGATCACCGCGTGGTGGAACTGGCGTGGCGCCTGCCCGGCAACGCCCTGCTGCCCGACGGGCTCACGAAGGCGCCGCTGCGTGCCATGCTCTACCAGTCGGTGCCGCGCCAGCTCATCGATCGCCCCAAGACCGGCTTTTCGGTGCCCCTCGCCGAATGGCTGCGAGGTCCGTTGCGCCCATGGGTCGAGGAGCGGTTCGGTCCAGCATCCATGGCCGGTTCACCGCTCGATCACGCGGGAGTGAGTGAGACGTGGCGTCGTCTGCTGGCCGGACGCGATGGGTACGGCTCGTCAGTCTGGGCGTCCCTCATGTTCGAGAGCTGGCGGCGGCGGTGGATGTCCTGACGCCCCGACGGCGACACCGTCGATCACGATCTCAGCCGGGTGTGCCACAGCGCGCCGTGGTGCCGCGATCGCGCTGACGGTGCTGCGAACGCACCGCAGCGCGTGCTGCGGCAGGGGGATCGGCACGGGGACGTCATCGACCGCTCCCAGCACGTGCTGTCACACCGCTGGCACGGCCCGAAAAGTCGGCGCGTCCGGGTCGTCGACAAGGCATGACTTCCTCGCTTCGCCTCCACGTGCGTGCCGGTCGTGCTGCCGCGTCAGTCGCGCTTCGCGTTCTGTCCGTTTCCGCCGCGCTGGCCTGTGGCGCGTGCGCCGAGAACGCCGCCGGCCCCGATGCCGGCGGGGATCGTGGTGGCGGTGGCATCGGGCAACTGGCGATTCGACTCGACGGGCTACCATCGGGCGCCGCGGCGGGGCTCACGGTAGTCGGGCCGTCCGGCTACCGCCACCGGGTCGCCGCGTCGGACACCCTGCGTGGGTTGGCGGCCGGCCGGTACACCATCGAGATCGACCCCGTTGCTGCTGATGGCCAAGCATGGTTTCCCGAGCAGGGCAGCCTCGTGGTCGAGGTGACCGAGGTGGCCAGACCGCAGCTCGTGAACATCCGGTTTTCGCTCCTGCCGCGCGCTGCGCTGATCATTGTGCCGGTGTCCGGCCTACCCTCAGGCGCCTCGCCCAGCGCGCGGCTGACAGGGCCTGGCGGCGCCTCGATGGCGATCGAACGTACCGACACGTTGCGGAACGTGGCGTTGGGCGACTGGACGCTCTCGGCCGATCCGGTGACGGTCAACGGGACGGTGCTCCTCCCCAGCCCGGTCACGCAGACGCGGGCGGTGCGCTCGCGCGACGCGGTCATCTTCCCGGTTCGGTATCGCACCAACACCGGCAGCCTGGCCGTGGCGGTAGTGGGCCTGCCCGCTGGGGCCAACGGGCGCATACGGATTTCCGGCCCCAGCGCGTATCAGGGCGACCTCACGGGAACCATGACCATCACCGGCTTGGTCCCCGGCACGTACGTGCTCGCTGCCGACACGGTGACGGTCGGTGGCATCGCGTTCGCCCCCACCCCGATCGCGGGCACCGTCACCGTGACGAGCTCGGAGGTGGCGGCCGGAGCGACGGTCGCGTACTCGGCCGTCGGTGCGCCGACGGGCACCCTGAGTCTTGCCGTGAACGGCCTGCCGGCGGGTTCGCCGGCGCAGGTCACGGTCAGCGGCCCCAACGGGTTCACCCGGAGCCTGGCCGGCAGCGCATCACTGAGCGGACTCACCGCAGGCGCCTACACCATCACCGCCATGGCGGTGCGCACCAGCCTTGGCAGTTACGACGGTCCGCCGGCTCCGCTGGTCGTCAATGTGCTGTCCGGGCAGAGTGTCAGCGCGACGGTGAGCTATTCGGCACGGCCGGCGGTCGTTGTCGTCTCGGCGGAAGGCCTCCCTGGTGGGTCAGCGCCCGCATTGACGCTGATCAATCCGGCGGGCGCCGCGTCGGCGCTGTCCGGCGGTGCGATACTGTCCAACAGCGCCACCGGACGCTGGCAACTCACCGCGGCCGTGGTCAGCGCCGGCGGGTTCTCCTATGCGCCATCACCGGCGAGCTACGATGCCGTCGTGCTTGCCGGTGACACGCTACGCTTCCCGGTCACGTACGCGCTCAGTTCAGGCGCCGTGGCGGTGACCATCGGCGGCTTGCCCAGCGGGGTTGGGGGGAACGTTGTCGTCACGGGGCCGAACGGGTTCAGCCGGGCGGTGGGGATGACGCAGACCCTCACCGACCTCGCCCCCGCGAGCTACACCGTCACCGCGAGCGCCGTCACCGTCGCCGGGCTGACCTACGCCCCGTCACCCGTCACACGCACCGTGACGGTCACCGCGTCGCTGGTGGCGCAACCGGCGGTGGTCACCTATGCGTCGCAGACGGGTAGCCTGTCGCTGTCGTTGAGCGGACTGCCTGCCGGTGCGGCGGCCGACATGGTGCTCACGGGGCCCGGAAGCACGTCCCAGACGATCACGACGGGCGGCACGATCGAGAATCTGGCGCCCGGCAGCTACACGCTGGCGGTGCGCCCTGTACGCACGGCGCTCGGCACCTACAGCAGCACGCCCGCGACACACTCTTTCACCATCAGCACCGGGGCCACGACCACGCAGTCCGTAGCCTACACCCCGCTGCCGGCCGCCGTCGCCATCGCGGTGACTGGTCTGCCCGGCGGTACCGCGCCGGCGCTGTCGCTCACGTCGCCCACCGGCGCGGCCTCGTCGCCGACCGGATCGACCGTGATTGCCCCGGCGGCCACCGGACGCTGGCGCCTTGCCAGCAGCCCGGTGCAGAGCGGCGGCCACAGCTATATCGCCACGCCCGCCAGCTACGATCAGTCGGTGCTCGCGGGTGACACGCTGGCGTTCCCGGTGCAGTACGCGCTCAGCACCGGCGCCATCGCCGTGAGCGTGAGCGGGTTGCCGAGCGGCACCAACGGCAGCGTGACCGTGACCGGCCCCAACGGCTTCAGCCAGGCGGTTACCGCCACCAGCACCCTCACCAACCTGGCGCCGGGCACGTACACCGTGACGGCGGCGACGGTGAGCGCCAGCGGCGTGTCCTTTGCCCCGTCGCCGGCTACGCGCACCGTGACCGTCACGGCGTCGCTGGTGGCCCAGCCGGCCGCGGTGACCTACAGCGCGCAGGCGGGCACCCTGGCGCTGACGGTGGCCGGGCTGCCGAGCGGCGCTGCCGCCGACCTCGTGCTCAGCGGGCCCAACGGATACAGCGCCCCGTTCACTGCCAACACCTCGGTCACCGGGTTGGCCGCTGGTAGCTATACGCTCGCGGTGCGCACGGTGCGCACGGCCCTCGGCAGCTACGGCTCGTTGCCGGCCACGCGGAGCCTCACCATTACCGCCGGCAGCACCACGCCGCTGACCGTGACCTACGCTCCGCTGCCGGCGGTGGTCAACCTCACGGTGGGCGGGCTGCCCTCGGGCGCCCCCCCGGCGCTCGCGCTCACCTCGCCGTCGGGCGCGGTGACGAACCCAACCGGCTCCACCGTCATCAACCCCGCCGCGACCGGCCGCTGGCGTCTCAGCAGCAGCGTGGTGCCGAGCGGTGGCCACAGCTACACCCCGTCGCCTGCGGCCTACGACCAGACCGTGCTGGCCGGCGACACGTTGGCCTTCCCGGTGCAGTACGCGCTCAGCACCGGCGCCATCGCCGTGAGTGTGAGCGGATTGCCGAGCGGCACCAGCGGCAGCGTGACCGTGACGGGCCCCAACGGCTACAGCCAGGCGGTCACCGGCACCAGCACGCTCACCAATCTGGTGCCGGGAACGTACACCGTCGCAGCCGCGTCAGTGACCGCGAGTGCCGTGTCCTATGCGCCCACCCCCGCCAGCCTCACGGTGACCGTCACGGCGTCGCTGGTGGCGCAACCCGCGGTGGTCACGTACGCGGCGCAGGTGGGGCGCCTGGCGATTGCGGCCACCGGACTGGCGGGTGGGGTTGTCCCGACGTTCACGCTCACGGGGCCCGTGTCGCGCAGCATCACCGGCGCCGTCACGGTGGAGTCGTTGCCGCCGGGGAGCTACACGCTCACGGCGGCCACGATGACGGGGAGCGGCATCACATACACCCCGTCGCCGGGCAGCCAGGCGCCGTCCGTCACCGTGGGCACCACGACGAACGTCAGCGTCAGCTACACGGCGTCGGGCGGCGGGAGCGGCACGTCCAACCTGCAGGTCGAGAACGCCTACATTACCCAGGCGGTGCAGACGTGGAGCGGTGCGGCGGCGCTGGTCGCCAACCGCGAGGCGCTGGTGCGCGTGTTCGTGACCGCGGCCGCCAGCAACACCGTGCAGCCCACCGTTCGCGTCCGGCTGTTCGAGAACGGGGCCCTGTTCCGGACGCTCACGATTCCCGCCCCCGGAGCTGGTGTACCCACGAGCGTGAACGAAGGCGTGCTCACGTCCAGCTGGAACGTCGTCATTCCGGCCGGTGATGTGCGCCCGGGGCTCCAGCTGCTGGTCGATGTCGACCCGGCCAACGCGCTGGGCGAGAGCGACCGCAGCGATAACGTGTGGCCGCGCACCGGCGCCCCGCGCGCCGTGCCGACCAACACGGTGGCGCCCCTCACGGTGCGGTTCGTCCCGGTGACCGTGGCCGGGCTCACCGGCGATGTGAGTGCGGCCAACCTCGACCTGTACGGCGGGATGATGCGTGACGTGTGGCCGCTGAGTGCGGTGACGGTGAGCGTCCGCGCGCCGTTTACCTCCAGCGCTGCGGCCCTGCAGTCCAACGACGGGAACCGGGCGTGGGGCGCCGTACTCAGTGAACTGGGCGTCCTGCGCACGACGGATGCGGCGCCCAGCACGACGCACTACTACGGCGTGGTCAAGACGAGCTACGGCAGTGGTGTGGCCGGGGTCGCGACCACGCCGGGCCGCACGGCGGTGGGGTGGGATGCCAGCGGCACCGCCGCGCGCATTACCGCCCATGAGATTGGCCACAACTTCGGGTTGGAACACAGCCCCTGCGGTGTGTCGGGCTCGGGCAGCTATCCGCACGCCGGTGGGGTCATCGGCTCGTGGGGGTGGGATCGTGCCTCCAACAGCCTCGTGTCGCCGACCGCGACCGACGTGATGGGCTACTGCAGCACGCAGTGGATCTCGGAGTGGACGTGGACCCGGGCCATGACCAACCGGTCGTTCTTCGGCATCATGGCCGAGGCGTCGGTGGGCGACGCGCTGGTCGTATGGGGGCGCGAAGTGGACGGCACCCTGGTGCTCGAGCCGTCGTTCCGGACCCGGGCACGGCTGACGAAGCCGGCGGGCACCGGGACGCATCGGGTGGTGGTCCGCGGGGCATCGGGTGCGGAACTGGTGAGTACGGCGCTGCCATTGGAAGCGGTGGAGCACACCGACGGCACCCGGGTGTTCGCACTGGCCATCCCGTGGAACGACGCCTGGGAGCGGGAGATTACCGCCGTGGAGGTGTTCGACGTGCGCAACCCGGCGGGCGCGCGGGCTATCGAGCGGGGCATGGCGACCGCGATGGTGCGGGCCGGCGACCCCGCACCATCGGACCCGCTGGAGTCCGTGCGCCTCGAGGGGCGAGCTGGCGGGCGGGCCGTTGTGCGCTGGGATGACCGGCGGCACAAACTCGCGGTGGTACGCGATGCGACCTCAGGTGAGATCATGGCCTTGCTCCGCACCGATGGCGTTACCATCCGTGAGACAGGACGGCCGCTCGAGGTGATGCTCTCCGACGGGCTGCACACGCGGGGCCGTGGGTTCAAGTGACCGCAGGCGACCGCGTACGTCGCGGATGACGTTCGGGCCCGGGCAGTGTGAGCGCAGTGTTCTTTCTCTGCGACACAGGTGATGCATCGCCACAACAACACGCATGCGCTGCGTGGCCTGCACATCGTGGTTCGGCTGGTCCGCTTCCCGGGAGAACATCGAGACAAAGCCCTATATCACAACGAGTTGCCAATTCGCTCACAGGGTCGGTCCCGGCAGCGAGGCCCTGCCGGCCGTGGCATGCCAATTGCTACACGTGAACATGTCGGGTGTTCGCTCGTGGTCCTCAATGGCATTCCACACAGGAGTCGCATCATGGTCAAAAGAACCGTCATGGCCGCCGCAGGCCTTATGGCGCTGGCGGGGTTTGCCTCGCCAGTCTCGGCGCAGGTCAACGTCACTGTCAATGGCAGCACCACCGAGGTGTGGGCCGACAACGCCACGCGCGGGCTCGGTGGCGGATGGAACGCCACCATCACCGGCGCCGGGCCGATCAATTTCCTGCCCGGGAGCGCGAATCTCCCCGTGGTGTATTGTTTCGATTACACACGGCAGTTCTCGGCTGGCAAAGCCATGAACATGACGCTGCTCACGTTCAACCAGTTTATCGCCGGAAATCAGACGACCGCCGCCATCAACCCGTGGAGCAACATCAATATCCACGAGTTGAACAAGATGGCATTCTTGGCCTCGACGTACACGAAGGTGACGAACACGGCGACTGTGCGGAGCGCGAACACCGCCATCCAGAACCAGATCTGGGATCTCACGCTAGCCGCCACGAACGAGACGTCCTTCGCCGACCTCAGCGCCTCGTGGATGGTGCTGGTGGACGCGCAGGACTGGGCCGGCACGGGTCAGGACAGCCGGACGAACGGGGTGCAGTCGTTCCTGGTGCAGGTGCAGAACCAGTCTGTCGTGCCTGAGCCATCCAGTCTTGTCCTGCTCGTCGCCGGTGCCGGCGCGCTGTCAGCCTTCGGGTTCCGGCGCCGCAAGCCGGTGGCCTGACGCGGACAACCGCGAAACGACAAGGGCCCCGTCGCTCAGCGGCGGGGCCCTCTGTCGTTTCGCGATCGACCCGTGGCCCTGTTGGACCTCGACGTCTGCCATGACAGCAGCGACCTCAAGCCGGCCCCGACACGACGGGAAACCGGGGCCCCCACCGCCCCCACCGAGACGGGCTACCGCTCCTGCCTATCGTAGTACCACTGGAGGAAGCCGACCAGCGCAAACAGCAGCGAACTCAGGATGAAGAAGATCTGGATTACGAACTGCCAGTTGATACGGCGCTTGGTGGTGATCCGGAACTCATCGCCAGACTGGACGTCGAGCTGCTCCAAAGTCCGCCCTTCCTTGATGGCCTTTCGGGAATCCTTGACGGACACCACCGTGCGCTTGGCTCGCAGCAGCTCGAACTGATCGAGGTTGGCCTCAGGCGCCGGGCCACCGGCCAGCATCACGATGTCGCTCACCGGGCGATCTGGTGCGGTGTAGTAGAATCCCGGCCGCGCCACAGCCCCGAAAACGGCAATCCGGGTCAGGACATTGGTGCGCACGTCGGCATTCCGCACGTACCGCGCCACGTGGCTGTTCACGCGCTCGTTCAACTCGGAGCGAAGCGTACCGGCCAGCGTGAGGTCGGGCAGGTTCAGCACCGACACCTTCAGGCTGTCGCGCACCGAGGCTGTGTCGGCGCGGATGCTGTCCATACGCACCGTGATCACGAACCGGTCACCCACGCGGAAATCACCAAGAGCGAGGCGATCGCGCAGCGCGGCCAACTCGAGCCTGGCCCGGTCCGCACTCTTCCCCCGCAGGGAGTTGCCGGCCAGCCGCTGCTCCAGCGCACTGATCTGCGCGGCAAGGTCGGCCCGAGTCGCCTGCTGCGTACTCCGGGAAAACGGCTCCTGCCCCTCGATCAGGCGCGGCACGCCAGCCAGCGCAACGGCGAACATCCCGCCGTGCAGCGCGCGGCGGACACCGACCGGCCCGTGCTTACGCGACATCCCCAGCTCCTGGAAGCGCTGGTTGCGCGACCTCGTCCCGACGGTTTCGAGGAAGGCGCTCGGTGGGCTCGTCGATGCTTTCATACTCCTGATAGTACGAGTAGTACTGGTACACACCCGTGAGCGTGATCCCGTTGAGAATGGCCCCCATGACCCGGATGGGCAGCGTGTCGACCGTCGCCATCTTGGCCGCCGCCATCTTGCGGTCGGAGACCCCGGCGCGCAGCACCAGCGCCATGTTTCCCGTGGCGGTGGCCAGCGCAAACGCATCGAACCCGGCGCCCAACGGCGGCGAGTCGACGATGACGACATCGAATTCGGCTGCCATCTGCGTGATAAGCTGCGACAGACGCGGCGTGGCCAGCAGTTCGGGCGCACGCCGCCGCCGCACTCCGCTGGGCACCAGCGTCAGGTTGGCGTGCGACGCAACGGGTGTGAGGACCTCGACGATCAGCGCGGTCCCCTCGAGGTATTCCACCAGCCCCGGGCGTGATGGTACCCCGAACGTATCCGCCAATTCCCCGCGCCGGATGTCACCATCGATGAGGAGGGTACGCAATCCGGCTTCGGCAAAGCTCAGCGCGAGGTTCGACGAGATCAGGCTCTTGCCATCGTTGGGCCCAGGGCTGGTGATGGTCAGGGCCAACGGACGGGCGGGATCGGCCGCGTAGCGCACGTTCATTCGCACCGTGCGGAACGCTTCGACGACTTGGGGCGGCTGGGCTCCGCGGCGCTTGTTCCGTTTGCCCGCGATCACGGGCACAACCCCCAGCACGTACAACCCGAGGTCATCGGTGGCTTGCTCCGGATACCGGAACCGCTTGTCTAGCTGGTCGAGCAGAATCGCCAGGGCCAACCCCAACGCCAGCGACGCGCCGATGGCGGCCGCGATGATGACCGGCGCCGTGTTGCGCGTGGGGCTGAGCGGGGCCACCGCCGGGTCGAGGATGCGCACATCCGGCACCGTCGACGCCTCGGCCAACTTCGCCTCAGCTGCCTTCATGTTCAGGTTGCCGTACACTTGCGCTGCCACCTCGACCTGCCGCTTGAGCCGCTGCTCCTCGATGGTGCGGGTCGGGATACTGCGCAGGTCTTTACTGCTCTGTTCGATGGTGGCCAGCAGCGCCTGCTCGCGCAGGCGCAATTGGGTCAAGTACGCTTCCAGCGCCCGCGGGACGGTGATGTCCTTCAAGGCCGCCAGCGCCGCTTGTGCATCCTTCACCCGCTGGTACTCGTCGGTGTAGCTCTCCCGGAGGCGCCGAAGCTCCAGTTCGCGGGTCGACTGTTCATCCAGAGCCCGCCGAAGATTGTCGGCGGCCGGGTCGGCGTTCACGGCCGGAATCGACAACACGGCCTCACGCGTGATCGCAGCGCCACCGCCGTACCCCTTGAGCAACCGCTCGAGTGACTCGCGGTCCCGTCGGTAGCTCTCCGCCGCGATGCGATCCCGGAAGTAATTCTCGAACACGGGGCTGTTGGTCATCTCCAGTCCCGGCTGCACCGTCTGCCGCTCAGACGGCTCGGTGACGGTCCGCACCCGGAACCCCTCGAGTGCGGCCTCAGCCGCCGCCAGTTCCTGCGCGGCGTACTCCCGCTGCCCTTCGAGAATACCCGCGACCTGGACGACGTTCTGCTTCTTGTACAGCGTTGCCACCGCCACGAACTGCTCGACCCACGCGTTGAGCGTGGCCGCCGTACGCTGGGCGTTGGGGCCCGACAAGTTCAGGAAGAGAAACGACGACCCCGGCGTCAACGACATGCTGAGCTTCTTGATGATCGCGCGCGATGCCTCGCGTGGCGTTTGCACATTGAAGGCCACCTCGCGTGCAGCGGAGAGCGCGGCCGCCGCTGGCTGCCATTGGAACCCCACCGTGCGCCCGATCGAGTCGCCGACCACCCCCGAATCGACACCGACCTCCGGCTCGAGCGTCAGGCGGTACCGGTTCCCGGTGACACGCAGCGTGTAGTCACCCGGCCGTAGCCGCTGCTGCTCGACTTGAAACCCTCGAAACAGGATGCTGTCCCGATCGACCTTCGGGGTGATGAACAGCCCGAGATTCGTGACGACCGGGTCGGCAATGGCATACGAACGGAGGAGATCCTGCCACCCGCTGGCCTGCAGCAGTTCTTCGGCGCGGACCGGCCCGCGATCCTGTCCGCCGTTCACCGAGTTACCCTGCTCCAGCAGGATGGTGGCCTGCACTTCATATGCCGGCTCGATGAACCTGGTGGCGGCGACGCCGCCGGCGGCGCCGAGGGCCATGAGCAGCAGCACCAGCCACCGGAACCGCTTGATGGCGGCGAGATACCGTCCAAGCGACGGCCCCTTGGGTTGTGGCTCCGGTTCAAGACCACCGTTCCAATCACCTGAGGGCAGGTTGGACTGAATCGGCGCCGGGGGGGCAACGTCCGCCATTACCGGCTGAATGTGCTGGCCTGACATGTTGCGGGCTGAATGGTAAACGCGGAATTCGGGACCAAATGCACCTGAATGGAAGACGCGTGATAATCTGCTCGGCAACCGAGTGCAGCGTAAGCGCATACTTCCGATGCAGCCATGCAACATTTCCGTGACGAACATCGAACTGTTGCAGTCATGAAGCGGCAGGTGTAGCATGACGACGACAGAACACACGCAACGACAAGCTCGGCTCGCCACAGCTCAACACGCTCCGCCGCGGTCCCCCTGCTGCACCGGAGGATCGCTGGCACCCGGCCAACACCCTCTGTATGGCAAACTCTGCCGACCGTTTCATGACCGATGTGTCCGCGGCGTCCGCTGGCCCGTCTGCCAGTCCCGATAAAGGCACCGGCCTCCGCATATTGGTCGTCGATGACGACCGGACGCTCCGGGAGGGGTGTGTCGCCGTTCTGCAAATGGACGGCCACACGGTCGCCGCCACCGGGCGGGGTGAAGAGGCGCTGGAATTCGTGCGCCGCCGCCGATTTGACCTGGTACTGGTGGACCTCTATATGGCGCCGATCTCGGGCATGGAGGTCCTCAAGGCCGCCATCGAGGCGCACAAGGGGGTCATTGTGGTGATCATGACCGGCAACCCCACCGTGGCCTCCAGTATCGAAGCCCTGCGAGCCGGCGCCTGGGACTACCTCCCCAAACCGTTCTCCGCCAGCCACCTGCAGGTGCTCGTGGGGCGCGCCGCCCACGCCGCGGCCGCCGCCCGGACCGACCGCGAGGTCATCAAGCCGGCTGGGCTGGTCACCCAGAGCGGGTCAGCGGAGGCCATGGCGCTGCTCGGGGTCTCCCCCTCGTTCCGCAAGGCGGTGGACCTCGCCCAGAAGGTGGCCACCACCGACGCCTCGGTCATGATCTCCGGCGAAAGCGGCACCGGCAAGGAGATGATCGCCCAGTTCATCCACCGACACAGTCGGCGCGCCCAGCGCAAGCTGGTGCCGGTGAACTGCGCCGCCCTGCCCGACAACCTGCTCGAGTCGGAAATGTTCGGCTATCGCAAGGGCGCCTTCACCGGCGCCGACCGCGACAAGGCCGGCCTGCTGGAAGTGGCCCACGGGGGCACCCTGTTCCTCGACGAGCTGACCGAGATGACGATGCCGCTGCAGGCCAAGCTGCTGCGTGTGCTGCAGGACGGCGTGGTGCGCCGCCTGGGCAGCGAAACGCAGGATGCGGTGGTCGACGTGCGCTTCGTCTCGGCTACCAACCGCGATCCGCAGGAGGCGGTGCAGCAGGGCATTTTGCGTGAAGACCTGTTCTACCGGTTGCGCGTGGTGCCCATCAAGCTGCCGCCGCTGCGGCAGCGCATCGAGGACATTCCGCTGCTGGCCGAGTTCTTCCTCAAGCGCTCGTGGGAGCGGCATCGCGCGAGTGGCGCGCCGGCGCCCGAGCTCACGCCGGACACCATCGCGTTCCTCCAGTCGCGCCCGTGGCGCGGCAACGTGCGTGAGCTGCAGAACGTCATCGAGCACGTGGCGGTCATCGCCGATGCCGGCCGATCCATCACGCCCGATGACATTCCCGTGTACGACGAGGCGGAGGCGGCGCCCGAGACGGCCGGTGCGGGGCTGCCGGCCGACATCATGAACGAGGCGTTTCATGTGGCCAAGGACAACCTGATCGCGCACTTCGAGCAGGCGTACCTGGCCCGCCTCACGGCGCGCACGGGGGGCAATATGTCCAAGGCCGCTCGCCTGGCGGGCATCGACCGCACCACGCTCTATCGCCTCATGGAAAAGCACGGCGTCAGGCGGGATGCGCTGTCGGGAGTGCCCGAGTGACCATGATCGATGTGGGGCCGGAGACCATGGCGGCCCTCATGGCAGAAGGGACACGATCGCTGTCCCGCCTCCCGGATGAGCAGCTGGTCGACGACAAGACCGGACAGGGATCGGCCGGCGCCATGCTGGTGGCGCTGACGCACGACCTGCGCTCGCCGCTGGGGTCCATGCTGTTGATGCTCGAGCAGCTACGATCGGGGGCCACGGGACCACTGTCCCGGGAGCAGGAGCGGCAGCTGTCGCTGGTCTACAGCGCCGCGCTCACCATCACGGCGCTCACCAACGACGCGTTCGACCTGGCCTGCGGCCGGTGCGACCTGGCGGGCTTCCCGCCGGGTCCCTTCGATGTGGCCGACGTGCTGGACCAGGTGCGGGCCATGGTGCAGCCGATGGCCGAGGTGAAGGGAATTCGCTTGCGGGTGGCGTGTGCGGTACACGGCCGCCGCCTTGGCCATCCCACGCTGCTGCAGCGTGTGCTGCTCAATCTCGTCACCAATGCGATCAAGTACACGGCGGCGGGCGCGGTGACCGTGGAAGTGCGCGAAACGGCGCCGGCGCAGGTCGGGTTCCAGGTGACCGATACCGGCGGCGGACTGCCGGCGGCAGTGCGGCGTATGCTGTGTGATGCCGGAGACCATGCGCCGCTGCTGGCAGGCACCACCTCGGGGCTTGGCCTTGCGCTGTGTGTGGCGCTGCTCGGGCGCTGCGACAGTCGGCTGGCGTATGCGCCGGGAGCGTCGGGCGGATCGTGCTTGTCGTTCCACCTGCACCTTCCCTCCGCCCAACCGTCGTAACACCCGTGCTGTTCAACAGTATCGAGTTCCTCTTTGCCTTCCTGCCGATCGCCTATCTGGTGTTCTGGGGGCTCCCCAATGCCAAGGCGCGGTACGTGTGGCTGACAATCACGGGGTACGTGTTCTACGGCTGGTGGGATCCGCGCTTCGTGCTGCTCATGGCGTTCTCCACGCTCGTGAGCTACGTGGCCGGACTCGGCATCCTGCGGTCGCCGGTCGGCTCGCGCGCCCGCACGATGTATCTGGCCGTGCCCATCACGGTCGACCTCGCGCTGCTGGGCTTCTTCAAGTACACCAACTTTGCGCTCGACACCGTGCGGTCGGTGTCCACGGCAGCCGGTGCGCCCATCCCGGTGCCGCACCTCGACATCGTCCTGCCCATCGGCATTTCGTTCTACACGTTCCATACCATCAGCTACATGGTGGACGCGTACCGGGGCGTCATCACCCCCACGCGGAATCTGTGGGAGTTCTCCACGTACGTCTCGCTGTTCTCCCAGCTGGTGGCTGGCCCCATCGTACGCTTCCGGCAGATCGAGGAGGACCTGGAGGAGATCGGCACCAGCAGCCGCACGCGCTGGCTCACGCGTGGCATCTCGTTCTTCTGCGTGGGGCTGGTGGAGAAGGTGCTCATGGCCGACACGCTGGCGGCGCTGGTGGACCCGTCGTTCGCCAACTGGCGCGCGCTCTCCACTTCCGGCGCCTGGCTTGCCGTGCTCGGGTACACCTTCCAGCTGCTGTTCGACTTCTCCGGCTACAGCACCATGGCCGTAGGGCTGGGTTACCTGTTCGGCATCCGCATTCCGCAGAACTTCAACTCGCCGTACAAGGCGCTCAACCCGTCGGATTTCTGGGAGCGCTGGCACATCTCGCTCTCCAGCTGCCTGCGCGACTACCTGTACATCCCGCTGGGGGGAAATCGGGGCGGCACGTGGAACACCTATCGCAACCTCATGCTCACCATGCTGTTCGGCGGGCTATGGCACGGCGCGTCGTGGACGTTCGTGTTCTGGGGCTTCTATCACGGCCTGCTGCTGTGCCTGTACCGCGTGTTCCGCACGTCGTGGGATCCGCTGCCGCGCGGGGTGCAGCAGTTCCTGATGTTCGGGTCGGCCATGGTGGGGTGGGTGTTCTTCCGAGCCACGTCATTTACCGAGGCGCTGCACATCCTGCGCATCATGGTGGTCCCCACCAGCGGCAGCTGGTTCAGTGACAGCAATCTGGGCCTGGTGATGCTGGTCATGCTGATCGCGGCCTGGTGGAGCATGCGGGGCCCCAACGCGTTCGAGATGCGGCACGAGTGGACGCCCACGCGCATGGTGGGGTTGGCGGCGGCGTTCGGGGCCGGCCTGGCGCTGATCGTGACGGCGCGTCCGTCGCCCTTCCTGTACTTCCAGTTCTGATGGCCGGCCCGCTGCGGTCCCGCGCCGGCTGGGCGGCGGCAAGTGTGCTGGTGGGCGCGGCCGCGCTGGAGGGCACCGTACGTCTCGACGATTGGGCACAGTACGGGGTACCGGTCACCGCGCCGGCCGTCTCGCTTGGCGACCTGATTGTGCGGGATTCACTGGGGCTCCACGCCCGCGCGGGCGGGCAATTCCGGCAGTTCCGCATCAACGCCGCTGGGTTCCGCGGCCCCGAGGTGGACCTCGCCGCCGGCGGGCAGGTGCGCATCGTCACCGCGGGTGCGTCGGAAACATTCGGGCTGTATGAGCCGGCCGGCAAGGAATGGCCGCGGCAGCTCGAGGACAGTCTGCGCGTGGCCTGTGGCGCGCACCGTGTGGTCGTGCTCAACGCGGCCTTCGCCGGGATGTCGCTCCCCACCGTCCGGCAGGACTACGAGCGCCGGCTGCGCCCGCTGCGGCCACAGGTGGTAGTGTACTACCCCACCCCCATGCAGTACCTGGAGAGCGCGGAGGTGCCCGTGGCAGCGGCTCCGGCCGCGGTGGCGACTCCGCTGCAGCCGTGGGGCTTCCGGGCGGGTCCTCGCTTCCGTGACGCGTTCAAGCGGGCCGTGCCGGCGCTGCTGCTCGACCTGCTGCGGCAACTCGACACCCGCCGCATGTTGGCTGCCGCGGGCGTGCAGGCCAAAGCGGTGCCCGAACTCGAGCGCCTCGACGCCTTCGACCACGACCTGCGCCAACTGATGGGGAGCTACCGCGCCGGCGGCAGCACCCCCGTACTGGTGATTCACCGCCACCGGTTCCGTGATACCAGTTCGGTCGGCGCCCGGCGCCTGCTCCGGGCCTGGGAGCGATTTTATCCGCGCTACACGGCGGGGGCGCTGCTGGCCTTCGACGACAGCGCGGCGGCCCGGATGCGCCGGATCGGTGTGGATTCGGGGCTGACCGTGCTGGACCCGCTGCCCGGACTCGAACCGGTACGTGACTCCGCTTTTGCCGACTTTTCGCACTTCACGGCGCGTGGGTCGGCGGTGATGGCGGCGACTGTGGCACGGGCGGTGCAGCCGCTCGTGTGCCGCCCGCCACACTGATCGGCACCGCCGCTGCGCGCACGTCCTTAGGTTTCTCCGCATTCGTCCGGCAACACGCCCCTGCTTACCGTCTGCCTTCTGCCCCGATGAGCCAGCCTACCACTGCTTCCCCCGCCCCGGCGCCCGACGCGCTGGAGCTCCGCGACAGCCGCACCGGCTCCGTTTACGCGGCGCCCATTCGCACGGAAGGCCCCGAAGGGGACACGTACATCCGGGCCGCCGACCTCAAGCAGGTCAAACGCGAAGCGGGTGAGTTCGGCACGCTGAGCTACGACCCGGCCTTCATGAACACCGCCTCGTGCCGCAGCGCCATCACGTACATCGATGGCGACAAGGGCATCCTGCGCTACCGTGGCTACCCCATCGAGCAGTTGGCGGAGAACGCCACGTTCCTCGAGGTGGCGTACCTGCTGCGCCACGGCGACCTGCCCAACCAGCAGCAGTACGACACGTGGGTGCACGACATCACGTACCACACGTACGTGCACGAGAACATCCGCAAGTTCCTCGAGGGGTTCCGCTATGATGCGCACCCCATGAGCATGCTCTGCAGCGCCACCGCCGCCCTCTCCAGCTTCTACCCGCAGGCGCGCGATATCCACGATCCGCAGCAGCGCTACATCAGCATGATCCGGCTGATGGCCAAGCTGCCCACCATCGCCGCGTTCGCGTACCGGCACGTGAAGGGGCTGCCCTTCATCTACCCCGACAATGACCTGAGCTACACGGAGAACTTCCTCTCCATGGTGGCGCGCATGTCGGAGCCCAAGTACGAGGCCAACCCGGTGTTCGTGAAGGCGCTGGAGGTGCTGTTCATCCTGCACGCCGACCACGAGCAGAACTGCAGCACCAGCGCGGTGCGTGCCATCGGTTCCTCGGGCGTCGACCCGTTCTCGGCGGTGGCCGGCGGCATTGCCGCGCTCTTCGGCCCGCTGCACGGCGGCGCCAACGAGGCGGTGCTGCGCATGATCAGCGAGATCGGCGACACGAAGAACATCCCGGCCTTCATCGAGGCGGTGAAGAGCGGCAAGGGCGAGCAGCGGCTCATGGGCTTCGGCCACCGCGTGTACAAGAGCTACGACCCGCGCGCCCGCATCGTGAAGCAGCTGGCCGACGACGTGTTCGCGCAGGTGGGCATGGACAAGGACCTCGAGATCGCGCTCGAGCTCGAGCGCATCGCGCTGTCGGACGACTACTTCATCGCCCGCAAGCTCTACCCGAACGTGGACTTCTACACGGGGCTCATCTACCGCAGCATGGCGTTCCCGACGGACTTCTTCACGGTGCTCTTTGCGGTGGCCCGCGTGGCCGGCTGGATGGCGCAGTGGGAAGAGATGATCCTCGACAAGGAGCAGAAGATCGCGCGTCCGCGGCAGATCTACATCGGGGCCGGGGAGCGGCAGTATGTGGATGCGCTGGCGGAGAAGTTCCCGCGGGCGCGGAAGGACAGTATTCGCAAGTAGGCTCGCGCAAGAGGCCCGTTGGTGGCCATCGCACCCGGTCGTCGCCCGGCGCGTGAACTGCTGCGGAGTACGGTCATCCGGGCACTTTCTCAGGCGCTGTCATGGGTCAGCACGCTGATTGTGGCGCGGGTGCTGATGCCCAGCGACTATGGCATCGCGACCGCGGCCGCCATCTATATCGGGCTCCTCGGGTGGATGGCCGAGCTGGGCATCAGCGCCATTATCACCACGCACCGGAATCTGAGCGACCGTCAGATCGCGCAGATCGGTGGGCTTCTGCTGTATGTCGCCATTGGGGTGCAGCTGCTGGCTACGGTGTTTGCCCCGCTTGTCGCGTACGTGGTGAAGGTGCCGGAGGTTGCCGGCATCCTGCCGGTGCTGGGTGTGGCGACGGCCGCTTCCACCCTGGCGGCGCAGCCGCTTGGGCGGCTGCAGCGCGACCTGCAACTCTCCTCGATTGCCGGCATCGAACTCACGCGGGCCATGTTCGGTACGGCGGCGGTGCTTGCCATGGCGCTGGCCGGGCTCGGATACTGGGCCCTGGTGCTTGGCCAGACTGCCAGCACGCTGCTATTCACGGTGTTGCTGTATGCGCGTGCTGGCGTACGCCCGACCCGTCCGACACGCGAAACAGTTCACTTGCTGGCATCGACCAGCAGCATCCTGCTGGCCTCCCGGCTGGCGTGGTACTTCCACAGCAACGTGGATAGCTTCTTCATCGCGCGCATGCTCGGGAGCAGCGCACTCGGTGTGTTCTCGTTCGCGCGCAACCTGACCCTGACACCGTTCGACCGCGTCTCGCAGATCCTGCTGTCCTCCGGAGCGAGCCTGTTCAGCAGCGCTCAGGAAGATGATCATCGAGTCCGCCATTACTATCTCACCATGATCGAGGTGCTGGCGCTGCTCCTGCTCCCCATGACGCTCGGGCTCGGGTTCGTCGCGCCGGAGCTGGTCGGCGTGCTGGTGGGCAGCAAGTGGAAGGAAGCGGCTCCACTGGTGCAGCTGATGTCCGTGGGCATGGTGGCGCGCGTTTTTGGACCGATCTCCGGGCAACTGTTGATTGCGCGCCTTCGCCCCGGCCTCGAACTCCGTGCCAACCTCGCCACGGCGGTCATTCTGCCGCTGCTGCTGCTGGTGGGCCTACGCTGGGGGCTGATTGGCGTGGTCGCCGTGTGGTCAGCGACCTATCCGCTGTCGGCACTCTTCACGGCCAGTCTCGCCTGCCGCTCCATTGGCATTCCACTTCGCGCACCGCTAGGTCGCCTTGTGCGGCCACTGTTGTGTGCGTTGGGGATGCTGGGCGTTCTCTTCTGGCTATCCACGACGGGTTGGGCGAGGGCGCTCCCGGCCCCAATGCGCCTCGCGCTCTGGATTTCGGTGGGCGTCGCCAGCTACGCCGTCGGTGCCACGATCGCAATGCGCCCACTGCTCGAACGCCTGCTCAAGACGCTGCGCGCGCGATGATGGGATGGCACGCGACGCATACGGCTTGGACCAAACGCCGCCCCAGAGGCCAGCCAGACCGAGAGAAGCGTGGAGGGCTTTCCCCGATCAGGCCGCCGTGCACTCTACGGAAGGAGTTGCAGGATTGGGGGCGACCCGCGAGAGCTGGCGCAGCCACATGCCCAATTGCGCTACCCGAAACAGCTGTAGACCAACGTCGATTTCGCCACGCCGGTGGCGCGCGGCGTCGGCGACCACCGCCGGGATGTCCACCAACGTCGCAACCTCCGGGTGGTCGTGCAGCGATGCAATCACCCGGTCGGCAAGCGTCTCGCGAAACCACGAACGGTAGGGGTGCGCGAATCCCATCTTGTCCACTCGGTCGCGCACGACCGACGGGGCACGGTCGCGCATGGCACGCCGCAGCAACCACTTGTTCCACGGTCCGGAAAGCAGCTCGTACTCAGGTACTGAGAAGGCAAGTTCCACAAGCCGAGAGTCAAGAAACGGGACCCGCGCCTCGACACCGTGCGCCATGGAATTCCGGTCATCGAGGCGGAGGTACATCGGCAAGGGGGCCTGAGCAATACTCGCTCGAAGCGCGGCGGTCAGTCCGACCTCCGTGTGGCTCGACACCGGCGGCAGGTGCGCCATGACCTCGGGCAGGTACCATGCGGCACCGCGCCGCAGTCGCCGTTGCTGGAGGGCGTTGGCGACCTTCGAATACAGGGGGAGGACACGGTGCCATCGTAAACGCGAGGCTCGTCGCACTGACGTTGTTCGGCGCAGGGCGGCATCGCCGCCGTGCATGGCCGTGTACGCGTCGATCTCACGGAATGCTTTATCCGATTGCCCGTCGTGGACGAGCTGGGCCCAGTAGTCGAGGAAGTAGGTCGAGTACCCGGCCAACGCCTCATCGGCGCCCTGTCCGCTCATGACCACCTTGATGCCACGCGCCCGAGCGGCGCCCATGATGTGCCAGCTGATCGCCGCCGCAAAGGTATGCACGGGCTCGTCGTGCATGGCGAGCAACTGCGGCAGGGTATCGAAGAGCTGTGTTGGTGTCACCTCCACCAGGTGCCGGGTAGCACCGGTCCACTCGAGGGTGGCCCGCACGTAGCGCGACTCGTCATGGTCGTCGCTGTTGTACGTGAAGGCCTCCAGCTGCGTTCCCGTCTGGCGCGCGAGCGCGCACGCAATCGCCGTGGAATCGAGCCCGCCAGACAGCGACACTGCGAGCGGGACATCTGCCCGCGCCTGCAGGCGCACGGCATCCTCGAACAGCGCGGCGTATTCCTCCGAGGCATCGGGCCGGGGGCGGCGCTCGATGGCATCGAGCGACCAGTAGGTCCACTGACGTGCCTGCCCGTCGAGGTGCAGCTCGAATGCCGTAGCGGGGGGCACTTCACGAATGCCTTCGTAGAAGGTGCGTCCGCGTGACGGGACCAGATCGAGCGTACCACTGGCGAGCCACTCGCTCACGCGCGACCAGTCGGGTGACCGACCAATGCCGAGCGTGAGGAGGGCCTTGATTTCCGATGCGTAGGCGAGGCCGCCCGGGTACTCCCCGACGTACAGCGGCTTGATGCCGAAGTGATCCCGCGAACCGAAGACCACCCCAGTGGTTTGGTCGTAGATCAGAAATGCCCACATGCCGTTCAACCGTCGCACACATTCCCGGCCCCACTGCATGTACGCTGTGAGCAGGACCTCCGTATCACCGCTGGAGCGGAAACGATGCCCCATCGTTTCCAATTCCGAACGCAGCTCGCGGTAGTTGTAGATTTCGCCATTGAAGACCAGCACGTAGCGCCCGTCCTCCGAGCACATGGGCTGATGGCCAGCTGGCGACAGGTCGAGGATGGCGAGGCGGCGGAAGGCAAGCCCGACAGCGCCTTCGCACCAGAGCCCTGAATCATCGGGGCCTCGGTGAACGATGGCGTCGCCCATTCGCGCGACCTGCTGAGGATCAACGTGCCTGGATTGGGTAGCAATGAGTGCCGCGAAACCGCACATGGAGAGGTGTCTTGGGAAACCCGCACTCTGCGATGGCGCGGCGATTTGGCGAACCACCGCAAGGCCCACGTTCACGGTAGGGTAAGCCGAAAGTGGTGGATTGCAAGTAAAGCAGCCTCCGTGGTTTAATCGGGCTCCCGGGGTCGATCTTGTTCACCCAGCGATTGTTACCTCGGCCGTTAAACACGTGCCATTCTAGTACTACGAGGTTAAGTAAGGATGAGTCATCCCACAGCCGTCGACACGTCGGACACCACGCGCCCCAGCGAATCAGGAGGGCTTGGAGCTGTCGGCGGATCGCCGGGAGGGTGACGCGCGGCGTTTTTTTCTGCGTAGCCCCTCGAGCACCAGAAACGCGTACGCCATCGAGGCGAG
>JAJTGR010000009.1 GCA_021299375.1 Gemmatimonadota bacterium
CGGTACCCCTTGGCGGATGCGACCAGCGGACACGCGCCGTCCGTGGTCCCGCTCGACCTTGCCGCCGTTCCCCAATACCACTTCATCGACGAATGCACCGATCTATCGGCTTGGGTTGGTGGCCGATGCGACATAACGCCGAAGTTCAGCTGCGGGCGAAGGAAATAGAATGCGAGCGCAGCGAGCAACCCAAATTCGCCCGACTGCTGCAACGCACGTTCGGCGAGCGCCAACGCAGAGGTTGCATCGAAACGGCCCATCCGGCGCAGCGGAACACGCAGGCTGACGAGGGGTTCCTCGGGCAGTTGCTCGCCGGATTTCGGCGCTGATGCGGATGGCCCGCCCTCCGCGTTCGATCGTCTATGGCAGCCGTGCCTTGAAGAACGCCCAGACAATCTCGGCGAACTCGATGTCCCGGTTCTGGATGCCGGTCACCGGGTTCGGCGGCGACAGGACGGTGCGGCTCGGGGCGGTATGTCCCGCCCCGTCGAGCCGCCACCAGCGCACGGGGGCGGCTCCCGGATAGTCGAACCGGCTCGCGGGACCGGCGTCGGCGGCGCTCGAGTCGACCACCGTCGTTGTGGGCGTCACCCCGCCTAGCCCGTTGATCTGCAGCCACCGATCACGCGTCGCCTCGGCCGAGATCACCCGGCCGCGATTGCAGTTGCCGCCGATGTCCGCGACGCAGCCGCCACCCCACGGCATCTGGGTATCTCCCGATCCGTGCAGGATCATGATCGGCAGGGGGCGGCTCGGCCCGGTCGCGCAGCCGCCGGTCTTCGGGGTGACCGGCAGACTCCCCGACCCGGTCGCGACCGCGCCCACCAAGTCGGCCCGGTTGAACGCGAAGGCGTGGGTCATCTGGGCGCCGTTCGACCCCCCGGTCATGAACATGCGCGCGCTGGTGAGCCCGTACGCTGTCCGCACTCGTTCCACCAGCGCCGCGAGGAACCCGATGTCGTCCGCCGCACTCGCGACCGTGTTGTCGGCGCGGCAGTCCACCCAGCCGGCCAGGCGCTGTGCGTCGTTCGCCGGCAGGCCGGCCGGATACACGACCACGAAGCCCTCCCGGTCGGCGACGGTGCGGAACACCGACAGGGCATGTTGGCCGAGGACCGAGACGTCGAGCCCTTCGCCGCCGCCGCCGTGCAGCACGAAGACCACCGCCTTCGGCGTCGTCGTCCCCGCCGGCACGTGCACGCGGAACTGCCGTGTCACGCCACCGACGACGAGGGTCTGGTCGGTCATCTGTCCAACCGGATACGGGGGCGTTGTCGGGGGAGGCTCAGTGGGCACCGAGGACGCGGCGCCGCCGGCGCAGGCTGCCGTGAGGAACAGCAGCAGGAAGACGGCGCATGGATATCGCATGCAGATGGCACTCCAGAGGGTAGTTCGGCCGAGCGTTCGCCGCTGTATGGGTGCTGGGCGACCTCCTCCTTGGACGTGCAGACGATCGAGGCGTTAACGGAGGCGCGTCAGCGCCGCAGTTACACGGCGCACCCCACCGTCGCGGTCAGCAGCAGCGGCTCGTTATGCGGCACCACGCCGGGGCTCGACGCTACGCACACTCGGGAGACCTGCGTCGGCGACTGCCCGGACATCGGTCGCGGCAAGCAACAGGACAGTACGGCTCGGGGATTAACAGCGCGTTGCCAACGCCGTCTCACGTTCAGGCCTCGCGACCGTGGTGGCCCGGGTGAAACGACGCCTGCCATTTCCGAATCAACGCGCAAAGGGGCGACATCGTGAGGAAGTCTCGAATGCCGAGTCCGTGTTGCAGGACCTGGCGGACATTGGCTGTTTCGCTTCTGGTGGCGGTCGGCGCCTGCGCACGTCGTGACGCGAACGAGGCGCCCGGCATCACGGCTCCCCCGCAAGGCACACGGCCACCGTCCGTGGAGCGGCAGATCAATGCCACCACGACCGATGCGGCTATCGCAGCCGTTCCGACCGGCGCCGAAGCGCCGCATGTCGTCATCAATCCGTCGCCGGCCATCACCCCGCAGGGGAAACTGCTGGTGTTCCTGCCGGGGACACTGGGGCGCCCGTCGCAGTACAGCGGCATCCTACGTGCGGCCGCCGCGCGCGGGTACCATGCCGTTGGCGTCAACTATGTGAATCAAGTTGCCATGGGGACGCTGTGTCAGTTCAGCGCGGACCCGAACTGCTACTGGCAAGCCCGGAGTGTGGTCGTCTTCGGCGGCGGCACGCCAGTCTCCGGCCAGAGTGCCGTCACGCCGACGAATTCCATCGTCAATCGGGTCACCCGCCTCCTGCTGTCGCTCCGCACCACTGCTCCCGCAGAGGGCTGGGGGCAGTTCCTGCGTGCTGACGACACCGTCGATTGGAGCAGCGTCGTGTTGGCCGGTCATTCGCAGGGGGGCGGCCATGTTGGGGTGCTCGCCAAGTCGGTGCTGCTGGCGCGTGCCGTCTATTTCTCCTCACCGGAAGACTGGAACGAACTCACCGACCGGCCCGCACCGTGGACGAGTGCGCGAGCCAACGTGACACCGGCGAGCCGGCAGTTCGGCTTTGGCTCTGACTTCGACACGCTCGTCCCCAATGCGCATGCCTCGGCCCACTGGACCGCGATGGGGATGAGCGCGCCAGCCTCCGGACCGGTGCTTGTGGATGGAGCGGCGAGTCCGTACGGGGGATTCCAGCAGCTGCGCACGCGGCTTTCCTTCAACCCAGCCAGCACAGCGCTCACGACGGCCCTCAAGCATCACGGCGTGCCGGTCGTGGATACCTCCACCCCGGTGGACGGTACCGGTGCGCCGCTCTTCGACAGCAACGGAGTGTGGGCCTATCTCTGCTTTCCGTAGGCTGATCGTGACGGGTTGCCCCACGCAGTAACCGGCACTCGGGGACGGCGATCTCGACCTCATCTGCCTCGCTGCCGTCGTGTGGCGACTCCAATCGCCATCGTCTGGCTGATGGCCGCGCGGCTGTCCGCTCAGCCGCGAGCCACCACCAGCTCACCGAGCGCCCGCCAGCCAACCAGATACCCGTGTGGCGGTGTCGTCGTCGGCCCTAACGCGCGACGTGCCGTCCACCCCGTGTCGTGCCACGACGCGGGCGTCCCGTCTGAGTGAGAATCAGGTTCCCCTCGTCACGCTACTGACGCCGAACGCTCGCTTCTGTTGCGAGCGGACCGCCCAATCGATCGTGTGGCGAGGATCGTCGGTCCGCTCGTCAACAGCAAGCATCGTTAGGCCCGGACGATGTGGACGTTGCGTCGAAGCACCCGGTCGCGCAACGGAGCGACTACCGGCGGTGCGCTTGACGCGCTGTGGGTTGGCGGCTGGGCTGTGATCGCTGCAGATTTTCGGTGTATGTCTCAAGC
>JAJTGR010000059.1 GCA_021299375.1 Gemmatimonadota bacterium
CGACGGCGCCGCCAGCGGCAAGACGCCGTAGAGCAGGGTGGCCTCGCGTACCGCGGACTGCTGTTCGGGCGTCATGGTCTCCACGTCCGCCGCCGTGCGCACCAGCAGATCGACGGTCAGGTCGAAGCGCCGCTCGAGATCGCGAAGGCCGCCGGAGAGCTGCTCGGCCACCGCGTGGCGTTCCCGCGCGGTCGTCAGCACCCCGAGCCGGAGCGTATCGTGCGCCGAGTCCTCGCCGCTGGCGTGCGGCCCTTCCATCCATGCCGCACGCGGTGTCGGCGTCGCCGACGAGATCAACGCCTTGAGCGCGTCGAGCAACAGGCGGCGCTGCCGCCGCTCGGCGTCGAACAAGGCGCGAAGCACGGGCGCGAACGCGTGGGCGGGGCTCAGCTCGATGACGCGCCGGCCGCCGGCGCCGAGAGATCGCACGATCCCCAGATGCGCGAGGCGGTCGATGGCCCGCAGCACGCCCGAGAGGTTGAGTCGGGTGGCACGCGCCAGCTCACCCGGCGGCAGCGGGTGCTCCGACTCCGAGAGCACCCGCAGGATGCGCACGTGCGATACCTGCCCGAGGAGCTCGTCGAGCGGGGCGTCCAGATAACTGAGGGGGGTGAGGGCCCGGCGGGACATAGGTCTACAAGGGTAGTGGACAATGGTCTTGGAAGTGGACGATAGGCTACGAAGTGGACGTTTGTCTGCTGCGCGTCGCAACGGCATCGCCCGACCCTTGTGAACTAGGGGGATAGTTGACAACACCGGGAACGGGGTATACTGTCAACTAACTACTTAGTTCAGGAGCCGCGATGGATCAGGTGACGCTGGGCGAACGCGAGTTGGACGTGATGACCGCACTGTGGACCGACGGTCCCGGTACCGTCGCAGAGGTAAAGGACCGGCTCCCCGCCGCGCTGGCCTACAACACGGTCCTCACCATCCTGCGGAACCTCGAGGCGAAGCGCCTCGTGGACCACGAGGCTGAGGGGCGGGTGTTCCGGTACTTCCCGGTCGTCTCGCAGGAAGCGGTGAAGGGCAGCGCCGTGTCGCGGTTGGTCGCCAAGTTCTTTGGGGGCTCGCCCGTGAGCGTGGTCGCGCACCTGCTCGAGAGCGACGCCCTCGACGCAGAGGACCTCAAGGCGCTTCATGGGCACCTGAACGGCCGATTGGCCGAGTTGGAGAAGAACGACCCATGATCGCGGCCCTCGCGGTCTACTCCCTGTTCGTAGGGCTGCTGATCGGCGCGCTGGCCCTGCTGGTGGAGCGCGGCGCACGCCGACTCGGATTGCCGACGCGATTCATCTGGGCGGTGGCGATGGCGGCCATGGTGGTGGTTCCCGCCGTCGGCGCCGTGCTCCGGGACCAGCAGCCGGCGACGACGCCGGCGGTGTTCACCGGTACCGATGCGTCCACGGCGCTACGCACCGCGACCGTACCAGCCTCGGACGAGATCAACACCTCCGTCCTCGGCACGTCGGCCGACCGCATCCTGAATGTCTGGCGGAACGCGCTGACCGCCATCCAGAACGGTGCACGCGCCGCCGACGGCCCGCTGCTGGCGCTGTGGGCGATTCTGTCCGCCTTCCTGCTCGGGGTGACGCTGCACGCCCTGTCAGAGGCGCGGCGCATGCGCCATGGGCTCAAGGCGGAAAGCATGCTGGGCACGACCGTGCTGCTGTCGGAGGACATCGGCCCATCGGCGGTCGGTGGTAACCCCGCCGCGATCGTAATCCCCCGCTGGGTAATGACGCTCGACGAATCGCTGCGGTCGCTCGTGATCCGGCACGAACAGGAGCACCTGGCGACACGAGACCCCGCGCTCCTTACCACGGCGCTATGCCTCGTGGTGCTCATGCCCTGGCACCCTGTGCTGTGGTGGAGCTGGCGTCGCCTGCGACTCGCGCTGGAAGTCGACTGCGATGCCCGGGTGCTGCGCCGCGAGGGGAGTCCCAAGCAGTACGGACAGTTGCTGCTGCTCGTATCGCAACACCGATCAACCGCCCCACGCGGGCAACGCGCCCTGATGTCGCTGGCCACACCACTCTCCCCGCAGGCTTCACAACTCAAGCAGAGGATTGACGCAATGACCACACGTCCGACGAAGCACAAGCTCACCACCATCGCCATCATGACCGCAGGGGCCGTCGGTGCCGCAGTCCTGATCGCCGCCGTGCCGGCGCCCGCGCCAGAGCTCTCGCCCGCGCCCACGTCGACCGTCGCGCAGGGCGCTGAGGTGATCGTGAGGGCGACCACAGTCGGCACCAAGAACGTGGCGGTCGATGGTCGCGGCCAGTTTGCCGGGGAGCTCCTCATCTACGGTGACGGGCCGGTGAAGATCGAAATCGTGAACGAAGCACTGCAGATCGCCAGCGACACCATTCGCCTCAAGACCTTCCCGGCGTTCACGGCTGACGTGACCAACGGCGATGTGCACGTCGAGCTTCGCGGGGAGGGTGAGATTGAACTGGCCGGCACGGTAAGCGGCGGGCCCGCGGTGAACGTGAGCGCGACCGGTCACCACCTGGTGCTGTTGAAGGGCGGTACGGGGATCAGAACGGTGGGGCGCTAGAAGTAGGCGGCGCCGTAGAACGGCCGTTCGTTCGCGCGCAGGCGCAGCGGATTGCCGCGCCTGCGCGCGGCGAACGTCTGGCGCGACTTCCTCGACGACAGGCTTCGGCTGAATCGCCTTCCGGACGACGCTGACGAGATCGGGAGCACTGTTGCTCGCGTGCTCCCCGGTGAAGCGCGTCCAGATCACGGGAGCAATGCACTCGGCGATCCCGTCGAGACCGCCCTCGTCAGCCGCACGAAGCACCGCGCGCTTGATGCCGCGCACCGGGGCGAGCAGGGCCTAGTACCCGCGTGGAAACACGGCGATCACGGCACCGACGGCGGGCGGCACGTACCTCGCGGGTACCACAGGTTCGGCGAGCCGCGCCGTGTCAGCGGTGGCCGTAGTCATCGCCGGCGCCTCCATCTGCGGGCCACGGCCAACGGCGGTCAACAAGGCTGCGCCACGCTCGCGTTGCCCCGCTGCCGCTGCCGGTATACTCGACAGGGCCGGCGCGTGGTCTGGACGCGCCGCGTCGGCAGCACAGGGCGCGGTGAACTCGGTACTACTTCTTGTACTACTTTCGCGCAAACTCCGACACCAATCGCTTGCGCCGCGTACCTGCAGATCGCCGTTTCCCCTCTGAAGCCTATCGCGCCTTGCGCTGATGGCCTGCGGACAGGGTGCTGTGCAAGCAGGGGGGCATCGGTTCGATCCCGATACGCTCCACTCCGCATCCCGACAGGACCGGCCACGGGGCCGCATCACCAGATGCGGCCCCGTCCGTGTGCCGCCCCGAGAGGCAACGCCCCCGCCGCTGGCGCCGCTCCGGTCCCGCCCATTGATTGCCTGAGTACGCCATGCCCATTTCCACGGAGTACCACGCCCGATGATCTGGATCTTCGCCTCCGCACTGCTCTTCGGCGGCGGCCTCATTGCCATGAGTCTGTTCGGCACCGACACCGATCATGGCGATGCGCACCACACCGTGGGGGACACCGGCCTGTTCGCCGTGTTCTCGCTGCGCAATCTCACCTGGGCGAGCTTCGCCTTCGGGGGCATCGGCCTGCTCGCGGTGCTCACGCGCCGCGCGCCGCCCACCATTTGGCTCGCGTCCATCGGCGCCGGCGTCGGCACGCTGCTCGCCGTGCATCTGCTGTTTCGGGCCCTCACGCGGACCGAGGCGTCGTCGGAGGCGCTCGACGCGCTCGCCGTCGGCACCACGGCCTCTCTCGTGCTCCCTTTCAACGACGACGGCCTCGGCATCATCAGTTTCCGCGCCCACGGCCAGTTGCACGAGATGCCCGCCCGCCGCGCCACCGAGGTGGCGTCGCTCGGCAGCGACAGCTTCCGCACCTGTCGCATCGGCTGGATCGAAGACGGCGTGGCCATTGTCGAGCCCGCGACGGCGTGACGGCCACCGGTCCGTGTCGCCCCGACACCACCAGCCCCTTTCGCACGTAAGGGAATCGCACGGCTCATCTTCAACCTGAGAGGACCCTGATGAACGACTGGCTCGACGGCGGCTTCGGCACCGCGATCTTCTCCCTCGGTGGCGTGGCGTTCGTCATCGTGATGTTCCTGCTGCTCATTGCCACGGTCAAGCAGCTGCTCATCATCGTGCCGCCCAACATGGTGGCGGTCATCACCGGTCGGAAACGGGCCCTCACCGATGGCACGTCGGTTGGCTACCGCGTCGTCCGCGGCGGACGCACCTTCCGCATCCCGCTCCTCGAGCAGGCGCAGTGGATGACGCTGAACACCATCCCGCTCACCATCAGTGTCCGGAACGCCATCGCCAAGGGGGGCATCCCCATCGATGTGCAGGCCGTGGCGAACGTGAAGATCGCCTCCATGCCCGAGGAGGTCTTCAACAACGCCGTTGAGCGAATTCTTGGCAGCGAGAAGCAGGTGGCCGAACTGGCCCAGGAAACGCTGGCCGCCAACCTGCGCGGTGTGCTCTCCACGCTCACGCCCGAGGAGGCTAACGAGGATCGCGTGAAGTTCGAGACCGAGCTCATGAAGGAGGTCACGCGCGACCTCCAGAAGCTCGGGCTGCAGCTCGACATGCTGAAGATCCAGAACATCAGCGACGACGCCGGCTACCTGCGCGCCTATGGTCGTATCCGTACCGCCGAGGTGCTGCGCGATGCGCAGATCGCCGAAGCGCGCACCAAGGCCGAGACGGAGCGGGAGCAGGCGCGCTCCACGCAGGAGGCCGATGTGGCGCGCGCCCAGTCGCAGATGATGGTCGCCGCGGCACAGAACGAGCTGCGCGTGAAGCAGGCTGAACTCGACCGGCAGGCGCAGATCGCCGAGCGCACGGCGCGGGCCGCCGCCGACGAGGCGCAGGCACGCGCGGAAAAGGCGGTGGAAGAGGCGCGCGTGGAGGTCACGCGCGTACGACTGCAGGTGGAGCAGGTGGAGCCGGCGCGGGCCCGGGCCGAAGCGGCGCGCGCGGAGGCCGAAGCGGCCGCCGCGCCGGTGATCGCCCAGGGCGAGGCGCAGGCCAAGGCCCTGCGCGCGGTGCAGGATCAGCTCGTGGCCGCCGGCGACCGGGGCCTGTCGCTGCTGTACCTGCAGCAGCTGCCGGACATGATCGACCGTTTGGCGAGCGCCGCGAGCGACATCCGCATCGACCGGCTGGTGGTGCTCGACGGCGGGGACGGGCAAGGCGCGGCCAACGCCACGCAGCAGAGACTGGGGGTGATGATGAAGTTGCTCGAGGCGGCGAGCGCCCAGTACGGTATCGAGCCGGAGGCGCTGCTCAAGGGGCTCGCCCAACGGCTGACCAGCGGCGAGGGCGTCACCGACCCGACGTAGCGGCTCCGGCGTCAGGCGGAGTCCCGTGCGTGGGCCGCCGAATGCCCCGCGCCAGCCTCGTCGTGCGCGTCCCCGCGGGCCGTGGTCCAAGGCGCTGGCCCGGGTCCGCTTCGGAACGCGCCGCCTCCTCGACGTCGTTCTCCACCGGCAGCGCCCGAGGGGCGCTGCCATCGGCTCTCCCCATCGACACGCCATCGTTCGCGAGAGGAAGGGGCTGTGAGATGCCAGACATGACCTGCACGCCAGGCCGGTCATGCGCGAAATCCACAGCAGCCTGACTCTGTTGCGAATGTGATGACGCCATCACGTTCCCTCTTCCTGTTTCCCGCTCATGACCACCACCACGCCAATTCCACTGCAGGCGGGCGTCTCGGCCCCCGACTTCTCCCTGAGTTCCACCAACGGGCAGACCATCACGCTTTCCCAGTTCCGCGGGCAGAAGCATGTGCTGCTGGCCTTCTTCCCATTGGCGTTCACCGGCGTCTGCACGACCGAGCTGTGCGCGTTTGGCGAGGACTTCGATGCGTTCGCCGGTGCGAACGTGGAAATCCTTCCCATTTCAGTAGATGCCGTGCCGTCGCTCAAGGAGTTCAGGAACAAGTACGCCATGAAGACGGACCTCCTGTCGGACTTCAAGCGCGAGGTCTCGGTCGCCTATGGCGTACTGCGTCCCGACACCTTCTTCTCGAACCGCGCCTACTTTCTCGTCGATACGTCCGGCGTCATCCGCTGGGCGCACGTCGAGGAGACCCCTGGCCAGCGTCGAGAGAATGCGGAAATTCTCGCAGCGATCAAGAATGTGACTTCCTGATTGGAGGGATCCACCGGCCGTAAGGCGACAGGGCGCCGCGTGGAAAACGGCGCCCTGTGTGATTTCGTGATGTATTGAGAAGTGCCGGTGTGAGGATCAGCAGGCCGTCGGCGCGGTGGCCGTCGGCGCGGTGGCCGTCGGCGTGGTGGCGGCGGGCGCGGCGGGGGCCGCGGTCTGCTCCGTCTGGCTCCGGGCGCTCGTCACCGGCACTCGGCGCGGCTGGGCCGGGGCGATCTTTGCGATGCGGACCTGCAGGACGCCGTCGGTGAACGTGGCCGAGACCGACTGCAGGTCGGCCGCCTTCGGCAACCGGAAGCGCCGTGCGAACGGCCCCTGCGCCCGCTCCGTGAACAGGACCTGCTCGTTCGTGGCGGCTTCCCGTGCCGGTCGGGCGCCGCGAATGGTCAGCACGCCGTCCTCGGCGAGGACCTCCAGCGAGTCGGGTGTTACCCCTGGGAGGTCGATGTCGATGGTATAGCCTGTCGCGTCTTCGCGCGCATCCACAGGCGGCTGCCAGGCGCTGGCGGGTTGGGCGGAAAATGTCTCGCCAAGGAGCCGGTCCAGGTCACGGCGGGCGGACGAGGTCAGGCGCGGCGCAGTCAACGGGAAGGTATAGAGCGTCATGCTCGAGATCCTCGGGAAGCGGGCAGTGAGAGGTCGTGGAATCGATCGGGGGCGCCCGCCCGCGACGGGCGCTCCGTGGGATCCTCCTGCGGCAGGTGTCATGCCGAACTCGTTCGGCCACGTCGACCGGATGCGATGTCCAGGTGACCGCCTTTGTGGCGGTACGACTGTCGAGATGGCGCGTTGTGCCTGTTGGCGCGGGTGTGCATGCGGATCCTCAACGTGCCGTGGTCCTGCGCGGTTCGGTCAGCTTGTCCGACCCGGTGGTACTCCGTAGGTTGGTGAAGCGCCCGTCGGTGGGCCATGACTTCCCCGCGTCGTCGCACGATCCCGATGACTTCCGAGTTGCCTGTGGGCCTTGGTCCGCTTCTCGAACTGATGGCCGGCGCTCCTGATACCGCCAGCGGGGTGTCCCGTGTGCTGGCGGCCCTTGGCGCGCAGTTGGAAGCCGACCGACTGGCGTTGGAGTATGCCGACCGTGGGATGGCGCCCGCGGTCTGGCGTCCTGCGCTTCCGGCGAGGGTGAGTGAGCGGCCCTTCCAGGTGCCGGTGCGGGCCAATGGCACGGGGCTTGGCACGTTGGTGGTGCATCGGGAGCACCCGCTCCTGCCAGACGAAGCCGCGCTCGTCCGCGCGACGGCGGACCTGCTGGCGGTCGGGGTGGCACGCCACGGGCACCTCCAGCGACTCGAGGCCGAACTCACGGCCCGGGTGCGCGAATTGGCGGAGCAGCGGGCATTCATGGAGTGCATCGTCGATTCGCTGCCGGTGGGGCTGTACGTGGTCGACCGCGACTACCGGATCCACGCCTGGAATCACAAGCGGGAGACCGGCCTGCAGGGGGTGGCCCGGACGGATGCGGTGGGACGTTCGATCTTCGACATTCTGCATCGGCAGCCCGCCGCACTGCTCAAGCGGGAGTTCGACGAGGTGTTCGCCTCGGGCCGCCTGCAGCAGTTTCAGATGGAGTCCAGGGCGTTCGGGGAAACGCGGTCGTTTCGCATCTCGAAGATTCCCATGCGCCTCGGGGGCGGTCGGGTGACGCACGTGATCACCATCGGGGAGGACATCACCGACTGGAAGGCGGCGCTCGATCGGACGGCTCAGGCCGAGAAGCTGGCCGCACTGGGGCAGCTCGCGGCCGGGGTCATGCACGAGATCAACAATCCACTGGCGACGATCGCCGCCTGCGCCGAGGCGCTGTCCATGCAGCAGGAGCTGGGGGATGCCGGAACGCCACCCGTCGAACTGCTGCGCATCATCGACCTCGAAGTTCAGCGCTGCAAGAAGATCGTCAATGGTCTGCTCGACTTCGCTCGGCCCAAGGCAACCGGTCGGGACCTGTTCGACCTGAACGCCGTGGTGCAGCAGGGGCTGTTCCTCCTCCAGCACCACCCGCGATTCAAGCGGATCAGCGTGGTGACCGAGCTGGAGTCCACGGCACCGCTGCTCGTGAATGGCGACGCCGACCAGATCGTCCAGGTCCTCATTGCCCTGGCCATGAATGCGCTCGACGCCACGCCGGAGAACGCGCGCGTGCTGATTCGCACGCGCGCCGTCACCGACCCGGAGGCTCCGTCCCGGGCGCTGCTCGAGGTGGAAGATGAAGGGCCCGGCATCCCGCGAGCCCTGCAGGCCAAGGTGTTCGAGCCGTTTTTCACCACCAAGCCGCCGGGGCAGGGGACGGGCCTCGGGCTGGCCATCTGCTATGGCATCGTGGCTGACCACGGTGGGGCGCTGGACCTGGTCTCGCCGGAGGGCCAAGGCGCCACCTTCCGCGTCTCCCTGCCGATGTCCACCACGGCTGGCATGCCGCCGGCTGTCACGTCCGAGGTGCAGGCATGACGGTACCGACGCTCACGCCAGCCTCCACGCGCGCGGTCGACGGCGGCTCGCCCATCCGGCTCCTGATCGCCGAGGATGAGGCACATCTGGGCACCATCCTCGAGCAGTTCATGACGGCCCGGGGCTTCGCGGTGCGCATGGTGCGTGACGGGCGCACGGCGCTCGAGCTGTTGCGGAGCGAGGCGTTCGACGTGGCCCTGCTGGACGTCGTGATGCCCGAGATCGATGGACTGGAAGTGTTGCGGCTCATCCGGGAGGAGCCGCTCCCGCCGGAGATCATCGTGATCACCGGCAACGGTACGATCGAGACGGCCATTGCAGCGCTCAAGCTGGGGGCCTATGACTTTCTGTCCAAGCCGTACCGGATGGCAGAGATCGAAGTGCTGGTGCGCCGGGCGTGGGAGAAGCGCATGCTGGCGCGCGACAATCTGCTCCTCAAGTCACGCCTGCACCGCTCGACACCGGCACCGCACTTCCTGACGCAGTTCGCGCCCTTGCGCGCGGTCCTGTCGATGCTCGAGAAGGTGGCACCGAGTGCTTCGCCGGTGCTGATCAGCGGCGAGTCGGGCACGGGCAAGGACCTGGTGGCGCGGCTGCTGCACGCACACGGGGAGCATGCGGACGGCCCGTTCATCGACATCAACTGTGCCGCGCTCGCCGAGTCGGTCCTCGAGATGGAGCTGTTCGGGGTGGAGAAGGGGGCGTTTCCCGGGGCCGAGCAGCGCAAGGTGGGGCTCTTCGAGATGGCGGCGGGAGGCACGCTGTACCTCGACAACATCGGCGATCTGGCGCTCAAGCTGCAGGGGAAACTGCTCCGCGCGCTGGAAACCGGGAGCTTCTTCCGGGTGGGCGGGACCCAGAAGGTCGAGGTCGAGGTGCGCGTGATCGCGTCGTCGACGCGGGATCTCAGCCGCATGGTGCAGGCGGGGACGTTCCGCGACGATCTGCTGCATCGCATCAACACCATCCGGATTGCGCTGCCGCCGCTGCGCGATCGCCTGGTGGATGTGCTGCCGTTGGCGGAGCACTTCCTGGCCCAGTTCCGTCGTGGGCCGGTCCTGCGGCTCAGCGACGACGCAGCCGGGGTGCTGGAGCGCTATCGGTGGCCCGGCAATGTGCGCGAACTGCGCAACGTGATGGAGCGGGCGGCACTGTTGGCCACGGACGGGGTGGTGCACGCGCGCGACCTGCCGCTGGGGGCCGAGATCGGGGCCGGGGCGCGGCCGACGCCGATGCAGGTGCTCTCGCTGGGCGAGCTCGAACGGAAGCACATCGCGGACGTGCTGGAGCGCACGAATTGGCACCAGGGCAAGGCCGCGGAGATGCTGGGCATTTCCCCCAAGACGCTGTATCGCAAGATCCGGGAGTACGGCTTCACGCGTCCCGCCGGGCGGGGCGCGTGAGCGCCGCGCGCCGCGGGGCCGGGGGGAGGGCACGGTGAAGATCCTGGTCATCGAAGACGATCCGACCGTGGGCGAGTTCGTGCGCCGCGGCCTCGAAGAGCAGCGCTGGCAGACGGACTTGTGCAACAACGGTCTCGAGGGGGAGCGACTGGCGCTCTCCCAGCCGTACGACCTGGTGGTGCTGGACATGCGCCTCCCCGGACGCAATGGGTTGGATGTGTTGCGCACCCTGCGCGCGCGGGGGTTCGAGCGGCCGGTGCTCGTGCTGACGGCCCAGGATGCCGTGGACGCGAAGGTGGAGACGCTCCGTGCCGGTGCCGATGACTATGTCACCAAGCCGTTCGCCTTCGAGGAACTGCTGGCGCGTGTGGAGGCCTTGCTGCGCCGGCCGCGGGCCCTGGCGTCGCCGTTGTTGCGGGTGGGCGACCTGGAACTCGACCAGGGAACGCGCGAGGTGCGGCGGGCCGAGGAGCTGATCGAGTTGACGCCGAAGGAGTTCGCCGTGCTCGAGTATCTCATGCGTCACGCAGGCCGGGTGATGAGCCGCACGCTGATCACCGAGTATGCGTGGGGCTACCACTTCGATCCGGGCACGAACATCGTCGACGTGGTGATCAATCACTTGCGGAAGAAGATCGACGCGAAGTTCGAGAAGAAGCTGATCACCACGGTGCGTGGCGTCGGCTACATGGTCCGCGGGTAGCGCCCGCGCGTGGCGATGCGCTCCATCCGCACCCGGCTGACGATTGCCTGGACGACCGCGACCATCGGGACGCTGTTCCTGTTCAGCGTCACCCTGCTGGCGGTGCGTCGCGAGATGGCGCTGCGTGCACTCGTGGACAAGGTGCAGGTCGAGGCGGATCGGGTGGTGAGCACGATCGATGTCGCGCGCAAGACCGGGCCGGAGCCGGTGGTGGCGCAGAACGACCCGTTGGCGGGACCGACCGTCGGCGCACGCCTGCAGGCCTTTCTCGGGCTGCTGGAGGGGTACGTGCTGATGCAGGACAGCACGGGGTACGACATCTATGCCTCGCCCGCCGTGCAGGCGCTGTCCACCTCGGATCGCGACCTGTTCAGCAACGCGGCGCGCCGATCAACGCCGGGACCGACCACCACCCGGGTCGCGCTCTTCAACGACGACGTGCGCCTGGCCACGCGGGAGGTGACGCTCAGCGCCACGGCACGCTACCGGGTGTACTTCGCACTGAGCAGCGCGGACATCTCCCTCACGCCGCCCGCGCTGGTGGGGACGATGCTCGTGATCACGCCGTTCCTGCTCCTGCTGTCGATCGCGTTCGCGTACGTCATCGCCGGGCGCGCCTTCCGCCCCATCGACCGCATCATCGACCAGGTCGAGGCCATTACCGACGGGCGCTCGCTGCACCGCCGGCTGGCGATCGGGGCCGCGGGGGAGGAGCTGGCGCGCCTGTCGGCCACGCTCAATGCGTTCATCGAGCGCATCGAGATCTCGTTCGGTGCCTTGCGGCGCTTCACGGCCGACGCGAGTCATGAGCTCAAGACGCCGCTGGCCGTCATGCGGGCCGACGTCGAACGGGCCATCTCGCCGCACGCATCCGACATCGAACGGGCGGAGGCGCTCGAGGAGGCGCTGCAGCAGCTCACCCGCATGGCCGACCTTGTCGACTCGTTGCTCACGCTGGCGCGCGCCGACGAAGGGCGCTTCGACCTGTTTCGCGAGCCCATCGAGCTGGGGCCGCTCACGCGTGAGGTGATCGAGACGGCCCGCCTGCTGGGTGAGGAGGCCGGGCTCACCATCGACGTGCCGCAGCTCGACAATGCGGAGGTGCTCGGGGACCTCACCCGGCTGCGGCAGCTGTTCCTCAACCTGGTCACGAACGCCATCAAGTACACGCCGCGCGGCGGGAGCGTGGAGATCACGGTGGTGCGCGAAGCGACGCTGGTGCGCGTCGCGGTCAAGGACACCGGTATCGGCATCGCCGCCGCCGACCTGCCGTATGTGTTCGAGCGCTTCTGGCGGGCCGACCGGGTCCGGTCGCGGGCGACCGAGCGCGGCGGGTTTGGGCTCGGGCTCGCCATTTCGCAGTGGATTGCCCAGGCGCACGGCGGGACGCTCGAGGTCCAGTCGCGCCTGGGGCGGGGCAGCACGTTCACCGTGACGCTGCCGCTGGCCGGCGCGCCCGGATCGGGGATGACCGGGGAGTACCAGTCGGTGGTCAATACCGCCGATGGGGCCGCCGACCTGCATGGAATGCTAACCCCGGATTAATCCGATCCTAATCTTCTCTCCATTGCCGGATCATGCTGGGGGCGTAGAATCGCGGTGTCAGCCCCGGATAGCCCGTCCGGGTGCGACGTAGCCAGCCCGTACCCCGGACAAGCGAGATGTTCAACAACCTGCTTGAATCGAAGGCGAAGAAGCAGAAGCGCTTGGGTGGGTCCGTCACCTCCATCGTGGTCCACACGGCCGTCGTTGCCGCGCTCGTCATCGTGACGAAGAACGCGGGCATCGTGAACGAGAAGCCGAAGGAAGAGAAGGTGGACTTCGTCGAGGTGAAGAAGGACGAGCCCAAGCCGCCCGAGCCGGAGAAGGCCCCGCCGCCGCCCGACGCGGTGGCCGCGCCGCCCCCGCCAAAGGGCTTCCAGGTGCTCTCGGCTCCCATCGAGATCCCGAACGTCATCCCCGAGATCGACCTGTCGAAGAAGGTGACCGACGAGGCCGACTTCTCCGGCAAGGGTGTCGCCGGCGGCATCGCGAAAGGGGTCGAAGGCGGCAAAGGACCGGTCCCGCAGGGCGACCAGCCCTACTTCGACTTCCAGGTCGAAAAGCCCGTCGTGATGGCGCCGGGCGCCCAGGGGCCTGCCTACCCCGACATGCTCCGCACGGCGGGCATCGAAGGGACCGTGCTCGCGCAGTTCGTGGTCGACACCACGGGGCGCGCCGACATGGGCACCTTCAAGGCGCTCAAGTCCGACAACGATCTGTTCACGACGTCCGTCAAGAACGCGCTCCAGCGGATGCGCTTCCTCCCCGCCGAGGTGGGGGGCCGCAAGGTGAAGCAGCTCGTGCAGCAGCCGTTCCAGTTCTCGCTCAACCGCTGAGTCCCCACCCTACCGTTTCGCGGAGATCTGTCTCATGAACATGTCGTTGATGGAGCTGTACCACTCGATGGGCTGGTTCGCCAAGGGGATCGTGTTCACCCTGCTCGGCATGTCGGCCTTCTCGTTCACGGTGCTCATCCAGAAGTGGTGGTCGATGCGCAAGGCGCAGGCCGAGACGCGTCGCTTCGCCCCCGAGTTCTCGCAGTTCCTCGAGGAGGACAACCTCAACGAGGCGATCAAGCTGGCCGAAGGCTACAAGAAGTCGCACGTTGCCCGGGTGCTCGGTGGCGCGCTGAGCGAGATCCGTCCGCTCATTCAGGACGGCTCGGTCACCGTGGCCGACATCAACTCGGCCGAGCGGGCGGTCGAGCGTGAAATGCTGATGACGATCGTCGACCTCAAGCGTGGTCTGGGCATCCTCGCCACGGTCGGCGCCACGGCGCCGTTCGTCGGTCTGCTCGGCACGACCATGGGTATCGTCAACTCGTTCACCGGCATGGCCACGTCGGGCGCGGGCGGTATCTCCGCCATCGCCGCCGGTGTTGCCGAGGCGCTCATCACGACGGCCATCGGTATCGGCGTCGCCATTCCCGCGGTGTGGGCCTTCAACTTCTTCCAGACGAAGATCGACAACCTCACGGCCGAGATGACGTACACGTCGAAGGAAATGATCGACTACCTCATCAAGGGCGTGTCGGGGGAGTTCGGCCGCTCGCGCTTCACGCGGGAGTTCAACACGGCCGGACAGCAGTCGATCTCGCAGTAAGCCAGTTCTTCACGATCGGTCCGTCGACGGGCGCTCGCTCCGAGCGTCCCGTCGACCGGCTCAACGCAAGGAGTAGCGCATGGGCATGAGCGTAGGCGGCGGCAGCGGCGTCAAGGCCGAGCCGAACGTCACCCCCATGATCGACGTGATGCTGGTGCTGCTCATCATCTTCATGATCACCATCCCGCAGATCAACGCGGGCTTCAAGGCGGTCCCACCGGAGGGGCAGAACCTCAAGCCCCACCCGGAAGAAGATGGTGACCAGGTACTCGGTATCGACGATCAGGGGCGGTATTACCTGAACAAGCAGCCGGTCCGCAATGAGGATCTCGAGACCCTCGTCAAGGACATCTACGGGAAGGAGCGCGACGACTACATCATGTACGTGAAGGCCCACAAGGACCTTCAGTACCTCAAGGTCATCAACGCCCTCGACCTGCTTTCCCGGAGCGGCGTCCGCGTGGCGGCGCTCATCACCGAGCAGACGCCTGGGACGGAGTCACTCGTCGAGTCGGATCGCATCAAGCCGGGAGGAAGCCAGTAATGGGTATGTCCGCTGGCGGTGGTGGCAGCAGTCTCAACAACGAGATCAACGTCACTCCGATGATCGACGTGCTTCTCGTGCTGCTCATCATCTTCATGATGATCATCCCGATGAGCCGGAAGGCCATCGACACGCAGTTGCCCGACCCGAATCCGCAGCCGGCCCAGCCGAATGTGAATCCGGACCAGATCGTGCTCGAGATCCTGCCGGACGACAAGTACGCGATCAACAAGGAGCCGGTCGAGAAGGCGCAGCTGTTCACGCGCCTGAAGGCCATCTATGACCCGCGCCCGGAGAAGATCATCTTCGTGAAGGGTGACACGATGACGGTGTATGCGAACGTCATCTGGGCCATGGACCAGGCGCGCGGGGCTGGCGTCAAGGTCATCGGTGTCGCGCCCAAGTGAGTAGGTTGGAGGCCTCGACGGGCACCCATTGAGGGCCTCTGGTGTTCAATACGGCGGGCGAACCCAAACGGGCGCGTCCGCCGTATGTCGTTGTGTCGCCTTCCATTTCCCGCATGGCTGCCTTGCCTCCCAACGCCTCGTCCAACCCGCCTGCGCCGGCATCGCCGGGCCCGGAGCGTCCCCGCTATCGGCCGCCGATCGGCATTCCCGTCGGCAAACAGCGCCGGGGCGCCAGCTTCGTGCTGGCGGTCCTGTTGCACGTCCTGATCATCGTGCTGCTGATCGTCCCCTTCACCTCACCGGAGTTGATGCGCGAGGTACTGGGGGCTGGTGGCATCGGCGCGGCCGGAGGTGGCGGGGGCGGCAATCGGGGAACGGGTGGCCAGATGAAGCAGGAGCGGCTCCAGTTCGTTCGGGTGGCCCCAGCCCCGCCGCCGCCAGCGCCGGTGGTCCGGCCGCCGGAGATCAAGCCGCTGGTGCCGCCGCCGCCACCACCGCCGCAGCCCAAGCCGACACCGTCGCCGGTACCGCCGTCGCCGGCACCGGCCACCGATGCCGGCGAAGCCAAGAGCGCGACGCTGGGGACGGGTGGTGGCTCCGGCAACGATGGGAGCGCCGGCAGTGGCCCTGGCAGTGGTGGCGGGGTCGGTTCCGGCGTTGGCACCGGTCGCGGCAGCAGTGTGGGGCCTGGCACCGGCGGCGGACCGGGAACCGTGTATCCGCCGGCCCCGACCGAGCTCTTCCTTCCGCCCTTGCCCGTGCCCAACAAGGCCAAGGGCACGATCGTCGTCGTCTTCGACGTCGACTCCACGGGGAAGGTGCTCGACCTGCAGTTCCCGCCCACGAAGGACGGATCGTACAACCGCAAGCTGCGCGATGCGCTGGCTGCCATCCGTTTCCGCCCCGCCGTCAACGCGCAGGGGGTACCCATCCGGGCGAAGACCGAGATCACCTACTCCCTGTGATCGGTGCAGGGAGGTAGCTTGCGCCTGCGCGCAGCACCCCCTCCCCCCTCTCCCTCCACTCGCATGGGGCTGTTCGACAGGAAGCCGATCGCTGTGCTCGACGACGGCGAACACGGCATGCGCCGCACACTCGGCGCGGGCGACCTCATCATGCTGGCGATCGGCGCCGTCATCGGCGCGGGCATCTTTTCCTCGCTGGGTACGGCCGCGGCCGGCGAAGTCCTCGCCGACGGAACCGTCGTGCGCTACGGCGCCGGCCCCGCGCTGGTGCTCTCGTTCATCCTGCTTGGCGCCGTATGCGCTCTGGCGGCGATGTGCTATGCCGAACTGGCGTCGATGATTCCGCAAGCCGGCAGTGCGTACGCGTACTCGTATGCGACCCTCGGTGAAATCGTCGCCTGGGTGGTCGGCTGGGCGCTCATCCTCGAGTATGCCGTCGGCAATGTAGCGGTGGCCATCGGGTGGGCAGGGTACTTCACGTCGCTGCTGTCCGGCTTCGGCATTGACCTGCCCGGCTGGATGACCCACGGCTACTGGAACGTGAAGGCCAGTGGCGATCCGGCGATCCGGGCGCTGCTCGACAGCGCGCCCCGTCTTGCCGGCGTCCCCATCCTGGTCAACCTGCCGGCGTTCGGCGTCGTGGCGGCCATCACCATGTTGCTGATGCAGGGGGCGAAGGAGAGCACCCGTGTCAACAACATCATGGTGATCATCAAGCTGGTCGTGCTGGCGCTGTTCGTGATTGTCGGCGCCATGCACATCGACCCGGCCAACTACAAGCCGTTTGCCCCGAATGGATTTCGCGGCATCCATCAGGGCGCGGCAATCGTGTTCTTCGCCTACATCGGCTTCGACGCGATCTCGACGGCGGCCGAGGAAACCCGGAACCCCCAGCGGAACCTGCCGATCGGCATTCTCGGCGGGTTGGCGGTCTGCACGTTGATCTACGTGATCGTGGGCCTGGTTGCGACGGGGCTGGTGCCCTACGACCAGCTGCGCAGCGCTGATCCGCTGGCCAAGGCGTTGTCGCTGGCCGGCCTGGATACCGCGAGCTGGATCGTCGCGGCTGGAGCGGTGGTGAGCATGTCGGCCGTACTGCTCGTGTTCCAGTACGGACAACCGCGGATTTTCTACGCCATGGCCCGCGACGGGCTGCTGCCCAAGTTCGCGGCCAAGCTCGACCCGAAGACGCGTACGCCGCGCGTGACCACCTTGCTGACCGGCGTACTGGTGGCCCTTGGCTCGCTGGTGGCCGATGATGCCGCCACCTACGACCTCACCAACATCGGTACGCTGGCGGCCTTTGCGGTGGTGTGCCTTGGGGTGCTGGTCCTGCGCATTCGCGAACCGGATCGGCCGCGGCCGTTCAAGGTACCGTTCGTGTGGGCGGTGACGCTCATCGGCGCCGGAGCCTGCGTCTTCGTGATGCAGGGGCTTCCCGCCAGTGCCTGGATGGCGTTCGGCGCCTGGATGGTGATCGGCCTCGCCTTGTACTTCGCCTACGGCTACCGGAACTCGGTGCTTCGCCGTCCCGGGTCGACCCCCTCTCGCTGACCGAATCGATTCATGGTACATCAGGCTGCAGGATCCGCCCCGGCCACGCTCCCCGCCAAGAAGGGGTTTCTCGGCATCGGCTTCACCGGATGGATCATCATCTCGATGATCATCGGCATCCTCATCGGATGGCTCGCGCCGGACTTCGCGCCCAACCTCAAGCCGTTCGCGAACATCTTCCTGCGCATGATCAAGTCGCTGATCGTGCCGCTCCTGTTCAGTACCCTCGTCGTGGGGATCGCTGGCCACGGCGACGACATGAAGAAGGTGGGCAAGCTGGCCCTGCGGTCGATCATCTACTTCGAGATCGTGACCACGCTCGCGCTGGCGATCGGCCTCGTGGCGGTCAACTGGGTCAAGCCGGGCGTCGGCCTGCAGATTTCCGCCAGCGGCAGCAGTGAGGAGTTCCAGGCGCTGGCCGCCAAGACGCCGACGTTCGCCTCGGTGCTCGAGCATACGGTGCCGCAGAGCTTCTTCGAGGCCGCCGCGCAGAATGAAGTGCTGCAGATCGTGTTTTTTGCCATCATTTTCGCGGTCGCGCTCGCGCGCGTCGAGGGGCCGTCGAAGAAATTCATGCTCGATTGGCTGCAGTCGCTGAGCGACATCATGTTCAAGTTCGTGGGCATCGTGATGACCTTCGCCCCAATCGGCATCGGCGCGGCCATCGGCGTCACGGTCGGCAAGAGTGGCCTCGACGTGATGCTCAACCTCGCGAAGCTCGTGGGAACGCTGTATGTGTCGCTGATCGTGTTCGTCGTGATCGTGCTGGTACCGGTGGCGCTGATCATGCGCATCGACCTCAGGCGATTCTGGTCGCTGGTGAAGGAGCCGTGGCTGATCGCCTTCTCGACGGCTTCGTCGGAAGCGGCGTTCCCGCAGGCGATGCAGGCGATGGAGAAGTTCGGGGTGCCGCGTCGCATCGTGTCGTTCGTGCTGCCCACCGGGTACTCGTTCAATCTTGATGGCAGCACGCTGTACCTGGCCATCGCGTCAGTCTTTGTCGCGCAGGCGGCCGGTATCGACATGCCGCTCAGTCAGCAGCTGCTCATGATGCTCACGCTCATGCTGACGTCGAAGGGCGTGGCGGCGGTGCCGCGCGCGTCGCTGGTCATCCTCTCGGGCGCCCTTGCCCAGTTCGGACTCCCGCTCGAGGGCATCGCCGTCATTCTGGGTGTCGATGCCATCATGGACATGGCGCGTACGTCGGTGAACCTGCTGGGCAACTGCCTGGCCACGGCGGTCATGGGTCGCTGGGAGGGGGAGTTGCAGGAACCCGCCGTGGAGCCGGTCGCCGCGTAGCGCCATGGGGATCATGCAGGCGTCGATCCCCCTGTTCTTCGTCCTGATCGCGGTCGAGCTGCTGAGTGCGCGGCTCGGCCGTCGTTCGTTCTATCGCGTGAACGACACCATCAGTGACTTGTCGGCCGGGACGTTGAGTCAGGTGGCGGGCATGTTCACCACGCTGCTGCTCATCGGGGCCTACGGATGGGTATCGGAGCACGCCAGGCTCCAGCGGGTACTGCCCGTCCCGGCGTGGCCCGACGCGCACTCTTCGTTCGCGCCTCGGAATCGTTGGCGGGCGCAGCCGCTGGCGTGGGTCGGTTGGACCGTGGCCTTCGTGGACGTGGACCTGGCGTACTACTGGTTCCATCGGGTCCCCCACGAGGTGAATCTCTTCTGGGCAGGGCACGAGAAGTACCATTGAAGCGAGGAGTACACCCTTGCCGTGGCGCTGCGCCAGAGCGCCCTCGGCGGCGTGCTCTCGTGGGTGTTCCACGTGCCGCTGGCCGTCCTGGGCATGTCGACCGAGCAGGTCACGGTCTGCTACGCGCTGAACCTCATCTGCCAGTTCTGGATCCACACGCGGGCGATCGATCGCCTGCCGGCATGGTGTGAGGCGGTGCTCAATACGCCGTCGCATCATCGCGTGCATCACGGCGTGAATCCGGCGTAGCAGGACCGCAACTATGCTGGCGTGTTCATCGTGTGGGACCGGTGGTTCGGTACGTTCGCGCCGGAGCGCGAAGAGCCGGTGTACGGGCTCACCGCACCGCTGCGAAGCTGGAATCCCCGCAGGGTGCCGCTGCACCAGACCGTGACGAGCGCCCGCCACATGATGTAGGCGCGTACGTGTGCAGCAGGTTGCGACCGGCGCGTCGTACGTCGTGCTGGCGCTGACGAATGTGGGTGGGGTGCTCGAAGTGCGCCGCTGAGCACTTGTCGCCGAGCAGGCGCGCCTCGGGGCGCTGACGACGGCGGGCGCCATGCACGACGCCGAGTGACGAACGCATGGACGTGCACCACGCGCCTTCGTGACGGACGCTGCGGCAGGGTGGGCAAGGTCGGACCGGCGGCACCGCGCGAGCCACCTGACGCGAGCCGTGAAACGCGAGCGGCTCACCGCACAGTCAGTGCGCCGTCCAGCTCGCGCCACATCGCTCGCGCCACATCGCTTGCGCCGTTAGACCTCCACCCCCAGCAGCCGCCTCGCCCGCCGCACCGCGCCGCGCGCGGCGTCCACCTCGTCGACCCGCACCGTCGCGCCTGGAACGGCGCTCTTGAGCCGCTGCTCGAGCCGCTTCCGCACCAGCGACCCGCGCGTGAGCAGGCCTCCGGCGAAAGCCACCGGGATTGCCGCCCGCTCGTCGACGAAGCAGCGCCGCGCGAGCGTCCGCACATGCAGCGCGAGTTCCTCGACGCAGAAGCTGATCAAGGCATTCGCCCGCAGGTCACCCGTGGCCGCGACCTGCGCCACGACGGGAGCCAGTAGCGCGTACGCGCTGGGTGTCGCCTCCGAGGCCCACGGGATCACGTCGTCGAGGGATTCGAGTTCGAGGGCGGTGAGGATGGCGCCCGTGAGGGCGGTCTCCGGTTCACGGCCATCCTGCGCCGCCGTGATCACGCCAAGGGCCCGGCGACCAAGCCACGCCGCACTCCCCTCGTCACCCACGTTCGGTCCCCACCCACCGCAGCGTTCCACGCGCCCGTCGGGCGCCTTGGAAAAGGCGACCGAGCCCGTACCCGCGATCAGCAGCACCCCGGCGGACTCGCCGAAGGCATCGTCCATCGCGATCGTGGCGTCGGCTTGCACCGACACGTCGTCGGCCACGCGCCGCGCGGCCAGCGCCGACCACAGGGCTTGCGCCGCCCGCTCCTGGCCTGCACCGGCCACCCCGACCACGCAAACCGCTGGGCGGGTTTCGGTGCGTTCGGCGGCAGCCAGCGCCTCCCCGATCAGTGCCTTGATCACGTCCGCCGCGACGCCTTCGTGCCCTGGCGTGAGGGCACTCGCTGGCCCTTCGACGCGCGCCAGGGTTGCACCGGTGGCGTCGCTGAGCAGCACCCGGGTTCGGCTGCCTCCGCCGTCCACACCCACCACCAATGGAGTCGGATCGAGTGGTCCGGCGCTCATGAACGAGTCCCCTGATCGGAAGGCGTCGCCACCGGCGCCGCGTGTGTGAACGAGCTGAGTAGTCCCGTGAAGAAAGTAAGCGAGGTCCCGATCAACACATACCAGGGCCACGCGATCTGCGCGAATGGCGCCAGCGTGGGGGCCAGCGAGGGAAACCAGCCGCTCAGCGCCTTGGCGAAGACCACGAAACTCATGGTGCCGATGCCAACGGCCATCCCCGTAATGGCGTCACGCTGCAGCGCCCGAGGTACCAGCATGGCCAGAAAGAATGCGCCCAACAGGCCGCCGTACGTGAAGGAGGCGATGGAGAGCGCAATGGTCACCACCGGCGTCCCTTCGTTGCGATACAGCATGGCACCGCCGATCAGGATCGCGGCCCACACGAGCGTGAACGTCTTGCTGATGCGGAGCAGGCCCGGGTCGTCCGGCTTCCTGCCCGTGAGCGGCAGGTACAGGTCATGCAGCGTCGCCGCCGCCAGCGAATTGAGGGCACCGCTGACGGTGCTCATGGCCGCCGCCAGGATGGCGGCGATGACGAGCCCCGTGAGACCCGGCGGCATCGCCTCCACGATGAACCGCGGGAAGATCGCGTCGGGACGGGCGAAGGTCTCCCCCTGGTAGTAGGCGAACAGCCCGGTGCCGATGAGCAGGAACAGCCCGAACTGCGCCAGCACCACCACGCCGCTGCCGATGAGGGACCGGCGCGCATCGGCAAGGCTGCCGGACGCCATGAGCCGCTGCACGATCAGTTGGTCGACGCCATGCGACGCCATGCTCAGGAACGCGCCGCCGATCAGCCCTGCCCACAGCGTGTGCGGCCGGTCGATGCCGGTGTAGGTGTCGATGAGTCGCAGCTTGCCCTGTGCGTCGGCACCGCGCAGGATGGCCGACCACCCGCCCTCGACTCCCTGGCCGAGCAGCCATAGCGCCGACAGGCCGCCGATCAGGTACACCCCGGTCTGCACGACATCGGTCCACACCACGGCGCGCATACCGCCGTGATACGTGTACAGCACGGTGAACGCACCGAGAATGAGGATCGACAGCGGACCGACATACGCGGGGGGCACGACCGGGCCGATGATCAGGCCCACAGGGATGGCGGTGGCGAAGACGCGCACCGAATCGCCGAAGGCGCGGGTGACCATGAAGACCACCGACGCAAACCGTCGGGTGGCGAGCCCAAAGCGCTTCTCCAGCATGGCGTACGCCGTGACCAGTTCCCCCTGGTAGTAGCGCGGCAGGAGCGTGTACGCGATGATCACACGGCCCACGACGTACCCCGCTGCCACCTGCAGGAATGCCAGGTTGCCGACGTATGCCAACCCGGGAATCGAGATGAAGGTCAGGGCGCTCGTTTCGGTGGCCACTACCGAGAAGAGGATGGCCCACCACGGAATGCGCTGGCTCGCCACGAAGTAGTCACGCGCATCCTTCTGGTCGCGCCCGAGCCAGATGCCCAGCAGCGTGGTCCCCACGAGATACACGATCAGCACCAGCCAGTCGATGCCGGTGAAGGCGTTGCTCATGCTCATGCCCCCGCCACCTGCCCGCTGGCCTTACGCGATGACATAGGCCTCCATCGCGAAGTACTCGGCCAGACCGAGCTGATCGAGCTGGCTGGCCGTGGTCTTGTTGCGCTGCTCCACGCGCTGCCAGAACTCCCGTTCGTCCTGACCGGGGAAGGGGGCCGAGTCCTTCTGTGACTGGTGCTTGAAGATCGCCTGGATCTTGAGCGTGAGTTCCTCCTGCGACAGCGGCACCAGCACGGTCGCCTCGGTGATTGGCCACTCCTGCCAGGCGCCACGGTACAGCCAGACCTCAGGACGCGCCGCCCCGGTGCCATACACGTCGTCGAGCGCCCGGTCGATGGCTTCCTTGCACATGCGGTGTGTGCCGTGCGGATCGGACAGGTCACCAGCCACGAAGATCAGCTCGGGCTGCAGTTCGCGGAGCAGGTCGGCGACAATGGCCACATCCACCGGCCCGATCGGGTCCTTGCGTACCTTGCCCGTTTGGTAGAAGGGCAGGTTGAGGAAGCGGGCATTGGCCTTCGACAGCCCCATCACCTCGATCCCGCTCACGGCCTCCGATTCACGGATGATGCGCTTGATGTCCTGCACCTCGGGGATATCCACGTCCCCGGGCTGCTTGCGCTGCAGGAAGTCCTGCACGATGGTCGCCAGCTCCTGCACGGTGGCGTTCCGTCCCATGTGCTCCTCGTCGAGACGCACCAGGAAGTCGAGATAGCGGCGCACGTCGTGATCGAAGACGGCGATGTTGCCGCTCGTCATGTAGGCGACGGTCATGTCATTGCCGTTCTCCACGAACTTGCGGAGAATGCCGCCCATCGAGATCACGTCGTCATCAGGGTGGGGCGAGAAACAGATGGTCTTGAGGCGGCGTGGCAGCTTGCTCTTGCCGCGGATCTTGGCGCCCAGGATGTTGAACACCAGCCCGTTCACCGCCCCCGGGGACCCATGTCGTGCCACCAGCGACGACAGGCCGTTCTCGGCGTAATCGTGCTGGGTGAGCTTGAGGATCGCCTTGCCACACCGCGCCGCCAGCCATGTCACGGCACGGACGGCCAGCGCTTCCTCCCATACCACCTCATCGATCAGCCATGGGGTCGCCACGCGGGTGAGATCCGCGGCGGCTGCGTCGTCGACATAGAACGTCGTGTTGGGATGCCGCTGGAGGAACGTGGCTGCCACGGCGCGGTCGATTTCCCCCTCGACGGCACGACGCACGACGCCGGCCTTGTGCTCGCCCGTGGCGAGAATCGCGATCTCGCGGGCGCCGAGAATGGAGGCAATCCCCATGGTGATTGCCTCCCGCGGCACGTTCTCCTCGCCGAAGAAGTCGGCGGCGGCGTCGCGCCGGGTGATACTGTCGAGGTGCACCAGGCGCGTGCGGCTCGTCTCGCCGGAGCCGGGTTCATTGAAGCCGATGTGACCCGTCTTGCCGATGCCGAGCAGCTGAAAGTCGATGCCGCCCGCCGCCACGATGGCCGCCTCGTACGCCTGGCAGGCCGTCTCCACATCCCCCCGGGCAAGAGACCCGTCGGGGATGTGGACGTTCACCGGATCGATGTCGACGTGAGAGAACAGGTTCTCCCACATGAACCGGTGGTACGAGTGGATGCTGTCGGCCCGCATCGGGTAGTACTCGTCGAGGTTGAACGTCACGACGTGCCGGAAGCTCAGCCCCTCCTCGCGATGCAGGCGAATGAGTTCGCGATACACGCCGATGGGCGTTGATCCGGTCGCAAGCCCCAGCACCAGGGGACGGCTGCTGGCCGCGCGCTCGCGGATGAGGGTGGCGATGCGTCCCGCGACCAGCCGGGCCATCGCGCCGTGCTCGTCGATGATGATCGTGGGAATGCGCTCACGCGCGGTGCCGTCGACGCCGTCGAGGGCGAAAGGCGATCCCCCAACGCGCACAGGCCCGCCACTCGTCGCGAGTGAGCGGGCCTGCAACACGTCAGGAGCCGCCGAGTGTCCGGTGGCCAGTGACATGGGGAGTCGTGATGGTGAAATGGGCGCCCTGGTGGGCGCCTGGATACATCAGGCGGAGAAGGAGCTGCCGCAGCCGCAGCCGCCGGTGGAGTTCGGATTCTTGAACGTGAAGCCCGAGCCCTGCATCGACGACACGTAGTCGATCGTCGTGCCGCTCAGGTACTGCGCCGAAAACGGATCGACAAACACCTTGATGCCCTCGACGTCCAAGGTGATGTCGTCCTCGGCATGGGTGTCCTCGATCACGAGGCCGTACTTGAAGCCGCTGCACCCGCCGGGCATCACCGAAACGCGCAGGCCGCCCTTCTCCGGCGTCACGCCCTCGGCGTCCATGAACTTGCGCACTTCGCCTGCGGCCACAGGCGTGATGATCACCATGACTTCCGGCTGCTGCATCGTGCTCATGTCTGCTCTCCGAAGTGGCCGGCACTGATCCCGGCCAGAATGACCGCACCGCGCCGGTCCGGTCGCCCTCGCGATCGATCCCGTGGGTGTCGTGTCGTGCTGGGGAAAAAATAGCGAGAGGATCACTCCCCTTGCAAGAAACCCCGTGGAGGCCTGCGAGATCCGGGCGTCCACGGGGCGGCGTCATCGCGATTCCATCCGGGACAGGCCGTCGAGCGCACCCACGGCGGCATCCGCCACGGCGGTCCGTACCGCACCGATCTTCCGGTTCTCCCGGGTGGGATTCACCCGATTGGTGAGTAGCAGCACGAAGACGCCGCGCTGGGGGTCCATCCAGATCGAGGTCCCGGTGAATCCCGTGTGCCCAAAGGCGGTGCGAGCGAGGCGGCGACCAGCCGAATTGCTTCCGGTGGCCGTCTCCCAGCCGAGGCCGCGCCGGGAGAGCGTCGTATCCTGCGGGGTGATGAACGCGGCGACCGTCACCGAGTCGAACACGCGGACCCCGTCGAGCCGGCCAAAGTTGAGATAGGCCCGCGCAAACCGCGCGAGATCGCGGCCGGTGGAGAAGAGCCCGGCGTGTCCGGAGACGCCGCCCAGTCGCGCCGCGTTCTCATCGTGCACCTCGCCGCGCAGGTGTCGCTGCCGCCACGGATCCACTTCCGTGGGGGCGGTCCGCGCCCGCCACGCGGCAGGGGGGAGGTAGCGGGTATCGGCCATGCCGAGGGGCGCAAAGACGTGTCTCTGCTCGTACTGATCGAGTGAGGTACCGCTGACTCGCTCGACCAGCTTGCCCAGCAGGATGAACCCGAGGTCGCTGTACACGGTACGTACGCCGGGAAGCGTATCGGGGGCCGTCGCGAACAGCTGCGCCGACGCTTCGGCCGGGGTCGCGGCTTCCTTGTACAGCGCTCGCCAGGCAGGCAGCCCCGAGGCGTGCGTCAGCAGGTGTCGAACGGTGATGCGGTCGGCCCCGGTGGCGGTCCACTCCGGGAGGTAACGCACGACCGGCGTGTCGAGTCCGACCTTGCCGGCACCGACCAGCTGGAGCACGGCGGACGTTGTGCCGATGACCTTGGTGAGCGACGCCAAATCCCAGACCGTCCGGGCACTCGGCCGCGTACCGTCGGCGGCATCGAGCTGCCCGGCCCCGTACTCGGCGATCAGGCCGTCGGCCGTCCCGACGGCGGCGTACGCTCCGGGAAACGCGCCGTCGGCGATCGCGCGATCGAGGGTCGTGCGCAGACTGTCGAAGGTCGCCCGCGCCGTGGCCGCGGGGACCCGTGCCGTCGGGGGCGCGGCATGCGCGCCCCCCCGCAACGCGGTGCAGGCGCTGACCAGCAGACTTGCGCCGATCAGCAGGCCGGGACGCAGCGCCCGACGGGGATGCATACTTAGCTTGCGGCGGGGGACCGTCGCCGGGCACACGCGACGCTGGGGGAAACGACGGCTCATGTGTTCGTGAGTGGCAGAAGGGCGCGACCGGTGCACCACGAACCTTCGGGGGGAACGCGAGTGAAGGCGATCAAGAGGCTGGTCTGGTGGTCGGCGATCGGTATCGGCATGGTCGTGGCCGGGTGCGCCCGCAGTGGTCCGCCGGACGGTGGCCCGACGCCCGATGACGGGATCGACGATCCGCGAGGTGGTGGTATGCGCCGGCAGGTGCCCGATCGCAAGGTGCGGCCCGGGATCACCGTCCTGCTGGACGATAGCATCAAGCTCGTGGCCGGCAAGCGGGTCGCGCTGGTCACCAACCAGACGGGGGTGGACGAACGCGGTCGGCGGTCCATCGACCTGCTGTTCGGCGATCCGCGGGCGCTTCGGGCAGGCGTCAAGCTGGTGAAGCTGTTCGCGCCCGAACATGGGGCTCGCGGCACGGAGGATCGATCGGGATTGGGCGACGAGCGCGACGAGAAGACCGGGCTCGTCGTCCATTCGCTCTACCAGCGCAGCACCATGGCGCCGGCCGACAGCCTGCTGCAGGACGTTGATGTCCTGGTGGTGGACCTGCAGGATATCGGCACCCGTACGTGGACCTACGTGGGCGTCGTGCTGTACGCCATGCAGGCGGGGGAGCGCCGGAACCTCCCCGTGCTGGTCCTCGACCGGCCCAATCCGATTGCCGGGACCTTCACGGAAGGTGCACTGCTCGACTCGGCACTGGCGGATGCCTCCTATCCGACGGCCTCGAACACGACGAACGGGTTTTCGCTGTTCCCGATGCCGCTTCGCCATGGCCTGACGATGGGGGAATTGGCCAGGCTGTTCCAGGCCAACCTCAAGATGAGCACGCGGCTGACGGTGGTGCCAATGCGGAACTGGCGGCGCGGCCTGTGGTTCGACCAGACCGGGCTGCCGTGGGTTCGGCCGTCGCCCAACATGCCCTCCGTCACGACCGCGCTGTTCTATCCGGCGCTGGTGCCATTCGAAGCGAGCAACGTGTCGGTGGGGCGCGGCACGGACCAACCCTTCCAGCAGTTCGGCGCCCCGTGGCTGCGCGCCGATTCGGTCGCGCGGCTCCTGGAGGACCTTTCCCTCACCGGCGTGCGCTTCAAGGCGGATCGCTTCACCCCCGACAAACCGGGGGACAACAAGTACGGGGGACGGAGCATTCCCGGTGTGCGCCTCGAACTGCTCGACCGGGAGCGGGTGCAGCCGGCGCGAATCGGGGCCGCGATCCTGTGGGCACTGGCGCGGGTGCATCGGGATTCGTTGCAGATCAACGGGCCCGGGTTCGATCGGCGCATGGGATCGGCCCGGATGCGTGAGGCTCTGCTCGGCGGGGCCGATCCCGATGCCGTGCTCGATCGGTTGCTGCCGGCCATCGTGGCGTTCGAAAAGGAAGCCCGCCGGTTCCATCTCTACCGTTGACTCCCGGGGAGTTCTAGCTTTCGCGGGCTGGTTCCGAGCCCGACGGCTGTCGGAGGGGCCGGCCCGGAAACGTCCGGTCCCGATCCGTCAACGACGTCCTGATGCAAGCACTGTGGAGCGCCATCGTTCGGGGGTACCTGCAGGTCATCGCCCCCGTGGCGGACTGGCTGGTGGCCAAGCGTGTGCGCCCCAACACCATCACGACAATCGGCGCGATCTGCACGTGCACGGCGGGCGTGATCTTTGCGACGGGGCACATCAGCACCGGCGGCTGGTTCCTGGGCCTCACCGCCCTGTTCGATGTGCTGGACGGCACGGTGGCCCGTCGGACCGGACAGAGTTCGACCTTCGGCGCGTTCTACGACTCGACACTCGATCGGGTCGCCGATGGCTTCCTGCTGGGCGGACTGGTGGTGTTTTATGCCACCCATCCGAGGTACATGAACAACGGCATGGTGATTGTCACCGTGCTGGCGCTGATCGCGACGTTCCTCACGTCGTACACCAACGCCCGGGCTGAAGGGCTCGGCTTTTCCGCGCGCGTGGGCGTGTTGCAGCGTCCCGAGCGCATCACCTTGCTGTCCGCTCCGCAGGCCTTTTTCGGCCTCGCGTTGGACGGATGGGTGCTGGCCGCGATCGTCACGCTGCTCATGGTGACGGCCTGGGTCACGTTCTTTCAGCGCATGGCGTACGTGCATCGCATCACTACAGCGGCGACGACTTCTACCACTCCTGGAGAATAAGCGAAGTGTCCGACTCGACCCGCGGGACTCCCGCGCCCATTGCCCCGGCGACGGGGAAGCTCGCCATTTTCACGCCGGGCCTCGGCGCCGTGGCGACGACGTTCATCGCAGGTGTCGAGCGTGTGCGTCGCGGGCTGTCCGCGCCCATCGGCTCGCTCACCCAGATGGCGACCATCCGCCTCGGCAAGCGCACCGACCACCGCAGCCCGTTGATCAGGGACTTCGTGCCGCTCGCGTCGCTCGACGACATCGTTTTCGGCGCCTGGGATCCCATTCCGGATGACGCGTACACGGCGGCCACCAAGGCCGGTGTGCTCGTCAAGGACGACCTCGAGCCGATCGCCGACTTCCTCAAGAGCATCACACCGATGCCGGCCGTGTTCGAGAGCCGCTACGTCACGCGCATCACGGGCGCGACGAACGTGAAGACCGGCCCGACCAAGAAGGACCTCGCCGACCAGCTGCGCGCCGACATCCGCAGCTTCATGGCGGCCCACGGCGCCTCACGCGGCGCCATGGTGTGGTGCGGCTCCACGGAGACGTACATCAAGGCCGGTCCGCAGCACCAGACCATCGCGGCCTTCGAGAAGGCCATGGAAGAGAACGACGACGCCATCGCGCCGTCGATGCTGTATGCGTACGCGGCCATCATGGAAGGCATTCCGTACTGCAACGGGGCGCCGAACCTCTCGGCCGACTTCCCGGCGCTCATCGACCTCGCCAACCAGCGCGGCGTGGCCATCTCGGGCAAGGACTTCAAGACCGGCCAGACGTGGATGAAGACCGTCATCGCGCCGGGCATGAAGGCCCGCATGCTCGGCCTCGAGGGGTGGTACTCCACCAACATCCTCGGCAACCGCGATGGCGAGGTGCTCGACGATCCCGCGTCGTTCAAGACGAAAGAGGAGTCGAAGCTCTCCGTGCTGCACACCATCCTGCAGCCGGAGACGTACCCGGAGCTCTACAAGGACTTCTCGCACGTGGTGCGCATCAACTACTACCCGCCGCGCGGCGACAACAAGGAAGGCTGGGACAACATCGACATCAAGGGGTGGCTTGGCTACCCGATGCAGATCAAGGTCAACTTCCTGTGCCGTGACTCCATCCTGGCGGCTCCGCTCGTGCTCGACCTGGCGCTGTTCTCGGACTTTGCCCAGCGCGCCGGCATGAAGGGCATTCAGGAATGGTTAAGCTTCTATTACAAGGCACCCATGGCCGCTGCGGGACTCCAGCCCGAGCATGATCTTTTCATTCAGCAGACCAAGCTGAAGAACACGCTCCGCCACCTGATGGGGGAGGAGCAGATCACGCACCTCGGCCTCGAGTATTATCAGTGATGACCATCCTGCGCGCGCGTCGTGTTCGTCGCCTGGCGCTCGCCGTCGCCGTCGGCCTGGGGGTGGCCGGCTGTGACGCGGGACGCCCGCCTCTCGGTGAGCTCCGCTTGCGCACCGAGGACTTCACCATCCGGGTCTCGCCGGAGACGCGCCCGACCCGCGCGCTGGAACCGATTTACTGGCGGGTGGTGGTGCACGACGCGGAGACCGGCCTGCCCATCCAGGGCGGGCAGGGGCGCATCTTCGCCACCAATCGCGACATGAAGACCGTCTCCAACGGGCTGGAGGAGACGGGCGAATTGGGGACCTATCGCAGCAACCTCATGTTCGTCACGGCCGGCATGTGGGCCATGGCCATCCAGTTTCGCCGCGATTCCACGCAGATCCTGCAGAAGACGCAGGATTGGACGCAGGACATCCTGAGCGCCGACGAACCCGGGAACTTCCAGACGCCGCAGTCCACGCGCGTGCCGGCGACGTCACCCGCCGACTCCGCGGCGCCCCAGCCCCCGCCAACGCCCTGAGGGCGCGCCTGCCATGCGGCACTTTCATCGCACGTCGCTCGCCCCCGACACGGTCCTCGCGGTCGCTGACCAGTTCTTCGGAGCCCTCGGACTCGTCCTCGGGGCCGCCGATGTGCGGATGCGCGCCTTCACCGGTGGCCTTGGTACCCTGCGTCTGGCGGTAAAGATGGAAGGCGGCCACTACACGGTCGTCGAGGTCCACACCGATCAGGTCGGCGAGAGCCGCCTCGACAAGAACGTCAAGAAGTACTTCAACCTCCTGCACCGGACCGCCGATCCGCGCCACGTCATCGAGGCCGGCTATTGACGGCGCGTGAACCCGCCGGCTCCGGCACCCTGCCAACATGACCGGTGCTCCCGAGACGCCGACCCCTCTGCCCGAAGACCGGGTGGGGCGGAATATCGGCGTCGGATGCTTTACGTTGTTCATCGGCGCCGTGAGCGGGGCGATGATCGGGGTCGCGATCGGCAAGCTTATGGGCTTCTTCAATCGTTGCACGCCGGAACCCGGGCTCCCCGCCTGCGAGTGGTGGGTCTATGCCGGCTACGGTGCGGTGATCGGCGCGGTCTCGCTGCCGGTCTTCGCCCTCTGGCGCCTGCGGCGCGCCGATCGTGCCGCCGACGCCGCTTCCACTGATCGAGGATGAACGAGTGGCTCGTGTAGACGTGATCATGCCGCAGATGGGCGAATCCATCGCGGAGGGGACGGTATCCCGCTGGCTCAAGAAGGTTGGCGACGCCGTCAAGCGCGATGAACCCATCTTCGAGATCTCCACCGACAAGGTCGACGCGGAGATTCCGTCGCCGTCGGCGGGCGTGCTCATCGAAATCCGCATCGGCGAAGGGCAGACGGTGGCCGTGAACACCGTCGTCGCGCTGCTCGAAACGGATGCCGCCGTGGCTGCCTCGGCGCCGGTCGCTACCGCGCCGATCGCTACTGCGCCGGCCGCCACGGCGCCGGTGTCGGCCGACCCGGCGCCCGCCGCGGCAACCCGGATCGCACCGTCGGCGCCATCGGCGCCGGTGGCGGCATCCGCAGGGCCTGCGGCGTCTGCGGGATCGCTCGAGGAACGGCTGCGCACCAAGTCGTCGCCACTCGTCCGGAAGCTCGCCGCGGAGCACGGTGTCGATCTGGCCGCACTGACCGGCTCCGGCATTGCCGGGCGCGTCACCCGGAAGGACCTCGAGGTGTTCCTCGCCGCACAGCCGGCCGCCGGGGCGGCACCGGTGGCGGGCGCGTCGATGTATGCGCCGGCCGGTGTCGAGTCGCATGGGCCGCTGCCCTCGCCGTGGCCCGGGGACGTGGTGGAGCCGATGTCCAAGATTCGCAGGCTCACGGCGGATCACATGGCCACCGCGCGGCGCGTGGCGGCCCACGTGACCACCTTCTGGGAGATCGACCTCACGCGCGTGGCCCGCATTCGCGGCGCCATGCGCCGGGACTTCGAAACCCAGACGGGGCAGAAGCTCACCTACATGCCGTTCATCCTGCAGGCCGTGTGTGCGCAGCTCAAGCGCCACCCGGTGCTGAACGCGGCGGTGGCGGGCACCGACATCATCTACCGAAAGCCGATCAACCTCGGCGTCGCCGTGGCACTGGAGCCCACGGGCCTCATCGTGCCGGTGCTCAAGCGCGCTGACGAGCTGTCGCTCACCGGCCTCACGCGGGGCGTCAACGATCTGGCGGCGCGCGCCCGTGGCAAGAAGCTGAACCCCACCGAGGTGCAGGACGCCACCTTCACCATCACCAACCCCGGAACCTTCGGCTCCTTGACGGGTACGCCCATCATCCCGGTAGGAACCACGGCGATTCTCTGCCTGGGCGCCATCGAGAAGCGCCCCAAGGTGGTCACGGGCCCGGACGGCGAGGATACCCTCGCGATCCGTACCTGTTGTTACTTCTCGCTGTCGTTCGACCATAAAGTCGTCGACGGCGCCGATGCCGATCGCTTCATGGGAGATCTCAAGCGCGCGCTCGAGTCGATCCCGGAAGCGGGGTTCTGACCGAGCCCTCACTGCATGCCCCGCGCGCTCCGCATCGACGAACGGCAGGTGCCGGAGGCGGAGCGCGCGGACTACCTCGCGGCACTGCCAGCGCGCAAGGCGCGCGCTGCGGCCGTGCCGGCGCATTTCTGGGTCTTTGAACACGCCACGGATCGCGGACGCTTCATCGAGTTCACCGAGGCGGCCAGCGAGGCCCACCTCGCCGCCGCGCAGGGACTCGAGCAGGCAGGCGACTGCTGGCGCGAAGTACAGGGAGGCTGACATGCCCACGCGACACATCACCATCGATGGACGCGAATGGCAGGTGTACCCGTCCGGGTTCCTCACGCAGTACGTGGGGGACGAGTTCGGACTGATCTTCGTGGCCGGCGCGGGTGACGCGCGCGAGGTCCGGGTGACCCGCTATTCGCCGACCGGTACACGGTCACGCGAACAGTCTCTGGCCGAGTTGGACGACGCGCAGGTGGTCGCCCTCTTTCACATGTCGCAGCCCAGCGCCCGCTCGCCAGAGGCGGGGTATCGCGCGTGAGCGACGCAGCACAGGAGGCCGGCCCTCCGCAGTTTGTCGACCTGCAGGTGCACACCACCGCGTCCGATGGCGCGCTCGCACCGGCTTTGGTCGTACAGGCCGCCGCCGATGCGCAGCTCCATGCCATCGCCATCACCGATCATGATACCGTGGACGGACTCGATGAGGCGACCGAGGCCGGCGCGCGGCTGGGCGTGCGGATTGTACCGGGGGTAGAGCTGAGCACGCACTTCGGCGACGACGAGTTGCACCTGCTCGGCCTGCACCTCGCGAACCGCGAAGCGATGCGGGATGCCCTTGCCGAGTTCCGCCAGCAGCGGGTCGTGCGCGCGGAACGGATCGTGGCAACGCTCAATGCGCACGGCATGCCCATCACCCTGGAGTCGGTGCTGCGCGAAGCGGCGGACGGCGCCGTGGGGCGCCCCCACATCGCACGGGCCATGCTGGCCGGTGGCTGGGTGCGCGAGTTCCGGGAGGCCTTCGACAAGTGGATCGGGTGGGGACGGCCAGCCTACATGGCGAAGGATCGGTTCGATGTCGCCGATGCCATCGATCTGGTGCACCGCGCGGGGGGGCTCGCGGTGTGGGCCCATCCCGGGGAGTCGGCCACGCCCACCCGCATCCAGCGCCTGGCTGATGTCGGCCTCGACGCCGTGGAGGTGCTGCATCCGAGCCATCCGCCGTACCTGGTCCAGCGCCTGGTGGAGTACACCGACAAGGCTGGACTGTTGCCCAGCGGGGGCTCGGATTGGCACGGGACGCAGGATGGGCCGCGTCGATTGGGCGGACAACTGGTTCCGAAGATCTGGCTTGATTGGCAGGACGCGAAGGTGGCGTCGCGTTCAGCCGCCCTTGCCTGAGCTGACCACGGCGGCGAGTGCCAATCGCCGCGTCGCTCTGGTCACCGGTGGCGCCCGCCGGCTCGGCGCTGTCCTCGTGCGCAGCCTGGTCGCCCATGGATACGACGTGTTGCTGCACCATGGCAACTCCGCGGCCGAGGCGCGCGCGCTCGCCGACGCGTTGACGTTGGCCCACGGTGTCCGGGTGGAGGTCGTCCAGGCCGACCTGCAGGACGCCACGGCGGCGGCACACATCGTCGATGTCGCCAGGCAGGCCTTCGGCCGGCTCGACGTGGTGGTGAGCTCCGCCTCCATCATGGAGCGGCGCCCGTTCGCCGAGGTCACGCTCGCCGACTGGGAGCGGGCTGAGGCGGTCAACCTGCGGGCGCCGTTCTTCCTGCTGCAGGCGGCCGCTCAGGTCCTGTCAGACGGCGGGGTGTTTCTGCAGCTGGCCGATCATCTCGCACACGAGACGGGCTGGTCGTCACTCCTGCCGCATCAGGTCACGAAGTCGGCACTCACCCAGCTGGTGCGGGCCGGGGCTGAGGCGCTCGCGCCGCGGCTGCGTGTCAATGCGATTGCGCCGGGACTGGTCCTTGCCCCCGCCGACTTCAGCGAGGCGGCCGCCCGTCGTTTCCTTCGCGACGTGCCCGCCGGGCGCACCGGCACACCGGACGATGTGGCGCGGGCAATGCATTTCCTGATCGACGCAACGTACGTCACGGGGGTCGTGCTCCCGGTCGACGGCGGTCGGCACCTCCGCCGGTGAGTGCGCCGACCAGGAGGGGGCCACCGGTGCCGGCGCCGCTCAGGTTCGATCGCGTGGTGGTCATCGGCGGCGGCTGCTACGGCAGCTGGTACACACAGCAGCTCACCCGGGCGATCGCCCGCCGGGCCCTGATCGCCGGGGAGATCCTCGTGGTCGACCGGAATGCCGACTGCCAGGTCGGGGAACGTCTACGGCAGGGTGCCTATGCCGGGGCACCAGTGCGGCTCGTGGTGGCCTCGTGGGATGCGTTCCTCGCCGCCTGGCTGGCCGAGGGCCCCGCCTCGCTCCTGCACGACGCCCTGGTGCCGTCCCCGCTCATGCCGCACCTCTGCCTCGACTGGCTGGTCACGCGCGCCCGCGACCGCTGGCCGTCGCGCCAGATTTCGGTCCAGCCCCTCGCCACCGTCCCGCCGACCCCTTGGCAGCGGGCGTCGCCGGACGGTCGGCACTACGTGAGCTTCGCCACGTGGATGTGCCCGGTGAATTGCATCGAACCGGCGAAGTGCCCCGCCACGCGCGGGCCGCGCGACTGGAGCCTGCCACCCACGCTGCGGGCCTTCGTTGCCGCCGACCCCGACCTCGATGGCGCCGTTATCTTTCCCTGTGTGCATCGCACGTTCGGGGTCGGCATGATCGATGTCGCTCCCATCGCGGAGGCCGATCGCCAGGTGGCGTCATGGGGTGCCGATGGGCCGTGCCGGGTGCTGGTCGGTACGGTTTCGCACTGCCATGGCGCGCTGGGGGTGCTGGCCATTGAGTAATCGCGTCCTTCTTCCGTTTCGCCGCCATGTCCGAATCGCACACTGAACACGTCATCATCATCGGCTCCGGACCTGCCGCCTGGACGGCAGCCATCTACGCGGCGCGTGCCAACCTCATGCCCCTCGTGTTCGAGGGAGAGCCGGTGGGCACCGAATTGCCGGGTGGCCAACTCATGCTCACCACCGACATCGAGAATTTCCCGGGCTTTCCCGAACCGATCAGCGGCCCCGAGTTGATGGAACGCATGAAGGCGCAGGCCGTCCACCATGGCGCCCGCGTCGTCTCCGAGCTGGTGAGAACAGTGGACTTCTCGCAGCGCCCGTTCACCATCGTGCCGAACTACGCGGCGCCCGTGACCGCGCACACGGTGATCATCGCCACGGGGGCCGCCGCCAAGTGGATCGGACTCGAGAACGAACTCCGCCTGGCGCAGGCGGGCGGCGGCGTGTCCGCGTGCGCCGTGTGCGACGGCGCCATGCCGTTCTATCGGAACAAGCGCCTGATCGTGGTGGGGGGCGGCGACACGGCGATGGAAGAGGCCATGTATCTCACCAAGTTCGCGAGTGAAGTGGTGATTATCCATCGCCGCGACAGTTTCCGCGCGTCCAAGGTCATGGCCAACCGCGTACTCGCGCATCCCAAGGTCCGCGTGGTGTGGAATGCGCGCGTGACCGACGTGCTCGGCGATGACTTCATCACCGGCGTACGCCTCGAGGATTCCGTCACGGGGGACGTGCACGAGCTCGAGGCGGGTGGCCTGTTCGTGGCCATTGGCCACACGCCCAATACGAAGTTCCTCGGCGGCCAGCTCGAGACCACCGAGCATGGCTACATCAAGGTGGCATCATGGCGCACCGCCACGAATATCGACGGGGTGTTCGCGGCGGGCGACGTCATCGACGACTACTATCGGCAGGCCATCACCTCGGCGGGCACTGGCTGCATGGCCGCCCTCGAGGCGGAGCGGTGGCTTGCCCATCATGGCATCGGCGAATCGCCCGTGCTGGACACGGCGGAAACGACCGTCGGGACCGCCGGCACCGTCAGCCATCACTGAGGCGATCATGGGAGCGCTGCGCCTCCAGCAACTCACCGTCGGGCCGCTGCAGGAGAACTGCTGGTTGCTCGCGGACCCCGAGAGCGGACAGGCCGTGCTGGTCGATCCGGGGGACGAAGCGCCGCGCCTCCTCGAGGCGGTGGAGGCCAGCGGGTGCAGGCTCGCCGGCATCTGGCTGACGCACGCCCATTTCGACCATGTCGGGGGTGTCGCGGGAGTGGTGCGCGAGCGCCCGGTCCCCATCTGGGTGCATCCGGCCGACGACTACTTGTACCGCCACGCGGCCGACACGGCGGCCCGCTGGGGCGTGTCGATCGAGAATCCACCGGCCGCCGACCATTTCCTGGCCGAAGGTGACCAGGTGCACCTTGGCCGCTTCAGTTTCGACGTCTGGCACGTGCCCGGTCATGCCCCGGGCCATGTCGCGTTCGTGGGCCACGGCCTCTGCCTCTCGGGTGACGTGCTGTTCGCCGGGTCCATCGGGCGTACCGACCTGCCGCTGTGTGATCCGGCGGCGATGCACCGGTCGCTGATGCGCTTGGCCACCCTCGATGAGACGTGTCGGGTTCTGCCCGGGCACGGTATCATGACTACGATTGGGCGCGAGCTCGCTGCCAATCCGTTCCTGCGCGGTGCCGCGCGCCCCATCGGCGCGTAGCCGCTGTTCCGGTGGCCGCCGCGGCGCGCCATCCCGTCCACTCACTGAGGTCCCGTCATGGCCGTGCGTTCTCCCGTCCTCCTCGTGCTCGGCGCGGCGCTCCTGACCGCCTCGCTCGCTGGCTGCTCGGGCATTACCGAAGCCAGCAGGCCGACGATCAATCGGTACGCGGCGGTCAACATCACCGCGCGTACCTCCGGCCCGGGCCAGGCCCGGGGTACGGCCACGGTGATCTTCTTCGATGCCCTCTCGGTGCAGGCGCCGTCGAGTGTGCTGCAGCAGACGGACGAATGCGTGTTCTCGGCCGTGGATACGCTGGTGACACCCACCGTCGGGCAGAATCGGGCTGGCAGCACCATCGGCTTCACCGCCGGAAGCACGTCGCTGCAACTGGCCTATTCCGACACCCTCCGACGCTACGCCACACCGGCTGGCCAGCCCTTCACCTACAGTACGGGAGACCAGGCGCGGGTCACCATTCCCGGCGCGGCCGATGTCTTTCCTGCCCAGTCCATCAGCATCAAGCTGGCGGAGCCGCTCGTCCCCGGCCCAGTGGCCGCCCCACTCTCCGGTCAGCCGTACACGGTCACCTGGAACGGCACCAACGACCCGACGGCCGCGATCATCCTTTCCATCAAGTACGCCAATCCGGCCACGGCGTCCTACGCCAACGAGCAGATCTACTGCGCACTGCGCGATGACGGGTCGCACACGATTCCCGCCACCGGCCTCACCGGCTTCCTCGGCAGCCCGGCCAATCGCCGCTCGGTGACCCTGACGCGGTGGCGCACGACCGAAGCGCAGCCCGATGCCCGGACGCTGCTGCACGTGGCCACTTCCGTCGACACGACGGTAGTCGTCCCCTGACCTCGGGCGAGACGCGGGTGAGCCTCACGCGCCTCGAGCGGGATGCGCTCGGTGAGCTGGCCGTTCCGGCCGACGCGCTCTACGGCGTGCAGACGCTGCGGGCAGCTCGGAACTTCGCGATCAGCGGGTTGCGGCCGCTCGAACCGTTCGTGATTGCCCAGGTGTGGATCAAGAAGGCCGCCGCGCTCACTCACAAGGAGACGGGCCGCCTCGACGCCCGACGCGCCGATGCCATCATCGCGGCGGCCGAGGAGGTGCTGGCCGGTGCGCATCGCGACCAGTTCATCGTCGATCCATACCAGGCCGGTGCCGGGACGTCGCACAACATGAACGTCAACGAGGTGCTCGCGAATCGCGCCAACGAGCTGCTCGGAGGCACACGCGGCAGGTACACGCCGGTGCATCCCAACGATCATGTCAATCTGGCGCAGAGCACCAACGACACGATCCCGACCAACATCCGGCTCGCCGTTCTCGGGCAGCTGCCGTCGCTGCTGGCAGCCGTGGATGGCCTGTCAGCGGCGCTGGCGGAGAAGGGCATCGCGTTCGATGACGTGATCAAGGCGGGACGCACCCATCTGCAGGATGCCATGCCCATCCGTCTGGGTCAGGAGTTTGCCGCCTATGCCGGGACCATCGGGCGCTGCCGCCGCCGGCTGACCGACGCGGCGGAGTACCTCAACGACCTCGGTATCGGCGGGTCGGCAGTGGGAACGGGCGTGACCGTGGAGCCCGGGTATCCCGCTCTCATGAACCGGTACCTGCGCGAGGTGACCGGCATTCCGACGCTCCGGATCGGGGCGGATCGCATTCAGCTCATGCAGAGCATGGGGGACGCCGCGGCGTTCAGCGCCGCCCTCCGCGGTCTGGCGCTCGACCTGTCCAAGATCGTGAGCGACCTGCGCCTCATGGCGTCGGGGCCGCGTACCGGCTTCGACGAGATCGTGCTTCCGGCCGTGCAGCCCGGTTCCAGCATCATGCCGGGCAAGATCAATCCCTCGATCCCCGAGATGGTCAATCAGGTGTGCTTCCAGGTCATCGGGTGCGACACCACCGTGGCGATCGCTGCCGAACACGGGCAACTGGAGGTCAATGTCATGATGCCCGTCATCGCGCACAACATCCTCCTGTCGATGCAGCTGCTCAGCAATGCCATTGGTACCCTGTCGGTGCGGTGCGTACAGGGTATCGAGGCGAACGCGGCCATGTGTGCGTATTGGGTCGAGCGGTCGGCCGCCCTCGCGACCGCGCTCATGCCAAGCATCGGGTACGCCGCGGCGGCTGAGCTGGCCAAACGCTCGGTCCGGGATGGGGTCCTCATTCGGGAACTCGTGGTGCGCGACCAGGTGATTCCGGCGGAAGACGTCGACGCGGTGCTGGATCTCCGGCGCCTGACGGACATCGGGGTACCCCATGGCGCGCACGACGCGTCGGCCGGGAGCTGAGCCCGATCATGACGACTCCCCGCCCCGGGGGGTGGGCGTCTTGTCTCCGCCGCCATTCCGACCTACACTGGACGCATGCGGATTACCACGTGGGCTGAGTACGGGTTGATCTGTGCCTTGCACCTCGCGCGACGTACCGGCGCGGGGCCTGTCACGGGTCGCGATGTGGCAGCCAAGGAGCGGCTCCCCGGGGACTACGTCGAGCAGATCCTGCTGCGAATGCGCCGGGCGGGCATCGTTAACAGTACGCGCGGCGCCCGGGGCGGGTACTCGCTGGCCCGTTCGCCAGACGAGATCACCGTGCGCGATGTCATCAAGGCTTCCGAGCTGACCACCTTCGACTTGCACTGCATCACGCATCCGGTCGATGCGGAACGCTGTGCCGAAGCGGAGAACTGCAGCATTCGCCCGGTGTGGATGCTCCTCCAGCGTCGCATCGACGAAGTGCTCGAGGGGGTGCGCCTCAGCGACTTGCTGGCCGACGAGTCGGTCGTGCGTGACCGGGTCGGAGTGCCGCAATACGATGGCGGCACCGACGTGGCTGGCGGCCTCCCCATCCTGCAGAGCTGACCCGCGCACATCATGGGGCTCTGGGGAGATTGGCAGGCGTCGCGGGAGCGTCGGCACCGCGTCGGGCTGTATCTCAACCATGTGCTCCGCGAGCCGGACGCGGGGGCGCTGGCGTGGCTTACCACCCTGACCGGGAGTCCAGGGGTGGCCGCCCGTGAGCTGACCTTCGCTCGCCGCGCCGTCGGGCTGATAGTGGCGGAGCGCGATGCCCTCGACGATCGCACGGCCGCGGATGTCGCGCACCAGTTGGCCCCCGTCATCGCGGCGGAGGCCCGTCGCGATGCGGCGATCGGCCGGGAGTGGACCGACCGCTGGCGGGAGTACACGTCGGCGTTGGCGGTGCGGGGCAGCGCCGAGCCGCCTGCCGCCCGATTGGCCCGCGTCATGCTGACTGGGGCCGGCGTCCGCCAGCCAACGACGGAGCAGCACGGGACGGCCACGCAGTGCGTCCTGAACATGCGGGCCGCCCTCAACGAGCAACTCCGCGCCGCGATCGGCGCCGCCTCCCTCCCTGACGACGTGCGCCCGTCGGCACTGCGCGGCTGATCGACGGGATTGATGGGCGGGCAACGCAAAACGGGCATCCCGTACCGGAGTGCGGAATGCCCGTTTTGCGCTTGCTCACTTGGCGCGAGGCCAAGTGCCGAAGGCCGGACTCGAACCGGCACGTCCTTGCGGACACTGCGCCCTGAACGCAGCGCGTCTACCAATTCCACCACTTCGGCAGGCTCCACACCGACCACGGAAACATCCTGCGGTGCGGCAGGGCGGTAAGAATAGATCGGGAACGCCCCGGAAGTCAACGCCGCCGCGACATCCTGCGCGCATGACCGACAGGAGCCACGGCTCGTCCTTGATTACGTTTCGGGCACGTATGGCCACCAAGGATACCGACGAACCGACCGAGCTGATCGCGCGCAACAAGCGCGCGCGTCACGACTACGAGATTCTCGACACCTGGGAGGCGGGTATCGTTCTCACCGGGACCGAGGTCAAGGCACTGCGCGATGGCCGCGCCAATCTCACGGATGCGTTCGGTCTCGTGAACGATGGGGAGGTCTACCTCCTGAATCTTCACATCGGCGCCTATGGGCACGGCAACGTCTTCAACCACGATCCGACCCGTACCCGCAAGCTGCTCCTGCACAAGCGGGAGATCCGGCGGCTCATCGGCAGCGTGGAGCGGCAGGGGCTGACGTTGGTACCGCTCGATCTGTATTTCAAGCGCGGGCGGGTCAAGACACGGCTGGCGCTGGTGCGCGGCAAGCAGCAGCACGACAAGCGCGAGGACCTCAAGCGGCGCGACGCGGAGCGCGAGATCGCGCGCGTGTTGCGGTCCCGCTGAGCGCCATGCCGGGTCTCGTGGGGCTGGTGCTGCAGGTGGCGGTCACGGCCCAGCCAGGCAGCCCGCCGCCCCTCACCGTACGGCTCGGCGAACGCCTGCGTCTGGTCCCGGTCATCGTCGAGGCGCACGGCGGGGTGTCGCTGCGCGCCGACGCCCTCGCCGAGGCGCTCGGGGGCCGGCTGGTCACGACGCCGGGCCGCGCGGGGCGCTTTCGGCTGGAAGTCGGTCCCGCCGTCGTGGAGTTCGAGACGGGACGCGCGCTGGCCGTCACGGAAACCGACACCGTTCCGCTCCCGGCCGACGTCGTTCGGCGACGTGGGATGCCCTACGTGCCGGTCACTGTGGCCACCGACCTGCTGCCGCGTCTGGGAGCTGGCGTACTGTACGACGCCGAGCGCTCCGAACTGCGTCGCTTCGCGCCGGTGATCGCCTCGCGTGCAGCGCCCTCCCCGGTGCGGCGAACCGATAGCGGCAGTGCCGCGCTCCCGCCGGCGCCACCGGCGCGCACCGACAACAGCCGGGTGGTCGAGTCGCGCCTGGCCGGTGCCCGGACCCACGTGGTGGTCGTCGACGCTGGCCATGGTGGCCCGGACCGCGGCATGTCGGGACCGCTGGGAGGCGGGCCCAAGATCTTCGAGAAGCACATCACTCTGGCCGTGTCCAAGGCCCTCCGCGTGGCCCTCGAGGCGCGAGGCATCGGCGTGGTGATGACCCGCACGACCGATACGCTCATCGCCCTCTCCGATCGCGGCAAGATCGCCAACCAGGCCAAGGGCGATCTGTTCGTCTCCATTCACGTGAACGCCGCCAATCCACGCTGGGCCAATCCGGGCGGGGCTCGCGGGTTCGAGACGTACTTCCTCGCCGAAGCCAAGACGGAAGACGCGCGTCGGGTCGAGGCCATGGAAAACGAATCGATTCGCTTCGAGACGACGGTCGATGCGTCGCGTGACGATCCGCTCGGGTTCATCATTCGCGACATGGCGCAGAACGAGCACCTTCGGGAGTCGTCGCGCCTCGCGGAGCTCATCCAGGGCGGCATGCGGCAGGTGCATCCCGGTCCCAGCCGCGGGGTGAAGCAGGCGGGATTCCGGGTGCTGGTAACGGCGTTCATGCCTGCCGTGCTCGTGGAAATCGGTTTCGGTACCAACCGCGGTGACGCGGCGTACATGACCGATCCGACGCGTCAGGCCCAGCTCGCCGCGCGGCTCGCCGATGCCATCGTGCGCTACCTCGCGGAGTACGAACGGAAGGTCGGCGGATGACCGGCCGGGGCCGCGCGATCTGGCGTGCGTTGCTCTGGTCTGGTGCGTGGCTGACGGGCACCGGATGCGTGTACTACAACGGCGTCTACAACGCCCAGAGCGCCGCCAAGGCCGGCGATGCGCGGTTGCGGCGCGACCAGGACGAGCAGGCGATCGCGCAGTTCCAGCTGTCCGCCGAACGCGCGGAGAGCGTACTCGCTCGCTTTCCGACGTCGAACTGGCGCACCCGGGCCTTGTACCTGGCTGGGCGGGGGGCCTCGCTCTCGGGCAACTGTGAGAAGGGGACGCCGCGACTGCTCGATTTCCTGTCCAGCGGCGGCACCGGCGTGGCGGACCGGGATCGGGCGCGCGTGGCCCTCGCCGTATGCGACGTCCGGTTGTCGCGGGTGGCCGAGGCAAGGCGTCGGCTCGATTCGCTTGTCGCGGCACCCGACGCCGAGACAGCGCGACAGGCACGCCTGTGGGCCGCGCGCGCCGCCCTGGCGCAGGGTGACCTCGACGCGGTCAGCGGATATCTGGGACGCCTGGAGGCGGGGGTCCTGCCATGGGAGTTCATCAATGCCTCGCTTGCGGCGCGGGACTACACGCGCGTCGAATCGCTGCTCGTGGTGCGCGCCCGCCGTGGCGATTTTCGCGACGACGCCGTGCGCGCCGTTCGCGACATGGCGGGGGCCGGGAGTGTGGCGGGGGCGGAGCGGGTGGTCCAGGTCTATGACGCCATCCGGGTGCGCGACGTTGCCCGGGGGGCCCTGCACTATGCGTTGGGAGACCACTGGGTGCGCGCTGGCGACGACTCGCTGGCGTTGGTACACCTGAACGCGGCGCGCGAGCTGGGCGCGCGCGACAGTGTGGTCGCGCGCGAGTCAGCCGCCCGGCTTGCCTACGTGGCGCTGCGGCGGACCACCACCGTGCCGGAAGCCGATGGGGTGCTGGCCCGTGTGGACAGTGTCGTCGCGCGGACGCCCTATGCCCGCCGGTTCGGCGAGCAGTTCCTGCTCGTGCGCCTGCTTGCCACCCAGGCCGATCCCACTGGCGCTGCGCTGTATCTGGCCGGAGAAGTCGCGCGGGATTCGCTGCGTGCGCCCTTGCTCGCCACCGGCCTGTTCACGCGGCTGGCACGCGAGCAGAGCGCGTCACCGCTGGCGCCGCATGCCTGGTACGCGGCAAGCTTGCTGCGTCCCGACAGCGCCGAGCTCTGGCGGCGGCGTGTGCTGGCGGAGTTCGGGTTTTCGGCGGTGGCCGCACGGCTGCGTGGCGAAGATCCGGCGACCCTGCCGGACTATGTCGCGACGCCGGAATTGTTGAGATTCACGTGGACCGACGCGGTGCGCCTCTGGGCGGACAGCGTACGGAAGCTGCGCGCCCTACCGCGTGCGGCGACCCCCTCGACCCCCTGACCCCGTGCCGTCGTCCGCCGCTGCCTCGCCGCCCACCGCGCCTGCCACTGAGCTGGGGATCCCGCCTCTCGGGGTGCGGGTCGCAGGACTGGCGTTCCGCAATCCGATCGTGCTGGCCTCGGGGACGGCCGGATTTGGTGTGGAGCTCGACGAGGTCGTCGACCTGTCGGCGGTCGGAGGCATCGCGACGAAGGCCGTGAGCGTGGTGCCGCGCACCGGCAATCCCGCGCTCCGCGTGAGCGAGTTCGCCGGGGGGATGATCAATGCCATCGGGCTGGCCAATCCCGGGCTCGAGGCCGTGAAGCGCGACTATCTGCCCTGGATGCCGGCCCATCATCCCGGGACCCGGCTCGTGGTGAACGTGGTGGGCAACAGCATCGAGGACTTCGCGACGGTCGTGGCGGCGCTCGACGGCGAGCGCGGCGTCGATGCCTTCGAGTTGAACGTGAGCTGCCCGAACGTGAAGGCGGGCGGGCTCGAGTTCGGCGCCGATCCCCGAGCGTTGGCGGCCCTGGTCACCGGGGCGAGGGCAGTGACGGCGCGGCCGATCTTCGTCAAGCTCTCGCCTACCCTTGGCGCGGGGATCGTCGATACCGCGCGCGTGGCCATCGACAGTGGGGCGACCGGGTTGACCGTCGTGAACACCATGCCCGGCCTGGTCATCGACACCCGCCGGCGCCGGCCGAAGATCAGCTTCGGCAGCGGCGGGATCAGCGGTCCCGCCCTGTTGCCGATGGGGCTGCTGGCCACGTGGCGCGTGAGCCAGGCACTGCCTGGGGTGCCGCTCATCGGGTTGGGGGGCGTGAGCAGTGGGGATGATGCCGTCCAGTACCTGCTGGCGGGGGCCTCGCTGGTGGGCGTCGGCACCGCTGCCATGCGCGACCCCCGGGCGCCCGAGCGAATCGTCCGACAACTGCGCGCGTGGACCGAGCGTGAAGGCGTACGCGATCTCACCACCCTCATCGGAACCCTGCAGTGGCCCACCTGACCGGCCCCCAAGTGACCCCGATCGTCGCCCTCGATGTACCCGACCGGGCCGGGGCGCAGGCGCTGGTCTCGCGCCTGGGAGACAGTTGCGACTTTTACAAGGTCGGGCTGGAGCTGTTCTCGGCCGAGGGGCCGGCCATCGTCGGCTGGCTGCGCGCCCAGGGGAAGCGGGTCTTCGTGGATCTCAAGCTGCACGACATCCCGACCACCGTGCGGGGGGCGGCGCGCAGCGTGGCCCGACACGGCGCGGCGTTGCTGACGGTCCACGCCAGTGGTGGGCAGGCCATGGTAGCGGCCGCGGTCGAAGGGGCGGCCGAAGGCGCACCGGACGGCGGGTGCAGCATTCTCGGGGTGACGATCCTGACCAGCCTGGATGCCGCCGGGGTCTCCTCGGCCTGGGGGCGCGGGGCCGTGGACGTGCAGGCTGAGGTGGTGCGGCTGGCCGGCCTGGTGGCGGCGGGGCAGGGGGCCGGGATCGTGTGTTCGGGACACGAAGCCGCGGCGGTGCGGGCGGCCTATGGCCGGGCGCTTGGGCTGCTGATTCCCGGCATCCGTCTGCCGGGAGGCGAGGCGCACGATCAGCGGCGGGTCATGTCGCCGCAGGCGGCGGCCGAAGCGGGGGCAAGGTGGCTCATTCTCGGGCGCGCGGTGACCGGAGCGGCCGATCCGGCGCAGGCCATGGCAGCGGTGCACGCTGCCCTTGCGAGCGTCGCCTAAGTCCGCTATGCTCCGAGTCTTGCCCGTTTTCGGGGTCGTTCAGACCGCGTTCGGGCGGGATTCGAGGCCAATCCGCTGGCCACCTTCGCTTCGTTCGTGCGCGGAATCGGGTCGGCAGACACGATGCTTCACGAGCGATGAACAGCATGGGGAGTCCGGCCGGCCGCCGATCGATGGCGGTGCGGGAGACTCCGTCGGCGCGTGAGCGCCGAGGTGACCCGTGAAAGTTCGCAGCAGCGTGAAGCCGATCTGTGAGCACTGCAAGGTCGTGAAGCGACAGGGCGTGACTCGCATCATCTGCAAGCGCAACCCCAAGCACAAGCAGCGTCAGGGCTGAGGGGAGCGCACACACAATGGCACGTATCGCTGGCGTCGATCTTCCGCGCGAGAAGAAGATCGAGATCGGCCTGACCTACATCTTCGGCATCGGTCGCAAGACCGCCCAGAAGATCCTCGAGGCGACGGGTGTGTCGAGCGCGCAGCGCGTTCGCGACCTGAACGACAACGACCTCAACAAGCTCCGTCAGGAAATCGAGCGCAATCATCGCGTCGAGGGTGCCCTGCGCACCGAAGTGGCGATGAACATCAAGCGCCTGATGGACATCGGCTCGTACCGTGGCACCCGCCATCGTCGTGGCCTCCCCGTGCGCGGGCAGCGCACGCACACGAACGCGCGCACCAAGAAGGGGCCGCGCCGCGCCATCGCGGGCAAGAAGAAGGTGACCAAGTAAGCCATGGCTACCGCAAAGAAGACCAAGCGCGTCGTCGAGGCGGAAGGCATCGCCCACGTCAGCGCCACGTTCAACAATACGACCATCACGATCACCGACCTGCACGGCAACGCGGTGTCGTGGGGCTCGGCCGGCAAGGCGGGCTTCAAGGGGTCGAAGAAGTCCACGCCGTTCGCCGCCACCGTGGCATCCGAGCAGTGCGCGCGCGAGGCGCTCACGCTCGGCGTGCGCCGCGTACACGTGCGGGTGCAAGGGCCCGGGTCCGGCCGCGAGTCGGCCATTCAGGCGCTCGCCGCGGCGGGGCTTCAGGTGAAGTCCATCCGTGACGTCACCCCGATCCCGCACAACGGCTGCCGTCCCCCCAAGCGCCGGAGGGTCTGATCCATGGCCCGCTATACTGGTCCCAGCTGCCGTCAGTGCCGTCGCGAGGGCGCCAAGCTCTTCCTGAAGGGCACCAAGTGCTTCACCGAGAAGTGCCCCGTCGAACGGCGTCCGTACGCCCCGGGGCAGCACGGTCAGGCCACGGCGCGTCGCAAGAAGATGTCCGAGTTCGCCAAGCAGCTGCGCGAGAAGCAGAAGATCAAGCGCATCTACGGCATCTCGGAGAAGCAGTTCCGCAACACGTTCGAGCGCGTGGCAACGCAGGCCGGCATCACCGGGCACAACCTGCTGGCCGCCCTCGAGACTCGGCTCGACAACGTGGTGTACCGCATGGGCTTCGCGCCGAGCCGCAAGGCCGCGCGTCAGCTCATCCGTCACCGCCACATCGAGGTCAAGGGTCGCCTCCTCGACATCCCGTCGTACCAGGTGCGGCCGGGCGAGGAAGTGCGCGTGAAGCAGGCGTCGCGTGAACTCGTGCTCGTGCAGAGCGCGATGGAGCAGGCGTCGCGCGGGGCCTCGCTGGCGTGGATCGCGGTCGACAAGGAGTCGTTCAGCGGTCGCGTCCTCGAGAAGCCCCAGCGGCAGGCCATTCCGCTCGCGGCGCAGGAACAGCTGGTCGTCGAGTTGTACTCCAAGTAATCCAGGAACGGTCGGGCGCGCCCCCGTGGCACGCCCGACCGGGTCGGGGCCCGAACCCCTCTACGGGGCTGCCGCGCGTTCGGGGCGGGGCGGCGCGTCGCCGAGTGGACACTCGGCGTGACCTTTTCTCAGCATACTCATGGCAACCATCGATCTTTCCGGGCTGGTCCGTCCGCAGCTGGTCGAAGCGACCAAGCGCGAGGACAATCCGAACCTGGCCGAATTCCGCCTGCAGCCGCTTGAACGCGGCTTCGGGCACACGTTGGGCAACGCGATGCGTCGACTGCTCCTGTCGTCGCTCCGGGGCTCCGCGGTGTGGGCCTTCCGTATCGACGGCGTGGTGCATGAGCACCAGACCATCGCGGGCGTCGTCGAAGACGTGCACCAGATTATCGGCAACCTCAAGACGCTCACCTTGTCCCTGCCGGACGAAGTGGAGCAGGCCGTGCTCCGCATCACCAAGGCCGGACCGGGCACCGTCACCGCGGCCGACATTGTCGCGACCGGCGGTGTACGGGTGATCGACCCGTCGCACCACCTCTTCACCATCACCGACGAGCGTGAATTCACGGTCGAGCTGTATGTGAACAAGGGGCGCGGCTACATCGAGAGCGACCAGCATCCGGCTGACAAGCACCTTCCGGTGGACGTCGTGCGGATCGATGCCATTTACAACCCGGTCCGTCGGGCCAACTTCACCGTCGCGGAAACCCGCGTCGGGCAGCGCACCGACTACGACCGCCTCACGCTCACCGTGGAAACCAACGGCACCCTGTCGCCCGAGGAAGCGGTGAGTTACGCGGCCGCGCTGGCCCAGACCCACTTCCAGTACTTCGTGGGGTTTGGGTCCTCGGCCTCCGCGCAGCCCGGCACCGCTGGCGACGGCGCCAACTCCGACGCCATTCGCCTCGCCGAGCTGTTCCGCACCCCGATCGACGATCTCGAACTCTCGGTTCGTTCGGTCAATTCCCTCAAGAACTCCAATATCCGCTCGCTCGGCGATCTGGTTCGCCAGACCGAGGCGCAGATCCTCCAGGTCAAGAACTTCGGCAAGAAGTCCCTGCAGGAAATCGCCGCGCTGCTCGAGAAGGAGGGGCTCAACTTCGGCATGCGCTACGAGGAAAGCCCGGACGGTGTCCGGATCCTCGACATGGGCACCCCGCCCAGCCGCGCGGCCGAGAATGCCCCCGACGACGACGAAGACGAGGACTGATCTCCCATGCGCCACCGCAAGGCCAACCGCCAGCTCCGGCGGACCAGTGAGCAGCGTCTCGCGCTGCTTCGCAACCTCGCCACCTCGCTCATCGAGCAGGGGGCGATCGAGACGACCGAGGCCAAGGCCAAGGAGCTCCGCCCGTTCGTCGAGAAGCTCATCACCAAGGCTCGCACCGGCACGCTGCATGCGCGCCGGCTCGCCGGCAAGCACGTCCAGAAGCGTGAGGCGGCCGACAAGCTGTTCCAGGAAATCGGTCCCAAGTTCGCCACGCGTCCGGGCGGCTACACGCGCATTCTCAAGACCGGCCACCGCAAGGGTGACGGAGCGGAGATGGCGCGGATCGAACTGATCCTCAGCTGAGGCATACGCCCGTGGCCATCAATCGCAATCGCTGCTACTGCTGCGACAAGGGTGTTGCCTTCGGCAACAACGTCTCGCACGCCAACAACAAGACCCGCCGCACCTGGAAGCCCAACCTCCAGGTGGTGCGTACGCTCGACGCCGGCAAGATCATCAAGGTGAAGGTCTGCACGCGCTGCCTCGCCGCCGGCAAGGTGCAGCGGGCGCCGCGCGGTCAGGTCGCCGTCGCCTGATCGCCACCGGTCCGGTGGGCAAGCGGGGAGCTCGCGCAGTGCGAGGCTCCCCGCTTTGCACATCGGTCCCTGACGTTCCCCGCCTCGGGGCGCCATCGATGTCGCGCCGCCCCGCTCCCGGTATTCCCCGCACTCGCTGTTCATGTCCAAGACCGCTCTCATCACCGGCGTGACCGGCCAGGACGGCTCCTACCTGGCCGAACTGCTGCTGGCCAAGGGCTACCGGGTCGTCGGCGTCGTCCGCCGGTCGTCGACCACGCCGTACGAGCGCATTGCGCACCTCGTCGATCGCCTCGAACTCGTTTCGGCGGACCTGCTCGACCAGACGTCACTGACGGACGTGGTGCAGGCCACGCAACCCGATGAGATCTACAATCTCGCGGCCCAGAGCTTCGTGCAGACCTCCTGGAACCAGCCGGTGCTCACCGGCGAGTTCACGGCGCTGGGCGTCACTCGCATGCTCGAGGCCGTCCGAAAAGCCGCACCGGCTGCGCGCTTCTATCAGGCGAGCTCCAGCGAGCAGTTCGGGAAGGTGGTGGAGACCCCGCAGCGGGAGTCCACTCCCTTCTATCCGCGCTCGCCGTATGGCGTGGCCAAGGTGTACGGGCACTGGATCACGGTGAACTACCGCGAGAGCTTCGGGCTGTACGCTGTCTCCGGCATCCTGTTCAACCACGAGTCGCCGCGACGTGGCCTGGAGTTCGTGACCCGGAAGATTTCCGATGGGGTGGCGCGCATCAAGCTCGGCCTGCAGCACGAGCTCCGGTTGGGCAACCTCGATGCCCGTCGTGACTGGGGATTCGCCGGGGACTACGTGGACGCGATGTGGCGCATGCTGCAGCAGGATGAGCCCGACGACTACGTGATTGGCACTGGGGACACGTGGTCGGTGCGCGAGTTCTGTGAGGCGGCCTTCGGTGCCGTCGGCCTTGATTATCGGGCGCACGTTGTCCAGGACGAGCGCTTCTTCCGGCCCGCCGAGGTCGACCTGCTCGTCGCCGACCCGGCCAAGGCAAGGACGCAGCTGGGCTGGAGCCCCGTGGTGGGGTTCCGGGATCTGGTCGCGATGATGGTGCAGGCCGACCTCGAGCGCTACCAGCGCGCCCGGTGACGCACGTGAGGTGTGGTCCGGAAGGAGAGGCGGCGTGAAGCGCGTTCTGGTGACGGGAGCGGCGGGCTTCGTGGGGCAATGGCTGTTGCCGGCCTTGGTCCGGGAGGGCGCCGAGGTCACCGCGCTCGCCCTGGAGCCGCCGCCGACGACCCACCCCCGCGGCGTCCCGGCTCCGGAACCGTCGGTGCGTTGGCTGATCGGCGACTTGCGGGATGATGCGCATGTGCGGGCGGCCGTTGAGGCGGCGCGGGCCGACACCATCGTGCACCTCGCGGCTGTCTCGCACGTTCCCACGGCCGCCGCCAATCCTGCGCTCGCCTGGGATGTGAACGTCACGGCGACTGCGCGCCTGCTCCACGCGGTTGAGCGGCAGCGCGACGCGGGAGGGCTGGACCCGCTGGTGCTCATCGTCGGCAGCGCCGAGCAGTACGGTCGCCATGACTCGCACGAGGGGCGCCTGCAGGAGACCGCCGTGCAGGCGCCGCGCACCGTGTACGCGGCGACCAAGGCGGCGCAGGAGGTGCTGGCGCTGCAGGGCTGGCGGGCCACGGGGCTGCGGACGGTCGTGGCCCGCAGCTTCAACCACAGTGGTCCCGGGCAGCCGCCGCGCTTCCTGCTGCCGGCGCTCATCCAGCGCGCGCTGGAACTGGCCGGCGCACCGGCGGGCACTCCGATGCCCGTGGGCAATCGCGCGCCGATCCGCGACTTCCTGCATGTAACGGACGTCGTGGCCGCGTATATTGCACTCTGTCAGCGGGGCACGCCGGGCGAGGCGTACAACGTGGCCAGTGGCACCGGCTGGTCGGTGCAGGACCTCCTCGATCGGGTCATCGCGCGCACCGGATCGCGCGCCGTGCCCACCGAGGACCCGGCACTGGTGCGACCGGTTGACGTCCCCGTGTTGGTCGGGGACCCGCGCAAGCTGCAGCGCGCTGTGGGATGGCGCGCGCGGCTTTCACTTGACGACATCATCGACGACCTCCTCCATGCCGCGACGTTCTGACCTGCACCGGATTCTCGTGATCGGCTCGGGGCCGATCGTGATCGGGCAGGCCGCCGAGTTCGACTATTCCGGGACGCAGGCCACCAAGGCGCTGCGGGAGGAGGGCTACGACGTCATCCTCGTGAACTCCAACCCGGCCACGATCATGACCGATCCGGAGTTCGCCGATCGCACGTACGTGGAGCCGGTCACCCCGGAGTTCGTCGAGAAGGTCATCGCCAAGGAGCGTCCGGATGCCGTGCTGCCCACCATGGGCGGCCAGACGGCGCTGAACGTGGCCCTCGCGCTGTATGACAGCGGTGTACTGGCGAAGTACGGCTGCGCGCTGATCGGGGCGAATGCCCGCGCCATCCGCGTGGCCGAGGATCGCAAGCTGTTTGCGGAAGCGATGGAGAAGATCGGTCTGAAGTGCCCCACCGGCACCACGGTCACGACGCTCGAGGAGGCGCTCGCCGCGGTGGAGCACACGGGGTTCCCCGCCATCATCCGTCCCTCGTTCACTCTGGGCGGCACGGGGGGCGGCATCGCCTACAACCGTGAGGAGTTCGAGACCATGGTGCGCCGTGGCCTCGATCTCTCGCCGGTGGGCTCGGTGCTCGTCGAACGTTCCCTGCTCGGCTGGAAGGAGTTCGAGCTCGAGGTGATGCGCGACTGCGCCGACAACGTGGTGATCGTCTGCTCGATCGAGAACCTCGATCCGATGGGTGTGCACACCGGTGACTCCATCACGGTGGCACCGGCCATGACGCTCACCGATCGCGAGTACCAGGTGATGCGCGATGCAGCCGTCGCGATCATCCGCGAAATCGGCGTCGATGCCGGCGGCTGCAACGTCCAGTTCGCCGTGAATCCGCAAACCGGCGAGCTGATTGTCATCGAGATGAATCCGCGCGTGTCGCGCTCGTCGGCGCTGGCGTCCAAGGCCACCGGTTTCCCGATCGCGCGCATCGGCGCCAAGCTGGCCGTGGGCTACACGCTCGACGAGGTCCCGAACGACATCACCAAGACGACGCCGGCCAGCTTCGAGCCCGTCCTCGACTACGTCATCGTGAAGTGCCCGCGCTTCGCGTTCGAGAAATTCGCCGCGACGGACCCGGGACTGACCACGCAGATGAAGTCGGTGGGCGAGTCGATGGCCATCGGGCGTACATTCAAGGAGGCGTTCCAGAAGGCGCTGCGGGCCCTCGAGACAGGCCGCCCGGGCTGGGCGGTCGGTGAGCGGCTGTCGGACGACCGGCTCACGGAAGGTTCGAAGGAGGAGCTGCGCGGGGCGCTGCGCCGGCCCACGCCGGAACGCATCTTTCAGGTCAAACGCGCCATGCTGCTCGGCATGAGCACCCAGGAACTGTACGAGAGCACGGCCATCGATCCGTGGTTCCTCGAGCAGATGCGCGAACTCATTGACGCCGAGGCGTGGTATCAGGCGCTGCCGACGGTTGACGCCGACAGCATGCGGCGCATGAAGCGCTTCGGGTTTTCCGATCGGCAGCTGGCGTCGCTCCGTGGCCAGAGCGAGGCTGAGGCGCGCCAGCTGCGCTGGTCGCTGAATGTGCGTCCCTCGTACAAGATGATCGACACCTGCGCCGGCGAGTTCCCCTCGAGTACGCCGTACCTCTACGGCAACTACGACGAGGAGAGCGAGGCCGCGACGGCGGGGCGAAAGAAGGTCGTGATCCTCGGCTCGGGACCAAACCGCATCGGTCAGGGGGTGGAGTTCGACTACTGCTGCGTGCGGGCCGTGCTGGCACTGCGGCAGCAGGGGTATGAGACCATCATGGTCAACTCCAACCCCGAGACGGTCTCCACCGACTTCGACATTTCGGACAAGCTGTACTTCGAGCCGCTGTCACTCGAGGACGTGCTGGAGATCGTGCAGCGGGAGCAGCCCGAAGGGGTCATCGTGCAGTTGGGGGGGCAGACGCCGCTCAAGCTCACGCGCCCGTTGGAGGCGGCGGGCGTGACCATCCTTGGCACATCCCCGGATGCCATCGACGCCGCCGAGGACCGCCGCCGGTTCGAGGTCATCGCGCGCGAGCTCGGCATCGCGCAGCCGGCCAACGGCACCGCCACCAGCGTCGACGAAGCGGTGGCTATCGCCGATCGCATCGGGTATCCGGTCCTCGTGCGCCCCTCGTACGTGCTGGGAGGACGCGCCATGGAAATCGTGCACGATGCGGCGTCGCTGCGCGACTACTTCGAGCGCGCCGCGCGCGTGAGTGAAGACCGCCCGGTGCTCGTGGACCGGTTCCTGGAGGATGCCTTCGAGGCCGACGTGGACGCGCTTTCCGACGGCACGCACGTGGTCATCGGCGCGGTGATGGAGCACATCGAGAGCGCCGGCATCCATTCCGGTGACTCGGCGTGCGTGCTGCCGCCGTATCTCATTCCGCCTGCGGCCGTCGAGCAGATGAAGGCCCACACGGTGGCGTTTGCGAAGAAGCTCGGCGTGGTGGGGCTCATCAACGTGCAGTATGCGTACAAGGACGGCCAGGTCTACGTCATCGAAGTGAACCCGCGCGCGTCGCGCACGGCGCCGTTCGTGTCGAAGGCGATCGGGGTCTCGCTGCCGTCGGTGGCGGCGCGGCTCATGCTCGGCGAGACGCTCGCGGATGTCGGCTTCACGGAGGAGATCATGCCCCCGTACATCAGCGTCAAGGAAGCCGTGTTCCCGTTCAACAAGTTCCGCGAGTTCGATCCGGTGCTGAGCCCCGAGATGCGTTCGACGGGCGAGGTCATGGGCATTGATGACGACTTCGGCATGGCCTTTCTCAAGTCGCAGATCGCGGCCGACAACGCCCTGCCGCGCGAGGGAGCGGTCTTCTTCACCGTCAACGACGCCGACAAGCCGGCGGCGGCGCGTCTCGCAGGGCGCTTCCACGAACTGGGTTTCACCGTCTGCGCCACCAGTGGCACGGCGGCGTTCTTCCGGGCGCAGGGCATTCCCGTGACCTCGGTGCTCAAGGTGCACGAGGGGCGCCCGCACGGCGTGGACATGATCCTCAACGGTGAGGTGCAGCTGCTGGTCAACACCCCGCTCGGCAAGCACGCCCAGGTGGATGACGAGAAACTGCGGCAGGCGGCGATCAGCAATCGTGTGCCTTACACCACCACCCTCACGGCCGCGAGCGCCGCCGTCGAGGCCATCGCGGCGCGGCGCACGCGGGAGCCGGGCGTACGGTCGCTGCAGGAGTGGCACGAGATCCTCGGCGGCCGCCGGCCATCGATGGCAGCCTCCCAACCCGCCGGGGTCGCTTGAGCGGCAGCGTAGCGGTGTCGGGGATGATTGCCCGCGCGGGCGAGGGGCACGTCGGGGCATCGGTCGTGCTCGGTGCCGGTGCGCTCGTGCACGAGTCGGCATACGTCGATGACGGGGCGCGGATTGGCGCCGGAACCCGTGTGTGGCACTTCTGCCATGTGCTCGGCGGGGCCACGATCGGGGCGCGCAGCTCGCTGGGGCAGAACGTCGTGGTGATGCACGGCGTCCGCATCGGCGACAACGTGAAGATCCAGAACAATGTGTCGGTCTACGAGGGCGTGACCCTCGAGGACGACGTGTTCTGCGGGCCCTCCATGGTGTTCACCAACGTACACAATCCGCGCAGTGCCGTCTCCCGGAAGGACGAGTATCGCCCGACGCTGGTGAAGCGGGGAGCGAGCATCGGGGCGAATGCCACCATCGTCTGCGGGGTGACCATTGGGCGCTATGCGTTCATTGGGGCGGGCGCCGTGGTCACGAAGGATGTGCCTGATCATGCGCTGATGGCCGGTGTCCCGGCGCGGCGCATCGGGTGGATGTCGGAAGCGGGACATCGGCTCGAGTCGATGGGGAGCGCGGCGCATGACGCGGCCATGGAGCGCCTCCGCTGCAGCGGCACCGGCATGTGGTACGAGCGTCACGGCGAACTCGTGACCCGCCTCGAGGAGACGCCATGAACACCAGTGTGATCCCGGCCGGTCGGCCCATCCGCCTCGCCTTGGTGGGCTGCGGTCGCATCAGCCGCAATCACTTCGACGTGATCGCCCGCAACCCCGATCTCCAGCTGGTATCGGTGTGCGACCTCGTGCGCGAGCGGGCGGAGCAGGCCGGCACCGAGTTCGGCGTGCCGGCGTACACGAGCCTCGAGCAGATGCTCGCCGAGGTGCCGAGCGATGCCGTGGTGGTGGCGACACCGAGCGGGCTGCACCCGCAGCACGGCATTGTGGCGGCGCGGGCGGGACGGCACGTGATCAGCGAGAAGCCGATGGCCATCTCCCTGGCGGCGGCCGATGCCCTGGTGCAGGCGTGCGACGATCATCGGGTGCACCTGTTCGTCGTCAAGCAGAACCGCCTCAACCCGCCGATCGTGCTGCTCAAGCGCGCGATCGACCGCGGGCGCTTCGGCCGCATCTACATGGCCAACTGCACGGTGCGCTGGACCCGACCGCAGGAGTATTACGACCAGGCTCCGTGGCGCGGCACCTGGGAGTTTGACGGCGGGGCCTTCATGAATCAGGCGTCGCACTACGTCGACCTCATCCAGTGGCTGGTGGGGCCCGTGGAAAGCGTCATGGCCAAGACGGCCACGCTGGCGCGACGGATCGAGGCCGAGGACAGCGGCGTGGCCGTGCTGAAGTTCCGCTCCGGCGCCATTGGCACCATCGAAGTCACCATGCTCACCTTTCCCCGCAACCTCGAGGGGTCGATCACGATTCTTGGCGAGAAGGGCAGCGTGAAGATCGGTGGGACGGCGGTGAACAAGGTCGAGCATTGGCAGTTCGCCGATTACGATGACGACGACAAACTCGTCGAACAGGCGGCCACCAGTCCGCCGAGCGTGTACGGGTTCGGCCATGAGGGGTATTATCGCAACGTCGTAGCGGTGCTGCGCGGGGACGCGCGTCCGGACACGGACGGGCGGGCCGGGCGCAAGTCGCTCGAACTCATCCTCGGGATCTACGAGTCGGCGAAGACGGGTCGCGACGTCCCGTTGCCGCTGCGCGTGAACATCTGACCGTTTCCCAGACTCCTTCTCACCACCAGGCCATGGCCGTACCGCTTCTCGATCTCAAGGCCCAGTACGCGACGATCCGCGATGACGTCGTGGCGGCGCTGATGCATGTTGTCGATCAGCAGGCGTTCATCCTCGGCGATCCCGTCGGGCAGCTGGAGTGCGCCGTTGCCGGCCTGTCCCAGGTGAAGTACGCTGTCGGGTGTGCGAACGGCACCGACGCGATTCTGCTGGCGCTGCGGGCGCTGGGCGTGGGGCGCGAGGATGAGGTGATCACGACTCCCTTCACCTTCTTCGCCACCGGCGGTGCCGTGCACAATGTCGGGGCGCGGCCGGTGTTCGTGGACATCGATCCGCGGACCTTCAACATCGATCCCTCGTGCATTCCGCCGGCGCTCGGTGATCGCACACGGGCCATCATCGCGGTCGACCTGTTCGGTCAGATGGCACCGATCGAGCAGGTGACGGCAGTGGCCAGGGGGCTTCCCGTGATCGAGGACGCCGCGCAGTCGATTGGCGCGAGTCGGATGATCGACGGCCGGAAAGTCATGGCGGGCGAGGCCGCGACGATCGGCACCTTCAGCTTCTTCCCGTCGAAGAACCTGGGGGGGTACGGGGATGGTGGCATGATGGTCACGCAGGACGAGGCGCTGTTCGAGGCGCTCATGAAGCTGCGGACGCACGGCAGCCGCCGGACGTATTTCCACGAGATCGTGGGCTACAACAGCCGGCTCGACGCGTTGCAGGCGGCCGTGCTGACGGCCAAGCTGCCGCACCTGGAGGGGTGGAGCGCTGCGCGCCGCCGCCATGCGGCGTACTACGACGCGGCGTTTGCCGATGTGCCCGAGGTCACGACGCCGTTCATCGATCCGGCCAATACGTCCATCTACAACCAGTACACCATCCGCGTCGGTGCCCGCGATACGCTCCAGGCTCACCTGAAGGCGCGGGGCATCGGCTCGAACGTCTACTATCCATTGCCGCTGCACCTGCAACCCTGTTTCGCCTACCTTGGCTACGAGCCGGGGCAGTGCCCGGAGGCGGAGCGTGCGGCGCACGAGGTCCTGTCACTGCCAGTCTATCCGGAATTGACGACGGCCCAGCTGGACGAGGTCGTGTCGGCGGTGCGCACTTTCTTTGGTCGGTGAGGACGGGATGACGAACACGGGTTCGACAAAGGACGTCCTGCTCGGGCGCATCGCCGATCGCTCGGCGGTCCTTGGCGTGATCGGTTTGGGGTATGTCGGTCTGCCCCTGGCGCTGGAGTTCGTCCACGCCGGCTTCCGGGTGATCGGGTACGACGTCAGTCAGCGTGTGGTGGACCTGCTGATGTCCGGACAGTCGCACATCCAGGACATTCCGGGCGAGACGGTACGGCAGGCCGTTGCGACCGGGATGTTCGTGGCCACCACCCGCGAAGACCAGCTGGTGGAGTGCGATGCGATCTCGATCGCGGTGCCAACGCCGCTCTCCAAGACCCGCGACCCGGACATGGCCTATGTCCTGTCGGCCGCCGATACGATTGCGCGGCAGGCGCACCCGGGCCTGTGCGTGGTGCTGGAGAGCACCACCTATCCTGGCACGACGCGGGAGCTGCTGCAGCCGCGCCTCGAGGCCAAAGGGCTCACGGTGGGAACCGATATCTTCGTCGCGTTCAGCCCGGAGCGGGTCGACCCGGGCAACCCGGTGTACAACACCAAGAACACGCCCAAGGTGGTCGGGGGGATCACACCGGCCTGCGTGGAAGTGGCCAGTGCCCTGTACACCAGTTGCATCGACACCGTGGTGCCGGTGAGTTCACCCGAGGCGGCCGAGTTGGTGAAGCTGCTGGAGAACACCTTCCGGGCCGTGAACATCGGGCTGGTGAACGAAATCGCCATTGTTTGCGACAAGCTGGGCGTCGACGTGTGGGAGGTCATCAACGCGGCGGCGACGAAGCCCTTCGGCTTCATGAAGTTCACGCCCGGGCCTGGTATCGGCGGGCACTGCATTCCGCTCGATCCGCACTACCTCGCCTGGAAGATGCGGACGCTCAACTACAAGACGCGCTTCATCGACCTGGCCAGCGAGATCAACTCGCATATGCCCGAGTGGGTTGTGCAGAAGGTCGCCGACGCACTCAACGACGAACGAAAGGCGGTGCGCGGGAGCCGGATCGTGGTGCTGGGCGTGGCGTACAAGCGGGACATCGACGACGTGCGCGAGAGCCCGGCCCTCGATGTGATCCGCCTGCTCGAGGAGCGCGGTGCGGAGGTGGTGTATCATGATCCGTTCGTGCGCGAGTTTCGCGAAGACGGGCACATGCGGGCGAGTGTCACGCTCACCGACGAGCGGCTGACGTGGGCCGACGCGGTCGTGGTCGTCACCGATCATCAGGTCATCGACTACCAGCGCGTCCTCGATCACGCCGCCCTGGTGGTCGACACCCGGAACGTGATGGCTGGCCGCGCGGCAGGCCGTGCCCGCGTGGTGCCCCTGGCGTCGGGGGCGCGCGCCCTCGGAACGGCCCCGTGAACCTGTGTCTCTGCGTCCGGGTACCATTTCCCTTATGACCCATCGACCAAGCCGCGTGGACTTCCGTCTGCTGATGCTGCTGAGTGTGGCCGCGGCGCTGGCGGGCTGCTCGCGCGGATTCCAGCCCCGCGACTACGCCAATCCGGAAGCGCTGTTCCGCGCGACGCTGCTGGAGTTTCAGAAGCAGAAGTGGGACAACGCCCAACTCGGCTTCGAACGCCTCACGAGCGACCTGTCCTCGCGTGATCCGCTGCTCGCGCCAGCGTACTTCTACCTGGCCCTCACCCACGAGAAGAAGAAGGAGTTTCTCCTTGCGGCGCAGGCGTTCGAGCGCGTCACGGATGGGTTCCCTGATGATACGCTCGCGCCCACGGCCATGCTGGGAACGGGCCGCGCCTACCAGAGCCTCTGGCGCCGCCCCTCCCTCGATCCTGAGAACGGGCAGAAGGCCGCGTCCATCCTGCGGGCACTGCTCTCCTCGTACCCGGAGTCGAAGGACATCGAGGATGCCAAGCGGCGGATCACCCAGCTCGAGGAGTGGTTTGCCCAGAAGGATTATGACGCGGGCGTTCACTATGTGAAGGTGCGCCGGGCGATCGACCCGGCCATCATCTACTTCAAGGACGTCGTCACCACCTACCCCACCACGAAGGCGGCCCGCCTGTCGTGGCTGCGCCTGCACGAGCTCTATACCAAGATCCGCTGGAAGGAGGACGCGGCGGAGACGTGCACGGCGATGTGGAAGGCCTACCCTGGCGATGCCGAAGTCAAGGCCGCGTGTGGGACCGCGCCTGCCGATTCCACGGCGACGGCCTCAGCACCACCGCCAGGAGTTCTCACCCCCGTCGCGTATGCGCGACCGGCGCCGCGCGTGGCCCCGTAGCCCGAACGCATGCGCCTCGGACTCTTGGGCGGCAGCTTCGATCCGCCGCACGTGGGGCACCTGCTGATGGCGCAGGACGCCCTCGACGTGCTGTCGCTCGACCGGCTCGTGATTGTCCCGGCAGCGCGACAGCCGCTCAAGTCGGAGGACCAGACGCCCGCCGCGCATCGGTTGGCCATGGTCCAGGCCGGTTTCGCGGGGGTGCCGGGCATCGAGGTCGACCCCGTGGAAATTGCGCGGGGCGGGTTATCATACATGGTTGACACCGTAGAGGAGATGCAGCGGCGCTGGCCGGGCACCCTCCTCCACCTCCTGATCGGCGGCGACGTGGTGCCCACGTTGCCGCGCTGGAAGGATGTCGATCGGCTGCTGCGCATGGTTCAGCTTGTCGTGCTGTCCCGTGAGGTCGCCGACGCGTCCCCCGGTCCCGATGTGGTGGTGCACGGCGGCGTGGTCGCGCAGCGACTGGCCACGCGTCGGGTGGACGTGTCGTCGACCGAAATCAGGGCCCGCGTCCGCAGCGGCCGCTCCATCAGGGGCTTCGTTCCGGATGCCGTGGCGACGTACATCGCATCCACCGGGTTGTATCGAGAGAAATCCCGGGTGACGGAATCGGCGGAGTCCCGTTCGGGCGCCTGATGGCGCCGCGGGGCCGCGGGTCCGGCGCCCTTGCCTATGAGGTCGTCGAGATCCCCATGCTGAAGGGTTTGATCAGTAAAGTGTTCGGCACGCGACACGAGCGTGAACGCAAGCGTGTCCAGCCGGTCCTCGCCGAGATCCACGAGATCGAGGCGCGCCTTGCGTCGCTCTCGGATGCCGAGATCCAGGGGCAGACGGCGAAGTTCCGGAGCCTCCTCGCGGAACGGACCGGGCCCATCGAGGCCCGGATTGCCGAGCTGAAGGCGGCCAAGCACGACACGGCCGATGCGGGCGAGCGGGAGCGGCTCGATGCCGAACTGCAGGGCGTCGATGGCCGCGGCGGCGTCGAGGCCGAGCTGCGCGCCGCCATCGCCGAGGTCCTGGACGACCTGCTCCCCGAAGCGTTCGCCACGGTCCGCGAGGCGTGCCGTCGACTCAAGGGGAGCCGCGTACAGGTCACGGGGCACGAGCTCACGTGGGACATGGTGCCCTACGACGTCCAGCTCATTGGGGGAATCCAGCTGCACCTTGGTCGCATTGCCGAAATGGCGACCGGTGAGGGCAAGACGCTCGTCGCGACCCTGCCGATGTACCTCAACGCGCTCCCGGGGCGCGGCGCGCACCTGGTCACGGTCAACAACTATTTGGCGCGGCGCGACTCGCAGTGGATGGGCCACCTGTACACGTGGCTTGGGCTCACGGTCGGGTGCCTCGATGACACCGAGCCGGGGTCATGGGAACGTCGGGCGATCTATGCCTGCGACATCACGTACGGCACCAACAACGAGTTCGGCTTCGACTATCTCCGCGACAACATGGTCGTGTCGCGGGAACAGCGCGTGCAGCGCCCGCACGTGTTCGCGATCATCGACGAGGTCGACTCGATCCTCATCGACGAAGCCCGCACCCCGCTGATCATCTCGGGCCCGGTGGGCAACGAGAGCGACGGGCAGTACGCCGAGTTCAACGCGGCCGTCGAACGGCTGGTGCGCCGGCAGTCGGATCTGGTGAATCAGCTCGTGGCTGATGGCGAGCGCGCGCTGGAAAATGGCGACCAGCCGACGGCGGCGCTGCAGTTCTACAAGGCCCAGTTGGGCGGCCCCAAGAACAAGCGGCTCATGAAGGTGCTGCAGGAGCCCGGCGTGAAGCAGCTCGTGCAGCGCGTGGAACTTGACGTGATCGCCGATCGCAAGCTGCCGGTGGCCAAGCGTGCGTTCCGCGACCTCGAGGATCAGCTGCTCTTCGTGCTCGACGAGAAGGGGCATACCGTCCACCTCACCGAGCAGGGGCTGGACTGGCTGTCGCCCGACCACCCGGACACGTTCGTGCTGCCCGACATCGCGCTGCTCATCGGGCAGATCGATCGCGACGCCGACCTGAGCGCCACCGACCGGCTCGAGCGCCGCAATGCGGTGGAGCGCGAGTACGCGACCAAGAGCGAGCGGCTCAACATCATTCATCAGCTGCTGCGCGCACATGCCTTGTATGAGCGCGACGTGAACTACGTGGTGCAGGAAGGGCAGGTCCTCATCGTCGATGAGTTCACGGGCCGCACCATGCCCGGGCGCCGGTGGAGCGAGGGGCTGCATCAGGCCGTCGAGGCCAAGGAACGCGTGCAGGTGAAGGGCGAGACGCAGACGCTCGCCACCATCACCATCCAGAACTACTTCCGCATGTACGAGAAGCTGGCCGGCATGACCGGCACGGCCGAAACGGAAGAGAACGAGTTCCACACCATCTATGGGCTCGACGTGTCGGTCATCCCGACGAACAAGCCCATTCAGCGCGACGACCGGCAGGACCTGGTGTTCAAGACACGGCGCGAGAAGTACAACGCCATCGTCGACGAGACCAAACGCCTGCACGAGCTGGGCTTCCCGGTGCTCGTCGGCACCGCCAGCGTGGAGGCGTCGGAGACGCTCTCGCGCCTGATGACGCGCGCGGGGCTCAGGCACAACGTGCTGAACGCCAAGTATCACCAGCGCGAGGCCGAGATCGTGGCCGGTGCGGGCCAGCCGGGCGCCATCACGATTGCGACGAACATGGCTGGCCGTGGCACCGACATCAAGCTCGGCGCCGGTCTGCTCGAGGCGAAGCCGTCGCGCGTCACCGACCCCGACGGCAAGGAGATCGACGTCTCCGAAATCGGCGGGTTGCACATCATTGGCTCGGAACGTCACGAGTCCCGGCGCATCGACCGGCAGCTGCGTGGCCGCTCCGGGCGCCAGGGCGATCCCGGCGCCTCGCAGTTCTTCCTGTCGCTCGAAGACGACCTGATGCGCCTCTTTGGCTCGGAGCGCATCGCGAAGCTCATGGACCGCATGGGCGCGCAGGATGGTGAGGTGCTCACCCATCCGCTGATCACGCGCTCCATCGAGCAGGCGCAGAAGCGCGTCGAGTTGCAGAACTTCCAGTCGCGCAAGCGGCTGCTGGAGTACGACGACGTGATGAACCAGCAGCGTGAGGTGATCTACTCGCTCCGGGCCTTCGCGCTGGAAGGCGGTGAAGAGCTCAAGGGCGAGGCCGTCAAGATGCTCGAGCGCGGGGCGCAGCGCCGGGTGGAGCAGGCGCTGGCGACATTCGACAAGCCCGAGGAGTGGGACTTCGAGTACGTGCAGCAGGACCTCCTGCTGCATTACATGCTGCAGGTGCCCGCGTTTTCCGAGGCGCGCCCGGCCACGCTCGAGGAGGCGCAGGCGCTGGCCACCGAGGCCGTGCGCGCGGCGTTCGCGCAGAAGCTCGAGAGCCTCAATCAGGTGCGCGACGAACAGGGCCATGGGTTCGCCGACCGGCTGCTGTCACTCGTGATGCTCAACGTGATCGATGAGAAGTGGAAGGATCATCTCTACGATCTCGATCAACTCCGGGCGTCCATCCACTACCGGTCGTGGGGGCAGAAGGACCCGCTCGTCGAGTACAAGCAGGATGCGTACACGATGTTCGTCGACCTCATGCACGATGTGGCGAATACGTTCACCGAGCGGTTCCTGAAGGCCCAGCTCGTGTTCGAGCCGGCGCCGCAGGAGATGTTCGAGGGGCCACCGATGCCGGCCGACTTTGGTCGGCCGGACGGCGGGCGTCCGACGAAGCGGTACAACGCCCTCGGGATCCTCGAGGACATTTTGCCGGAGGACATGGCGGAGGCCGACGCGGGGGGCCTCGACGCCCACGCGGTGGACGACGCGGCTCCGGCGGAGCCGGATGCCCGGGTCATGGTGCGAGGCACACCGGCCGTCGTCGGCGCCGGGGCGGTCCGGTCGCTCGAGGCTGGCGGCGGCGCCTTGCCGGCCGGCTGGGAGCAGACACCGCGCAATGACGCATGCCCCTGCGGCTCCGGCAAGAAATTCAAGAAATGCCACGGGGCCAACGTGTGAACGGTGAGGCGTTGGCGCGCTGAAACGCCGACGCCTGACGCGGCGCTGACGCCCGGGATGCATCAACCCCGATCCCTCACGAGCGGGGTCGATGCTCCCGGTGCGGCAGAGCGGAGCGGTGCAGACGGCGCCGCGCCGGGAGTGGACCCTTTCACGGGCCTCGGCGGTACATTCCGCGGAACCTCTCCGGAGAGCTGGTATGCCCCCGCGTTTCGCCGCCCTGACGGCGCTCCTCCTGACCGCCTCCCCGCTCGCCTCCAGCGGTGCCCAGCCCCGCGGCGGTGACGGGTACCTCTTTCGGCGCCCCCAGGCCACCCTCTCCTTCCGGCTCGGCGCGGCGCGTCCCGATGCCTCCAGTGACGTGTTCTCGTTCGTCTCCCGTCAGTTGACGGTCGATCGGGGCGACTTTCTGGGCCTCTCGGGCATGGCCGACCTGTCCATCGCCCTGGCGGGGCCCATGGAACTGCAACTGAGTGCCGGGATCAGTGACCGACAGGTCGGCTCCGAGTATCGCGACTTCATCGACAACGACGACCGGCCCATCGAGCAGCGTACGCAATTCCGGCGCGTGCCGCTGACGGCGGGGCTCAAGTGGAACCTGCGGCCGGCGGGGCGCACGGTGAGCCGCTACGCGTGGGTCCCGACGCGCCTGGTTCCCTATGTGGCGGCCGGCGGTGGACTCATGCACTATCGGTTCGGACAGTCCGGTGACTTCGTGGACTTCCGGACCAATGATGTGTTCGGCGAGACCCTTCGGTCGTCGGGCTGGACGGGCACCGTGTACGCCGCGGCGGGCGCCACGTGGAGCCTGAACCCCACGGTCGGCCTGACCAGTGAACTCCGATATGACCGGGCTCGCGCCACCCTCGGACGTGATTTCGAAGGATTCGACCCGATCGCCCTCTCCGGTGTCGGGCTGACCGCTGGCCTCCTCTTCCGCTTCTGAGGGTCGCCCGATGACCAAGGACCATTTGATCGCACGCCTCATGCCTCGCCCCCTGCGCCGTGGGTTTGTGGCGGGCGGTGCCGCCGTGCTTGCCGCCACTGCCCCATTGGCCGCGCAGGACTCTGGGGGGATCGACTCTCGTTTTCAGCCCTGGGTAGGGTGTTGGAAGATGGTCGGCACGTCGCAGTCGATCGTCGACGGTGGTCAGTCCACCGTGCCGAACCGTGCCTGCGTCCTCCCTTCCACGACCGTCGCCGGCAGCGTCGATGTGGTGCTCCTGTCTGGGGCACGCGAGCTGTCGCGATCGGCGCTGCCACTCCCCGGGCGTACGGCCGACAAGCGCGTCGATGAGTGCAGCGGTACCGAACGTGCCGAATGGGTCGCTGACGACACGCGCCTCATTCTCCGGGCCGACCTGGGCTGCGATCGCGGCATCCGCCGCGTCGAGACCGGACTGATGTCCATTAGCCCCACGGGCGAATGGCTGCAGCTGCAGACACTCGAGGTGGGAAAGCACGTGGCCACCACGGTGGCGCGGCTTCGGTACGAGGGTGACAGCGCGGCCCCCGGTGATCTCGGGCGCCAGCGCTCCAATCCGTCGCAGCGCATGGCCGTCGGCGCCCCGTTGTCGTTGCGGCAGGTGGTCGAGGTCTCGACTCGGGTGCCGGCCGGCCTTGCCGAAGCCTGGCTTGCGGAATCGGGGCTACGTTTCGACCTCAATGGCAGGGTGCTGGTCGCGCTCGCCGATGCCGGGACGCCGCCAAGTGTCATCGATATGATGGTGGCCATGGCCAATCCCACGGTGTTTTCGTTGCGCCCGAGCGACTCGATGGGCCAGCAGGCGGGCCAGCCGGGTCTCCTGATCGACGATGTGTCGCGCAGCGTGGCGAGCAGCCGCCGCGCGCGCTGCGGGGATTTCGACGACTTCTGCTATGGTCCAGGCGGCATGGGGGCGTGGGGCTTTGGCTGGCAGTACGGGATGACGCCGTGGGGCGCGTTCGATCCGTGGGGACTCCGCTACGGGTTCTCGCCCTATGGACCGCTGGGCCTCAACAACGGGTTCGGTTTCGGCTGGGGGCCGGGCGTCTACTGGGGCAACCGCCCCATCGTCATTGTGAATCGTCCGCCGGTCGATGGGTCGAGTGGGGGCAGTGGTGTCCCGATTCCGCGTGGGCGGGCCGTGAACGGAGGCGGCTACACGCGCAGCATTGACTCCGGACCGCGGTCGACGATGTCGCCTTCCGGTGCCAGCGGTGGCTCCATGGGCAGTGGCGCGTCGGGGGGCAGCAGTGGCGAGTCGGGGGGCAGCAGTGGGCGGACCGCAAAGCCGAGGCCGCCAGGCGGCCCCTGACTCGGTGGTCCGGTGCACGCGGTGGCGCCGGATGGGCGACCAGGAAGAGACGTGGGCGGGGGGAGCGGCAGGGGAGCCGCGTCGTGTCACCGCCCCGCGTTCGCGACCTCCCGGCCGATGGCCACCACGGCGTCCACCAGCGCCTCGATGTCCTCATCGGTCGTCCGATGATTCACGTGGGCCACCCGCAGCGCGAAGCGGCCCGCGAGCCGCGTACTCGACGGGATGGCGACGCCGCGCTCCTGCAGGCGCAGCAGCACCTCGGTGTTGAGGGCTTCGAGTGCCGGTTCGTCGCCTCCGCCGGTGGCGGGCCGGTACCGGAAGCACACGATATTCAGCGGGGCGGGAGCGAGGCGTTCGAGCTCGGTATGCGAGTCGACCATGCGCACGAGGTACTGCACCTGATCGACGTTCTGGCGGATGATGGCCCCCAACTTCTCCACGCCGTCCGCCTGCAGCTGCATCCACACCTTGAGCGCCTTGAACCCGCGGGTGAGGTCAAGGCCGCGGTCGTTGAACGGCTGACCGCCGGCGCTCACGCCACGGTCGAAGGCCCCGAGGTAGGCGGCCGTCTGCGAGAAGGCCGCCACGTGCACCGCCGGATCGCGCACGAGGACGCAGGCGCACTCGAACGGCATCGAGCCCCATTTGTGGAGGTCGAACGCCACGGAGTCTGCGCGCTCCATGCCCTTGACCCGGTCGCGGAGCGACGGCACGAGGGCGACAAGCGCGCCGAAGGCCCCATCGACGTGGAACCACAACGACTCGCGGGCGCACAAGTCGGCGATGGCGTCCAGATCATCTGTGGCGCCGGTGTTCACGGTGCCCGCCGTGCCGATCACGCAGAACGGGGTAAGGCCAGCGGCGCGGTCGTCGGCGATCATCTGCGCCAATGCCTCCAGCTGCATGGTGTAGTCCGTGTGCACCGGCACACGGCGCCAGGCCCGATCCCCCAGCCCTAGCCACTCGGCCGCTTTTCGGGCCCAGCCGTGAGTTTCCGTCGAGCCGTAGAAGACCAAGGGGGCCGGCGATGGCGCATCGGGCCAGGCCTGGACGCCATCCTGCCGGGCGTTTCTTCCCAGCGCGCGGGCCTGCGTGATGCGGGCACAGGCGACGCCGTGCACGTTGGCCATCGTCCCGCCGGTCACGAACAGGCCGCTCGCGCCGGGCATCCCCATCCACTCCGCGAACCAGCCGACGACCTGCCGCTCCACCTGCGCCGGCGCTTGGTTGAAACCAGCGAGGTGCGGATTCATGCCCGCGGCCAGCATGTCCGAGAGCATCGCCAGCGGGGTCCCGTTTCCCTGGACCCACCCGAAGAACCGCGGATGCCAATTGCCATTGCCGTACGGCAGCACATGCGTCCGGAAGCGCTCGTAGGCCGCGTCGGCACCGACGCCGTGCACCGGCCCGGGGGCATCGAACAGCTGCCGTTTGGTACCCGGCAGCGGGCGCCACACGGGCGTGTACGGCAGCGCTCGCTGGGCATCGAGCAGGTCATCCAGCATGCGATGCCCCAGTTCACGGAGGGCCGCCCAGTCGGCCTCGGTAACGGGATCGAAGGTCAGGCGGTCGGCGGTTTGCGCGGGCGTCATGCGCGGAAAGATACCGCCCGATCGTTCCCGTCCGTCCGAATGCGCCTGCCGGCAACACGGCGGTACCGTTGGATCCGCGGACGAGGCGCATCGTGCAGGCTTCCGGTTTCGCCTACCCACGAACCTCTCCAGGAGCGACACGGTGCCAGCTTCGACAAGTCAGTCCGACCCGCCACGTCTCAAGATCAAGGAGATCCCCTCGACCGAACGGCCACGCGAACGAATGCGTAGTCTGGGGGCGCAGGCGCTGAGCACGACGGAGCTCATCGCCACGCTGCTCGGCTCAGGATACCGGGGGGCGTCGGCACTCGCCTGTGCTCAGGTGGTGTATCAGCATTGCGGAGGATCGCTGGGGCGGTTGGCGGCCATGCCGCTGGCGGCGCTCATGCGGGTGCCGGGTGTGGGGCAAGCGCGGGCGAGCGCGGTGCAGGCGGCTTTGGAACTGGGGCGACGGATGGCAGGGGAGGCGCGGGAGGCCGGTCTGCCGCTGCGCGGGCCCCGCGACGTCGCTGCGGCCTTTGCCCCGAAGCTGCAGGACTTGCCGGTCGAAGAGTTCCATGTCGCCATTCTCGATGCCCAGCATCGGCTCGAGCGCGACGTGCTGATCACGCGGGGGCTGCTCAACTCATCGCTGGTGCATCCGCGGGAGGTGTTCCGGGAAGCCATTGCCGAGCGGGCGGCGGCCGTGATTCTGGTGCACAATCATCCAAGCGGCGATCCGTCGCCGAGTGCCGAAGACCGGGCGGTCACGGAACAGCTGGTGGCCGCCGGACGATTGTTGGACATTCCGGTACACGACCACGTGATCGTGGGCCGTGGCCGTTACCTGAGTTTTGCGGAGGCTGGACTGTTGTGACAACGATCGCGCTGCACGAGATGATTCCGGGGTTCGGGCCGGGCGCCGAGGGCGCCTACGATCGGCTCGACCACGACCTGCTCGTGCGGGCCTATCGCTTCTCCGATGTGGCCCACGCCGGCCAGGTGCGCCACTCCGGTGAGCCCTATGTCTCGCACTGTGTCGAGGTGGCGCGCATTCTGGCCGACCTGCAGCTGGACACCACCACGGTGGCCTGCGGTCTGCTGCATGACATCGTCGAGGACACCGACATCACCGTCGAAGACGTCGAGCGCGAGTTCGGCGGCGAGGTCGCCCAGATCGTCGACGGGCTCACCAAGATCGCCAACCTGCCGATGTCCTCCCGCGAGGAGCGGCAGGTCGAGAACTACCGCAAGCTGCTGCTGTCCATCGCCAAGGATGCGCGCGTCATCCTGATCAAGCTGGCCGACCGGCTGCACAACATGCGCACGCTGGACTGGCTGGCGCCCGAGAAGCGGCGCCGCATCGCGCAGGAGACGCGCGACTTGTATGCGCCACTCGCGCACCGGTTCGGTATGGCCAAGGTGCGGTGGGAGCTCGAGGACCTGGCGTTCAAGCATCTTGAGCCCGAAGCCTACAAAACGTTGGCCAAACTGGTGGCCGCCAAGCGCGGCGAGCGCGAGCAGCTCATCGCCCAGATGCGCGAGCCCCTCGAGAAGCGTCTCAGCGATGCCGGTATTGCCGAGGTCGAGGTCACGGGCCGTCCGAAGCACCTGTGGTCGATCTTCAAGAAGATGCAGCAGCGCGATCGTCCCTACGAGGACATCTACGACCTGCTGGCCATTCGCGTGATCGTCCCGAACGTGCTGGAGTGTTATCACGCGCTCGGCGTCATTCACGACGGCTGGACGCCGGTGCAGGAGCGCATCAAGGACTACATCGCCCAGCCCAAGTCCAACGGCTATCAGTCGCTGCACACCACGGTCTTCGGCCCCGGGCGCCAGCTGTTCGAGATCCAGATCCGCACGCGCGACATGCATCGGACGGCCGACTTTGGCATCGCGGCGCACTGGCTGTACAAGGAGAACAGCAAGAACGCCGGCGAACTCGATCGCCAGCTCGCGTGGTTCCGGCAGGTGCTGGAGCTGCAGCTGGATGCCGAGACCCCCGGCGAGTTTCTCGAGTTCCTGAAGCTCGACCTGTATCAGGACGAGATCTTCGTGTTCACCCCCACCGGCGATGTGATCCAGTTGCCGCGCGGAGCGACGCCGCTCGACTTCGCCTTCGCGGTGCACTCGCAGGTGGGTGCGCGCTGCGCCGGCGCCAAGGTCAACGGCCGCATCGCGCCGCTGTCGCGGGAGCTCAAGAATTCGGAGACGGTGGAGATTCTCACCAATCCGAACGCCAAGCCCAGCCGTGACTGGTTGGCCCACGTGCGGACCGGCAAGGCCCGCCACAAGATCCGCCAGCTGCTGCGCCTCGAGGAGCATTCGTCGGCCATGCGGCTGGGGCGCGAGATCCTCGATCGGGAACTGCGTCGCCGCCGCTTGCCCAAGGCCGACGACCAGGATCTCTATCCGGTCGCGCGGCTGCTCAAGCTCAAGGACGCTGCGCATCTCATCGCCAGTGTCGGGGCGGGCGACGTGCACGTGCTGCAGGTGCTCAAGTCGCTGCACCCGCTGCTCGAGACCTCCCCGGAGCCGGCGGCCAAGCCGAGCACCTTCGAGCGGATCGTCGACCGGGTGGTGGGCACGGGCAAGGGCATCCGCATCCAGGGGGCGGATGGCCTCCTGGTGCGCTATGCGCAGTGTTGCCAGCCGGTGCCCGGCGACAAGGTGGTCGGGTACGTGACCCGTGGGCGCGGGGTGAGCATTCACCGCGGCGACTGTCCGAACCTCCTGCTGCTGGCGCACGAGCCCGAGCGGCGCATGGACATCGACTGGCAGGAGATGGCCGGCGAGCGCTTCGTGGTGCGGTTGGCGCTCGAAGGCAACGATCGCCGCGGGCTCTACGCCGACGTGGCGGCGGCGGTGAGCGCCACCGGCACCGACATCAAGAGCTTCGAGCTCAAGACGACCGACGGCAAGGTCTCAGGCTCGGCCATGGTGGAGGTCGAGAACCTGGCCCACCTCGAGCGCATCATGAAGGCGGCGCGGCGCGTGAAGGGCATTGCCGTGGTCACGCGCCGTGAGAAGATCACCGCCGAGGAGTGAGGTTATGGGCGACGGTTCAGGGGAGGCGATAGACAGCAATGGCGGCTGACGGCGCTGGATGCAACACGTACACCTCGCTGCCGGTAGGGGCCACACTGAGAGCGAGCGCCGGGCGCGGCAGGCGGAAGCGCCGCAGCGTCTTGCCGTTCCAGTCCGTCACGTGCAGCTCGTGTCCAAGCGCTGCGGCGCCCTTGCCCTCCCGCCGAGTCAGCCCGGAGTAGAGTGCGACGATCCGGTCGGGTGACGAGGACACATCGATGTAGCCGAAGCGCAGTTCCGGCCCGGTCGCCATGACGGGACTGTTCCGTCCGCGGGCTATCGTGTACGTCGGCTCGAAGTTGGCGGGGCGCGGCGCGACGGCCACGGGTTGTCCACCGAGCGTGAAGATCTCGAGACGGTCGGCGTGGCGCGTGGCGAGCGCCAGCTTCTGTGCGCGGTTGCTCGAGGTGACCGTCGATCGATACGCCTCTTGGCGCACCGTGGTCGGATCGTCCCGTACGCCGGGCAGATCGATGAGTGCCTGTACCGCGCGTCCGGAGCTGTCGATGCGAACAAGCCTCGTGTTCGCGAGCAACCCGGTGGCCAGAAACTCCTGCTGCGGCGTGACGGCGAGCGAGAAGATCGGCAGCGTGGCCGGCAGCGGCCAGGTGGTGGTACGAATCGGCGCGGTGGCCGTCGCGGCGCCGAGCGTGGTGCGCACCATTCGCATCTGTCCGACATCGTGCAGCCAGAAGCTGTTCGTCGATGCTTCATCGAGCACGAGGGAGCCGAAGGCCAGTATCTCGGTGGTCGCGCTGCCGACCACGCCCGCGCGTCGCAGCAGGGCACCTCGGCTGCGCGAGTAGATGAGCAGCGCCTGAGTCGATGCCTCATCGGCAACGATGACCACTTCGGACGTCGCGAGGATGCGCTGTGGTTTGACCAACTCGCCCGGGGCACTGAGCGAGCGAAGCGGCGCGATGGGCACGGCCTGCCGTCCGCTCTGGGCGTCGACGCTCGTTGCAGCGAGAAGCCAACCGGCGAGTGGAAAGAAGGAGCGACTGCGCAACATGTTCAGGTTACCTGAGGGCCGGCAGGCGATACACCAAAAGGGCCGGTTCCGGATCGTGCCGCGTTGCGTACAAGCGCGAATCGTCGGGCTCCACGGCAATGGCCGCCACCGGCCCCTGAAACTTGTACACACCTCGACTCTTTCCTGCAAAGTCGAACACATACAGGTACGCACCATAGGTGGGGGTCATGGACGCACCCATCGTCGTCCCCGAGAACAGGGCGTAGATGAAGTTCTTCGAGAGCGCCAGCGAGACGTATCCGATGCGGGCCTCGTTCCCCAAAGCCATGGTGGTCTTGTCGTCCCTACTCCTGACGCTCAATGCTCCAGCCTCGAAGCGCGGTTCGAACGAGAAGAACCGTTCCGCCAGGCCGATCGCTCGTCCGCCATCGTCGAAGATTTCGATGCGATCCGCATAACGAGAGGCCGCGACGATCCGTCGACGATTCGGATCTACTGCGATATGCACCTGTTGGGCGTTTTGCCAGGCAGCGAGGGGAACGTCGGGGGGGCTTTGCGGGAGCGGTGCGTGCCGGGACTTCAGCTCACCGTCTACCAACGCGACGGCGAGTCGAGCTGTCTCCGCCGCCGGGTTCGCCCCGAGGAACGAACCCGCGCGGAGGGAGATGACCTCGTTGAACGATCGTGTCATGGTACGAGTCTCCACCTTCGGAAACCCGGGCGCGAGCGGCATGCGACCGATATCGACGCGGGTGAGTCGACGCAACTGCCGATCGAATACCCACAGGCGGCCCTTCACCGCCGGATCTGCGCTCACCGTCCATGGTGCCCGATACTCGCCTGGACCGTTGCCCTTGACGCCAAAGGAGCCGAGCAGCCGCCCGGAGTGCTTGGAGAGAATGGACAGCTGCTTGTCGTTTTTGCGGTCGATCACGACGAGGAGGGAGTCGAGGACCAGAATGCTGCCGGGCGTTGCCAGCTCTTCTCCGCTCCCCAGCACCTCCCCCTCGAGCGGGAGGACGGGCATTCGGTACCGTTCGAGGATCGGTTGTGCCCGCAGCGATGGATGTCCGGACAGCGACAACCCGAACAGCAGGGTCGCGTGAAGCGCGCCGTTTCGAAACGATTTCATGGGCACACCGGGAGAAACGGACATTGAAGTGGCGTCAGTCTGCGGCTGATCGCGAAGAGAACGTCGGCGCCGCCAGCAGGAGCAGGCGTGTGGATCAGCAGTTGCCGGATGCGTTGCAGAAGTGGTTGGGCAGAACAAAGCCGTCGATCATACAAAACGAGGATGGTTCACAACAACACCTCCCGACGCCAGGCATGCTGTTACAGCTACCGGATTCCTTGTCTCGAACAGTGTTTCGTTCACCGCGAACGTCGGGGTGCCGCGCAACCGCAGGCTCGAGGCGTGCGCGAAATGACGCTCGACGCGAGCGCGGCCGCGCTCTTCGTCCACGCACGTACCGAAAGCCGCTGTATCCTTGACAGCAGAGGCCTTGGCCCACTCCTGTGTCGATACGGCACCCAAGTTGGCCCCAGCGTTGAAGAGCGCGTTGTATGCGTGCTCGAAATTCCCCTGTTCAGCTGCGCACTCCGCAATAAGCGCCGCGCGGTAGGCATGCGGATGGATACGACTGAGCGGGAAATGCACGAAGGCCACGGCGATCTGCTGCGGAGCGCTGTTGCGGATGGAATCAACGACCGGTTTCAGCTGCTGACAGACAGGGCACTCGAAGTCGGCAAACTCGGTGATCACGATCGGCGCATCTCTCGGGCCGAGCCAGTTGGCCTCCCGCTGGATCGACGCGACAGCGTCCTCGCGTCGTGCTTCACCCGCTGGCGCACTCTGGGCGCCAGCGCCGAGGAGTCCAGAGTTCCGCGCGGCTAGCCCTGTCACGGCGAGGGCACACGCCGCAATCGTGACGATCGATGCATCTACAATCCGAGACGACCACGACATAGCCACACACTCGCCCGCAGAAGTGAACAATCCTTAATCAAACTGTCCCCCCCCCCCGCGAGTTTGTCAAGGGACATCATTGCCGAGTCCCCACTGGCACGAGCGGTCGCCATGTCTTCACTGTCGTGCTGTTCAGGACCGGCTCCTCAAGTATCATCCGCCCCAGGAGAGACAAGGAGGGTTCCGGAGCGGTGCGTGGCATCAGGTCCGCTGCGGGTGTGCCGGACTTTGTCAACGCCACGGTGCTCGGCAATGTCGTCACACCCGGCGGCCGGCCCACACGGATGCCCTCCCACCGCGGAGCGACTGCTCCCAGCGATGTGCTGACCTGATATCATTTCGCACAATCAATGCCATCGGGACATTTCATTCCCTTTCACGACTCCCCGATGCCGAGGCGGCATATCCCGGCAACCTGACGTCGTCGACGGCAACGTGTCAGGCTCGGCCATGGCGGAAGTCGAGTACCTCGCCCACCTCGAGCGCATCATGAAGGCCGCGCGGCGCGTGAAGGGCATTGCCGTGATCACGCGCCGCGAGAAGATCACCGCCGAGGAGTGAAGATCTCCAGCGGCGCCTCGAGGGTGAACTGCTGCACCAGACTGGTGAGTTGCTCGGCCTGACCGGCCTGCTCTGCCGCCGTGCTCGACTGCTCCTCCGCGCTCGCCGCCGCCCGCTGCGTCACCTGCGACAGTGAGTCCACCGAATCGCGCACGGAGCCGATGCTGCGCCGCTGATCGGTGGCACTGTTCGCAATGTCGAGCATCATCTGGCGCACATCGTCGACGCGCCCGTTGATGGCATGCAGGACAGCGGCGACCTCGGCACTCACCGTTTCCGACTCAGTGGCGCTGGAGACCGAGTTCTCGATCAGTTCGGCGGTCTGACGCGCTGCCGTGGCGGAGCGGCCGGCGAGCGCTCGCACCTCTTCGGCCACCACCGCGAACCCACGGCCGGCGTCACCGGCGCGGGCCGCCTCCACCGCTGCATTGAGCGCGAGCAGATTGGTCTGGAAGGCGATTTCATCGATCGTCTTCACGATCCGTGAGGTCGCGCCGGCCGAGACGCGCATGCCGGCGAGAACCTGCGAGAGGCGCGCCATGCGGGCCGTTCCGTCGCGGGTTGCTGCGCTCGCCGCTTCGGCGGTCGTGCGGGCGACGCCGGCACGCTCGTCGGACGATGACGCCAGGCTGGTCAGCTCAGCCACAGCTACGGAGATTTCCTCGAGCGCCGAGGCTTGTGTCGAGGCCCCCTCGGCCACATGCTCGGCCGCGTCGGAGATCTGATTCGAGCCGGCACCCACCTGCTCGGCGGCCTGCTCCACTTCCTGCAGCGCGTTGCGCAACGCGTCAAGCGAGTGGTTGAAGCTGTCGACAAGTGGCGTGTAGCGCGCCTCGAACGTCCCCTCGACCCGGGCCGTCAGGTCGCGTCGCGCGACACGGGCGAGCGCCACGTCGAGTGCGTCGAGGAAGCGCTGCGACTCGCTGATGGAGGCATCCAGGCGGCCCTGCCGGGCTGTGGTCAGCGCGGTGATGACCACGGCGATGTCGAGCTGCAGCAGGCGGCCGAAGGCGCCTGCGAACTGCTCGTATTCCGCCGTCGAGCGGGAGGCGGCGCGTACGGCGGCGACCATGTGCTCACGGATCACCTCGTACATGGCCACGAACCAGTTCGAGTCGAGGTCGATGCGTTCGTGGATGCGACCGACGGTGCGGCGGTAGGCGAGATAGTCGTCGTCGACGACACCGGCCAGCATGCTCTTGAGATACCGCGTGATGAGGGGGCGCTGCCGCTCGATCGAGGTGTGCTCACTGATGATCGCGCGGGTATCGCGCTGGGCCATGATCTTGGCGTAGAATGCGTCGATCATGGGGTCACAGGCCGCCATGCAGGAATCTCCCCAGTGCTTGATGACACCGAGGTCGCGCTCCGTCACCCCCAGGAAGTCGACACGCTCCCGCACGGCGGCATCCGAGACGGTGATCCGGCCGGCAGGCACGGTGGCGAGGGCACTATTCGGAGCAGACTTGCGTGCAATGATTGGCATTCGATGACCCTGATGACGGAGAGCGTGGAGAACCATTGGCCACGTCGCCGAGGTCGAGGTATCGGCGATTCGTCCCACAGTCTTTAACTCGGAACGTCAGTCCGACTGTCGAAGACCGTTGCAACGGCGATCCGTTTGTATTGGATACCGAACAAACCCCGGAATCGGTATATTCCGGCCATGTCCGCCCCCTTTGCGTTACAAGCACCATTTGCCCCGGCCGGTGATCAGCCCCGCGCCATTGCCGAACTGACCGCGGGGCTGCGGCGCGGCGATCGGCACCAGACGCTCCTCGGCGTGACAGGGTCGGGCAAGACGATGACCATCGCCAACGTCATCGCCGCCTGGGGACGTCCCACTCTTGTGCTGTCGCACAACAAGACGCTGGCGGCGCAGCTGTACGGGGAGCTCAAGTCGTTCTTCCCGACCAATGCGGTCGAGTACTTCATCTCGTACTACGACTACTATCAGCCGGAGGCCTATGTGCCGTCGAGCGATACGTACATCGAGAAGGACGCCAGTATCAACGAGGACATCGATCGCCTGCGCCTGCGCGCGACCTCGTCGCTCATGGAGCGCGAAGATGTGATCATCGTCGCCACCGTGTCCGCCATCTATGGTCTCGGTGATCCAGTGTCGTACCGCGAGCGCATGGTGGCGCTGGCGCGCGGTCAAACGGTGGCCCGCGACGACATCCTGCGGGCGCTGGTGGGCATCCAGTACCTCCGCAACGACGTGGCCTTCGATCGCGGCACCTTCCGTGTGCGTGGCGACACGGTGGAGATCTTTCCGGCCTACGAGGAGCAGGCCGTGCGGCTCGAACTCTGGGGCGATGAAATCGAGCGCATCTCCAAGATCGACCCGCTCACCGGCGAGACCATCGCCACGCTCGAGCGCATGGCGATCTATCCCGCCAAGCACTTCATCACCAACCGGCCCACCATCGAACGCGCCAGCAAGGCCATTCGTGATGAGCTGGCCACGCGCCTGGCGGAGCTGCGCATGCAGGGCAAGCTGCTCGAGGCCCAGCGGCTCGAGCAGCGCACCAACTTCGATCTCGAGATGCTGGCCGAGATCGGCACCTGCGCCGGCATCGAGAACTACTCGCGCCACATCAGCGGCCGTGAGTCGGGTGAGCGGCCGGCGTGCCTATTCGACTACTTCCCACCGCAGGACTTCCTGGTGGTGGTTGACGAGTCACACGTCACGTTGCCCCAGGTGCGCGCCATGTACAACGGCGACCGGGCCCGCAAGCTCACGCTCGTGGACTACGGATTCCGCCTGCCGAGCGCGCTCGACAACCGACCGCTGGTGTTCGACGAGTTCATGATGCTCGTCCCCAACCTCATCAGCGTGTCGGCCACGCCGGGTGAACTCGAGCTGGAACTGTCGGAGGGCGTCGTCGTCGAGCAGGTCATTCGGCCCACCGGGCTGCTGGACCCGATCATCGAGATCCGGCCCGTGAAGGGGCAGGTGGACGATCTGCTGCACGAGATCCGCCAGCGTGAACGCCGGGGCGAGCGCGTGCTCGTCACCACGCTCACCAAGCGCATGTCGGAAGATCTCACCGACTACCTCCAGCAGATGGGGGTGCGGGTGCGGTACATGCACTCGGACATCGACGCCATCGAACGCATGGAAATCGTGCGCGGCCTCCGGCTGGGCGAGTTCGACGTGCTGGTGGGCATCAACCTCCTGCGCGAAGGGCTCGACATGCCCGAGGTGTCGCTGGTGGCGGTGCTGGATGCCGACCAGGAGGGGTTCCTGCGCAGCGACCGGTCGCTCATCCAGACCATCGGCCGCGCGGCGCGCAATCTCAACGGGCGCGCCATCCTCTACGCCGACCGCGTTACCGGGTCCATGCAGCGGGCCATCGACGAAACGGACCGCCGCCGCACTATTCAGCGCGAGCACAATGAGGCCCATGGCATCGTGCCGCGCGGCGTCATGAAGAGTGTCGACGAGGTGCGCTTCATCACCCGCGTCGCCGACGCCCGGGTGGAGCGCGACGGGGAGCAGCCGGCGCCGAAGAAGCTGCCGAGCGAGCAGGCACCCCGTTCTCGCGAGGAGCTCGAGACGTTGGTCGGCGAGCTCGAAGTGGCCATGCGGGAGGCAGCCACGGCGTTGGACTTCGAGGCCGCGGCCCGATTGCGCGACCAGCTGTTCGAGGTGCGCACAGCGCTTGGACAGGCGCCCGCGCAAGCTCGCGGCAACGCCAACCCCCCCAAGCGTCCGCCGGGCAGCGCGCCGCAGCGTCGCGCTGGAGGCAAGCGTGGCCGCTGACACGCTGGCGCACCTGCTGGGGCGCGGCGCCCCGCGCTCGCCGGATCGTGACTCGCTGGAGGCGTGGGGGCGGGCCGTGGGCGCCGTGCTCCCCCGCCCGGTGGTCCTCACCTTCGAGGGCGACTTGGGTGCCGGCAAGACCACCCTCGCCCGGGCGCTCTGTGCCGGGCTCGGGGTGACCGCGCTCGATGCCGTGACCAGCCCGACCTTTTCCCTCGTCCAGTACTACGACGCGCCGCGCGGTCCGGTGGTGCACGTCGACCTCTATCGCCTGCGCAGTCGCGCCGAGCTCGACGCGCTGGGCTGGGACGAGATCGTGGCCACCGCACCAGTCCTGCTCATCGAATGGCCGGAGCGGGCCCTCGAGACGCTGCCGTCGGATACCATTGCTATCACCCTGTCACACGACCCTGAGAACCCCGGTCGCCGACTGCTCAGGGTCCACGCGCCGTCCCGCCCGTAACCGCCGATCGCGCAACCGGGCCCGGTTTGCCTGCGCGGGGAGTCCATGGCATGTGTGGAGCGTGTTCCGAAGGCTGTGGGCCGTGACTCCCCCCAGACGGGCGTTCGCGTCTCGCGCCTCCGTCATGACCGGGCCTGACGGTCCGCTCGTGGCCCGTGGCGCGCCGTGTGCCTCGCGGACTGCCGCGCCCGCCGGACGCCGTCGGTGCGCACGGCGCCGAACTGCGGGGAATTCGCCGAGTGCCGCACGCCGTGTCACTCGCCCGTCAAGATCCTGCCGCACGTGGTGGGCGGTGCTTCGCCGCCGAGTCGTCGCCGGAACCATGAACCGCTGGTCGGTCTCGGGTATCCGTGGAGGCGCTTGGCCAGGCACCTCGCGGCCAGCGCAAGTTCCGTCGGTCGCCCTCCAACGAAGCACCCCCAGCGATGTGGTCGTGCACGGACGGACTGCCGGTGACGATGGTGGGAGACCTCGTGCCTCGCGATCGGGGCACGAAGGTGACCGGTGCCGATGCGGCCGTGGCAGGGAAGATGAGCTTGCCGCGGTGAGTGCCCGGTCCGTCCTCGCGCGAGGCGGTGGGTTTGGCTGCGGCCTGACGGTGGGCCGGGCGAAGTGGACAGGGCCTTGGGGGGCGGGGCGCGACGGAGGTAGAATCCTCCGGTGATCTCTCTGGCTGCTGACCACGCCGTGCTGGCCATCGAGGCCTCGACCGTCGCCGGTTCCGTCGCGCTGTTCCGAGACGGGCGGCTGCTGGTCGACGCCGACGTCCCGATGGGCGTCGGACGTGCCGATGGGCTGTTCCCAGCCATTATCGCGCTCCTCGGGGCCGCCGGTGTCGCTCCCTCGTCACTGGGGGCGGTGGTGTGCGGCGCTGGCCCAGGCAGCTTCACCTCGCTGCGCATTGCCGGCGCACTGGCCAAGGGCTTGGCGCACGGCACGGCATGTCCCCTGTTCGCCGTCCCATCGCTCGTGCTTGCCGCTGCGGCGCTTCCATCCGGGGCGGCCGCCGGCGAGTATGTCGTGCACGCCGATGCCCTGCGGGGTGAGCGGTACGCCCAGTGGGTGCGCCGCCGCACGGACGGCGTCGTGGAACCGGTTGGCGACGTGCGTCGGGTGGCCGTCTCCAGCCTGATGGAGCGATCACGGCCCGCTCAGCGGGTGGCCGTCGGCGCGGCGATTGAGGCGGCACCCAGTGCGTTTTCGGTCACGCCGCACTGCCGGCACCTGCCGCTCGCCATGGGAGCGTGGCGTGAGTGCCCGGTCGACCTTGCCGGCTGGGAGCCCGCCTACGGTCGGCTGGCCGAGGCGCAGGTCAAGTGGGAGGCCAGCCACGGCATGGCGTTGCCGCAGACGGGGCCGGCCTGATGGGACTCGAAGCGCTTGGGCACCCGACTCGTCGGCGCGTCGAGGTCCGTCCCATGGACGCGGGCCATGTGGCCGCCGTGGCACGCATCGAGGCCTCCGCGTTCAGCGATCCCTGGCCCGCCTCCGCATTCTCGGAGCTGCTCGAACGGGCGTACGCACGGCTGCGGGTGGCGGTCACCGATGATGGCACGCTCTGCGGGTACTGTGTCCTGCTGCGGGCGGCCGACGAGGGGGAGATCGCCAACATCGCCACCGAGCCGTCGGTCCGGCAACAGGGGGTCGCCGGAAGGCTGCTTGACGACGCCCTGGCCGCGGCCGATGCCAATGGTGCGGCGTCGGTCTATCTCGAGGTTCGCGTGTCCAACGAGGCGGCCCGTGCGCTGTATGCGTCGCGCGGGTTTCGTCAGGTTGGGCGGCGCCGCGGCTACTACGACCGCCCGGCAGAGGACGCGCTCGTGTTGCGACGAACCCGGCCATAACCGCTGCGTTCGGACCATCCCGATCGCGATCTTTCGGTAACGACCTGTCAGACCCTTCGCTGTACTTTCCCGACGTCCTCGCAGTTCACTGGTTTCCGTCACGTTTTTCGCTTCCCGAGGAGGCATCATGAGCCGCAGCCTGAACAAAGCCATCCTGATCGGTAATGTCGGGGGTGACCCCGAGATCCGCACCGTGGGGAATGGCACCCGCGTCGCCCAGTTCTCTCTGGCCACCGGCCGCACCTGGACTGATCAGAGCGGTGCGAAACAGGAAAAGACGGAGTGGCACCGCTGTGTGGTGTGGAACAACGCCCGCGGCTCAGGGCTGGCCGATGTGGTCGAGAAGTACGTCAAGAAGGGCGAAAAGCTGTATGTGGAGGGTGAGATCGAGTACCGTCAATGGCAGGACAAGGATGGCCAGACCCGCTACACCACCGAGATCAAGGTCAAGGAACTGATGCTCCTCGGTGGTCGCGCCGGTGGCGGCATGGGCGACGACATGGACTCGGCACCTCGGCGCTCGGCGGCCCCGACGCGTCCGAAGACGGCGGCTACGCCAGCCGCCAGCGGGGATGACTTCAACGACTTCCCCGGCGCCCTCGAGGACGAGGACGACGACCTCCCATTCTAGAGGCCACTCGGACCGGTGGCGGTTCCGGACGCCGGAATGCCGGCGGCGTGACGAGAGGCGCTACGATCCTGACGCTTTTCGTGTGACGAGCTGCCGCCGAAGGCGTCTCCGGTGTGGGTATCCCGCCGGTCCGATGGAGGGATGCTCGGGCGCCCGGTTGGGGCGCGTGGACTTTTCTTCAGTTGAGGCTTGCAGATGCGCGCTTCCAGGCAGGCGCACTCGAAGTCCATCGTCGAGCACGGTGAGACATCGCGTCTATGGACGGGCGTCGTGGTGGCCCTCGTGGCCCTTGGCGTCCTCCTGCTCGTGTGGCGGCCGTCCATTGTGCATGCACAGGACAGCACGGCGGCGAGCAGGCAGCCGTCGGTGCCGCGCGCGGCGTCGGTGGCCTCGGCCCCTCAAGGGGCCACGGCGACCCATGTAGTCAAGGTGGGTGAGACGCTCTGGTCGATCGCCGCCCGATACTACGGCGATGGTCATGAGTGGACCACGCTGGCGCGCAACAACCGGATTCCGACGAACGGTGAACGGGCCCTCGAGGTGGGCATGAAGCTCACCGTCCCGGCCCGTCCGGCCGTGCGTGGCCCGAAGTCGGCGGTCGTGGCGGCCGCCCCTGCCGACAGCACCGTCCCGAAGGTGGCCCTGGCCAAGGCCGGCGAAGGCACTCTGCCGTTCCCGCCGAAGCCCGGTACGCTGGCTGCCCAGACGGCGGCGAAGGGCAACGCAGTGGCCACCTCCCGTCAGGCGGTTCGTCCCGCTGCTGGCCGGCAGGATGTCGCCAAGTCGCCCGCCCCGACTGCCCCCGCAGTCGATACCGCTGCAGTTGACCCGTCACCGCAGCGGGGCGCCCTGATCGGCATCCGCCGGACGAGGCGCATCGGGCTAGTCGATCTGGGGGATCAGATCGCGTCCCGGAAGCCGAACGAGGTCGAAACGGTATTCCATCGCGATCTGCCGGATGCCGCCGAGGCGGAGCGGCGGACGCAGGCCGTGCTGCGCCCCAACACCCCGGCGCCGCGTCGTGCGGAAGTCGAAGCGGCGCCGTTTGTTGTCACCGAGACGGAACTCGCGAAGGCCGGCCGCGTGGACCAGCGGATCGGATCGCGGATGGACTTCGCCCCCGAGTACCCGCAGCGCGCCATCAAGACCGACGAGGTGACGCTGAAGGCGCCGACTGGCGTGACGTACAAGGTCGGCGACCGCTTGGTGGCGATCAATACGCAGTCGCTCCCGACGCAAAAGGGGGCAACCCGGATTGCCGTGCCGACGGGGGTCCTCGTGGTCACGAAGGCCGAGCCGGGCAGGCCAGCGCTCGCCGCGCTGGCGCGGCAGTCCGGCCGCGTCGAGCAGGGCCAGCGAGTCGTCGCGGCACCCACGGCATCGGGCGAGTGGGTTCGTGCCGTCAGCCTTTCGACGCCGGACCTCAGCACGACGGTCCGCTGGCTCGACGTGGCGGAACTGTTGCCGACGCTACAGAGCTTCCTGCTGCTGGGCGGCGGGACCTCTCAGGGTTTTCAACCTGGCGATGAGGTGGCGATCTACCGCCGGGCCGAGGGCGCGGCGTCGGAGAGTCTCGCCGCCATTGCGCGGGTCGTGCGCGTGGACCGCGAGACCAGCGCGGCGGTCATCACGCGCCAGTATGCCTCGGACATCGCGGTTGGTCAGACCGCTCGCCGCTTCGCCAAGGCGCCCTGACGGGAGTGGCCTTTCGTCGGCGCGTTCGGTGATGCGCCGTCCCACATTTCACGCGCCGGGTGCCCCGAGGGGCCCGGCGCGTGTGTACATTGGTGGATTCCATTCACCACTGGCGATGAGGACGTGCACGGCATGGCGAACAGGGTTCTGGTGACGGGCGGCGCGGGGTTCATCGGTTCCCACGTGGCGGACCGGTTTGTGGCCGAGGGGTGGGAGGTCACCATCCTCGACGACCTGTCGAGCGGGCGTGAGGAGAACATGCCGTCGGGCGCGCGGTTCGTCCGCGGCGACATCACGACACCCGAGGCTGCGATGCTCGTGCGTGACGGCCGATTCGACGTGCTCTGTCACCTGGCCGCGCAGATCGACGTGCGCCGCAGTGTGCTCGATCCCGTGTACGATGCCACCAGAAACATCCTCGGTACGCTCAACCTCATGGAGGCCGTGAAGACGAGCGGCCACACCACGCGCACCATCTTCTCGTCCACCGGCGGCGCGCTGTATGGCGACTTCGACCCGCCGCCGAGCATGGAAACACTGTCCAAGGACCCCGAGGCACCCTACGGCATTGCCAAGCTGTCGGTGGAGTACTACCTCGCGTATTACGGCCGTGTGCATGGCCTCGACACAGTGGCGCTGCGCTACGGCAATGTGTACGGTCCGCGCCAGGATCCGCACGGTGAGGCCGGGGTGGTCGCGATCTTCTGCAATCGCCTGCTGGACGGGCGCGCGCTGACAGTGTTCGGCAATGGCGAACAAACCCGCGACTACGTGTATGCCGGTGACGTGGCGGGCGCGAACTTCGCCGCTGCCACGTGTGCGCTCCCGCCGCGGGGCCGTCTTGATGCGCGCGCCTTCAACATCGGGACCGGCGTCGAGACGTCGGTGAACGCGCTCGCCGAGACGCTGCGCGAGGTGTCGGGCGGTACGGCGCCCATCGCGTACGCACCAGCGCGCGCCGGCGAGCTGGCCCGCTCGGCCCTGCAGACACAGAAGGCGCGCGACGTGCTGGGGTGGGGGCCGACGGTCTCGCTCCGCGAGGGGCTCTCGCGCACGTTCCGCTTCTTTGCCGACCGTCGCGGCGGAGTGACCGCGTGATCGGGTCGTCCGCCCTGTTCCTCCTGCAGCTGTCCACGCGGGGAGGCGAGGCCGCCGAACGGGGCATCATCGAGTTGATCATCTCGAGCGACCTCGTCACCAAGGCGGTGCTCATCGTGCTGATGGTGCTCTCGCTCGTGTCGTGGGCCATCATGTTCGCGAAGTGGCGGGCCTTTGCGGTCGCCGAGAAGCACGGCCATGCCTTTGCCGCCGAGTTCGAGCGGGCGCGCGGCATGGACGATGCCATGCTGATGGCGCAGCGCGCCCGGCCCAGCGCGTTCACGGCGGTGTTCGCGCGGGCCATGCAGTTCCTCAACGATACCAAGCCGGCGCTTGGGGCCACGTCCGACCGCACGGCGCGCCTCTCCGGCTCGCAGGTGGAGGCGCTGCGCCTCGTGCTGGACTCGGAAACCGGCAAGGAGCGCGAGGAACTCGGCCGGTTCATTCCGTGGCTGGCCACCGTCGGCAGCGTGAGTCCGCTCATCGGCCTGTTCGGCACCGTGCTGGGAGTGATCCAGGCCTTCGAAGGCATTGCCACCAAGGGGTCGGGGAACATCGGGGCGGTGGCGCCGGGTATTGCCACGGCACTGATTGCCACGGCGGCTGCCCTGGCGGTCGCCATTCCTGCCGCCTTCGCCTACAACGTGTACGCCGCCCGCCTCAACCGCTTCGACAGCGCCCTCGAGGGTTTCGGCTCGGAGCTCATCGCACTCATGGTGCGGGAAGGACGGATCTAGCGCATGAGACGGGGACGTCGCGGGGAGCGCATGGGGGTGAATGGCGAGATCAACGTCGTCTCACTCATCGACGTCATGATGCTCCTCATGATCATCTTCATGATCACGGCGCCCATGATGCAGGGCGGCGTGGACATCTCGCTGCCCACGGCGCAGGTCCAGCCGCTGGAGCCCAAGAGCGGGCTGGTCGTGACGCTCGACAAGGATGGGCGGATCTTCGTCGACAAGACGAGCCTGACGTTTGCGGAGTTCGAGGGGAGCATCAAGGCGCTCTCGGACAAGAAGGGCGGGGGGGGCGTGTACTTGAGTGCCGACCAGCGGGTGCCGTACGGGCAGGTCGTGCGGGTCGTGGCGGCCATGAAGGCGCGCGGCATCACGGAGGTGGGGCTCGTGGCGGAACCGGAGGAGAAGCGGTGAGGCCAGCTCGGCACACCGGCTCCCAGCCCCCCTCCGCTGGACCGTTGCGCGGTGGCGTGGCGGCGTCGATGCTGGTGCATGCCGCGCTCGTCAGCCTCGTTTTCGTGGCCGGGCGAGGGGCCGACGCGCCTCGCCCTCCGGTGTATCGGGTGGAACTGGTCGGGCAGGCCGGACCGCGACAGGCGGGGGTGGAGACGCCGACTGCCGAACCCGTCACCGCAGCGCCGGACGTTGCGGGTGCCGAGCGGCTGAAGGAGGAGCCGGTCGTCTCGCCAAAGACCGCGGCCAAGAAGGTGGTGCCCTCGCCCAAGGCGACGCCCTCCAGCGACCGGTCGCGCAAGGCCGGCTCGAAGACGGCGGCGCCGAGCACGCGCAGCAGCACCAGTGCACCCAAGTCGGGCGCGGGAGCGGTCGGATCGAAAGGCGCCGACGTGGCGAACGTGCGCACGGCCGGGATCGAGTTCCCGTTTCCTGGGTACCTGCAGAACATCGTGCGCCAGATCGCCCTCAACTGGTCGCCTCGGCGCACCTCGGCGGCCCTCGTCACCGAGATCAAGTTCCTCATCCGCCGCGACGGCACCGTCGTGGGCATCGAGGTCGTGAAGCGGTCGGGTGACCGCCTGTACGACCTCGACGCCATGGGGGCCGTCGAAGCCGTGGGCGCGACGCGCTCCTTCGGTGCGCTGCCGTCCGGCTGGGCGGACGATGTGCTGGTGGTCTATTTCACGTTCGACTACGCGTTGCGACCCAACTGAGTGTGCTGAACCCGCCTGCTCCCGCCTCATCCCCTCGTCGGTCCGCCACAGGTCGCTGTGCCGCGCGCATCGCCTTCCGGTCCGTCGCGCTGCTGGCGAGTGGGCTGATGATCCCTTCATCGGTCGCCGCACAAGACCGCGGCGTGAGCCTCGGGCTGCAGTATCGCCCCGGGGCGAAGACGACACTCATCGTGCTCCCCATCACCGGGGCGCGCGGCGATTCGCTCACGGCGATGCTCAGCCGCGACTTCGACTACAGCGACCGCTTCACCGTCGTGTCGTCCACGAGCGCGCCGGCCACGTCCGGGGCCATCAACTACCCGCTCTTCGCCAAGCTCGGCGTGGATGGCATCGTTCAGGCCTCGGTGCTCGCCTCGGGCTGGTTACGGGTGGCGCTGCATGAGGTGGGCACAAAGAAGGTGCGCAATACCAAGGACTTCCCGCTGCCGGCGCCGGCTCTTTCTCCCGCCTGGCGGCTCGCGGTGCATGGCGTGGCCGATGGCGTCGAAGAGTGGATCACCGGCCAGCGGGGAATCGCGCAGACGCGCATCGCCTTTGCGCGCGGCGGTCGGGTGTGGACAGTTGACAGCGATGGGGAAAATGTGATGCCCGTGACCCCGAGCGGCATGTCGCCGCAGTGGCTGCCGAGCGGGCGGGGCATCGTGTACGCCGTGCTCGACGGCTCGCGCAACCCGATCATGTTCAAGGATCTGGTCACGGGGGCCCAGCGCACACTCGTGAGCGCACCAGGCATCGAGCACACGACGCCGGCCGTCTCGCCCGATGGACGGATGCTGGTGTACGCGCGCGGCTCCGAGTCGGGAACCGACCTGCACGCGGTGCCAATGGAGGGTGGGACGCCGCAGCGCATTACCGTCGGGCGGGGGCGGGCCAGCGCACAGCCCACGTTCAGCCCCGACGGACAGCGGATCGCGTTCATGTCCGACCGTTCCGGGCACCCGGAGGTGTATATTAGCGATGTGGACGGCACCAACGCCGAGCTGTTGACGGCGGCGGCCTTCGGAGATCGCGACTATCGGGCGGGGCCGGATTGGTCGCCCGATGGGCGCCTCGTGGCGTTTCAGTCACGCAACGGGGGCACCTTCCAGATCATGACGATCAACCTGCGTGACCAGTCCGTGCGGCAGGTCACGAACGATGGCCGCAATGATGACCCGTCGTGGGCGCCGGACTCGCGGCATCTGGTGCTGACGTCGAACCGCAGCGGCGTGCGGCAGCTGTGGGTCGTGGATATCGAGACCGGGCGTACGCGGCAGCTCACGCGTGGCGCCGAAACCCGACTGGCCGCGTGGTCTCCGCGGCTGATTGCGCAGTAGGTGGCAGTACCCGGCGGCGCGCTGTGGCCGCTGGATGGTCGTGCAGGTCAACACTCCCCCTCACTCATGGAGTTCTCGACATGATGCGTACTTCTCGTGCGATGCTGGTCGTGGTGTCCGCCTCGCTGGTCCTTGGCGCCTGCAACAAGAAGAAGCCCGTGCCGGCCCCGACACCGGCCACTGCCCCGGTCGAAGCGGCGCCCACGCGCCCGACCCCGGCGCCCACGCCCCGTGACACCATGCCCGAATACAACGAGAAGGTCGCGGCCACGCGCATGCGCCTGCTCGAGACCATCTACTTCGAATACGACGCCGACGAGCTCCGCGACGACGCCCGCGCGACGCTCGATGCCAAGATCGCCGTCCTGAATGCCAACCCGGGGCTTCGCATCAAGGTCAACGGCCACTGCGATGAGCGGGGCAGCGACGAGTACAACATCGCGCTCGGTCGTCGGCGCGCCGAAGCGGCGAAGCGGTACCTCACCGACCGTGGCATCGATGCCTCGCGCATCGAAACGGCGTCGTTCGGCCGCGAGCGCCCGGCGGTGCAGGGGTCCAGTGAGGAGGCGTGGTCGAAGAACCGTCGTGACGAGTTCGAGATCACGTCGGGCGGTGAGAACCTGAAGCCCGTCTCGTGATGTCCCACGCCACCCCGGCCGGCTCCATTGTGCCGCTGCGCCTGCGGTTCGCCCGGGTGTGGCGGTGGGTTCCCCTCGTGGCCCTGCCGGCCACGGGGGGCTGTTTCGCTACGCGTGGCGATGTGCGTATCGTGCAGACGGACATCGCCTCGCTGCGCGCGGAGCTGATACGCAACCAGCAGGACCAGAAGGATGCCCTGACGCAGACACTGCGCCTCCTGCAGGTGGCCAGCGATTCGCTGGCGCGGGTCAGTGCCCGGACGGTGGGCATTCAGGGCGATGTGCGCGGCGAGATGCGCGCCGTGCGGGAACAGCTGCTGCAGGTGCAGACCCTGCTGGGGCAGAGTCAGGCCACGATTGCGCGGCTGCGGAAGGAAATGGAGGAACAGCGGGCGAGCCTCGTGCCCGCCGCCCCGGGGGCCACGACGCCCGGGGCCGCGCTTCCCCCGGGCCGACCGGGCGCAGCGCCGGCCAAACCCGATTCGGCGGTGGCGGCACCGCTGCCAGGGCCAAGTCAGCTGTTCGTCAATGGCCGTGATCAGCTCACGCGGGGCAGCAGTGCGACGGCGCGCACGCTGTTTCAGGAGTTGCTCAGCGCGTACCCCGATTCCGACTACGCGCCCGACGCGCAGTTCTGGATCGCCGAATCGCTCGCCAAGGAGAACAACACCGCGGCGGCCGACGCCGCGTACGCCGCCGTCGTGAGCACCTATCCGAACGCGCCCAAGGCGCCGACGGCCCTGTACAAGCGGGCGCAGTTGCTGCTCAAGCAGGGGAATACCCCGCAGGCGAAGCAGCTCTTCGAGCAGGTCGTGGCGCGCTATCCGCGCAGTGACGAAGCCGAACTGGCGGCCGAGACCCTCAAGACGCTGCGCTGACGCGCGGCGGCGTTTCTCCAGGACGGATTACCCATGGCTGGCCACAACCCCGCGGAAATGCCTTTCCTCGAACACCTCGAGGAACTCCGCTGGCGTCTGTTCAAGGTCGCGGTCGCGCTGGCCTTGGGGATCGGCGTGTCCTTCGCGCTCATCTTTTCCAAGCAGGTCGACGTCGTGGCGCTGTTGGCTGAGCCCATCCAGCCATTCCTGAAGCGCCCCCTCATGGTCACCCATCCGGGAGACTTGTTCGACATCGCCATGGATGCGGCGATCACCCTGGGGCTCATTGCGGCGTCCCCGGTGATCATCTGGCAGATCTGGGGGTTCCTCTCCCCGGCGCTCTACACGCACGAAAAGAAGGTCGTCATCCCGGCGCTGGTGGGTGCGGCACTCCTGTTCCTCGCCGGCATGGCGCTGGCATTCAAGTATGTGGTGCCGGTCACGCTCTCGTTCTTCATGAGCTTCCAGAGCGGCGCGGTTGAGGTGGTGCCGACGGTGGACAAGTACATCGGATTTGTCATCTCGATGTGCCTGGCCTTCGGGGCGGTATTCGAGTTGCCGGTCGTGATTGCGCTGCTTTCCGCACTGGGCATCGTGCAACCGCAGTACCTGGCCAAGTTCCGGCGGCACGCGGCCGTCGGCTGCCTGATTGCCGCGGCCATCATCACCCCGGGCAGTGATCCCACCTCGCTGCTGCTGCTGACGATCCCCCTGTATGCCTTGTACGAGGTGTCGATCACGGTCTCGCGGCTGATCGTCCGGCACCGAGAGCGCAGTATCGCCGCTGAGGCCGCGTGAGGTTGGGGCTCGGCTCGCGGCACCGCGCCGCGCGGGTCGGGTTGGTGGCGGCGCTGTCCGCGGTGTTGCTGAGCGCGCTCCTGGCGCCAGCCGCAGGGGCACAGCCACGTGGGGGGGCACCTCGGCCGGGCCCGTCGGCACGGTCCGGGCAGGCGGGGGGCGGCACACGAGACAGCACGGTGCAACTCAGCAAGGACAAGCGCGTCTTCAACTGGATCGCCCCCGACTCGATCATGCGGCGGTTGCTCGATCGAGAAGGCTACCGCAAGGTCCAGTATCAGGGTGACACCGTGCGTTTCGATGCATCGTCGCGCGAGCTGGTGCTCAAGGGCAAACCCGCCGGCGTGCAGCGCGACGAGACGATGATGGTGGGTGACTCCATCGCCTACAACGACTCCACCAAGCGGGTCGTCGCGCTCGGGGACACCGTGCTGCTCCGTGACCCGACCCAGCAGGGCGCCGACGACTTCGTGGCCAACGGCCGCATCGAGTACGACCTCGAGACACGCTCGGGCGTCACCGGTGCGTTCGCGACGTCGTTCGAATCGGGACAGCGGCTGTTCCTGAGTGCGCAGCGCAGCGCCATCGTGAGTGACACGATGGCGCAGGGTCGACATATCGTCTTCGCCAAGAACGGCTCGTTCACCTATTGTGATCACGCGGAGCCGCATTTTCACTTCACGACGCGTGACATGAAGTTCGTCTCGCAGAACGTGATGGTGGCCAGGCCGGGGGTCTTGTACATCGGCGAGGTGCCCGTGTTCTGGATCCCGTTCTTCTTTCAGGATGTACGCTCCGGTCGCCGCAGCGGCATCCTCACGCCGAACTTCGGCGTGGCCGAGTTGTTCCGCAACAGCCCGTCGTATCGGCGCAGCGTCCAGAACATCGGCTACTTCTTCGCCATCAGCGATTACATGAACGCCGAAGCGTCGTTCGACTGGCGCAGCGGCGCCCGCACCTCCGAGACGGACCCCGGGTTCCTGCGCGGCAATGCGGAACTGCGCTACCGCTGGCTCGATCGCTTCGTGAGCGGCGAAGTGGCCGCATCGTACATGACCCTGCGGAACGGCACGACGAACGCTTCGTGGACGATCAACCACAATCAGGACTTCTCGCGCGACACGAAGCTGACCGCGCGGCTCAACTGGGTGCAGAACACTCAAATCCAACGGAACACGACCGTGAATCCGGTCGCGGCCAACGCCACCATCCGGTCGCAGCTCAACTACCAGACCAAGATCGGACCGGCCCAGATCAACGTGGGCGGATCACGCGTGCAGTATCCGGGGCGCTCACAGGTTGACATGGACTTCCCGTCGCTCAACGTGACCACCGGGACACTCGAGGCGGGGCGGGTGGCGTGGACGCCGTCGCTGCGCCTGGCGGTGTCGGGACAGAATCGCATCGACCAGGGGCTGCAATTCCCATTCGTGTACAATGCACGGCCGGGAGGCGGCATCGACAGCAGCCGCTTCAACGCGAGTCGGCGCAACATGCAGTTCCAGTTCGACACGCCCATCAAGCTCTGGGATTTCCAGTGGCAGAACTCCTTCACCGTCAACGACCAGTTTCGCGACTTCCCCGAGCAACGCGAAATCGTCGGCGTGCGCGACACGTCGCAGCGCATCACGCGCGTTTTCGCCCGCACCTACGAAACCAGCGTCGACTGGAACACGTCCTTCAATCTTCCGCGCTTCTTCCAGGGCACCTGGAACCTGTCGCCGTCGATCACGGTGGCGAACGTCGACCAGGGCGGGCTGTTCGTCCGCACGGAACGCAGCGGCGGCAGGTTCGTTTCGCAGGCCAAGCGCCTCAGCTACGCTTTGAGTGCCTCGCCCACGCTCTACGCCACCATTCCGGGCGTCGGGCCGATCAGCAAGCTGCGGCACTCCATCACCCCCGGCCTGAGCTACAGCTACTCGCCGGCCAAAGAGGTGAGCGACGACTACCTCGCGGCGATCGGCCGCACGCGGGTCGGCTATCTCGGTGCGCTGGCGCAGAATCGTGTGTCGCTGAACCTCGCCACCAACCTCGAGGCCAAGTTGGCCTCGCCCAGCGATTCGACATCGGAGGCGGCCCGCAAGATCAAGCTTCTGTCGCTGAACTTCTCGTCCCTCACGTACGATTTCGTGCGCGCCGACAGTGCCGGCAATGGGTTCTCGGATCGCACCTTTTCCATCAATGGGCGTACCGACCTGCTGCCCGGACTCGACTTTCGCACCTCGTACGAACTGTTTCAGGGCGACCCGCTGTCGGACACGGCGACGTTCAGCCCATATCGCACGGAGTTCGGTGTCACCTTCTCGCTCAACGGCAAGTCGGGGATCTTTGGCCTCTTGGGACGGCTTCTCGGCCGCGATACCGAGATCAGTGCCGACTCCGCTGGCGGGAGTCTCGGCGCGCAGAACATCGCCCAGCAGACCCGGCAGATGAATGCTGCCGGTGGCGGGGCCATGCGCGGCATGCAGATGGCGCTGCCCTCGTCGAGCGAGGGGTGGAATCTCAACCTGCAGTACAATGCGGCCCGCCAACGACCGCCGCGCGGGGGCACCCAGATCACCAATGACCCTGCCGCGCTGTGCGAAGCCCGACGGCCACTGGGGCTGTTCGCCTACGAGCAGTGCATTCTCAGTGCGCAGAGTGCCCCGGCGACCGGCCTGACCACGGGGCAGAGCGCCATTGGCGCCCCGGTGTTCATCCAACCGCCCACGCAGAACGTGACGGCGACCATGTCGTTCGGGATCACGCGCAACTGGTCGGCCCAGTGGTCGACCCAGTACGACGTGGAGCGGGCTCGCTTCTCGAGCCAGCAGCTGGGACTCCAGCGTGCCCTCCACGACTGGAACGCCGTGTTCTCGTTCTCTCAAACCCCGAACGGCAACTTCGCCTTCAACTTCTTCATCGCGTTGAAGGCCCAGCCGGAACTCAAGTTCAACTACGACCGCCAGACGTTCCGGTCGAGTGGTTTCTGACGCGCCGTCACGGCGCAGGAGAGTCATGCGTGGTGGAGCTCGATGGGCGGACGCTGCGCATCGCCGATGTGCTGGCCGTGGCAGACCGTGGGGTTGCCGTGCGGTTATCGGACGCGGCGCGCAACCGGATGGCCGCGACGCGCGCCGTCGTCCATCGTGCCATCGCGCGTGGTGAGCCGGTCTACGGCATCAACACCGGGTTCGGGAAGCTCTCGGAGGTGACGATCGCCCCCGATCAACTCACGGCGCTGCAGCGAAATCTCGTGCGCAGTCACGCGGCCGGTGTCGGCGATCCGCTGCCCGAACGCGAGGTGCGGGCCATGATGCTGCTTCGCGCCAACGTCCTGGCTTCGGGATTTGCGGGGGTGCGCGCCGAGCTCGTGGACCATCTGCTGGCCATGCTCAATGCCGGTGTCTGGCCCCTGGTGCCGGAGCAGGGCAGTGTAGGGGCCAGCGGTGATCTCGCGCCGTTGGCCCATCTGGCCCTGGCTCTGATCGGCGAGGGACCGGCACGCTGGCGGGCGCAGTCCGGTGACGCCTCCCGTATGCTGGCGGCGGCCGGCTTGGCGCCGGTGACGCTCGAGGCCAAGGAGGGGTTGGCGCTCATCAACGGCACCCAGGCCCATACCGCCGTGGCCGCTCTCGCCTGCGCCGAGCTGATGCGCCTCTGGGGCGCAGCCCATGTGGCCACGGCCATGAGCCTCGAGGCGCTGCTCGGCACGCCGGACGCCTTCGATTCGCGCATTCAGGACGCCCGGGGGCAACGTGGACAGGCCGATTCGGCGGCGCTGCTGCGCCATCTCCTCGAGGGAAGTGCGCTGCGGGAATCGCATCGCCACGGTGACCCGCGCGTCCAGGACGCCTACGCGCTCCGCTGTGTGCCGCAGGTACATGGGCCGGCGCTCGACACGCTGCGCTTCACCCGCGATATCATCGAGCGTGAACTCAACGCCGCTACCGACAACCCACTCGTGTTCGCAACCGGCGAGCTCCTCAGCGGCGGGAACTTCCATGGACAGGCGGTGGGCATGGCCAGCGACTTTCTCGCTATCGTGTGCGCCAATCTCGCCGTGATCAGCGAACGGCGCATCGACCGGCTCGTGCACCCGGACTTCAATCAGGGGCTGCCGCCGTTCCTGGCCGGCCATCCCGGTCTCGAATCGGGGCACATGATGTCGCAGGTCACGGCTGCCGCTCTGGCCAGCGACTGCAAGATGCTGGCGCACCCCGCCAGCGTCGATTCGATTCCGACCGACGGCAACAAGGAAGACGTGGTGCCGATGGCGATGAATGCCGCACTCAAGCTCCGCCGCAGTGTGCGGAATGTGCGTCATGTGCTGGCGATCGAACTCATCACCGCGGCCGAGGCGCTGGAGTTCCGGCGTCCGCTGCGCAGCAGCGAGGCGGTCGAGCAGGCGCACGCCATGGTGCGCGAGATCGTGGCTCCCGCGGCCGGCGATCGCTCACCGGCGCCGGATATTGCCCGCCTCGCCGAGGCCCTCGCGGGCGGTCGGTTCGATGCCCTCACCACCGCGGTGGCCAAATGATCACCCCGTACCGACTCAGGATATGACCAGCACCAGTGGGCCGCGCCCGGTCCGGGCACCGCGCGGCTGTCAGCGACGTTGCCGTGGGTGGGAGCAGGAGGCGGCACTTCGCATGCTGATGAACAACCTCGACCAGGAGGTCGCCGAGCGACCTGACGACCTGGTGGTGTATGGGGGCACCGGACGGGCTGCCCGGTCGTGGGACGCCTTCGATGCCATCGTGCGCACCCTCGAGACGCTCGGCGACGACGAGACGATGCTGGTGCAGAGCGGCAAACCGGTCGCGGTCTTTCGCACCCACGAGGAGGCCCCGCGAGTGCTGATTGCAAACAGCAACCTCGTGGGGCGCTGGGCCACGTGGGCGGAGTTCCGTCGACTCGAACAGCTGGGCCTCACCATGTACGGGCAGATGACGGCCGGCTCGTGGATCTACATCGGCAGTCAGGGCATCGTGCAGGGCACGTTCGAGACATTCGGTGCCGTGGCGACCCGGCACTTCGGTGGTACGCTGGAAGGACGATTGGTCGTGACGGCCGGGCTGGGTGGCATGGGCGGCGCCCAGCCGCTCGCCGCGGCCATGCATGGCGCCGCTGTGCTGGCGGTGGAAGTCGATCCCACCCGCATCGCCAAGCGTATCGAGACGCGCTACTGCGATCGGCAGACCGCGTCGCTCGACGAAGCCCTCGCATGGCTTGCGGAGGCTCGCGCGAACGGCCGCGGCCTTTCCGTGGCGCTGCTCGGCAACGCCGCCGACGTCGTGCCCGAACTCGTGCGGCGCGGTGTCACCCCCGACATCGTCACCGACCAGACGAGCGCCCACGACATGCTGGTGGGGTACATCCCACAGGGACTGAGCCTCGACGAGGCGGCTGCCCTCCGCACGAACGACCCGGGCGCCTATCTCGGCCGCGCCACCTCCAGCGTGGTGGCGCACGTGCGCGCCATGCGCACCATGCAGGATCGCGGTGCCGTGGCGTTCGACTACGGCAACAACATCCGCACCGTGGCCTTCGATGCGGGACTCGACGATGCGTTCCGCATTCCCGGCTTCGTGCCCGAGTACATCCGGCCCCTGTTCTGCGAGGGCAAGGGCCCATTTCGCTGGGTCGCCCTGTCAGGCGATCCCGCCGACATCGCCCGCACCGACGATCTGGTACTGGAGCTGTTTCCGCGCGATGCACAGCTGCATCGGTGGATCGCGCTGGCGAAGGACCGCATTGCCTTCCAGGGACTTCCGGCGCGGATCTGCTGGTTGGGGCAGGGGGAGCGCGCGCGCTTCGGCCTTGCCCTCAACGAGCTCGTGGCCCGCGGCGAGGTCTCGGCGCCGATCGTCATCGGGCGCGATCACCTCGACACCGGCAGCGTGGCCTCGCCATTCCGTGAGACCGAAGCGATGAAGGATGGCAGTGACGCCATCGCCGACTGGGCCATCCTGAACGCGCTGCTCAATACCGCAAGCGGTGCCAGCTGGGTGTCATTGCATCATGGCGGTGGCGTTGGGATCGGCCACTCGTTGCATGCCGGTCAGGTGATCGTCGCCGATGGCAGCGAACGCATGCGGCGGCGCATCGAACGTGTGCTCACCAATGACCCCGGCATCGGCGTCGTCCGCCATGCGGATGCCGGCTACGAGATCGCCATCGAGACGGCGGCCCGCCACGGACTGCGCCTGCCGATGCGGGAGCGCTGATGCTGTCGAGTCGGTACCGGCCGTATCATGTGCCGATCTTCCTCGCCAAGTACGCGTGGCTGCGGGCACGGCGTCGCCCGGTGCTGCTCAATTTCGAGGTCACCATGCGCTGCAACGCCCGCTGCGGCTTCTGCGACTACTGGCAGACGCCCGCCGACGCGAAGCAGCGGGAATGGGCAAACTTCGCGCAGATCGCAAAGCACTTCTCGCCCATGCTGGTCACGTTCACGGGCGGCGAGCCCACGCTGCGGCGGGACCTCGAGGACATCGTACGTGCCGTGCGCCAATCGGTGCGCTACACCTACGTGCAGCTCATCACGCACGCCGGGATGCTGTCGCTGGAGCGCGCCCGGGCGTTGTGGGATGCCGGTGTGGACCAGTTCAACATCTCGCTCGATTACCTCGACGGCCGGCATGACACGGCGCGGGGCATCCCGGGGCTGACGGCCAGGATCCTCGACCTCGTGCCGCGCATGCGGGCGGCGGGGATCGGCGGGGTGCGCTTCAACACCGTCATCAAGAACGACAACGTCGACCAGATCCTGCCCATCGTGGAGAAGGCCGCGTCGCTGGGCGGTGGCGTGAACCTTTCCGTCTACACCGCCCTCAAGAACGGCAATGCCGCGCATCTTCTCCAGGACATCGACCCGGCGGCCGTGGAGCGGCTGGTGGCCACTCTGCTCGCATACAAGCGCACCCGGCGCGGGGTCATCACCAACTCCGACTACTACCTCGAGCAGATCCCGCGCTACGTGCGTGGGGAGATGACCGAGCCGTGCCAGAGCGGGGCCACCACCATCCACATCGATCCGCAAGGGCAGGTGCGGCGGTGCCCCGACTTCGCGCCGGATGGCCCGTGGGAGTCGTACCGTGGCTATGAGCCGATCAACTGCAACGCCTGCTTCTACGCCTGCCGGGGTGAGGCACAGGCACCACTGCGGCTCGTCTCGCGCGTACGGGACGTGATGGCCACCGTGACACCGGCGGAGACGGCGTGACCTCGGCGACGGTCGGCGGGCCCGAGGGTGCCGCGCCTGGTCCGGTCACGCTGCTCGTGAACGCGGCCCAGACGATCACCTGCGCCGGCGCGCCGCGCGCCCGTCGTGGCGCCGAGCTGGCCGACGTGAGCGTGTCGCCCGGGTACGGCGTGGCCATGCAGGGCGACACGATCGCGGCGGTGGCCCCTGACGATGTGCTGCGTCGGCAGTTCCCCGGCGCGCCGGAGTTCGACTGCGCGCGCGGCCTGCTCGCACCCGGCTTCGTTGATTCGCATACCCACGCGGTGTTCGGTGCCGGACGCTACGCCGAGCACGAACTGCGCGCGACGGGCGTCCCGTATCTCGAGATCGCCCGCCAGGGCGGGGGCATTCATGCGTCGGTGCGCGACTTTCGCGCGCGCACGGACGACGAACTCCTGGCCTTGGCCGGGCCACGCTTGGCGCGCCTCGCAGCGGGGGGCGTGACCACGCTCGAGATCAAGTCGGGGTATGGCCTGTCGGTGCCGGACGAGCTACGCGCCTTGCGCGTGGTCCGCCGGCTGGCGGAGCAGGGGCCGCTGAATGTGGTGGCCACCTGCATGGCCGCGCATGAGGTACCGGTGGAGTTCCGCGACCGGCCGGCCGGACGTCGCGAATGGCTTGACGTGATCTGCGACGAGATCTACCCGCAGGTGGCGGCGGAGCAGCTGGCGCGGTTCGCCGATGTCTTCTGCGAGCCTGGCGTGTTCGGGATCGCCGAGTCGCGCCGCCTGCTCCATGAGGGACGGGCCCATGGGCTCATCCCGAAGCTGCATGCCGATGAGCTCCGCGATGGTGGCGGGGCCGTGCTCGCGGCCGAACTGGAGGCGGTCAGCGCGGATCATCTCGCGGCGATTTCCCCGGACGGGGTGCGGGCGCTGGCAGCCTCATCGACCGTAGCCACCCTGCTTCCGGCCACCATGCTCTTCCTGGGGACCGGCCATCAGGCGCCGGCCCGGTCCCTCGTTGACGCGGGGGCGGCCATCGCTCTTGCCAGTGACTTCAACCCGGGGACGTCGCCGCTGCAGGCCTTCCCCCTCGTACTGACCCTGGCGGTGAGTGTGCTCCGGCTATCGGCCGCCGAGGCGTGGCTGGCCTGCACCGTGAACGGGGCCGCGGCATTGGGACTCGCGGGCCGGACGGGGCAACTCACGCCGGGGTTCCGGGCGGATGTCGCCGTGCATGCGGTCGAGGACTACCGGGCGTTGCCTTACTGGTTCGGGGAGCGTCTGTGTATCGGATCATGGGCCAGCGGGCGCGCTTGTCACCAACGTCGCTGACGGGTAGGATCGTTCGTTCGGATACCGTGTACTGCCCGAGCGTTCCCGCGTCTGCTAACTTGTCCTGATCACCGTCCAACGGAGTCGGCCTCGAACGCATGTCCAACGCCGCGAAGCACCGAAAGAAGGCGGCTGAGTTCGAGCAGCTGAAGCAGATCGACCGCGCCATCGCCTCGTACGTGAAGGCCATCGAAGAGAGCGAGGCGGCGGGCGAGGATGTGGACGTCACCCTGTTCAACAAGGTGGGCGACCTCGCCCTGCGGCAAGGGCGGGTGCCGGACGCGATCACGTACTACGAGCGCGCCGTCGAGCACTACGCGACCTCCGGCCTGTTCAACAACGCGATCGCTCTCTGCAACAAGATTCTGCGCAACGCGCCCGGGCGCGCCAACGTCTACTTCACGTTGGGCCGCATCTGCGCGCGCAAGGGGCTGCGGGGCGACGCCACGCGCAATTTCCTCGAGTACGCGACCCGGATGCAGCAGGATGGGCGGGTCGACGAGGGCATGCGGGCGCTGGCCGAGGTGGCCGACCTCATGCCGGAACTCACGGAAGTGCGGGCACTGGTCGAAGAGAACGCTGCCCGGGCCGGCATTGTGCTGCCACGACGTCGCACGCCGGCTCGGCCGGTGGAGGCGGTCGTGGACGCGTCGGCGGCGCCGGCCCAGCGCGACCAGAAGTCGCAGGATCTGGTCTTCCTCGATGTCGAGTACGGCGACGCCACACGTCGGACGCCGGCGCGGGCGCCACGTGTCCCAACCCCTCCGGCGGTACCGGTGGTGTCGGGACACGTGGCGCCCGCGTCGCCCGCCGCGCCGCCGCCCACCGGAGGCCACGCGCCCCACTCGCCGGCCTCGGACTTGGTGACGCTGCCCCCCGAGGTCGCGGGGCCGGTCATCGACCTGCCGTTCCTCGTGGTCGACGACGTGCCAAGCTTCGACGGCCTCGATGGCGCCGGGCGCCGCGTCCCCCCTGCGACATCGGGTGGGGACGAGGCGCACGGCACCGAGCGCGCGGCAGCGCCTGCGGCCATCCTCGATCTGTCGTCTCTCGAGTCGGCGCCTGCGGGTGGTGCCGACGTCGACGTCACGGCGGAGACTGCCTCGAAGGCGCCGCGAGAAGGGCTGCCGGTCAATGGGGCCTTCGAAGGCACCGACATCGGGTCCCTCGAGGGCGTCACCGCCGAGGAACTGGCGGTCTCATCGGCCGGCGCCGGCGAGGAGGTCGCGACGTCCAGCTTCGCGTGGATCATTCCACCGGAAGCGGTCGATTCTCCGGTGGCCCTCGCGGACGACATGCTCGAGGGCTTTTCGGACGCTGCCAATCCGCGCGGCATCGCCGAGTTCGTTGAAATCGAGACGCCGCCGTTCGTGGGGGCGCAGGGGGGGCGGCGACCAACCCCGATTGACAGCCGGCTGATCGAGCTCGAACCGATGGAGCTGTCGTCGCTGCCGGAACTCGATTCGGCCATCGCCGCCGGGGCCGCCTTCGTTGCGCGGTCTGAGGCGGAGCGAGCACAGCGTGGCGACAGCGAACAGCTGGATTCTGCCGGGGTGCCGCAGCAGGGCGTGCGTCCGCCATTTCGCCTCGATCCCCACGATTTCATCCTCCCGGGCGAACTGCCGCCACTCCTGCTCGAGGACGCATTCGTCGACGCGGGGCTGGCGGGCTTCGCCGTGGGCGTGGAGGCATCCGCGGGTGATGCGGTGCCACTGGCGGCGTTGGCGGGGTACGCCGAGCAGGCGGACCTGCTCCCCACGGCACTCGATGCGGCGTGGGATGGCGTGGCACGGGACGCCGGCTCGGCGGCTCGTCTCGAAACCGGGGCCGAGGCCGACGGCGCCCACACCGCTGCGAACGATGACGGGCGTCCCGTGCTGTCCACCCCCGTGCTGCCGATTGCCGCGGTGGCCGTCGAGGCGGGAAACGTCGCGGCCTCGCGTCGGGACTCGCTGCGGGCGGCGGTCACGCGTATGCCCCAGAACTGGTTGCTGCGTCGGCGTCTCGCCGAGGCGCTGTTCGAGGCGGGGGAACGTGAGGCGGCGCTGTCGGAACTCGAGACCGCACAGCAAGGACTGATCAGCGCGGGCGAACTCGGGGCGGCGTCGGACATCGCCGATGAACTGGTGCGTGTCAGTCCCGACTTGATTCCCTATCACCAGAAGCGCGTCGAACTCGCCGTGCGGGTGAAGGACGCGCAGCGTCTCCGGGAGGCCTATCTCGATCTGGCCGATGTGCTGGTCCGTATGGGAGAGGACGTAAAGGCGCGGGCCGTGTACGCCCGGGTGCTCGAGATCGACCCGCATGACGACCGGGCGCGCTCGGCCCTGGGGGCCGCAGCCCCCCCACCGCCACCGCCGGCGCCGGAACGGTCGGACGACCGGTTCGTCGACCTCGCCGTTTGGCTGCGCGATGACGATGAGCCGGTGACGACCCGTATGCGCATGCGCGAGCCGATGGTCTCCGGTGATGAACAGGCG